>JAHLYW010000038.1 GCA_025128135.1 Synechococcus sp. CS-1325
CAGCCGCTTCTGAAACTTACAGCATCGGGGGCTTCCGCTTCCCTCTGCCCTAAGCCCTGCAGCGCTTTGCCTTCCGGCTCACGCGCAGTCCAATAACCTATCACATCAGCTCTCGTCCACTAGTGCTTCTGCCCAGGGGAGGAAGATCTCGAGGGTCGCGGGGTCGCGGGCCGCCAGAACGGGAAAATCGGCATGGGCCTGGTCCTCGCCCGGCTGGAGGCGGGCTGGATTGGTCACCAGCCACCGCAGCGGACAGCCCAGCTCGGAGAGCACCAGCCAGGCCGCAGCCAGATCCCAGATCTTCGGGGTGGCTTCGAGCGCCGCCACTGTCTGGCCCATCGCCACGCTGACCAGATTGAGGCTGGCCACCCCGAGCAATCTGATCTTTCCGGGAAAACGCCGGTCGGGCAGCCTCTGAAGGACGCCGATCGATCGGCTGCACAGCGAGGCGCAGCCGATCGCCTGGCCCTGGGATGTGGGGGCAGGCAGAGGCTTGCCATTCCGCCAGGCCCCCTGCCCCCGCACCGCCACGATCCGTTGCCGGAGGGGAGGAATATCGAGGATCGCCAAGACCGGAACGCCGTGCTCGAAACGGGCCAGGGAAATCGCCCAGTACGGAATGCCGGCGGCAAAGTTCGTGGTGCCATCGAGGGGATCCACCACCCAGTAGGCGGAGGTCCGGGGGATCCGTTTCTCTCCCTCCTCACTGAGTACCCCTTCGCCGGGATAGAGCTGGCCCAGGCCGTGCACCAGGGTCGCGTCGCTCCAGCGGTCACAGGCCGTGATCAGGCTGCCATCGGCCTTGGACTCTGCGGCCATGTGACCGAAGTCGAGGCGCTGCCGGGTGGCCACCTGATCGAGCAGGCCATCAAGCGGCAGGGCGCCCAGCGGGAGGTGGCTCATGGCAGACGCGCTCATCCGAGTTCCAGCGAGAGGACGCGGCTGAGGCTGCGGCTGGTGTCCTCACGGAACTGGCGCAGGTTCAGCGCCGAGAGCAGCCACAACGCCGCAAAGGCGACCAGAGCCTCGATCGACAGCACCAGGGCAAAGGGGAAAAAGCTCGAGCCATCCGGCCCGATGGCCCGCCCCAGATCGAGCAGGCCACCCCCCAGCAACTTGCCGATGGCCCTCGAAAAAGCCTGGGCCAGACCCCAGACCCCGACAAAGGTTCCCGCCGCCTGGGGCAGGGTGAGATCAAGCATCAGGCAGAGAGTGCTGTTGGTACCGATCCCTGAGGCCAGGCCGAACACCAGCATCACCGTCTTGAGCACGGCAACCTGGGCTGTGAGCCCAGCCAGAAGAAGCAGAAGCATGGAAGCGGCGATCAGCTGGCAGCCCAGCCGCGCCGTGGCCAGCGGTCCAAGCCTGGGAACGATCCACCAGCCCGCAGCCACCAGGCCGATCAGGGTCCCCGATCCCCAGAGAGCATTGAGACCGGCGGTGGCAGCGATCGGCATGCCGAACACTTCGGCGCCATAGCTCTCCAGAACAGGATCCTGAAGGAACAGGGCAAGGGTGAAGAGGACGAGAAAAAGAAAGAAGATGGCCACCTGCCGGCTGGAGGTGATCAGCTGCCAGGCCCGCCTCAGGGTGATCGCATCCTCCCGTTCGGCGCTCTGACTCAGATCGGTCTGGGCCGGTTCCATCCCCAAGACAGCCAGGAGGGTCAGCGCGAAGACAACCAGGGCGGAGCGCACCATGAATGGCCCCAGGACCGCTTCGAGTACGGCGGGATCCTTCACCCCATCGAGATTCCGAAGACTGAGGGAAATCGCCACCGCTCCAGCAACGATGCCGACAGTGAGCATGCACCAGATGATCCCGACCGCCCTGGGGCGATCCTTCTCGCCGGTGCGATCAATCACCAGAGCGAGATACGGGGTGCTGGCCATCGACACAGCCAGCCCGTAACAGGCGAACAATCCGCAGAGCAAGGCTCCCCCCAGCAGGCTCGCCTGGGAATCCTGCGCCTGGAACGCCCTCGCCAGCCTGAAGATCACCGGCACAACCAGCACGGCCAGGCCGCAGAAGCCGGCAGCACCCACAAGGATGTATGGGGTGCGATGCCGTCCTGCCCAGGCATAGCGATCGGAGATCTGGCCGAACAGCACCCGGGAGGGAGCAACGAACTGCTCGAAGGCCAGGGCGCCGCCCACCAGAAGGCCTGGGAACCCCAGCTCACTGACCATCACCCGATTGAGCAGCCCGGCAAAAACAACAGCCAGAAAGCCGAGACAGGCCTGGAAAAGGCCAAGCCTCAGGGTGCCGGGGATGGAGAGCCCTGGGCCCGATGAAGCATCCGGGTTCATCGGGGCGGCAGCTTAAAGCGATGTGACCTTATCAAGGACATTCTGGAATCCAGCTGGCCTGGCCCAAGCTGGCTCACAGGCTTGAGTCGAGCTGGCAGGCCGGCTGCAGAGGCAGGGGTTCGATCGGGATCTGGGTGGCTGGGTCCTGAGCTGGCTTGCTTCCCGGCAGGGCAGGAGGCTTGCAGAGCGCCACCTGATCAAGACCGGTGCGGCGGCGCAGCTCGGCCAGACGCTTGTTGTAATCGGTGACGGCGCGAGCGTAACGAACCTCGGCCTGGGTGAGATCGCGCTGTGTATCGACAACTTCCCGCTGGGTCGTGACGCCGGCCTGGAATCGAAGCCGCGCCAGGCGGAGGGTCTCCCGCGCCGAGATCACTTCCCGGGTTGTGGTGGCGATGTCGCGATTGTTCTTGAGCAGCTCATAGAAGCTCGATTCCACTTCCTGGCGAATCGAATCGCGACGACTGGCGAAACGGAACCGATTTTCCTCAGCGACCTGCTTCTGCTGGCGGTACTGGGCGGCGGCTCGACCGCCATCAAACAATGACCAGCTCAAGTTGAGCCCGATTGTGTTATCGAAGCCGTAGGTAAGCGTATCGGTATTGCTGGTATTGATCGCTCTGGAGGTGGTCTCACCACTGAAGCGGTTCCAGCCGAAGTTATTCACAATGCTGAGAAAGGGCTGCACCGCTCCGATCGAGGCATTGGCATTGCTGTTTGCAATCGAGATGTCAAGAATGATCTGATCGAGTTCCTCGCGGAAGGCATAGGCGGCCACGATGCTCTCCTGCAGAGAGGGCAACCAGGAGGCCAGCACCCGCGCCGGTTCACTGGCCGTGGGGGTGACGTTCATGGGCAGATCAAGAAAGGCGGCCAGGCTGCGGCGGGCCACGGATTGATCAGCCAGGGCTGTGGTGAGCAACTGCTGGTCGCGGGCAAGCTGGGTTTCTGCCTGCAGAACGTCGAGCTTGGTGGATACACCGGCCTGGAAACGAGCCCTCGCATCCCTGAGACTCACCAGAGAAGCGCGCACCGATTCCTGGCCGATTCTCACATTTTCGTCGGCAAGTTGCAGATCGAAGTAGGCCTGGGCCACCTGAAGCCGCAGATCCCGCAAGGCGATCAGATACTGATTCTGGGCCTGCTCATATTGATCGCGGGCGGCGGCGATCTGAGGGACCCGTTGGGGATTGATCAGATCCCAGTTGATGCCGATGCTCATCTGCCCGCCATACCTCAGATTGGAGGTCGTGGTGGTGTTGGAGGTGGGGTTGAAGGGTGTGCTGCGGCTCGGGAAATTTGTATCACTCCGAAAACTATTGTTCAAACCTGGAAAACTGTTTGACGTGTTGAGGTTGATGTTGGGATACCAGGCGGAGATCTGGGCCCTCAGGTTGGACTTGGCCTGATCCACCTGGGAGGCCACAGCCTTCAGATTGGGGTTGTTGACTTCGGCAATGGTTTCCACCTCACGCAGGCCAAGGGGCCTGAGTTCCTGGATCCTCACCTGGGTGGGCTTGGTCGGCAGGGCCAGCGAGGGTGGGCCACTGAGCCCTTCCAGGCCGGGCTCAAGCTGCTTGGCTGCCGGAGCCAGCACGGAAGGATCCGACCTGGGACGGTTTCCCAGGACCTCAGGGGCCAGGGGCAGCTCGCTGCCCACGGGCTGGGCGGGCTGCACCGAAGCCGGCTGAGCCACAGCAGGGAGACAGGCCATCCCGGCGAGTGCCGACAGGACAAGGATGGAAGGCCGCACGCCAGAGAGGTCGGTGTTCAGGCAGAGCTTAAGGAACAAAGGCCAGCTCGCCGATGCAGGCAGCCACGAAATCATCCGCCCCATCCACCAGGCGAATCGGCACCGGGCAACGGGCTCTGAACGCGTCGAGGCTGAGGTCGTCCAGAAAGACAGGCATTCCCTGGCGCAGGACCACCGAGGGGAGAAGAAGCTGATCGCCCAGATCCAGGCCAGCCAGCCCCGTCAGCAGGTCGGATCCGGTCAGCAGGCCCGTGACCACCTGATCCTGGCCCCAGTAGGGGCTGGGCAGACCATGCAGGATCACCTCCAACCCATCAACGCGGTTGAGGCGATCCACCACCGGCTGGAGGGCCTCGGCCACCAGCCGCCCCACCACCCAGCTGATCCGGCGGGGAGCCGCCAGGCGCTCCGGCAAGGGTTCGGTGGCCCGCTCCAGGGATTCAAGGAAGGCCCGGATGCTGCCGACGCCGTTCTCCTGCTGGGGGAGGTCTTCGTAGGCGGAGCGGGGAGGCAGAGGCAGGCCGGCGATCAGATACCACTCATCCGAGAGCCAGGCGAAGCGGCTGCCCAATCTCGAGAGGAAGTGCTCCTGGATCGGCTCCACCTGGGCAATCACGGTGCGTGCACAGTCCCGATCGACCGGCACCAGACCATCCTGCTGGGGCCGGAAGCGGGTCAGCCCGACAGGCACCACCGCCGCGGAAAGCACCGCCGGCCAGGGTTCGGCAGCGAAGCTGGCCAGGTCATGGAGGCTGCGCTCCAGGGCCGCACCATCGTTCAGACCCGGACAGACCACCACCTGGGCGTGGATCTGCAGGCGCCGCTCCGCGAACCAGGCCAGCTGCTCCATCAGCAGCCCAGCCCGCTGATTGACCAGAAGGCGTTGCCGCAGCTCCGGATCCGTGGCATGGACCGAAACGAACAGCGGCGAAAGCCGCTGATCTTCGATCCGCCCCCAGTCGGCCGGGGTGAGGTTGGTGAGGGTGAGATAGGAGCCGTAGAGGAAGCTGAGCCGGAAGTCGTCGTCCTTGACGTAGAGGCTGTCGCGCTGACCGGGGGGCTGCTGATCAATGAAGCAGAACGCGCAGTGGTTGTTGCATTGCCGCAGCCCGTCGAACAACGCTTCTGTGAAGCCCAGCCCCAAACCGTCGTCGGCATCCTTCTCGATCTCCAGCCGGTGCAGAACCCCCTCCGGGTCCTCCACCTCGAGCACCAGGTCTTCCTCACCGACCAGCACCTGCAGATCGATCAGGTCCCTGGGCCTGAGGCCATTGATGCTGAGCAACCGATCGCCGGGTTGAAAGCCGAGCTCCTCACCGATCGAACCGGGCGCCACGGTGGACACAACCGCCGGCTGGGGGAGGCGATCGACGGCGCCGACATCCAGCGAGACGCCGGCGGAAGGCTCATTCCACACGGGATCAGCGGTTCCACAGACCATTCAGTCTGAACGACGATCAGCTCAACCGGCAGCACCCCCCGACCGGGCCACCCAGGCCAGCAGGAACACCCCGAAACCGAGCCGGTAGGCCACGAACACCCAGGTGCTGTTGTTCTGAAGAAAACGCAGCAACCAGGCGATCGCCAGCCAGGAGACCACCGCCGCCGCCGCGATCCCGACCAGCATCGGCACAGGCCCCAGGGCCGCGTCGGCGGCAAAGGCCGTCTTCAGCTCGACAAGGCCGGCCAGGGTGATGGCGGGGATGCCCAACAGAAAGGAAAAGCGGGCCGCCGCCGATCGCTCCCAGCCATCGAAAAGCGAGGCCGTCAGGGTGCTGCCGGAGCGCGACACTCCTGGAATCAGGGCCAGGGCCTGGGCCAGCCCGACCCAGACCCCATCGATCGGACGGACCTGGGGCAGCGACCGGCGCCTGGCGCCAAGCGTTTCCGCCAGGGCCAGAACCAACGCCATCACGATCGAAACAATTCCGATCGAAGCGATCCCACGCAAGGCGGAAGTTTCGTAGCCCGGCCAGAACACCTTGATAGCCAGACCGGCGAGCACGATCGGCACGGTGCCGATCACCATCGCCAGCCCCAGCCGCGCCGAGGGGTCCTTCCATTGACCCAGGCGAAAGGCGCGGCTGATGCCACGGATCACAGCGGCCAGGTCGTCACGGAAATAAAGAATCACCGCCCCGATGCTGCCGAGCTGGATCACCGCCGTGACCGCGACGCCAGGATCCCCCCAGCCCAGCAGCACCGGCACCACCTTGAGATGGGCCGTGCTGCTGATCGGCAGAAACTCGGTGAGCCCCTGAACGACCCCAAGCACCAGGGCGTGCCAGCAGGCCTCGAAAAGCCCCAGCGCCGGAGGCTGGATGGCGGCGGGCATCGGGGGCATCAAAAATGGGAAGTTCCGACCCTATGGCCTGGAGGCGAAACGCACCAGGACCCAGCCCCCCTTAAGGTTGAAAACCTTTTGTTACACGTGCCGGTGCCTGGGGCCATTGCCACCCTCTCTCCCCCCGCTCCAGCCAGCCTGCAGCTTCGGATTCCCTCCCCTTCGGCGCGAGGGCGGCAGGCAGGGTTGCCTGTTCCGGCGATGGCAGCTCTGCTGGTTGTGTTGCCCGTTTTCCTCCAGGCACCCTGGGTAAGGCTCCATCCCTTCAGTGCATCGCTGTTCACCGCTGGCCTGCTGGCGATGGGCCTGCTGCTCGATCGCCTGAACGGGGGCCGCTGGGCCGGCCTTGGCCAGCTGCTGGTCGGCTTCGCCGGCAGCTGGCTGGGGGGATGCCTGTTCTGGGGATGGTTTCGGCTTCACCCAGCCCTTCACCTGCCGATCGAGGCCTTTGCCCTTCCCCTGGCTCTTGCCGGCCTGAACGGACGCTGGAGCAACGGTTGTGCCTTCTACCTCGCATCCCTGGTCGGAACGGCCTGCACCGACGCCACCATGGCCCTGGCCGGAGTGATGCCTTACTGGCCCCTGGTCCTGAACGCCCCTCTCAGCGACGCTCCAGGACTGCTCAACCTGGCGGGCCGCCAGCTTGCCCACCCCGAGGCCCTGCTCCCCGTCGCCCTGGCCGCCATCGCCCTGCTCTGGGCCGCTGGTCAGCTCTGGCGAGCCGGAGCCCCAGGGAAGATCGCTGCCGCCGTCCTGCGAACCACCCTGGTGGTGGATGGTCTCTTTCTGGCTGCTGCCCTGCTCTGCCCCCGGCTGAGTGGCCTGATCTGAGCGGCCGAGCCGGTTGGTATTGAAGAACTGCGAATGCTCAAGCAGACGAGCCTGGAATCACCGGAGCGCGCCTGTAGCCTTTGGCTGGATCCCGTCCGGCGATCAACTCGAGGAGATTTTCGATGAAACGGCTGGTTGCCTGGCTGATGAGCGGTGTGCTTGTTGCCGGTCTGCTTCTCACCCTGTTCCTTCCCGCCGCCGCCCAGGCGGAAGAGCGTCGGAACGTTGCCGACGACAAGATTGCCGCTTCCGAAGGGAAGGTGGACCTGAACAACTCTCCAGTCAGAAGCTTTCAGCAGTTTCCAGGCATGTATCCCACCCTGGCGGGCAAGATCGTGCTGGGGGGGCCCTACGAGGCCATCGATGATGTACTGAACCTTGATCTCACCGAGCGGCAGAAGGAACTCTTCCAGAAGTACCGCGACAACTTCACGATCACTCCGTCTTCCATTGCCCTGAATGAAGGGTTCGATCGGATCAACAACGGGGTTTACCGCTGAGCAGACAGGTCCTGCTCCTGGCTCAAGCCGTCGGCAGTGATCCGGCGGCTTTTTTGTTGGCTCCTTGACGGGCCCCATGGCTGCTGACGCCGCCCTCCCAGGGCCGCTGGCCAGGCGATGGGATGTCGTCGTCGTCGGCGGTGGCGCCGCCGGACTGATGGCCTGCCTGGAGTTGCCTGCGGATTTTCGGGTCCTGCTGATCAGCAAGGAAAAAGCACCCCGCTCGGCCAGCCGCTGGGCCCAGGGAGGCATTGCCGCGGTGACCGGGCCCGAAGACAGCTTCGAGAGCCACCGAAACGACACTCTCAAAGCCGGCGCCGGTCTCTGCGATGTCGGGGCGGTGGAGTTGCTGGTCCATCAGGCCCCCGGCTGCGTCAGGCGATTGCTCGAGCTCGGCATGGCCTTCGATCGGGTGGAAGGGGGACTGAGCGCCACCCTGGAGGCAGCCCACAGCCACCGCAGGGTCCTGCATGCCCAGGACCGGACCGGGGGCGCGCTGGTGGAGGCCCTGGAACGGGAGGCGAGCCGCAGGCCGCAGCTGCAGCAGGGCAAGGGACTGCTGGCCCTCAGTCTCTGGGTCGAGCAGGGACGGTGCCTCGGTCTGCAGGTGCTGGAAGGGAGTCGGGTGCGGTGGCTGAGGGCTGGAGCGGTGGTGCTGGCCAGCGGTGGCGGCGGTCATCTCTTCGAGAAAACCACCAACCCGGCCCAGGCCACCGGTGACGGTGTGGCGATGGCCTGGCGGGCCGGTGCCCAGGTTCGCGACCTCGAATTCGTCCAATTCCATCCCACCGCCCTGATGCTGCCGGGGGCTCCCCATTTCCTGATCTCCGAGGCGGTCCGGGGGGAAGGGGCCCGGCTGATCGATGACCAGGGCCTCAGCCCGGTGGCCCAGCTGGCCGGCGGCGACCTGGCCCCGCGTGATCAGGTGAGTCGCGCCCTGGTGCGGACCATGCAGGAGCAGGGGGTGGATCGGCTCTGGCTCGACCTGAGACCGGTGGGAACCGAGCTCCTGGAGCGGCAGTTCCCCACCATCCTCGGGCGCTGCCGCGAGCTGGGGCTTGAGCCCACCACCACGCCGATTCCGATTGCTCCGGCCGCCCACTACTGGATGGGGGGAGTGAGCACCGACCTGAGGGCGGCCACCAGCCTGCCTGGGCTCTACGCCATCGGTGAAGTGGCCAGTACGGGGGTGCACGGCGCCAACCGTCTGGCCAGCAACTCGCTGATGGAATGCCTGGTGTTCGCCCGCCAGCTGGGTGATCTGCAGCTGGCGCGAAACGATTGGCCCCAGCACGATGACGCCCAGGCGGAACCCTGGGTGGCAGCGGATGAGGCTGCCGGCCAGGATCTCGATGGGCCCGGCATCACGGCCAGGATCGACGCCCTGCGAAGGCGTTGCTGGCGCGTGGCGGGAGTGGAGCGCCGTGGCACCGCGCTGAGCCGGGCCCTGCTGATCACCCAGGCGGAACGCCTGGAGCTGGATCACCAGCCGCTGGCACGGCAACTGGATCGACTGGCCCCTGGCGGGCAATTGCAACTCACTCCCCTGCAGCAGAGTCGGCTTCGCCCCCTTCAGGATCTCAGGCAGATGCTGATCCTGGCTGAGCTGCTGATCGCCGCGGCCCTGTTTCGCCAGGAAAGCCGCGGCGGCCACTACCGCACCGACGCTCCCGCACCGCAACCGTTCTGGCAGCGGCACACCATTCAGGAACGGGGCAGGCCGATCGGCACGGATCCGCTCAGCGAACCGCCCAGCCGCCTGGGCTGAGCCTGGAGCTCACTCAGGGCGCGACCGGGCCCTTGAACCCACTCCATTCCGCCAGCCTGGCGAGGGGCTTGACCCCCGATTCCATCCGTCCGTTGATCTCCCAGCTGGGGAACCCCTCGATCTTCTTCGCCTCACACAGGGCCCTCTGGTTGTTCACCCCATCGGGGGCACATTCGACCACTGTGAGTTTCGCGGCTGCCTCCTTGCCGAAGAGTTCCTTCTGTTCATGACAATGGGGGCACCAATAGGCGGAATACATCACGGCGCCCTGGGCCTTGAGGTGCTCCGCCAGGGCGATGGTGGCCGGGGTGCTGGCCCTGACGACGGGAGGCGGTGTGCCCTTGGTGGTGAGGGCAGCCGGCCTGTCGACGGACGCCGCCCAGCCGAGCCCGGCCAGGCCCACCACGAGGGCAACGATCACACCACGGAAAACGAGCTGGCCACGGTCTTCCCAGTCGCCGCCGAACAGGCTCAGGACGAAGAGCAACAGGCTGAGCACCGCCGAGAGCACGCAGAAAAAGCAGAACGCCTGGATCTTGAAGATCAGCAGGCCCATCAGCAGCAGGCTGAACACCAGCATGCCGCCGGTGAGCAGGAACAGCCCCCACCAGCTACGCTCCGAGAGGCTGGTGCGCAGCTCACCCCGCAGGACCAACGGCAGCAGGGCGAGCAGCAGCACCGTGGTGTAGGCCAGGAAGCCGAACAGGGAGAGCGGTTGGCCGAAGAAACTGCCCCAGACGCTGTTGAGTACCTTGTCGCAGCCTTCAGCTCCACCTGGGCAGGTGAGCTGGCCGATCACACCCCAGCGCTTGAGGGTGATCGTGCCGGTGTCGATCATGCCGATGGTGGCCAGCACGGCCATCACCACACGGATCCAGCGGTGATTGGGTTCACCGCGGCGACGGCTGCTCAGGCGACTGGTCAGGCGGGTGGTGCTCACGGCGGATGTTGCCAGTTGGGCGATTGTGGCAGCACCCGCCTGAGGGCGGTCACCCGTTGCCGGTCCACAGCGCCGCTCACCACTCCATCCTGCTTGAGAGCTGTGCCGGCGATCACCCCGTTGCAGCAGGAGGCCAGCTGGCCCATCAGCGCCGGGGTGGCTCCACTGCCGATCAGCACCGGTGCGCCCCTGGCCGCGGCCATCGCCTGCTCCAGGTCGCGCCGGTCGGTGGGCTGGCCGGTGCCGGCCCCGGAGACGATCACCCCGTCCGCCCCGCCGCGCTGGAGAACATCAGCCACAGCTTCGGCCATGCCGAGCGGCGCCAGTGGCGCGCCGTGCTTGACCAGAACATCGGCAAGAATCAGGATGGATTCAGCCCCCAGCAGGCGGCGGCGGCGCAGCAGCTCAGCTGCCTGACCCTCGATCACACCCTGATCGGTGACGGTGGCACCGCTCAGCACGTTGACCCGCAGGAACCTGGCTCCGCTCACCTGGGCGATCGCCAGAGCCGCCAGGGCATCATTGCGAAGCACGTTGATTCCAACCGGCAGGCAGGTTTCGGCCACCAGCTCGGTGGCCAGGCGGGTCATGGCGGCCACGGTTTCCGGCGGCACGGTCCCGCCCCAGAAGGGCACATCACCGAAGTTCTCCACGATCAGGCCATCGGCGCCGCCATCGCGATAGGCGCGGACATCGGCAAGCGCCGCAGCCAGCACCGCGCCGAAATCCCCCTGCCAGCCGGGTGAACCCGGCAAGGGCCTGAGATGAACCACCCCGATCAACGGGCAGGGCTGAGCAAAAAGGCCCTGCCAGCGATCCGGAATCAGGAGGCCGCTCGGGGGAGTGTCGCGGTTGTGCATCTCATAGGGTGTCAAGACCGGCCTGGGACCCGAACCTCCGATGAGCCAAGCCGCCAGCAAACCCACTGTGGCCTTTGCCCACCTGGGCTGCGAGAAGAACAGGGTGGATACCGAGCACATGCTCGGCCTGCTGGCCCAGGCTGGCTATGGCATCAGTGCCGATGAAAGCGAAGCGGCCGTGGTGGTGGTGAACACCTGCAGCTTCATTCAGGACGCCCGCACCGAATCGGTTCGCACCCTGGTGGGACTGGCTGAACAGGGCAAGCAGATCATCATCGCCGGATGCCTGGCACAACACTTCCAGGAAGAGCTGCTCGAATCGCTGCCGGAAGCCCGGGCGATCGTCGGCACCGGCGATTACCAGCACATCGTTGAGGTGCTGCAGCGAGTTGAGCAGGGCGAACGGGTGAACCGGGTGAGCGCCACCCCATCCTTTGTCGGAGACGAACACCTGCCCCGCTACCGCACCACTTCCGAAGCGGTGGCCTACCTGAAGGTGGCCGAGGGCTGCGACTATCGCTGCGCCTTCTGCATCATCCCCAGGCTGCGCGGTGATCAGCGCTCCCGTCCGATCGAATCGATCCTGGCCGAGGCTCACCAACTGGCGGCTGAGGGGGTGAAGGAGCTGGTTCTGATCAGCCAGATCACCACCAACTACGGCCTGGATCTCTACGGCAAACCACGGCTGGCCGAGCTGCTGCGGGCGCTCGGAGAAGTGGAGATTCCCTGGATCCGGGTCCACTACGCCTACCCCACCGGCCTCACCCCGGAGGTGCTTGCCGCCTACCGGGAGGTGCCCAACGTGCTGCCCTATCTGGATCTGCCGCTCCAGCACAGCCACCCCGACGTGCTGCGGGCGATGAACCGCCCCTGGCAGGCCGATGTGAACGGTGCCCTGCTCGAGCGCATCCGCTCCCAGTTGCCTGATGCCGTGCTGCGCACCACCTTCATCGTCGGCTTCCCGGGGGAAACGGAGCAACAGTTCCAGCATCTGCTGAACTTCGTGGAGGAGCAGCGCTTCGACCACGTCGGCGTGTTCACATTCTCATCGGAAGAAGGAACGGCCGCCGCCAACCTGCCGCAACCGGTTCCGCCTGAGATCGCCATGCAGCGAAGGGATCGGCTGATGGCCCTGCAGCAACCGATCGCCGCCGCCCGCAACGCCACCTGGGTGGGCCGCATCGTCGATGTGCTGATCGAGCAGGAGAACCCGGCCAGCGGAGCCATGCTCGGCCGCTGTGCCCGCTTCGCCCCCGACGTGGACGGCGAAGTGCGGGTTCACCCCGGTGAGGGTGGGCTCTGCGCCGCACCCGGGACCCTGGTGCCGGTGCGGATCACAGCAGCGGACACCTACGACCTGATCGGAGAGGTGGTGGGGACCAGGGCGATGGTGGAGGACGCCGTGGCCGCCCTGGGGGCTGGTGCGTGAGGGGCTGGATCCTTCGGAACCAGCGCACCACCTTTCTGATCGCCTCGGGGCTCAGCACCGCCGGCTCCTTCGCGGGGATCACGGCCAAGGGCTGGATCCTGATGCACGACACGGCCAACCCCCTGCTGCTGGCACTGCACTTCGCCGCCCTGGCGATGCCCAGCCTGCTGGTGAGTGGTCGTGCCGGAGAACTCACCGACCGTCTGGGCTGCGAGAAAGTGCTGATCCGCTCCCAGTGGGGGCTGCTGAGCGGCGCCTCGCTCGGGGCAATCGCCATTCCCCTGCTGTCGGGAACCTCCCAGATTGTCCTGCTGTTGCTGAGCACCCTGGTGGTTGGGCTCTCGAGCGCCTTCGAACTCACGGCCCGCAACAAATACTGCTCCCTGCTGGTGGATGAGCCCCAGCAGCTGGCGCCCTATCTGACCAGCTTCTCGGTGGTGTTCAACGTCGGCAAACTGATCGGTCCACCGATCGGCGGCGTGCTGCTCGCCCTCAGTGGCCCGACGGCGGCCCTGAGCATCGATGCGGCCAGCTACCTCCTGCCGATTGCCACGGTGGTCTGGCTGCTCAAGCCCAACCGAGCGGCCGAACAACGCAGCCAGCAGGGCAAAGCCGGCTCGCTCGCCACGGCCTGGAGGGAATGCGGCGCTCCCCTCCGCCACGTGCTGGTGTTCACGGCCCTGGCCTGCCTGGCCGTGTTCTTCCACCCCGGCCTCGCCCCCCTGATCGCCCGGCAGGTGCTCGGGCCCAGCCCCGAGGCGCTCGGCCTGTTCACCAGTGTGCTGGCGGCAGGAAGCATCAGCGGTGGGCTTCTGCTGCAGCGCAACAGCCACTGGCTCAGCCGGCGACCATCCCTGTTGCTGGGGGGATGCACCCTGCTGACCAGCCTGGCCCAACTGGGCATGGCCCTCCCCGCCGGCAGTGGATTCAAGCTGGCGATGAGCTTCGCGATCGGCGCCGGCACCGCCGGTCTGCTGGCCGGCAGCAACCTGATCACCCAGGTGGCCGCCGCACCCGTGCTGCGGGGACGGATGGCCGGCCTGGGTCAGATCGCTTTCCTGGGCGGCGGTGGCCTGAGCGGACTGGTGGCCGCCTTTCTGAGCCTGCGCCTGGGGTTGTCCGCCACCTTCGCTCTGATGGGAGGGGTCGGACTGGTTCTCGCTCTCTGGGAGCTGACCCTCCGGCCCCGGACCCTGCTGGAGGTGCTGGAGAACCCCGGGGTCAGATCAACTTGATGCCACGCAGGACCGTGGACAGCAGGAAGGCGGTGACCAGGCCAGCCCCGACAAGACCCAGATAAAGCACGACGCCCATGGTGACCGAAGGCACACAGCCTCGTCATTAGAGCAGAGCGTGGCCTGATCGTTTCGGAAGCGCCTAGGGTGGCAGCCAATCATCACGGGATCCAACCGCCCTGGCGGAACAAAGGTCTGCGTGGAATCCATCGATACCCGGAACGGCATGCGCGCCCTGCTCATCTACCCGGAATTTCCCAAGACGTTCTGGAGTTACGAGAAGATCCTCGAGCTGGTCAATCGCAAGGTGCTGCTGCCCCCGCTGGGCATGGTCACCGTTGCGGCACTGCTTCCCCAGCACTGGGAGTTCAAGCTGGCCGACCGCAACGTGCGCGAGGTGACGGAAGAGGAGTGGACGTGGGCCGAGCTGGTGATCATCTCCGGGATGATCGTGCAGAAGGCCGACATGGCCGCCCAGATCGCCAAGGCCAAGCAACGGGGCCTGCCCGTGGCGGTCGGAGGCCCGTTCGCCAGCTCGACGCCGGATGCGCCGGAGCTTGATCTCGCCGATTTCAAGGTGCTCGATGAAGGGGAAATCACCCTGCCGATGTTCATCGAAGCGATCGAGCGGGGAGAAAGCCAGGGGCGCTTTTCCTCCAATGGCGAAAAGCCCGATGTCACGGGTACCCCCATCCCACGTTTCGACCTTCTCGAGCTTGATGCCTACGACTCGATGTCGGTTCAGTTTTCCAGGGGTTGCCCGTTCCAGTGCGAATTCTGCGACATCATCGTTCTGTACGGGCGCAAGCCACGCACCAAATCACCTGAACAGTTGGTAGCTGAGTTGCAGCGCCTCTTTGATCTCGGCTGGCGGCGTTCGATCTTTCTGGTTGACGACAATTTCATCGGCAACAAGCGCAACGCCAAGCTGTTGCTTCCCGCCATCAAGGAGTGGCAGATTGAGCATGGCTATCCCTTCAGCTTTGCCACTGAAGCCTCCGTGGATCTGGCCTCCGATGAGGAGATGATGCAGATGATGGCTGAAAGCCGATTCGACAGTGTTTTCCTCGGCATCGAGACACCCGACGAAGCCAGCCTGGAAACAGCCAAGAAACTCCAGAACATGCGCAGTTCCCTGGAAGAATCCGTGGATCGGATCACCTCCTATGGCATCCGCGTGATGGCTGGATTCATCATCGGCTTCGATGGCGAAAAAACCGGTGCTGGCCAGCGCATTGTTGAGTTCGTCTCCCGCACCGGCATACCCGCCGCCATGATGGGAATGCTGCAGGCGCTTCCCAATACGGGGCTCTGGTATCGCCTTGAGAAGGAGGGCAGGCTTGTGCAGGACAAGGCCGCCGCCAAAGGAGTGAATCAGACGAATCTGCTCAACTTCGTGCCAACCAGACCGATCCGCGAAATCGCCACCGAATACGTTGACGCCTTCTGCGCCCTCTACGAGCCCAATGCCTACATGGACCGGGTTTACCACTATTACCTGAAAGTGGGATCGCCGCGTTGGAAGCCCTTCGTCAAGCCTGCCGATGCCACCGCCAAGCTGCCCAGCTGGACAGATGTTCGGGCCCTGGCGATCGTGGTGTGGCGACAGGGAATCAAGCGCGATACCCGTGGGCGCTTCTGGCGTTACATGCTTGGCATTGCCCGTCAGAACCCAGCCCAGCTCGAACAGTTTCTCGTTGTGCTGGCCCACAACGAACACTTCATGGAGTACCGGAGTGTGGTCACCCACGAAATCGAAGATCAGCTCAAGACCCTGCCTCCCGAACTGCCGCCGGCCTCGGCCGTGATCAAGGAGTTGCAGCCGGCCTGATCCCATCCGTGCTGAATCCAGCCTCCTAATCCTGGATGTAGGGCTTGCCTTCCCTGAGGCAGGCCTCCGCTTTCTGGAGCTCCCGCCCGAGGTAAAGCGCATGGTCGAGGCGGCTGAGCGGTGAATCTTCGGCCGCTTCAGTGAGCTCGATCCCCAGTTCCTTGGCGGTCCTGCCGCGATAAATCCTGGCCGGAAGGCGTGGGTCGCCGCCACGGCAGCTGAGCACAGCGCCGGTTTCGGGATCGGTGGCCAGCCCCTGGGCGTTGATGTCGTTGCGGTAGTGCTCGGCGATCAGGAGGCCCGCCTCCAGATCGAGCTTGATCAACAGATAGCCGGCCGGATCGAGGTTGATGAAGCGATCGGACAGCTGCTCATCGAGGCCATCCAGTGTCTCCAGGGCCTCCGGTGACAACGTCTGTGTCATGCCCGTTCCTGCCTCAATCCACCGCCAACCCTAGGCGGCATCCAGGGGGAGCTCGCGGCGGCTGAAGGGAAGCTCGGCATTGACCGCCTCCAGCTCCTCAAGCAACTGGGCATTGGCGGCCGGCAACCAACTGCGCAGCAACCGATCGAACTGTGGCTCGTACCAGCGATGCAGGCTGGCCCGGGGCTGGGCAACGAATCCACGGCGACGCTTGTGGCTGCCACCGGCGCCGGGGTCGAAGCGGCGGAGACCCTGGCTGATCGCCCAGGCAATCGGGGCGTAGTAACAAACCTCGAAGTGAAGATTCTCGATCTCCTCGTTGCTGCCCCAGTAGCGCCCCCACAACGAATCTGCCGAGTGAACACAGAGAGACATCGCAACCGGATCACCGGGGTCACCGCGATGGGCACTGAACAGAACAATGGACTGGCGCAACTCGGCCGCGGCAAAGCTGAAGAATGCTTCGGTGAGGTACTTGCTGCCCCAGGCTCCCCAGCGATCACAATGCTGGGCATAAAACCGGTGCATGCGGATCACCATCGCCTCCGAGAGATCCTCACCGGCCAGCGCCGTCACGGTGAGGCCCGCCTCGGCGATCGAGCGGCGCTCCCGGCGGATGTTGCGGCGCTGGTTAGCATTGAAACTGGCCAGATAGTCATCGAAACTGCTGAAGCCGGCGTTGCTCCAGAGGCTCTGCTGGTTCAACCAGGTGGCGCAACCGGCTTGCTCCCCCAGAACCTGCCAGCTGGGATCGACATAGAGAAAGTTGCAGCTGAGGATGCCCTGCTCGCAGCAGAAGGCGTCGATCAGCTCCAGCATCACTGCTGTGAGGGCAGGAGCCTGCTCACCGGCGGCGAAATGGAAGCGATAGCCCTCGACCGGGCTGAGCGGACTCATGCCCAGCAGCTTGGGGTAGTACCGCAGACCGAGTTGGCCAGCCAGCTGGGCGAAGGACTGGTCGAAGACGAACTCGCCATAGCTGTGCCCTTTGAGATAGAGCGGTGCGAGGGCAACCAGGGTCTGGTCGCGCCAGAGGCCGAGGTGACAGGGCTGCCAACCCTGGCGGGGAGCGACGCTGCCGGATTGCTCCAGACCATGCAGCCAGCGCCAGTCGTAGAAGGGCAGGCCGGACGCAGCGGTGAGAGCCTGCCACTGGTGCTCAGGAATCCCGTCGATCGACCGGTGCCAGCGGGCCTGCAGTTCAGCCATGGGCCAAGGCGATCCGACCGGACGACGGCTGCGCAAAACTAACGGGATGACCCGACCATCTGAGCGCCCCGCCCCAGGCCCGACCCGCTGGCGGCGGGGCGCATTCGGTGCGGCGATGCTCGCTGCCCTGGTTGAAGCGATGGTGGCTGGCCCGCCGGCGCAAGCCAGCCTGCTTGGACCGGTGCTGCAGTGGATGCGGCCCCAGCTGGAGCAGCGCCTCACCCAGCTCTGCCTGAATGTGGCGGCAGGAGGACAGAGCGGGCTGGAACGCAGCCTGCGGGAACCGTGCCGCCAGCTGGCTGGACCAGCCAGTCACTGCCTGATCAAGGAGGCCGAAACCAGTGGCCGCAGCTTCGGAGTGATCACCGAACTGGTGGCCGGACGCTTCGGCGATGACAGCGAGGTGGTGGTGAAGCGTTGCGCCGCCAGGCTGCTGGGCCTCCCTCCCGACACCCTCAAGGAGGTGCCGATGCGGGAGCTGAAGCAACGTTTCGGCCTTCCGCCGGGATGAGCGCAGCTCTCCGGTAGCGCAGCAGCAGTTCGCTTTCGCCCAGGGAGCGATGTTCCACCAGCTCCCAGCTCTGGCCCCACGGCAGCGCCGGGGCTGGACACCAGCCATGGGGACCACCCAGCAGCACTGGGCAGAGCGTGAGCTGGATCTCATCCACCCAGTGGCCCTGCAGCAGGCCGGCAGCCAGCTGGGCACCGCCCAGCAGCACCAATCGCTCCAGCCCCAGGCGCCTGAGCTCAGGCAGGGCGCTTGACCAGCTCTCCACGGGCAGCTGGCGATCGAACCCCGGCGGCAGCGGCTCCAGGCCAGGCCGGTGGGCCGGAACTCCAGTGCCCCCCTGGAGCAGCCAGCGTTCCAGGGGCTGGGAAAAGAAGGGCAGGCTGGCCTCAAAAGCGGCGCTGCGGCTTGCCACCAGGGCGATCGGCTGGGGTGAACGACCCGCCTGCCGCCGCTCCTGGAGCAACTGGGGCCGGTGGATGAGGCAGGTGCTTCGGTGCAGCCGCAGGCTGCGGGCGCCGATCAGACAGCCATCCGCCCAGGCCAGGGACTCCTCCAGCACACGGCGATCACCACGTCCACCCAGCTGGGCAGCTCCGCCAGCCGGAGGGGCCAACCGTCCGTCCAGGCTGACGGCCAGCACCAGACGAAGCAGGGGCCTCGCCGGGGCCACAGGTTCAGACAGCGGCGAGGGCCTCCAGGGCGGCCGGCCGCATGTCGAGCAGAGGCGTTTCAGCGAAGACTTCGGCCGCATTGTTGGGGCTCTCCTGCAAGCGCACCTTGTGCAGACGCGCCCCGGTGGCTGCGACCGGAGCGGCGAGCAGATCGACGATGTGGAGCGCGATGTTCTCGGCGGTGGGCACGCAACTGGCGAAGTGGACCACGTCCTTGTTGAGGAAGGTGTGATCGAAGGGCTCGACCACCAGATCGTTGACGATCTGCTGGAGTTCGGCCAGATCGCAGACCATGCCGGTACGGGGATCGATCGTGCCCCTCACCGTGACATCGAGCAGATAGTTGTGGCCGTGGCCGTGGGGGCGGGCGCACTTGCCGTAGATCCGCTCGTTTTCGGCCTGGGAGAGCTCCTGGCGGGCCAGCCGATGGGCGGCGGCGAAATGGGTGCGAATCGAGAGGAAGGCTTCCATGGTGTCGTCGAGCAGGTCGGCCCAGAGGGTGGGTTGTTCGTAGAGGCGCAGGCCGATCAGGGGCAGATGGGGCGCCAGGCGCTGCCAGATCGCCTGGCAGAGGGCCTCGGTGGTGGGCAGCCGGCCCGCAGGGCCCCGCAGATCGAACTCCGGCCAGCAGTCGTTGAGGAAGCGGAAATCAAGCTGCTCGGTGACTTCGCGGCGGATGGCGTGCTTGACATCGGAGAGATTCAGCACCATGCCGTCCTGGTTGAGGCCACCAGCCATCGCCACGATCAGTTCGTAGTTGTGACCATGGCCGGGGGCCAGGCTGCAACGGCCGAAACGGGCCAGGTTCTCGGCATCACTGAGCTCGGGCAATCGGTAGAGATGGCTGGAGCTGAAGGTGGCGCGGCGGGTGATCACGCAGCCACGGCCCTCGCCATGGCCGGAGAACCGCTCAACGGATCTCGGTTCCGCAGGCGGCTTGCCTTTGGTGATCAAGCCCTGGGCCGACATCGAAACAATTCTGGCGCTGCTGCATCCTAGGGAGAGCCATGGATGGGTAGCCGGTGGCCATGGCTCGCCGCGTTTTTTGATGTCCTCCCCAGATCCCTGCTCCACTGATCGACCGCTGGCAGAGCGCCTCGGCGGCATCAATCTCTATCTGGTGGGAATGATGGGTGCAGGCAAGAGTGCCGTCGGCAGGCCCCTTGCCGACGGCCTGGGCTATCGCTTCATCGATGCCGACCGGGTGTTGGAGCAGACCGCCGCGCAGACGATCCCGGAGCTGTTCGAGACCGAGGGGGAGCAGGGCTTCCGGGATCTGGAGTCAGCCGTTCTGGCCCGGATCGCCAGCTGGCATTCGCTGGTCGTGGCCACCGGTGGGGGGGTGGTGTTGCGGAGCGAGAACTGGGGCCGTCTCCAGCAGGGTCTGGTGGTCTGGCTCGATGCACCGGAGTCGGTGCTGCTGGAGCGTCTGCGCTCCGATCCCACACCCAGACCCCTGATCAGCGGTCCCGATCCGGCCGAGCGCCTGCGGGTCCTGCTCGAGCAGCGGCGTCCGCTCTATGGCCTGGCGGATCTGCAGATCCAGCAGGATGGGCGCCCGCCGGCGGACGTGGCCAAGCAGGTGCTGATGGCCCTGCCCGGGGTGCTCAACGGGCGTTAGCGGCGGGGCGGCTCCAGCCGCACCGCAAACCATTGCACCGTCAGGCCGGGCTCCAGCTCAAGCTCACAGGCCGTGTCGAGCAACCGTTCGGCCCGGGCTCGATCGTTGGGGAAGTCAGCCAGGTCAGCCGGTGGCTCGGCCAGCTCCGCCAGCCGTTCGGCCAGCCAGTCGACGGTTTCGAGCGCTGTGAGGGTGCGTTCGCCGAACCGGGGCTCCAGAACCACGTAGTGATCGCGTTCGCGCAGAAGCGGATCGGACATGGCAGGGGCAAAGCGAACACCATCCTGGCCCTGCCCCTGGAGCCGCTGATCAATCCAGCGGACTGGTCGGGTCGATCAGCTCAGCAACCCTGCCCACCGTGAGATAGAGCCGATCCCGCCAGTCGAACAACGGCAGCAGCAGGGGATGATCGGCCAGACCAGGAACCCCCAGGCCCGCCAGGGGCGCTCCGGCGCTGGCGGGGAAGCGAAGCAGATAGAGCTGGGCCGCGACGGCCAGATCGGCGAGCGACAACTGATCGCCGGCCAGGAACGGCTGGCTGCCGACCAGCGCAGCCAGTTGCTCCAGGCTGGCCTGCAATTGCTGACGGCCATCGCGGCCGATCACCTCGCCGAGGCCGCTGAGCAATTCCCCCGGCAGTGCCCCGAGCAGAGAACGCAGGGGACCCGGCGTGGCCTCCGGCAGCAGGGCTCCACGCAGGACACCGTCCTGGCTGGCGGCCTGCAGCAGAGCCAGACGAACCCCGGCAGCCAGGGTGGTGTCGGCCCAGTCTTCAAGCAGCAGCACCCGGGCCCGCTCGGCTGGAGCCGCGGGAATCAGCGGCGGTGCCTCCCCCTGAGCATCGAGGTAGACGGCGATGGCCGAGGAATCGGCGATCACCTCCACCCCATCGCGGATCACCGGAACCTGCCGCTGCCCCGAGAGCCGGAACAACTCCAGCTGACCGAAGCCGGGGGTGACCTCCACAACGCTGTAGGGCAGCCGGCGAGCGGCCAGAATCAACCTGACCTTCTCGCAGAAGGCGGAATGCCTGAACTGGTAAAGCTCCAACTTCGTCGCTGCGAACCCCGTGGCGGCAGAGTAGCTCTCATTCCGTAAACCCTCGCCAGGGGGCACCGCCACGCACCGCGAGCCATGAAGGAATTTTTTCTCAACGTGACGCGCTACCCGCGCTACCTGGTGGCCTTCAGCCTGGGGGTGTTCAATTCGGTGCTCGAACCACTGGCCCGCCGAGGCAGCAACCCCGTCACCGCCGTGGCGTTGATCGGGGCCCTGCTCAGTGGCCTGCTCAGCCTGGCTCTCGTGCTGCGTGCGATGGTGAACCCCGCACCGCTGGCATAGGCATGGCACAGGGCCGACGGGTGGAGCGGGTCGCGGCGCTGATCCGGCGTGAAGTGAGCGAACTGCTGGTCCACGGCATCAAGGACGAGCGGGTGGGACTCGGCATGGTGAGTGTCACCGAGGTGGAGGTGGCCGGTGATCTGCAGCACTGCAAAGTCTTCGTGAGCATCTACGGCAGCGAGGACGACCGCCAGGCCGCCCTGGCGGGCCTCAGCTCCGCCACACCCTTCGTGAAGGGGGAACTGGGCCGCCGGCTGAAGCTGCGGCGCACGCCCGAACTGATCTTCCAGCTCGATCGCGGCATCGAGAAAGGCACAACCGTGCTCGGTCTGCTCAACGAACTCGGGCGGCAGCGTCAGGAGAAAGGGGAGGTCCCACCCGGCCGTGATGATCTCGACGCCTGACTGGCGCCAGCTGTCCCTGCCGCAGCAGGTGGCCCGGCTGCTGGTGGTGCGCTGCAGCGGCCATCTGGGCGATGGCCAGCGCCGCTACCCCCGCTGGGAGCTGCCCAACGCCGAGCTGAAACGATTGCTGGGCCAGGGGGTGGGCGGGGTGATCCTGCTGGGCGGCAGCGCCAGCGAACTGCGCCTTCGCACCGACCAGCTCCAGCGCTGGGCCGGCCGCTCCCTGCTGCTCTGCGCCGATGTGGAGGAAGGCGTGGGCCAGCGCTTCGAGGGGGCCAGCTGGCTGCCCCCTCCCCTGGCCCTCGGCCTGCTCCACGCCAGCGAACCGGCCAGGGCGATCGCCCTGGCCCCCGCCTATGGCCACTGCACCGGTCGCCAGGCCCGCCTGCTGGGCCTGAACTGGGTGCTGGCGCCGGTCTGCGATGTGAACAACAACCCGGCCAATCCAGTGATCAATGTGCGGGCCTGGGGGGAGGATCCCAGCACGGCTGGGCGGCTGGGGGCCGCCTTCATCGCCGGCGCCCAGGCCGAAGGGGTGCTGGCCTGCGCCAAGCATTTCCCCGGCCACGGTGATACCGACACCGACTCCCACCTGGAGCTGCCTCGGCTGCCCCACCGTCGCAGCCGGCTGGAGGCGGTGGAGCTGCCACCGTTTCGCGCCGCGATCGAAGCGGGCGTGGCCACGGTGATGACAGCCCACCTGCTTCTGCCGGAGCTGGATCCAGATCGCCCCGCCACCCTCTCACCCCTGGTGCTGGAAAAGCTGCTGCGCCGGGAGCTGGGCTTCAACGGGCTGGTGGTCACCGATGCCCTGGTGATGGAGGCGATCACCGCCCGGTGGGGCGCCGGAGAAGCGGCGCTGCTGGCCTTCGAGGCCGGGGCCGATCTGCTGCTGATGCCCGCCGATGCCGACGCCGCGATCACCGCCCTGCTGGAGGCGCTCGCCAGCGGCCGGATCAGCCGAGGGCGCCTGGAGCAGAGCCTGGAACGGCGCGAGCGGGCCCTCGCTCTGGCAACCGCAGCGCCAACCGATCCAGCCACCCCTGAAGCCCTGGAGGGGGTCGAAACCGGCGCGGAACTGGCCCTGGCCAGGGAGCTGGTGACCGTCAGCCTGCAGAGCCAGGGCCGCGAGGAACTGCCGCCGGGTCCGGGCCTGAACCTGATCCGGCTCGACAGTGTCCTGGCCAATCCCTTCCTGCCGTTGATGGCACCGGCCCTGCAGCGACCTGCCCGCAACGGCTACGCCGCCTGCCTGATCGATGGCCGCAGCCCAAGCCCCTGGAGCGGCGAGCCGACGGCACCGCTGGCCCTCGATCGCCTGCCACCGGGTCCGGTGCTGCTGCAGCTGTTCGTGCGGGGCAACCCCTTCCGCGGCAGCGCCGGCGGCGAGGAACCCTGGCCCGCGGTGGTGCGTCAACTGCTGGGCGCCGGCAGGCTGGCGGGGCTGGCCGTCTACGGCAGCCCCTACCTGTGGCAGGCGCTCCGACCGCTGCTGCCGCAGGAACTGCCGGCGGCCTACTGCCCCGGGCAGATGCCCCTGGCCCAGGCCCTGCTCCTCGATCGCCTGGGGCTGGCGGGTGGCGGCCTGGAGGGCGGCTTCACAGACTGAATCGCATGGCCCACCAAGTCCAATCCCGGCGCAGGGCCAGCCTGGCGACCAGCCTGGCGAGCGCCCTGGCCGTGCTTCTCACCGGCCCGATGGGGCGCGCTGCACCGGTTGCCGCTGATCCTGTTGTCGCTCAACAGCCACCGGGTGAGCAGTGTCAACGGCTGAACCAATCCGGCAGACCCGATATCCAGCCCGCAGCGATTGACTTGCTGGAGCGTTGCCTACTCGGACTCCCCACAACGAAGAGCACATACTTCAACGAAAGTGGCTATTCAGCCGAACGCCAGAAACTCCACGACGAAATCATCCGAGCAGCCCTCTCGGGGAAGCCTTGCGTAGCGATGGGAGCGCCGGTTGCCATTCTCACCGGAGGTCCACCGGGCGCCGGCAAAACCACCTGGCTGCGGCGCCACATCAGCGGCTCGCTTCTGCAGAGCAGCTACCGGATCGATGCGGATGAGGTTCGCGAAGCATTACCGGAGTATCACGGCTGGAATGCCAGTTCCACACAAGCTGAGGTCCACGACATCGTTGCCATGCAGATTGAAGCCATCACCAGGCCATGCCGATTGAACGTGATCTACGATGGAACAATGACCCAGGCTGATCGCTATGAGCAGCTGATTGGATCCTTGAAACAGAACGGTTATCAGGTTTTCCTGGTGCAGATTCTGATCCCTGAGCCCCTCAGCCTGAAACGGGTGCTGGAGCGCTATCAGTCCAGCGGCCGTTATGTGCCGCGCTTGATTGTGAAGGCCTTTTATCAGCGCGGTATTTCCGTGTTCAGGCAGCTGGCCCCCAGGGCGAACGGCTCCATCCAGGTGGATGGCCTCACCGGCAGGGTTCTCTGGAGCCAGGGCGATCCCCTTCCCGGCAGGGAAGTGAAGCCGATCAATCCAAACCACCCGCCCATGGGTAACCAACAAAGGCAACCAGTGATCTTTGGGCAGAGTGGCGCACCGGAACAACGCTGAGCCCCTGATCCTGCTGGGCTATGGGCTTGTTTCCGGGCTGCGCAGCACGGTGCTGAAGGGATTACAAGGATTCGGTGCCAGCCATCCAGTCGGCGGCGAGAATCCGATCAGCTTCTGCAATGTCTTCTTCATCGCCCAGTCGATGGTGGGACTTGCGCTGCTGAGCGCCGAGCCCAGGGTCGTCTGGAGGGAGATCCGCACAATCAGCCCGGCGGCCTCAAGAGCCGTGGCCGCCGATTCCTTCCTGGGTTGCTTCCTCGCTCCACTGGCCTTTTACCACTCACTGGATCAGCTCTCGGTGATCACCCAGACGCTGCTGTTCTCGCTGACCCTGCCCGCTTCTGGCTTCCTGGCCCTGTTCTGGCTGAAGGAGAAACTGCCCGAGCGCTTCGCTCTGAGCCTGATGCTGATTTTCGGCGGCTTGCTGATCGGAATCCTGTTCGGTGCAACCGGGGGAATGATGAGCATGGACAACTGGATGGGCCTGGCCTGGGGCCTGGTTTCGGTGTTGGCCACCTCGCTTCGCAACTGCATCCGACGCAAGATTGCCACCTACCAGCTATCCCGTGGCCTCACCGTCGGGGTATCCAATCTGGCTGGAGCACTTGTTTTTGCCATCATCGCGTATCTGCAATACGGCCCCGATCATTTTCTGCTGCTTCAAACCTGGTGGGTCTTCTGGGTGATTGTTGTCTACGGAATCACCCTCAGTCTTGGCACCGAAGTGCTGCGCCAGGCCAGCGGCCGCCTGTTCAGCGTCAGCCAGGTGGCCCTCGCCGGCAGTGGCAGCATCCTCGTGACCGTGGTGAGCGCAGCCGTGGTTCTGGGGGAACCGTTCACGGCGGTGACCGCCCTGAGCCTCGGACTGATCCTGGCCGGGGTGACGCAGCGATTCATCCAGCCCAGGCTCGCCAGCGGCTGAGCCAGCGGTTCCAGGGCGCGGCGAAAACCGCCTTTAGGCTCTGCTGACCCAACCAGGCCGCCGATGCTCAGCCTCTCGATGATCGTGCGGGATGAGGCCGAGCGGCTTGGGTCCTGCCTGGCGTCGGTGGCGGGTTTCGTCGATGAGCTGGTGGTGGTGGACACCGGCTCGCAGGATGACAGCGTGGAGATCGCCAGGCGCCACGGCGCCACGGTGCACCAGATCCCCTGGCCGGGGGATTTCGCACCAGCCCGCAACCTGGCCCTGGAATCGGTGAGCGGCGATTGGGTGCTGGTGCTCGATGCCGATGAGCAGCTCCTGGCGGAAGCCAGAGCCCCGCTGCGGGCCCTGATGGCCCTCCCCGACGTGCTGCTGATCAACCTGCTGCGGCTGGAGCGCGGCGCCGAGCAATCTCCCTATTCCAGCGTGAGCAGGCTGTTTCGCCGCCACCCGGCGATCCACTGGAGCCGGCCGTATCACGCGATGGTGGATGACAGCGTGGCGGCGCTGATCGCGCGCGAACCCTGTTGGCGCGTCGCTGAATGCCCCCTGCCCGCCCTGGTGCATGACGGCTACCGACCGGAGCTGCTGGCGGCCGGGGACAAGGCCGAACGCCTACGCCAGGCCATGGAGCAGGACCTGCGCGACAACCCGTCTGATCCCTATGCGAGCGCCAAGCTGGGAGGCCTGGAGATCAGCGAAGGACGCCATCGGCAGGCCATCAGCCGCCTGGAAGCAGGGCTGGCCCACTGCCCCGAGCAGGCCCACCCGCAACGCTACGAACTTCTCTTTCACCTGGCGATCGCCACGGCGGCTCTGGATTCCGAGCGGGCCATCGACCTTTACCGCCAGGCCCTGGCCATTCCGTTGAACCCTCGCCTCAGCCTGGGGGCGCAGCTGAATCTGGCGGCGCTGCTGCTGCGTCAGGGAAACGCCCAAGCCGCCCTGGCCCTGGCGGAAACCGCCACCCGGCGGGCGCCGGAAGTGGCGCTCGGCTGGGGGAACCTCGGGCTGATCCGCCGCCGCCTCGGCGACATCGCCGGCGCGATCGAGGCCTACGGCCAGTCCTTGCGCCTGAACCCCAGCCAGGCCGAAACCCACCAGAACCTGGCGGCAGCCCAACTGCTGGGGGGCAACATCGATGGGGCCCGCAGCCATTTCAGCCAGGCGATCCGCCTGCTGCGCCGCCAGGGACGCGCCCTGGACGCCGACCAGTTGCTGCGCCAGGCCGGTGCGATGGTGAGGCTCGATGCCTGAACCGATGCCTGAAGCCAGCAGTGAGGCGAGGGGCGCCGGATCAGCGGGGCCACCGCTGCTGGGGCGCTCGATCGTGGTGACCCGGGCCGAGCAACAGCTGGGTGAGGCGCGGCAACGGTTCGAGCAGGCCGGGGCCCGGGTGCTTGATCTGCCCGCCCTGGTGATCGGGCCTCCCGATGCCTGGGGACCGCTTGATGATGCCCTCGCTGAACTGGACGACTTCCACTGGCTGGTCTTCTCCAGCGGCAACGGCGTCGATGCCGTCGAGCAGCGCCTGGAGCGGATCGGCACGAACCTCGCCGGCCGGCCCCGTTCCCTGAAGATCGCCGCGGTGGGTCGCAAAACAGCCGCACGGCTGGAATCCCTTCGGGCCCCGGCAGACTTCATCCCCCCCGCCTTCGTGGCCGAGAGCCTCATCGAGCATTTTCCCGTTTCAGGCTGGGGTCTGCGCCTGCTGCTGCCGAGGGTGCAGAGCGGCGGTCGCACCCTGCTGGGTGAAGCCTTTGGCGAAGCCGGTGCCCGGGTGGTCGAGGTGGCCGCCTATGAGTCGCGCTGCCCGCAGCAGATGCCGGCCGCCACCGCCACCGCCCTGGCGGAGCAGAGGATCGATGCGATCACCTTCAGCAGCGGCAAGACCGTGCTGCACAGCTGCCAGTTGTTCGAGCGGCAGTTTGGTGACGATTGGCGCCGGCAACTGGAGGCCGTGGCGCTGATCACGATCGGCCCCCAGACCAGCCGCACCTGCCTGGAGTTGCTCGGTCGCATCGACGGACAAGCTGATCCCCACGATCTGGACGGCCTGGTTCAGGCCTGCATCCATACCCTGGCGAACCGCCCCCAGCTCAGAGCAGCGCCGGGTTGAGTCTGGCGCTGACGGTCCGCTGCCCCTGGCGAAGCAGGAGGTGGCCGGATTGGGCATCGATCGAGGCCACACTCCAGCCGATCGGCAGCAGGGGGGTGGTGCGCCCCCCCTGGTCACCCCTGGAGAGGCTGCCACTCTCGTTGCGGTAGGTGACCAGCGCCTGGGGAACCCCCCCGACGCTGACCACACCGTTGAACTGAAAGCCAGCCGGCAGGGTGATCGGCGGCTGAACGGCCAGGGATCCAGGCCGACCTGTTGCGGCGGCTGCTGGGGCTGCGGTGCGGGGCCGGGCCAGCGGGGCGAACGGATCGAGGCGCCGCTCCGGGGTGGTGGCCAGCACCTGCTCACGACTGGGCAGTGGCGTGAAGCCCTGGGTGGCCGGCGAGGCGACCGCTGGCCTGGAAGCGCCAGCAACCTTGGCGGGCTGCGGTGCAGCCGGCGCTGGAGCAGGCGGTGGCAGCAGCGCCTCGGGGCCGGGCGGTGGCGCACTGGCGCAGCCGACCAGGGCGGCCAGGGCGGCGATAGCCAGAGCCAGGTGTCCCATTCCCCGCAAATCAGTCGATCGGATGTCCACGTTCCACGAGATCCCTGAAGCGATCCAGATTGGCCTGGAGTTCCCGGGTGACGATTCCACCCAGGATGGCGGGTTCCATCAACGGCGCAAGCACACCCGGCAACTCGTAGCTGACGGTGAGACGAACCGCCGTGAGGGATTCGCTCTGGGGGTAAAACCGCACGGCACCCTTGGTAGGCAATCCTCCCACCGATTCCCAGTGCAGCTGCTGGGCCTCGACCCGCTTGGAGATCCGCGCCTTCCAGTGGAAACGAAAGCCCTGGGCGGAGAGGGTCCAGTCGGTGAGATCAGGATCGTCGAGGGTCTTCACCGATTCGATCCAACGCATCCAGCGCGGCATCGCCTCCAGATCGCTCCACACTTCCCAGACCCGCTCCACCGGAGCGGTGATTTCGGTGGTGACGCTGTGCTCCAGCCAACGACCCATGGCTTCAGGCCACCGCGGCGCAACGGATCAGGCGGGCCGGCTGCTCAAGGATGGCGGCAGCGGCCAGACGGCCACTCATGGTGGCGCCCTCCATGGAATCGATGTAGTCCTGGCGGGTGTAGCTGCCGGCCAGGAAGAAATTGCTCACCGGCGTGCGCTGCTGAGGACGGAACGGCTCCATGCCCGGTGCCTCCCGATAGAGCGACTGGGCCAATTTCACCACATTGCTCCAGATCAAGGTGAGCGGCTGGGCGGAAGGGAACAATTCCCGAACCTGGCCATCCACCGCCGCGGCGATCGCCGCGTTGCCCTTGGCGATCCAGGGATCGCCGGGGGTGAGCACGCACTGCAGCAGAGATCCCTGGCCGGGGCGGCGATAGTCGTCGGGGCTGGCCAGGGCCAGATCGGCGAAACAACTGAAATCGGCGTCGGCGGTGTAAAGCAGGTTGTTGAGACCGGCGGGGCGCTCAAGGTTGCGGCGGGCGGCTTGATTGGCCTCCGAATCGCCCAGTTCGGTCACCCAGCCGTCATAACGCAGCTGCACGGTGGCCACAGGCACCGCCTCGAGCCTGTAGATGTCATCGAACTGCTGAAAACGGCGCCAGGCCGGCGGCAGCAGCCGCTGGATGCCTGGCACGTCACAGGCGGCCAGATAAACATCGGCCTCCACGCTGATCTCGCCATCGGGTGTGCCCAGCAGCAGGTCGGTGATCCGGGGGGAGTCGGTGCCGTTCTCCTCGAAGCGCACCTCACTGACGCGATGCCGCAGATGCAGATGGGCGCCACGGGCTTCGATGTAATCGAGGATCGGCTGATGCAGCCAACGGTGGGGGGAACCCTTCAGCAGGTTGAGCTGGGAGGCCTCGGTGCGGGTGGCGAACATCAGGAAGATGGTCAGCATGCAGCGGGCCGAGATCGTGGCGCAATCGATGAAGCCGAGCGCGTAGGCGATCGGGTCCCACATCCGCTCGATGCTGCGCTCACTGCCGCCGTGGCCGACGAACCAGGCCTTGAAACTGAGGCGATCCAGGTCGCGGATCACCGCCATGGCTCCGTCGTAATCCACCAGGCCACGCACGATCGGGCTGGTGCCGAGAGCCAGGGCGTTGCGCAGCTTGTCGATCCAGTCGAGCTGGGGGGTGGTGAAAAAGGCCTTGAGGCCATTGAAGGGGGCGCCGATCGGGAAGCGAAAATCCAGCTCCCGCAGATCCCCCCCCTTGTTGACGAACAGGTGGGTGTGGTCCTTGGGGAGCAGGTTCTCGAAGGCTCCCACCTTGCGCATCAGGGCAAAGAGGTTGGCGTAGTTGAAGAAGAAAACGTGCAGCCCCATCTCGATGTGGTTGCCGTCGCCATCCACCCAGCTGCCCACCTTGCCGCCCACGAACGGACGCGCCTCGTAGAGGTCGACCTGGTGGCCGGCATCACAGAGGTCGACGGCCGCTGACAAGCCCGCCAGACCCGCACCCACGATGGCGACCCGCACCCCGTCACTCCCGCTTTCTCCGACTCTATGGAGCCGACCGTCGCGGCGGCGGTTGTTCAGAAGCCGGGAAGCCTCCATAGAGTGGATGCAGCGAATTCCTCAAGACCCCACAGGCGCCCCCATGAGCAGCTCGATCGCAACTGTGACGGCAGACCAGGCTCCGGCCACCCACACCGGCAAGGACGGCAAGGGAATCCTGATCACCGACCCCGCCATGAAGCAACTGGCCGGCCTCACCCAGCAACAGGGTGAGGAGAAGCTGCTGCGGGTGGGTGTGCGCTCCGGTGGCTGCAGCGGCATGAGCTACACGATGGATTTCGTGGCCGCTGATGCGATCCAGGCCGATGACGAGGTGTACGTGTATGAACCGGCGGGGGCCGCCAGCTTCCGGGTGGTGTGTGACCCCAAAAGCCTGCTTTACATCTACGGCATGCAACTGGATTTCAGCTCCGCGCTGATCGGCGGCGGCTTCAACTTCACCAACCCGAACGCCAGCCAGACCTGTGGCTGCGGCAGTTCCTTCGCCGTCTGAGCCGGCAGCGTGGGAACCTGAGCCCATCCCTTTCGACCACCGCCGCTGCCGATGACGGCCACCAGTTCTTCTGCGGAATCCCAGTTCGATCAGGCGATCGACCGCTACCGGCAGGGCGCTCCAGCCGCCGAGCTGATCGACGAATTTCTGGCGATCACGGCCCAGGCTCCGCGCCTGGCCGCTGCCTGGACCTGCCTGGCCTGGTTGCAACTGCTGGAGGATCAGCCGGAGCAGGCGCTGCGATCGGCCCGGACGGCGGTGAAACTCAACCCCCAGGACCCGCAGTCGCGGGTGAATCTCAGCCTGGCGATGCTCGATACCGGCGCCAAAGGGGTGCGCGAACACATCGATCTGGTTCTGCGGGTCACGGCCCTCGCGCCTGAGCTGGCCACCGAACTGCAGGGTTCGATCAGCGATGGCCTGAGCCGCAAGCCCGGCTGGGCCTCCCTGGAGAAGGTGCGGAACTGGCTGCAGGGTTGAGCGGCAGGTCTTCTGGAGGGGCCAGCCCCATGCAGCGCGTTCTCCTGCTCAGCAACGGCCACGGCGAGGATCTGAGCGGCAGCCTGATCGGCGCTCGGCTCCAGGCCGGCGGGGTGATCGTGCAGGCCCTGCCGCTGGTGGGGCATGGCGCGGCCTACCGACAGGCGGGCATCGAGGTGCTGGGAGCCACCCGTGAATTCAGCACCGGCGGTCTCGGCTACACGAGCCTGGGCGGCCGGCTGACCGAATTGTTTCAAGGTCAGCTGGCCTACCTGCTCGGCCGGCTGGGCCTGTTCCTGCGCCAGAGCCGAACGGCCGATCTGGTGGTGGTGGTCGGCGATGTGATCCCGGTGCTGGCCGCCTGGTGGAGCCGCCGGCCGGTCGTGACCTATCTCGTGGCCTACTCCAGCCACTACGAGGGCAGGCTGCGACTGCCGTGGCCGTGCGGTCTCTGCCTGAAGCAGCGGCGGTTTCGCCGCCTGTTCAGCCGCGATGCCTTGACGGCCAGTGATCTCACCGCCCAGCTGGGGCGGGCGGTGGACTTTCTCGGCAACCCCTTTCTCGATCCCGCACTGACGGACGCTCCACAGCCAGACGGCCGTGAACCATCCACAGAATCAGAGCCACGCTCAGTCTGTCTGCTGCCGGGAAGCCGGCTGCCGGAAGCGGAGCGGAACCTGGAATCGATGCTTGCGGTGCTCCAATCGCTTCCAGCCGATCTGCAGCAACCGGCTTGCCTTGGCCTGGACGCGGCCCTGGTCAAAGCGTTCACACCGGAGCGGATCGCAGCGGTGGCGGCCCGGCTGAACTGGAGGCTGGAGAACCGCAGCCTGCGGCAGGGTCCACTGGAGCTGCGGCTGCACTGGGGGCGCTTCCCCGCCGTCCTGCAACAGGCCAGCCTTGTGCTCTCAATGACCGGCACCGCCGCTGAACAGGCGGTCGGGCTGGGGAAACCGGTGATCCAGCTGGCCGGGTTCGGACCGCAGTTCACCCCTGCCTTTGCCGAAGCCCAGCGGCGGCTGCTCGGACCCTCGGTGGTCTGCAGCGCCGGGGAACCGGGAACCGCCCTGAGCCTGGTCGGCACCGCCCGGCTGCTGCAGGAGCAGCTCGAAGCCCTCGGCGCCGGCACCAGCCTGGCGAACCGCTGCCGAGCCAATGGGCTGGAGCGGATCGGCGGCCCGGGCGGTTCAGCGAGAATGGCGGAGCAGATCCTGGCCTTGCTGGATGACTGAACCGGCTTCGCTTCCACTGAGCCTGCGTCTGAAGGGTTGGCTCGACAACCTGCTGGTGCTGAATGTGTTCGTGGTGATCAGTGGAGCACTCTGGTTCGCCCTGGCGATCGGGCTGCACAGCCAGAAGGTGGAGGCACCGCTTGTCCTGTTTCAACGGCTCTGGACCCCGCTGTTCACCCCGGCCATCGGCGTGCTGATGGCCGCATCGGTGCTCAGCGGCGTGCTGGGCTGGTGGCAGCGGCGAGGGCCGCGGCAAGTTCCGGGTAGCGGAAGTTGAAGCCCTGATCCAGCAGACGCTGCGGCACCACCTCCTGGCCCTGAAGCACCACCTGGGCCCCGTCACCCAGCAGGAGTTGCAGCATGGGGCCGGGCACCGGCAGCAGGCTGGGCCGGCCCAGCACCCTGCCGAGGGCAGCGGCAAACCCCGCCATCGAAACCGGCTTCGGCGCCACAGCGTTGTAGACGCCCCAGTAGCCGGGATCCTCCAGCGCCTGGGCGATCAGGCTGCAGAGGTCATCGCGATGGATCCAGCTCATCCACTGGCCGCCCGATCCGATCGGCCCACCCAGCCCGGCACGGAACACCGGCAGCATCTTGCCCAGGGCGCCGCCATCGGCACCGAGCACGATCCCGATCCGCAGCTTCACAACCCGGGCGAAGGCCGCCGCCCCATCCGCCGCCGCCTCCCACTGGCTGCAGAGCCGACCGAGAACATCGTCAGCGGCAGGGCTCGCCTCGCTGAACCGCCGCTCCAGGCTGCTGCCGTAGTACCCCACGGCCGAGCCGCTGACCAGCACCGCCGGCTCGGACTGGAGCGCCGCCATCGCCTCCACCAGCAGCCGGGTGGGCTGCAGGCGGCTGTCGAACAGCAGGCGCACCTGCTCGGCCGTCCAGCGCTTCTCGGCGATCGGCTCCCCGGCCAGGTTCACCACCCCTTCGGCCTCGGCCAGGGCCTCGCCCAGCTCGGGCCGCTGCCAGCTGGCCGCCAGGGCGGGATCGGCCACGAGCCGTTGGAGCCCGGAGTGCTCCAGGCCCGCAAGGCTGCCGGAACGGCGGCTCACCACGCTGCAGGAATGGCCCCGCTCCAGCAGCAGTGGCACCAGGGCTCGCCCGATGAACCCGGTGCATCCCAGCAGAAGCAGGCGCATGACTGTGATCCGGCGGCAGGGGAACAGGCTAGGAGCCAGGGCTCGCCAGGGCCGGCGGGGGGTCGGTGAGGCCCAGGCGGCGGGCCAGGGGCACCAGGGCGAAGCCCTGACCCAGCAGGCCCAACAACACGACCCCGAGCGCCAGGGGGGGCATCAGGTGCCCCCAGGACACACCACTGGCGGCGGCCTGGATCGCCATCGCGATCGGCACGGCGCCGCGCAGCCCGGCCATTCCCACAAACAGCTTTTCGGCCTGGTTGTAGCCGCTCCGCACCAGCAGTCCCTGCACCATCAGCCAGCGCGCCAGCAGCATGGCCAGGAACAACACCACCGCCCAGCCAAAGGTCTGAACCACCTCCCGGGGGTCCACCACAAGCCCCATGCAGAGGAACAGCAGCAGCTCCGCCAGCTTGGTGAAACCGGCATGGGCCTCCTCCAGGGCCGGCTGATCTCCATCGGGGCTGTTGCCCAGCACCAGGCCGGCGATGAAGGCCGCCAGCAGGCCACTGCCACCGAGCAGCTCGGTGGCTCCCACCAGCAGCATCAGTTCCGCCAGGCTCATCACCGCCAGCAGGGAGGGGCTGGCCTTACTGCGGTGCTTCGCGAGCAGGAACTGGGCGATGCTGCCGCCCATGAAACCCAACAGACCACCCAAGAGGAACTGGCGCACCACGTCGATCACCAGCCCTGAAGGCGCCGTGACGGCCCCCCCTGCCATGGCGAGGGCGAGGCCGGAGAACACAACAGCCACCGGATCGTTCACCGCCGATTCCACCTCGATCAAGGCGAGCAGCCGCAGGGGCAGCAGGCCTGAGAGGGGGCGCAGCATCGCCAGCACCGCCGAGGCATCGGTGCTGCAGACCATCGCTCCGACGAACAGTGCCAGCGGCAGGCTGGCGGGGATCTCGCCGCCGGGGAGGTACTGCAAACCCAGCACCACAGCCATCACCAGCAGGGCGGTGATCAGGGAGCCGGCTGTGGCCAGGCGGGTGGCCGGGCGGATCACGGAGCGGACCCGGCGCCAGTTGGTGGTGAGCCCTCCGAAGAAGAGCACCAGCACCAAGGCAACCTGGGCCACCAATTCGGCCCTGGGGAGGCTGAGCAGCGGCAGGGGTTCGCCGGGCAGGGCTTCAAGGTTGTTATCGGTGAGCAAACCGAGCACAAGCACCAGCAGAATTCCCGGCACACGGACCTTGATGGCCAGCGAATCGAGCAGAACAGCGGCCAGCAGCAGGGCGCCGAACACAGCCAGCGCCATGGCCAGGTTCGTTCCCAACAGAAGACCAATCCAGTGGGAGTGGTTATAGCCTGATCACGTCGCCTTTTCGCCTGATGGCCGAAACTCCCACCGCCGCGATCAAGAAGGGCTCCCTGGTGAAGGTGAATGCGGCCGCCTATGCCGGCAGCCTCGAAGCGGCGGCCAGCGACCCCACACCGCCTGCTTATCTGTTCGAAGGGCCCGGCGAAGTGCTGGCGATCAAGGGCGATTACGCCCAGCTGCACTGGAGCCTGCCGGTACCCGACATCTGGCTCCGGCTGAATCAGCTCGAAACCTTCTGAGCCTGATCCCCGCGCCTCAGAGTTCCAGGCGGCGGCGCTCCTGCTGCAGAAGGCTGCGGCGGTGCTTGGCTTCACGCAGCATTTCGCGGCCATCCCTGAGGTAGCTGTCCACATAGCCCATGGTGTAGCGCTCCAGTTCAGCCAGGGCATCCTGCACCTGGCTGAGGCAGTGGTAGAGGCTGAGGCCGAATCCCTTGGCGGCGGCAGGACAGGCCAGGGAACGGAACAGGGCCTCCACCTTTTCGAGTTTGGCTTTGCTCTGGGCCAGAAAAACGCAGAAGGCCTCCATCAGGGCGTCGTCGTAGGGATCGGCCGAGAGGGCCCGCAACTGGGCGGGGAAGGGGTTGATCACCTGGGCGAGCAGACGATCGATCGGGCCGTAGACCTGCTGCAGCCAGGCAACCAGTTCGCTGTCCCTGGAGCGCCCGCGCTGACGCATTGGCACGGCGGGAATAGCGGCCACGAAGCCGGCACGCTCGGCGTCGTAGTGGCGGCGCTGCTCCGCATCGCCCAGCACCGCCCAGGCCTCGTTGAGGGCCAGGATCACGGTGGCATCACCGCCGGCATCGGGGTGATGCCGTTTGACCAGGGCGCGATAGGCCGCCTTGATCGCGGCGGCACTGGAGCCGGGCGCCACCCCCAGAACGGCATAGAGCTCTGGCTTGGTGGAAGGCACCAGCGACGCACCGAACAGGCACACCATCATCGCCACGGGCCGGGCCGGAAGGCAGTGATCAGCCAGCAAAAAACCCCCGTTGCCGGGGGTTGCTGGTGTGTGAGGAGCTTGGGGCCGTGAATCAGAACCGGAAGGTGGTCTGAACCAGGCCGCCGAACACATTGAAGGTGTCGTCGCTGCCGGTGTTCTGGCCCAGGGGACGGCTCAGGTAGAAGATCGCCGGGGTAACCGAGATGTTGTCGGAAACCCGGAAGCGATACCACCATTCCCAGACGTAGTTGCCATCGTCGGGGGTGGTGTTGGCGTTGTCGTTGGTGCCACGAGACAACTGGGTGGCGAAGGTGCCCTGACCAACGGCCATGCCGGCGGCATTGCCCTTGGCAAACACATCACTCCACTGCAGACCGGCGAACCAGCTCTGAGACTGAGTGACGTAGGGCTGTACGAACTCAGCGCCGGTGGTCCTGGTGTCGTTGCCCGAAAGGGTGTTGATACCCCAACCCACACTCAGAGATGGAACGAAGCCGGGCTTCTTGGGTTGCCAGTAGGCGTTGACGGCGAAGTTGTTGGAATCGCCGTTGGCCAGGAAGGAGCTGTTCGAGGCAGCGAAGCCCGTGCTGCGCCGGAAGTTGGTGGCGGCCTGGCCGTAGCGGTAAGCCAGGGAGATGTTCCACTGGGGAGCCGTGTAGTTCAGCTGGGCCAGGAAGTTGCCGCGGGAGCAATCAGCACCGATGCCGCCTTCACCACCGGAGCAGGCAAACGGATTGCCTTCATAAACAGTGCCCACGTTGCCCGTCTGAGCCACGTAACTGGCACCGAAACTGAAGGCGCCTTGCCCCTTCTTGACGTTCTGCTTCCAGATGCCTGCGAGCAGGGAACCAGTGGCCTTGTTATAGACACCCGGTGCACCGTGAACGGAGAAGTAATCAAGGATGTTGGCGTTGTAAACCGAGGGGTTAACAGCCAGCGACTCAGTGTTCCGGGCCTTGGGACCAACAATGAAGCTGAACTCCTTACCAACGGGGAAGCGGTAGTAGAGACGATCAATGCCAACCCCATCAGAGCCGCCAAAGCCGTTGCTGGACTTGTCGAGGTTGGTCAGGTTGACCGGATCACCACTGCCTGCACCGAAGGCATTGGCGAAGTTGCCGGAACGCAGCCGGGTGTAAAGCAGGTCCTTGCCGGTGAAGCTGGTCAGCAGATTGAGGCGGACGTCGTAGCTGAAGGTGGTAGCACCATTCGCCTGGTTATACCGGTCTGACGTGTTCCTGCCCAAACCAGTGGGTACGCCAGCAATAGGGCCGTTGCGATCACCACCAGCGCTGAGGGCGCCAAGCACGAAGTTGGCCTCACCCTGGAGCTTGGTGGTGGTGGAGAACTGGCTGGCTTCGAGTTCACCCACCTTGGCCTCAAGGCCATCGACCCGGCCCTTGAGCACGGCGAGTTCGGCCTCGAACTCCTTCATCAACCGGCGCAATTCGTCGGTCACCTCGGTGATCCGATCAAGGCAGGCGTTGAGCAGAGCGGCGGCTTCCCAGCGGCTCAGCGGCTGCTTGCCGCGGAAGGTGCCATCGGGATAACCAGCCACGCAACCATATTGCTCAACCAGGTTGGAGAGGGCCTGATAGGCCCACTCGGTGGGTTGAACATCGGAGAACTGGCTGATGCTGGTGACCTGGTTCTGGCTTTTGGCCGAAGCAGGCCGGGCATACTTGTTGATGCCATCAAGATTGAGATCTGCGGCGGAAGCGGCCAGGGGACTGAACATCCCAAGGGCCACAGGCGCCAGCAGGAGCTGCTGGAACGGTTTCATTGGATCCTCACACCAATTGAGGGGGCTTCCATTGGAAGCTGCGCAAAGTGTATCGGATGCGGCCTCTTGAAACCATCAAAATAGAACTGGCTGATGTATCGCAGGATACGCCAACTTGCCACAGCCAGGTTGCGTCATCAAGGCCCAATCCAGAGCGAGACAGGCAAACGAACAGACACAAAAAAGCCGCAACAAGAAGCTGCGGCCTTGGGAACAAGAGTGCAAACGTTCAGCTCTGAATGAGCTTGAAGAAAAGAATCCTGGCTGATGAGTGTGAGGGATCAGCCAGGTTTCCTGTTTGTTGCTGATAGATCAGAACTTGAAGGTGGTCTTGAGCAGACCGCCGAAGTTGTTCAGATCAGGCCTGTTGTTGGAACCAAAGGAACCATCCTGGCCAAGGGGAGCGCTGAGGTAGTAGATCGCAGGCGTCACACTGATGTTGTCAGTGACCTGGAACTTGTACCACCACTCCCAGGCAAATTGACCATCCCGAGGATCAATGGTGGAATCACCACTGGTCTGGGTGAGGAAGGTGGGTTGACCCACAGCCATGCCCGCGGCATTGCCCTTGATGAACACATCGGTCCACTGCAGGCCGACATACCAGGATTGGCTCTGGGCGTCGCCGAAGTCTTCGCCGATGGCACCGGTGCCATTCCCGTAGGTGTAGGCGTTGATGCCCCAGCCAGCGCTGATCGAGGGAATGAAGCCGGAGTTGGAAGGCTGCCAGTAACCACTGATGCCGACGGAGTTGACGGAGTCAGCGTTCAGGTAAGCCGTCACTGCCGTGGGGGTGCCGTTGCCGCCGTAGAGGCCAGCCACACCATTGGGGGTGGAGTAGTTGTAAGCCACGGCGAGACCGAAGTTGGTACCCGTGTAGGCGATCTGAGCGGTACCGGTCTGCTGGGAGCAATCGTTGCCGATGCCACCGCAGACAGCGAAACGATCATCCGGGGCGCCGACGTTGCCATTGGCAGCGACGTAGTTGACGCTGGCACTGAAGCCGCCGCTCTTCCACCACAGACCACCACCAGCGCCGAGGTTGAGGCTGTAGGTGCCGGGGGCGCCGGCATAGGTGAAGATGTCGAGAACGGTGTCAGCTGGGTACACACTGGGCCAGACAGCCAGCATGTCGTCCTGACGGACCCGGGGACCGGCTGTGACGGTGAAGGAACTGCCGACCGGGAACTGATAGAAGAGCCGGTTGATCATGACGGAGTCAGGACCGGGAGGGCCCTCGAAGCCCACTTCCAGCGCGTTCAGGCCTACGACGGGCGCACCGAAGGGGCTGTCACCGAAGTTACCGGCGCGCAGGCGGGTGCGGAGCAGGTCCTTGCCGGTGAAGCTGGTGTCCAGGTCGAGCCGCAGGTCGTAGTTGAAAGCAGTGGAGCCCTGGAGGGCCTGGGCTGCGTCCACTCGGCCGCTGTCACCGCCGTAGGAGTTGGCGCCGATCACGAAGGTGGCCGTACCTTTCAGCTTGGTGGTGGTGGAGAACTGATTGGCCTCCAGCTCACCCACTTTGGCTTCAAGGCCATCGACGCGGCCCTTCAGCACGGCCAGCTCGGTTTCGAACTCCTTCATCAGGCGACGGAGTTCGTCGGTCACCTCAGTGATCCGGTCGAGGCAGGCGTTGAGAAGGGCGGCAGCTTCCCAGCGGCTCAGCGGCTTCTTGCCACGGAAGGTGCCATCGGGATAGCCAGCCACGCAGCCATAACGCTCCACCAGGTTGGAGAGCGCCTGGTAGGCCCACTCGGTGGGCTGCACATCGGAGAACTGGGTGATGCTGGTGACCTGCTCTTCAGAGCCGGCGTACTTGTTGACGCCGTCAATGTTGAGCTCGGAGGCCGAAACGGCCATGGGGGCGAGCAGACCGAGGGCTGCCGGCGCCAGCAGCAGTTGCTGGAAAAGTTTCATGGATTCCTCACACACGAGATGGCGCAAAGCGCACATCACCAGAGTCACTCCAGCGGGGCTGGATGGCCAAGGGGGTTGTGACAGAAGGCACAACGGCCCAGGGTGCGGATCGGTGCTCCGCACTCCGCCGGGCGGTCAGAGTGTCGGGGCCTCGCCCCAGGCCCCTGGCCGGTCTTCGGTTTCGCTCGCTTCGGCTCCCGGCTGCAACCACCTGGTGCTGGTGGCTGGCACTCGGCCTGATCTGGCTTGCCTGCACCGCTGCCGACCGGCTCTGGCTTCAGCTCGATCAGCGGCTGCCGGCCTGGGATCAGGCCGAATACCTCAACAGTGCCGTCGACCATGGCCGCGCCCTGGGCCTGCTCCCCGGCGGCGGCTGGGGCGGATGGGGCGCCCTGCTCGATCTCTCCCCCAAGATCCCGCCCCTGGCCAGCCTGGTGAACGGCACGGTGATGGGGATGGCCGGCGACAGTCCTGATCAGGCCAGCTGGGCCCTTTCCCTCTGGCAGGCCTTGCTGCTCACCGTGGTGGCCTGCTGGGGCCGGCAGCTGGTCGGGCCTGGGTTCGGCCTGCTGAGCGCGGCTCTGGTCGGCCTCACCCCTGCCCTGGCCGCCCTGCGGGTGGACTTCACCCTGGATCTCCCGCTCACCGCCGCCGCCACGCTGGCGCTCTGGCTGCTGGGCCGCTGGTGCGCACCCGCCCCCAGCGGGGGCCGCTGGGGGCAGTCCCTCGCGGCAGCGGCGGCGATCGCGGCGGCCGTGCTGGTGAAGCAGAGCGCCCTGCTGGTGCTGGCGCTCCCCTGCCTCTGGGCGATCGGCACTGGCCTGCGCCAGCGGCCGCGGCGCCTGCAGGTGCTGGCAGCCCTCGCCCTGGTGCTGGCGGCCGTCCTGCCCTGGCTGCATCACAACTGGATCACCACCCTCGGTGGCACCAACCGGGCCGTGATCGAATCGGGGACGCGGGAGGGGGATCCGGGCCCGTTCAGCCTCGCCAGCCTGCTCTGGTACCCGAAACTCTGGCCCGAGCAACTCGGAATGCCCCTGTTGGCTATCGGAGGGCTGGGGGGCCTGCTCGCCTGGCTGCGGCGGCGGCTGCGGCGAAGTGGACCCAGCTGCGGCCTGATCGGCTGGGGCTCAGGCTGGGGCTGGCTGCTCGGCTGCGCCCTGGCCGGCTGGCTCTGCACGAGTCTGAGCCCGAACAAGGATCCGCGGTACATCGCCCCGGTGCTGCCCCTGCTGGTGCTGCTGCTGGCGCGGGGCTGGTGGAGCCTGCTGCACGGGATCCAGGCGAATGGGATCCAGGCGAACGGGATCCAGACGCGCTGGAGGGGTGCGGCAGCGGCGGCCCTGCTCGGCATCGGCCTTGCAGGCACAGCGGCCACAACAGCAGTGGCGCGGATTGAGCAGATCGAGGCCCAGCCCGGTTCACCCCTGGTGAGCGTGATCGCGGCGCTGAGGCAACAGGTGGCCAACCAGCCGGTCACCGTTGTGGTGATTCCCACCACAGCCTCGCTCAACCAGCACAACGTCAGCAGCTTCGGCCGCCTCAACGGCGGCCAGATCCTCGGCCGCGAAATCGGCAAGCGAAAGGAGGAGCACCCCCTCGTGCTCGAGCAGGCCGAGTGGCTGCTGCTCGCCAGTGGCGACCAGGGCACCGAGCGGAAAGCGTCGCGGCGCCTGAGCCGGGAGGTGCGGCGGGATGGCCGGTTCAGGCGGGTCGGCAGCTGGCCGTGGGACCGCGGCAGGAAGATCGAACTGTGGCGCCGGCGCGCCGACGCTCCGCCGGCCGGGCGGTTCGACCAGCGCTTCATCGCCCTGGCCAGAGGGATCGAGCAGGGGCCGGCCGGGCTTGGGGCGGTGTTCGCCGCGATCGGCCCCCAGCACCAGCTCGATGGCCACTTTCTCTATCAGCGCCGGGTGAACGCCTGGGCCAGGGCCCGACTGGAGCGGAATCAATCCGATCCCGATGCCCTCTGGAGCCTGGGGCTGCTGGCCGTGCTGCGCAACCGGCCCAGCGAAGCGGATGGCTGGTTCAGCCGCCTGGAGCGGCTCGCTCCCACCAATCCGTGGCCGAGTGCCTACCGGGCTGTGGTGCTGCTGGCCGACTGGCAGGCCGGCCAGGCCGCCGCCGTGGCGCAGGGCGCCTCCGGACGGTTCGAGCAGCCCGTGCTCAAGGCCCTGGCCGATCTGGCCGGGGTGTTGAGCGGCGATCTGCGCCGGATTCAGCCGGCCAGACAGTCGCTGCCCCGTGCCATCCGGATGGTGCAGGCGGAGCTGGAGGGCGAAGCGGAAAGCGAGACGGAGAGCCCCCAGTAACCTCCTGCCCACTACCCCCTCAACGATGCCCGCCGCTGATCCCGCACCGCCCGGGCGGGGCGCCGCCGGCCTCCCCCTCTGGCTTCCCCTGCTGACGGGGCTCGCCCTCCGGCTGGTTCAGATCCAGGCACCGATCCTGGGGGTCCACAGCTGGCGTCAGGCCGACACGGCCGCGATGGCCCGCAATTTCGCCGAGCAGGGGATGCATGTCCTGCTGCCCCAGATCGACTGGGCCGGAGCGGGCAGCGGCGTGGTGGAAGCGGAGTTTCCGCTCTATCCCTACGCGGTGGCATTGCTCTATCGCCTCTTCGGGGTGCGGGAGTGGCTGGCCCGGGGGGTTTCGGTGGCCCTGAGCGTGCTGACGATCTGGCTGCTGATCCGAATCGGGCGGCGGCTCGTGGGCGCCAGGGCGGGCTGGTGGGGAGGGATGGCGGCGGCCGTGCTGCCGATCCCGGTGTTCTATGGCCGCACCGTGCAGCCGGAAGCCACCCTGCTCTTCCTGGCCGCCCTCTGCCTGGAGCGGTTCCTGGCCTGGCTGGAGCGGGATGATCCACTCCCGTTGCTGCTGAGCTGGCTCGCCTTCAGTGCTGCCTGCCTGATCAAGGTGTTGCCCTTCCTCTGGCTGGGGGTGCCGCTGCTGTGGCTGTGGGGCTCCCGGCGGAGCTGGCGCGTGCTGCGGCAGCCAGGCACCTGGCTGTTTCCCCTGGCCGCCGCCGCGGTGACGGCCCTCTGGTACTGGCACGCCCATCGACTGGGCCAGGCCAGTGGCCTCAGCTTCGGCTTCTGGGGCGGGGAAGCCAACCGCTACAGCTGGCGCGACCTGCTCGGGCCCGGCTACTGGCTGGGTCTGGCCATCAGGATCACGGTCCGGAACCTGGCGGTGCTGGGGCTGCCCCTGCTGGTGCTGGGGCTGCTGGGCCTGGGCCGCATCCCGGACCGCGAGCAGCGAACCCAGGCCCTGGTGCTGCCGATCGGGCTCGGGGCCGTCCTGGCCGCCGGAGCCCTGGCACCTGAGAGCAGTGCCGTGCACGAGTACTACCAGTTGCCGCTCACCCTGTTCGCCGCCCCCCTGATCGGCCTCGGCTGGGTGCGACTCCAGCAGGGAGCCCTGCCCTGGCTGCGCGGCAGGGGCTGGATCCTGCTGATCCTGCTGCCCCTGGTCAGCCTTACCGTGCTGACGATCGACTACTGGAGCCGCGAAAACACGGCCGGATCGCCGACCCTGGCCCTTGCCGAGCGGATCCGAAAGGCCACGCCCCCTGAAGCCAGGGTCGTGGTGGCCAGCGGTTCGGATCCCACCGTTCTCTATCTGGCCCACCGCAAAGGCTGGCTGGTCTCCCCGGCAGGCCTGATCAAACGCAGCCCAGAGGAATGGCGGCAACGCGGTGCCGCGGCCCTGGCCGGCAGCTTCCAGCAGATCGAAAGCTTCAGACCCTTCGAGAACGGCCCAGCCAAAACCAGGCTGCGCAGCTGGGTCTGCGCCCATGCCGGAGACTGTGGAGCGGATTCGAGCTTTCTGATCCCGCTGGGCCCGATCGAGCCCGCCCGCCGCTGAATCCGATGGAAGCGATCAGCCCCGGCCCTCGCCCCCCCACCGTCCCCTGGCGCGGCCTGCTGCTGCTCTGGGCCGTCGCCCTGATCCTGGCCAGCACGGGGCTGGGCAACCTGCCGCTGCGCGACTGGGACGAGGGCATCGTGGCCCGCGTGAGCCTCGAAATCGCCGATCGGGGGCTTCCCCGGGGCCTGTTGCCGACCCTCTGGGGGGACCCCTACCTCAACAAGCCCCCCGGGCTGCATCTGCTGATCGCCGCAACGATCTCGCTCTGGCGCCAGGCCAGCTCCGCCGCCGCCGCCGCCGGGTTGCCGCCGGAGTGGGTGGTGCGGCTGGCGCCGGCGCTGCTCTCGACCCTGGTGGTGCCCCTGGTGGGCCTGGTTCAGTGTCAGCTGCGGCCAGGACAGCGGGGCGCGGCCCTGGCCACGGCAGCCGTGATGCTGACCCTTCTGCCGGTGGCGCGCCATGGCCGCCTGGCGATGCTGGATGGCCCCCAGCTCTCAGCCATGGCCCTGCTCTGGTGGGCCCTGCTGCGCAGCCGCTCGTCCGGCCACTCCGCACTCCGGGAGGGGGGCATGGCCGGGCTGGCCGGAAGCGCCTTGCTGCTGCTGAAGGCCCCGGTCCTGCTGCCGGCCCTGGCGGCTGGGCTGATCGGACTGGCCGCCGACCCCAGCCCCGGCAGGCGGCGCTGGGGTCAACTATTGATCGGACTGGTCCTGGGTATGGGGCCGGGTCTGGCCTGGCATCTCTGGCATGGATGGAGCCGCGGCGGGGCTGCGCTCTGGCTCTGGGGCGGAGACGGGGTCACCAGGGTGCTGCTGGATGCCGGCGAAGGCAGTGAGCTCGGTTGGCGGGTGCCTCTGATCGAGCTGCTGGAAGGAGGCTGGCCCTGGCTGCCGCTCTGGCCGATGGCCCTGGTCATCGCCTGGCGGCAGCGCTCGATGCCCTGGGGTCGCTGGTGCCTGGTGCTTCAGCTGGTGCTGGCGGCATCCATCCTGCCGCTGCGCACCCAGCTGCCCTGGTACAGCCATCCCCTCTGGTTGCCGTTCGCCCTGCTCTGCGGACCGCTGCTGGCGCGGCTGCTGCAACCCCGGCAGGACCGCACCCCCCTGCGGTTCGTGCCGATCCTCTGGTCTGTGCTGGGCGGCGGCCTGATCGTGCTCGCCCTGCTGGCCGCAACAGGCCGGACCGGGCTGCCTGGCGAGGCCAGCCGCCTCGTTCTGCCGGCGGGCCTTGGACTGCTGGTGGGCGGCCTGATGCTGCTGCGCCCCACGGCACGGCAGCGCCGCAGCGGACTGGCCCTGCTGCTGGCGGGCTGGTGCTTCTCCCTGCTGCTGCTCTTCCAGAGTTCCCTCTGGAACTGGGAGTTGAACGAGCAGGACGACGTACGGCCGCTGGCCAGCCTGGCCAGGGCTGCCGAGACAGGGGCCAACACAGGCCTGCTGCCGATCTATGTGGCAGGACAATCAGGGCGGCGGCCCAGCCTCAACTGGTATGCCCAGCGGCCAATCGATCCGTTGCCTTCCAGGGCGAGCTCCGGCACGCCCACCCCGTTCCTGTTGCTTGCCAAAGCCTCCACTCCGCCTCCCCCCCTGCTTCTGGAGCCTGGTTCCCACTGCCGCCTGAGCAGGCTGGGCGAGCAGGACTGGCAACTCTGGCGATGCACCGTTGTGCCCCTCTCCGATGAACCACTCCGCTGATCGCCGGTCCTGGAGCGGCGTTGTCCTGGCTGCCGCCGTGGTGTTCGCCATCGTGGGCCTGGTCCTGCAGTGGTGGCGCCTGCAGGTTCTCACCGCTTCCTACGACCAGGGCATCTTTCTGCAGGTGCTCTGGAACAGCCTGCGGGGCCATCCATTCGAGAGCACCCTCTCCTCCCAGCTTTCCGCCAGCGTTGTCCACGACGGACTACTGCCCGCCCTGGGTTATCACCGGCTGGGACAGCACTTCACCCCGGCGCTGCTGCTCTGGGCCCCCCTGGTGGGCCTGCTGGGCGCAGGAGCCCTGCCCCTGGTGCAGGTGGGCCTGATGACGGCCGCCGGACTGGTTCTGCATCGCTTCGCCCTCCAGACCCTTGGAAGCAACAACGATCGACTGGCGGCCCTGCTCACCTGTTCCTTCTTCGCAGCCAATGCCGTGATCGGCCCCACCTGGGGAAACTTCACGGATCTCTGCCAGTTGCCCCTGGCCTTCTTTCTGCTGGTCTGGGGTTGGCAGCGGCGGAGCTGGTGGCTGGTGGCCCTCTGCACGGTGTTGATCCCATTGATCCGCGAGGACACGGGCGTGCTGCTGGCCGGGGTGAGTCTCTGGATCCTGGTGCGCCGCAAGCAACAGTGGCCGGCAGCACTGCTGATCGGCGGGGTGGGAATCAGCTGGGTCGTGATCGTCACCACTGTGTTGATGCCCCTGTTCAGCGATGACAATTCGCGCCGCTTCATGGTGGAGAATTTCGGCCATTTCATCGGCGATCAGGATCGTGCCAGCAGCCTGGATGTGGCGGGGAAGATCCTTTCAACCCCCATCGGACTGATCCGGGAGCTGGTCAACGAACCTGGAGACACGCTCCGCTACCTGTTTGCCCAGGGTCTGCCGCTTCTGTTCATTCCGCTGATCTCCCTGGACAGCTGGTTGCTGATGGGACTGCCGTTTCTGGGATTGCTGCTGGCGGATGGGAAACCACCGCCACTGGCCATCAACGTGCGCTACGCGCTGCTGGTGGTGCCCGGCCTGTTCGCGGGGGCGGTGCTCTGGTGGCAGCAGCATCAGGGCAGCTTCCAGCGGCCCAGGCTTCGGGCCGTCTGGATCGGAGCGATTGGGTTGTCGATTCTGCTCACGATCAGCAGCAATCCCAACCGCGCCCTCTCCTTCCTGATTCCCGACAGCGTGAGTCCGTGGATCTACACCAACCCCGCCCAGCTCTGGAAGCATGGCCAGACAGCCCGGCGTGTTCTCCAGCAGATCCCGCCAACGGCCTCCGTGGCAGCCTCCACCCCCCTGGTTCCGCTGCTCGCCGAGCGGGAAGTGCTGGTGCGCTTCCCGCGCAGCTGGCGCTACGCAGACAGAGCTGGTGCCCCCCGCGAGGTGGAGTGGATCGCAGCGGACCTGGCGATGCTGAGCAGAAATCTGAGCGTGTCGGATGGTGACCGCAGAGAAATCGCCCGCATCATCGAGCTGATCCCCGAGCTCTCACCTGGCTATGGAGTGGTGGATGTGGAGGGGGGGGTCGTGTTGCTGGCGCGGGGAATGGCAGATCGTGCCGACGCCCAGGAGCGGCTGGCCGAACTGGTGAAGACTTTCGAGCTGGAGCCAAAGGACGAACGCTGATCGGCCGATCGGCTCACGAGGACCGTTTGAGCATGGCCGGTTCGTCATGGCCGGTTCACCATGAACGGTTCACCATGAACGGTTCACCATGAACGATGCCCCCGCTCCCACCAGAGGGTGGAAACGGGGGCTCTCGCCGGGTCCGCTCTGGCGCGGAACCGATTGAACTCAGAGGCTGCTGCCTGAAATCAGACGGCGTTCTCCGCGATCAGCAGACCCTTGCACATGGAACTGTGACTCACAGACACCTCCTCCCCTGGGGGAAAAAACGCCAGCCGGTGACGCCTTCGGAGTGAATCCTGGAGCAGGCTCCGGGACGACACTCCACGACACTGCTGACAGAACGAAGCCAGTTTAGAAGAAAAGCCGGGGAAACGGATCACAGCGAGTTCCGTTGCCAACAAAAAAGGCGCCCGATCGGGCGCCCCTATTGACTTCACTGCCAAACAGAATCAAGGCGCTCAGAAATCAGAGAGCGTTACCACGGGGCAGGACCTCCTCAGGGAAGACGAAGTTTTCATGCGGCTGGTCAGCCGGTGCCATCCAGGCACGCAGACCTTCATTCAGAAGAATGTTCTTCGTGTAGAAGGTTTCGAATTCAGGATCCTCAG
>JAHLYW010000039.1 GCA_025128135.1 Synechococcus sp. CS-1325
CCTCCTGATCATTCGACAGGGAGATAAACGACTCGACTTAAAGTAATTGATGCCAGTCGTCAGGAGCATCTGCACGTGCAGAGGATTTCCTTGCGGCTTCTCAATATTGCCTCAAAAGTGGCAATATTTCGAGGTTCCCTTGTTTAACCCAAGAACCTTGTTGCTGTATCTCGGCTGATTGTAAGACTTGTGAAGCATCAGATCAGCCTCCAGTGACATGACGAAGGATCCCGTCCTCCACAAGTGCCTTTGGATGCCAATTCCGTAGAGATACTCTGGTCTTGGTTCCCCTCTTAAGAGGAACAGGTTGGTACTAGTAGCACCTGCATATGTCATCTGCCCGCCCCAGAGAGTCACGTCCCACTGAGTTGGTGGAAGTCCGTCTTTTGGGCCTTCAACGGATTGAGGTGGTGACTTTTCTGAGCCGTCACCAATGCCTGGTTGCAAAGCATCTTCAGATGAATTCAGAGAATCGATTGGTTCCATTGGAGCCGATCCAGATATGATCTCATCGCGCTCACCGGAGAGTTTCGGTAGCACCAGGTCCCAGTGTGGCAGGCTTACAGTCACAGGCGGCTGCAGGAGCGGGCTGGCTTGGCCAGGCGCATCTACAGACTGAGAAAGTTCGATATGATTCAATAATCCTGGAACAACGGGGTGATTGAGATCAACCAAATTTGGCTCGATCACATCACCTGCAGTTGAAGCAACTTTGAGAGGGATTGATTCAGCAACAGCCCTGCCCACCAGCAAGTTGCAACATGCCCAAGAAACTCCCATCCACACACTGAAGGCGCTAGCTCGATCAACCATCAAACCTGCCCATGGAAAACCCATTTAAGGAAGCAAAGAAAAAAGGTCATTCCTTCATGATCTCAACACTTATCAAACACTCTTAGCAAGTCGCAACGCGCTGGGCCGATCGCAGGGCGATCAAGGTCAACTGTTCCTAACCTGAGATCCAGAATAGTTCCACCCAATGCCGCTGCAGTTGGGCCTTGTGACCAAGGGACCACATCCACTTCACGAGCGGAAGCATCCATCGGGGTCAATGGCAATGGCACCAACCAGGCAATCAAAGCAGAAGTACCCTGAAGTCAGCGATACTCGAGATCGTGGTAGCGTTCAAGTTCAAAAGTGAACAATGCCTTCCTCATTGATCAACGACACCGTGTCGATTGGGCCCGCTCGATGCGGGAGCCGGAGGCCTTTGCCAGTGAGCAAGCCGCACTGGGCCAGGTCTGGACGCTGCTGGGCCTGACGACCGACATCCCGAACGACAACGACTGGATCCGCTGCAGCCTGGGCGGCGGATCGGTGTTTGTTCAGCGCTTCGGGGCATCGATCAAGGGATTTGAGAATGTCTGTCGCCATCGCTTTCATCCGATTCGCACGGCAGCGAAAGGATCCGGCCTGGTCCGCTGCGCCTTCCATCATTGGGTCTACAACCAGGAAGGGGAAGCGGTGGGCATCCCCCAGTGCAAGAAACTGTTCGGAAGGTCCCCCAAGGAGCTGGGGGCACGGCTGAGGAACGTTGAGATCGCCTGCTGCGGTGTGCTCATCTTTGGACGCTTTGCCCATCAGGTCTCGATGAGAACAGATTCCACCGCGGGCGAAGCGACTTCATCCGAGTGGACCACAGCAGATCCTTCGACTACCAACCAGGACAAGAGTCTTGAGGAGTTTCTTGGTGATGGATGGCCCATTCTGCGGGCGATGTGCCGAGAAGGGATTCGGCCTGGTTACAGCTCCACCGTAGTTCAGGCAAATTGGAAACTGCTTGTTGAGATCACGCTTGAGGAGTATCACGCGTTTGCCGTTCACCCCACCAGCTTTGGAAAGGGAGGCTGGCTCGATCCCGATGAAGCCTATTATCCCAGATTCGATCCACACAGTGCATTCTTCTATGGCGGGCAACAAGGTGACTTGTCGTCCATGGCGGCAGATTGCCAGGCTGGGAACTATCAGCCCGAAGAGTACCGAATCCTGAACATTTTTCCAAACTTCCTAGTTAATCACAACCTAGCTCTTCACGCATGGTATGTAACGATAACACAGTCAGTCCCTATAGATCATCACTCGACCACGGTTCGGAGCTGGTTTTTCCAAGCCCCTTTCAAGAGGCCTCAAGCCTCATGGTTCAGACTTCAGGTTGAGCAATTCATCAATCTCTGGCTGCCATTCTTTGTTGGAATCTTCAACAGGAAGATCACCCATGAAGATCATGTGATCTGCGAGGCCATGCAGGTCCCTGCGAGTTCAATCAATGAGTCCCCCATACTCGGGCGTGAAGAAAACCGGATCGCCTGGTTCAGGGAGGCCTATTGGAAGGCATTGGCCCAGTCAAGTCGGTAGACAACATTTCAGCCCGGCTGTTTGATTTGCTGGGTCAGAATCTTGGGCCTATTCTCCTAAACATCTGCTGCGATACCAAACGAAAGCTGATCATGAGCTTCGCGCCCTGCGCCCCCCTGCTCGCCGAGTTGAAGCGCTCTGGTGTTGTCTCCCCGGGTCCCAGCAAAGCCACCGGCGCCTTCACCTTGCGGAAAGAGGGCATCATGGCTGCGGCCAAACGGGGATCTGAGGCCTTCAGGATTCGCCCCGAATTCGTACATACTCCTGATCGTGGTGGCCTTCAGGTTCAATGGCAAGCAGAACCTCCCCCCTGGATTGGCAACAGCGGTGTGACTGGGCTCGCTCGATGCGGGACCCTGAGGCCTTTGCCAACGAGCAGGCCGCCCTGGGCCAGACCTGGACATTGTTGGGGCTAAGCACCGACATCCCCAACGACAACGATTGGATCCGCTGCAGCCTGGGCGGAGTATCGGTGTTTGTTCAGCGCTTCGGGGTATCGATCAAAGGCTTCGAAAATGTCTGTCAGCACCGCTTTCATCCGATTCGCACATCGCCGAGAGGATCAGGCCTGATCCGTTGCGCCTTCCACCACTGGGTGTATAACCAGGAAGGGGAGGCGGTGGGCATCCCCCAGTGCAGGAATCTGTTCGGAGTTTCGCCAAAGGAATTGGGCGCAAAGCTCAGGAAGGTGGAGATCGCCACCTGTGGCGTGCTGATCTTCGGCCGGTTTCCTGCTCAGGCTCCGGCGAAATCGGCTCCAGCCAGCGCAGCAGATCGATCCGGCCCCGGGCTGAACGAAAGTCTTGAGGAGTTTCTCGGCGAAGCCTGGCCGATTCTGAAGTCACTCTGCAGAACTGGCATTCGACCATCTTCCACCACCCTGAATGTGAACGCCAACTGGAAACTTCTCTTTGAAATCACCCTTGAGGAATACCATGTTCATGCCGTGCACCCCAGCAATCTGGGGAAGAGAGGATACCTCGACCCTGAGCGCGCCTCTTACCCAAGGTTTGAGCCCCACAGTGGATTTTTCCACAATGGTCAGCCAGGTGATCTATCGACCATGGCCGCGAGTTGCCGCGCCAACGAGTACTCTCCTGTCGATTACAGAATTCTCCAGATCTTTCCCAACTTCCTGACTCTTCATATTCAAGTTCTGCACTCGTGGTATGTAGTCATGACCCAATATATCCCGATAGCGCCTGATTCTACCCGGGTACAGAGCTGGTTCTACCAGGCATCCTGGCAGCGGCCTGATGCTTCCTGGTTTCGCCTTCTGGTTCAGCGCTGGATTGAACTCTGGCTTCCGTTCATCGTTGGCATTCACCTGAAGCGGATCAACCAGGAAGATCACGTCATCTGCGAAGCCATGCAGACCACGGCGGGCTCAGTCACTGAGGCACCCTTGCTCGGGCTTGAGGAGCAGAGGATCGGCTGGTTCAGAGAGGCCTACCGCGATGCCCTGGCCCGCTCGAACCGGCCGAAAAACTCCAAGGACGACCAAGGATAACGGAACTGCGGCCAGCCAGCCGCCCGGCCATCATCCAACAAGAGCTCCGAGGATGGCAAAGCTGTCCACTCCATCGTTCTGTACCCGCCGTCGAGATCACTTCAAACCGGGCTTTCTGGCAGATTGAAAACAGCCTTCGGCGATTCGATCGGTCGACATCATCAAGAGTGAGATGGAAATCCACTCCACAGATACCTTGCCAATGATAGGGTTGAATCATTGCTCGATCTGCAAGGCGTATCCTGAAGCCAGCTGAAATCGGCGACGCCTATAACAGAATCGCCGGCTGGTGGGAGGCCGAGCTACAGGCCTCAACCCGTGGGCTTGCCTATGTGGAGCGGGCGATTGGCCTCTGCACCGCAAGACAGAAGGCTCTGGATGTGGGGTGTGGAACCGGCGGCCGAATCCTGAGCGCCCTGGAGAAAGCAGGATTTGAGCTGACCGGCCTGGATGTGTCGCAGGAGATGCTGCGCATCGCCAGGGATCATCACCCCACGGTTGCATTCATGTGGGCCGATGTGTGCACATGGGAGCCAGCCGGGCCCTTTGACCTCATCACCGCCTGGGACAGCCTCATCCATGTGCCGCTGGCGCTGCAGGGCAGTGTGCTTGAAAAGCTCTGCCATGCCTTGAACCCCCACGGCGTGATCCTGATCACCGTTGGCGGCAGCAAGGGCGAGCTGACAAGCCGCATGCAGGGCGTGAGCTTTTATCACAGCTCCCTGAATGATCACCACTATCTCGAAGTGATCAAAGCCGCCGGATGCCGGTGCCTTCTGCTGGAGTGCGATCAGTTCCCCGAGGAGCACATGGTGCTGATTGCTGTTAAAGAGTGATGCCGCCCCCCAAGCAGCACAGTGCTGAAGCGCTCCTGAAGATTTCAGCCCTGGGCGGCACTTTCCTGGCTGATCTTGAACCGCCGGCAGCATCCACCGACAGGCCACGAAGATCCTGCCTGTTGTTTCCATTGGCGCTGTGCTTGTTGCCGCCCTGTTGGATGGGGTGCCAAGCAGCGCACTGAACCCCGAGCAGGGTTCTGGCCGGCCCCCTCACACGATCGCCAACGACGTGAGCGCACCACTGAAGCCGGTGATCTCCACGATTGAATCGTTGGCGGCCTGGAAGCCGGCCAGCCCATCATTGAGCGCCAGGAAGGTGCGGGTGCCGCCAGTGGCGCCGAGGCTGAAGCTGGCCGCACCGTTGGCCACGAAGCTGCTGGGGGTGAGCACCGCCGCCAGCGCCGTGGCGCTGAGGTCGGTCGCCCGGCCCAGCTCACGCAGGGTGGCGGCGGACACGGCCTGTGGGCCGTCGATGCGGTCGCTGCCGATCGCCAGATCGGTGATCTGATCGCGGGCATTGAGCAGCGAATCGCGCAGGCTGGTGAGGCGGAAGGTGTCGGCACCGCCCAGGCCGGTGAGCAGGTCAGCCGTGGCGCTGCTGCTGAGCAGGTTGGCGGCGGCATTGCCGGTTCGGAAGCTGGGGCTGGGGTCGCTGAAGCCGAGCCGGCCGGTGGCGCCGAACAGGGCCGCGGCCGTGAGCGATCCGCTGCCCCCCAGCGCTCGCCCCTGGCTGGCGTTGAAGCCCACGTTCACGCTGCCGCCGGGCTGAATCGCGCTGGCCCATGCATCACCGCTCACCGTGTGGCGCCACAGGCCGCCCGCCAGCGCCGTGCTGCTGATCCGCACCCCCCAGGGGGTGCCGCTGGGCCGGTGCGGGCTGTCGAAGCTGAAGTTCCAGCCATTCAGCGGTGCCGTGCCCGTATTGGTGAGCTTGAGCTGCACCGTCATGCCGCCGGTCCAGATCGACCCCCCCACCGACACCGCCAGGTCTGGGCTGGAGGTGATCGGAATGCCGTTGAGCGTCTGGGGCAACGGTGTGCCGGGCTGGGGGGTTGGGGTGGGCGTGGGAGTTGGCGTTGGAGTTGGAGTTGGAGTTGGGGTTGGGGTTGGGGTTGGGGTTGGGGTTGGCGTGGGTGTGGGCGTAGGTGTGGGAGTGGGGGTGGGGATCGGCGTCACCGGTGTGCCACTGCCAGGGCGTACGGAAATGCCGGGCAGGGCATCGAGCTGGGCATCGGTGAGCGCCCGACCGCCCCGCCGCTCCACGCTGCGGGCGAAGGCACCGGCCAGGCCGGCGTTGTAGTCGATCGCCACCTCGTTGGCCACGAAGTCGTCGCGGCGGTCCTGGTAGGAGAAGTCGTTGGAGCTGCTCGGGCCACCCACCAACGCCCCATAAAGGATGTGCGTGTTGGGCAGGCCATTGCGGAAGCCATCCCAGCCCACCCCCGAAGCCGCCCGGTGATGCGGCTGGCGCGGCGCATTGGCCCCGAAGCCCACCACGTAGCTCGAGTTGCGCGGATTGGCCCCGAGGACATAATCCACCGTGCCCTGGGACAGGCGGCCGTAGGCCCCACCGGGGTCACGCACGTTGTCGGCATAGACATCCGCCAGGAAGGCGGTGTTGGCGGCATAGCGCAGCGAGCCCCACTGGCTGATGTGGCGCAGACCACCGGCGCTGATCGACACGCCGTTGCCGCCGTTCACCCAGTTGTTCAACCAGAGTTCCACGTCCTGCTGAATGCGGGCCGAGCCGGTGTCTTCCGCCAGGATCACTGCGGTGGCATAGGAGGCGTCGTCCCAGTTGCCCGTCCAGCCACGCGAGAGGCCACCGATGTTGTTGGTGTAGATCGACAGCGCCTTGTCGCGGTAGGCCGTGCCGTTGCCGCCAGCGGCGGTCACCGCCCGCGACAGCCAGGCCGCGCCATAGGCCAGCTCATCGTTGAAGCCACTCCAGGAGTTGTAGTAGTTGCGCACCTCCGGTATCGAATCGGCGTAGCTGCCCCGGTAGCGATCCGCGAAGTCGTAGAGCGAAACGGCCCGGCTCAGCAGCACATCGGCGTAGGCCGCCTGGCCGTTCTGGCGGAACAGCACCGACGCCGAAGCCAGCGCCGCCGCCGAACCAGCGGCCACATCGGAGCCGGGCTTGCTCGGCGTCACCGCCATCGCCGGCCGGGCGATCGTCTGGCTTTCCGGGGAGCTCCAGAGGGAATGATCCGCCCCCACATTGCCCACCTGCGCCACGAAGTACCGCGTGGTGCCGGCCGCATCCACACCGTGGGCTTTCAGCAGATAGTCGGTGCCCCAGCGCACGGCGTCGAGCAGTTCATCGGTCTGGCCGGAGAGGGCATAGCCATCGGAGAACTCGATCCCGCCCCAGGAGAGGGTGGCGAGCGTGGAGGCCAGCGGCAGGCCGAACTTGGAATGGTCGCCGGCATCGTGATAGCCGCCGGTGAGGTCGAGCGTCAGCCCGGGCTGGAGGTTGGCGGCGGTTTGCCCACCGAAGTACACCCCATCGGCGCCATCCCGCAGGCCGGAATCGCCGCGCCAGTCGATCCGCTTGGTGGCTTCATTAAGATTGCCGGAGCGCTGCGCTTCATAGAAGAGAAAGTTCTTCTGCAGCGCCTCCGCGTAGTTGAACGTCACCCCGGTCAACGGATCAACAGTGGCCATCGCGCAGATCAGATCGCTGCCATGGTCTTAGGCCGGATTCCCCCGCCGGGGCGACCCCCATCGGAGGGTGATTCGCCGCTCAGGCGGGGGTGAGCACCGGCGTTGCTACGGGGCCCCACGCCGGTGACCTCAGCGCAGCCGGATCAGCCCCTGACGCAGCCCGATCACCAGGGCCTGCAGGCGGTTACGCGCCCCCATGTTCTGCAGCAGCCGCTTGGTGTACGACTTCGCCGTGCTCGGGCTGATCATCAGCCGCTCGGCGATCTCCCGGTCGGTGAGCCCATCGGCGAGCCCCTCCAGGATCTGGTAATCGCGCGGGCTCAGTTCGCTCACCGGCGCCGGCATCGGTTGCTTCCGCATCGAGGCACTGCGGAAATGGCAGCCGCCGAGTGCCGCCAGCACTGCCGCCTGCAGGGCGCCGCTGTGGAAGGTCATGTCGCGTTCCGCCACCAGCCCATCGATCCAGGCGGCCCGCACCAGGGCCGGGTCGGGATCGGTCCCCGTGCTGATCACGATCACCTTCAGGGCCGGATGCCGCTCCTTCGCCGTGGCGGTGAGAGCCAGCACGTCGCCGCTCTCAAGGCTGTCGGAGCACACCAGCAGCCCGTGGGGCTGCTCCGCCAGACGGCTCAGGCAGCTGCCGGCATCGGTGACCGCACAACCGATCAGCCCGTAACCGAACAGACCGATCGTGTAGCGCAGCAGCAACGGCTCGTTGCCCATCGCCAACGCCACCCGTGGCGGGATCGCCGTGGAGAGCAGCGCCCGGCGCATCACCGTTCGCCGGATCTGCACAACGGGGAGATCGGCGGTGAAATCCAAGGGGGGCGCAAACGGGGTCAGAGCAAGGGCAGGCTATGGCGACAGGAAGGCAAGGCCTTCAGCCCAGCCCCTCAATCCTCCGGTAGGCGACCCAGAACCGCTCCATCTGCTCGGTGGTGCCGAGGCTCACCCGCAGAGCGCCATCGATCAGCGGTTTGCCCGCCATCGAGCGCACCAGGATGCCCGCCGCCCGCAGCTCGCTCTCCACATCGGCCGCTGCTCGACCGGGCCAGAGCAGCAGGTAATTGCCGCCGGCGGCGTGATGGCCTACCCCGGCGGACGCCAGCTGCGCCAGCAGCCAGGCCCGCGCCCGCAACACCTCGGCCACGTAGGCGTCGGTGTAGGCCTGATCGGCCAGGGCCGCATGGGCGGCGGTGACGGCGAAGCTGTTGACGTCGTAGGGACCGCCCACCCGGCTGACCCGGTCGATGAGCGCCGGCGCACCGACCGCGAAGCCGAAGCGCAGGCCGGCCAGACCGGCGGTTTTCGCCAGCGAACGCAGCACCAGCAGGTTCGGGCAGGAGGCGAAGGGATCGGCGTTCCCGGCCGCGGCCAGCAGCGGTGGCAGCACGCTGTCACCGGTGAAGGCCTCATAGAGCTCATCCACCACCACCAGGGTGCCAGGGGCAGCGGCCGCCAGCTCCAGGATCCGCTGCGGCGCCAGGCGAGTGCCGGTGGGGTTGTTGGGGTTGCAGATCAACAGCAGGCGCGGGGCGGCGGTGTTCCCTGCCACTGGGGAGGCTGAGGTGGCAAGCGCCGCCTGGATCTCTTCGAACGGGAAGGCGAAATCGGGCAGCCGGTAGGGGATCGCCTCGATCGCCATCCCCTGCATGCCGGCGCAGGGGGCGTAGTAGCCGAAGGTGGGGCTTGTGGTGAGCAACCGCTCACCGGGTGCGCCGTAGGCATGAAACACGGCGTGCAGCGCCGCATCGACGCCGTTGAACAGGCCGATGTGGGCGGGGGTGAGGGTTCCTGGGGCGGCGGACGCTTCGGGGACGGGCGCGGCGACCACGAGCGAGCGCACCACCGCTTCACGCAGGCCGTCGTATTCGGGATAGATCGCGTAGTGCTCAGCCGGGAGGGCGCGGATCGCCGCCACCACCTTCGGGCTGGGCCCCACCGTGTTTTCGTTGAAATCAAGCCGCAGCAGGCCGCGGCGCCCCTCCAGCGGCGCGCTGTAGGCCGTGAGGCTCTCCACCTCCGGGCGGGCCGGGGGACCGGAGCGGAACACTGGATTTTCGCCGGGGGTCGGGCTGGTCACAAGGCCAGGATCACGCCGCTTTGAAAGCCATCCTCCCCGGCCACCGGACGGATCGGCTCGCGCCAGGGGCGATCAGTCGACCTTCAAGCCGAATCAACGGCGGCAGGAAGTGAAAAACGATCCTGAATCGGCACTTGCCAACCCGGCGGGAAGCCTCGAAAAGGACGAACAAACCACCCCGCCTGGAGGCTGAATCAGCTTGGCGATCCGCAGACGGCCGATCACCTGTGCGATCGGTCTTAGCTTACGGACACTGACGTCCGGCATCCCATGGAGAAAGCCGAATTGGCTCTGAGGGCACTGGAGCGTGGTGATCTGAGATTCATTCACGATCAGGTGAACAACCGGAGCGTGATGGCCTATTGGTTCGAGGAACCCTATGAATCGTTCGATGAACTGGAAGATCTCTACAACCGACACATCCATGACAATGCCGAGCGGCGCTTTGTCGTGGAAACCAAAGACAAGCAACTGATCGGCCTGGTGGAGCTGATCGAAATCGACTACATCCACCGCCGGGCTGAATTTCAAATCGTCATTGCACCTCAGCATCAAGGCAAAGGCTTTGCTCGAGTCTGCATCAATAAAGCCCTGGATTATTCTTTTGCCATTCTGAATCTGCACAAAATCTATCTTTCAGTGGCCGTCGAGAACAAGAAGGCGTTGCACTTGTATCACCAGTGCGGCTTCACCGAAGAAGGCCATCTGGTGGACGAGTTTTTCATCGAAGGTCGCTATCGCGATGTCAAACGCATGTTCATTCTCCAGGAGAATTATCTCGCCAGTGCCTCATAGCCCCGGCAGGCAATCACCCTCCCTGCCTTGATGCCCTCGTCCTCGCTCCCGCGAACCCATCACATCCGCTCCAGGGTGGGAATGCCGAGCAGACCCAGCCCCAGCTTCAAGGTGGCTGCCGTGAAACGGCTGAGCGCCAGCCGGGAGGAACGGGCCGGTTCATCGGCCTTCAGCACCGGCACCTGGTCGTAGAAGCGGTTGAACACCTGGCTGAGCTCGAACAGGTAGCTGCACAGCCGATTGGGCAACAACTCCTCCTCCACCTCGGCGATCACGGCATCGAATTTCAGCAGTTCGCGCACCAGGGCCCACTCCTGCGGCTCGCTGAAGTGGAGCACCCCCGGCAGCGCCGGGCCTGATGCCCCGGCGGCAGGATCAAGCTGGGCACCCCCCTTGCGGACAATGCCGGCGATGCGCACCACCGCATAGAGCAGATAGGGGGCCGTGTTGCCATTCAGGGCCAGCATGCGATCGAAGCTGAACTGATAGTTGGTGCTCCGGTTGGTGCTGAGGTCGGCGTACTTCACTGCGGCGATGCCCACCGTGGTGGCCGCATGGCGAATGAAGGATTCAGCTTCGGTGCGCTCCTCCTCCGCCAGCCGGCGGCGCAGATCCGCCTCGGCCCTCTCCACCGCTTCATCGAGCAGGTCCTTGAGCCGTACGGTGTCGCCGGAGCGGGTCTTGAGCTTCTTGCCGTCGTCTCCCTGCACCAGGCCGAACGGGACGTGCTCCAGACGCCGCCCCACCGGCACCCAGCCGGCGCGGCGGGCCACCTGGAACACGGCGGCGAAATGGCTGGCCTGGCCGGCGTCGGTCACATAGATGAGCCGCCCGGCGCCATCGCCTGCGGGCGGAGCGGCAAAGCGGTAACGCAGGGCCGCCAGGTCGGTGGTGGCGTAGTTGAAGCCGCCGTCGCTCTTCCGCACGATCAGCGGCAAAGGCTGGCCGTCCTTGCCCTTCACCCCTTCCAGGAAGACGCAACCGGCGCCGTCATCAGTGACCAGCAGCCCCAGCCCCTCCAGATCGGCCACCACCCCCTCCAGCAGGGGGTTGTAGAACGACTCACCCCGCTCGCTCAGGCGGATGTCGAGGCGATCGTAGATCTGCTGAAACTCACGGCGACTCTGCTCGCACAGCAGCTGCCAGGCCCGGCGGCTGATCGGATCGCCGCTCTGCAGCTTCACCACCTCCTCACGCGCGGTGGCCTGGAAAGCGGCATCGGCGTCGAAGCGGGCCTTGGCCTGGCGGTAGAAGGCCACCAGATCGCCCAGATCGATGGCATCGGCAGTGGTCAGCGCTTCGGGGGCCACCTGCTTGAGGTGGGTGATCAGCATGCCGAACTGGGTGCCCCAGTCACCCACGTGGTTGAGCCGCAGCACCGGATGGCCGCGGAACTCCAGCACCCGGGCCAGGGCGTCGCCGATGATCGTGGAGCGCAGGTGCCCCACATGCATCTCCTTGGCGATGTTGGGGCTGGAGAAATCCACCACCACCGGCGCCGGCGCCGAGTTGCCGCTTGGCCCGGGCACCGTCGGCACCCCCAGACGCGGATCGGCGAGGCGCCTCGCCACCTCACCGGCCAGCCGCTCGGGTCGCAGGGTGAGGTTGATGAAGCCAGGCCCGGCGATCTGGGGCGGTTCGCAGAGCTCGCCAAAGGCTGGATCATCGGCCAGCTGCTCGACGATGGCCTTGGCAATGGTCCGGGGGGGCAGACCCAGGGGCCTGGCCAGGGCCAGGGCTCCGTTGGCCTGGAAATCACCGAATTCCGGCCTGGAGGCAGACGCCAGCTGGGGATCGAAGGGCCGTTCCGCCTCAGATGCCTGCTGGCCCGCCTCGGGGAAAGCCCTCTCCATGGCTGCACGCAGCTGGCCCTGGAGGGCATCGAGAAAGGTCAGCATGGAAGCGGTGAACCGCAGCTGCGGCAGGCACTGCCCCTGATCATCCCTCCCCAGCGCACACCATGACGGCCCCAAACGCGCCGTCCGTCGAGGTGGCTCTGTTCCAGGAGGCAACGGAAACCGCCTTCGCGGTGGCCGATCAGCTCCATCACCTCGACGGCCACTTCCCGAAGCCGCCGCGACGCCACGGAGTGGCCAATGCCGACGAAATCAGCCAACGCCTCCTGGGCAGCCTCAATCCGATCAGCGCGATGTCGCTGGACGAGGCGATCGGGCCGGCCACGACCTCACCGTGATCGCCGGCGTGCACCGAGGCTTTCTGGAACTCATCGCGCACCCGGAGATCACTGGTCTGGAGCAGCTGCGCCAGCGGCGGGTGGGCATCGACATTGATATCGCCCTGCTGGGGGGCTACCAGGGTGTGGTGGTGGCCAGCGACTGGTGGCTGCATACCCACGGCGATCAGGCCCGTGCCGTGATCAGGAGCCTGCTGGCGGCAATCCGCTGGGGACTGAATCCGGCCCACCGCGAGGCGCTGATCCCGATGCTGCAGCGCTGCGTGACAGGAGCCGAAGATCCGGAGCTGGCCAGCCGGATCGCCACGGGCCTGTTCGGCCCCGTCAGCCAGTAGCTCAGCGATGGAACCATGGCTGCCAGCGATCTCGCCGTGGTGCTGGGCCTGTACAACGAAGCCCATGGCACCCAGCTGAACCTGGAAGAGATGCAGGACTGGAACAGCACCGCCTACCTGCCCTCCTGAAGGTGGGGAGGATCAATCCCAGCCAGCACAGCCAGCCACACCCGACCCCCAAAGGCCGCTCGAACCAGCCCGGCAGCCCAGAGCTGACGAACAACGCTTGAATGGGCGGGCGCGGCGCGACCGTTGATGCTGCAACCCTTCCCGCCCCCGCTGGCACGCACCCTGGTGGGCGGGCTGCGCCATCTGATCGCCGTGGAGGGGGGTGCCACCCCTGAGCAGGCGCGGTTGCTGCGCAGCCTGGCGGTGCACCTGCTCGGGCTCATCCCCGACGAACTCACAGCCATCGCGCCGCTGCCGCCGCCGGCCCTGGCCCTGCAGCTCACCGGCGAGGACAGCCGCCGCCGCTTCCTGCAGCTGGCGATCATGCTTGAGCTCTGCCGGCACCCCCGCAGCGAGGCTCAGCTGCAGCGGCTGGAGGCCTTCAGCAACGCGCTCGGCCTGCAGGGCGTGGAGCTGCGCCTTGTGCAGGACCTCTTCCATCGCACGGCGGCGGACGCCACCGCCGACTTCGTGCGTTGCTACGCCGCCTTCCTGCCGGAGCTCTCCTCACGCCACGGCGCGGCTGCGGGCACGGATCTGGGCGATGCCTTCTTCGCGCAGGTGCAGGGGCTGCGCGATTGCCCCCACGGCAGTCTCGGCTGGGCCTTCGCGCAGTTCTATGCCCGCAACGGCCTGCCGCTGCCCAGCCGCGACACGCCCAACCCCGCCTACTACGTGACCCATGACATGAACCATGTGATCACCGGCTACGAGCCCACGGGGCCGGGCGAGATCGCCCTGGGCGCCTTCAAGCTGGCGCTGCGCAACGACGACGCCAACTGGATGGCCTCGCTCGCCAACTTCCTGATCCACGAGGTGGGCCTGTTCGTGCACGGCGACAACAACCAGTTCGAGCCCTACGGCGGCGACGGTGAGCCCTACAACGGCCTCAACGGCAAACGGGGCGCGCTTGATCTGCCGGGTGCGCCCGAGCTGCTGGCGGAAGCCTGGCGCCGCGGCGCCGCCTGCAGCGGCGATTTCAGCCGGCTCGACCACCTGGCCCTCGCCACTGAGCCCCTACTGGAGATCCGCCGCCGCTTCCACGTGCTGCCGCTGGAGCGGCCCATGCTCGATCAGCCGGAGTTCTGGCCTTCGGGTACCTGATTGTGCCGCGCCCGGAGGCTCGGCTCAGCCGGTGAGCTCCAGTTCCCGCTCCAGGCCCGCCATCACCACATCGGCGCTGAGCTTGATGCGGTAGCGGCAGGCCTGGGTCTCGCTGCAATCGAAGGTGCCGCGCTCCCAGTACTTGTTGCTGCCGGCGCCGCCGCCGCAGAGGCCGAAGTAGTCGCACTCGGCGCGGCAGCGCTCCACGCCGGAGCGGATCTCAGCGAGCACCCGCTGGAACTTGGCGCTCTCCACCACCGAGGCCAGGCTGTCGGTGCTCACATTGCCGAAGGCAAAGTCGCCGTAGGCGTCGGTGGCCACCGACAGCAGCTCGGGGTCGAAGGTGGAGAAGTTGCCACGCGCATCCACGTTCACGATCGCGAAGGGATGGTTCATGTCGGTGCGTGCCAGGCGCTGATCGCCGCAGGCCAGGCCGGCGATCTCCTCGAACTCCCGCAGGCGCAGGGCACCGGGCTGGGCCCGCAGCCGCTCCCAGAAACGCTCCAGAAACGCCTGGTAGCGCGCCTCCGAGCGTGGCCTCGAGAGGGTGGAGCTGAGGTTCTCCCCTTCGGTTTCCTCCATGTTGAAGGCCAGGTTGTCGATGCCTTCGCCGACGAAGAAGTCGAACAGGGTGTCGGCGTGATCGAGGGCGTCGTCGGTGAGCACGGCGATCACCTGGAAGGGGATGCCACGGCGCTGCAGCCAGCCGATGCCCCGCAGGCTGGCGGCGTGGCTGGGCAGGCCGGTGCGGGTGCGGCGGTGGGCGTCGTGCAGGAAGGCGGGGCCATCGAGGCTCACGCCCACATGGATGTCGTTGCGCTCGAAGCAGTCGCACCAGGCGGCGTCGATCGTCATGGCGTTGGTCTGCAGCGACTGCTCGATCCGCAGCGGCGGCCCCTGCCGGCGCGCCAGCACCTGGCCGATCAGGGCCGTGGCCTCGTCGTAGAAGGCGATCGGCATGGTGAGCGGCTCACCGGCATGCCAGAGCAGGGTGAAATCACCGGTGGCGTAAGGGCTCTCCAGCACCCGCTCCAGGGTGCGCTCCAGCAGCTCCAGCGGCAGGCGGCTGCGGTCGTCGCGGCTGGGCAGATAGCAGTAGTCGCAGTCGAGGTTGCAGAACGGGGTGGGCTGCACCACCAGCAACCGCAGCGGGCCGAACGTTTCGGGGTTCAACGGCTCACCAGAAGTTGCGGAAGCCACCGCCATTGCGGAAGCCACCATTGCCGAAGCCGCCGTTGCGCCAGCCACCGCCGTTGCGGAAGCCCCCGTTCCAGAACCCGCCATTGCGGAAGCCACCGTTGTAGAAGCCGCCGTTGCGCCAGCCGACCCGCGGCCCGTTCACGAACACGTAGGCCAGCACATCGTCGGGAATGGCACTGGCTGCAGCTGATCCGGTTTCCCGCTCGCGAACAGCCCCGGCGATGCGGCGCAGGCGGCCCTCCACGCCGAGGCTGTCCTGATCGGGGCCGTCATGGCGAGAGCTGGCGGCGGCGGACGCCAGGGCCTCGGCGGCGGGAATCAGCGGCAGGATCGCCAGGAAAAGCAGAAAGCCGAACAGCCTGAGACGTGGTGAGGAAGCCATCGGAGGTGAAACCTGGAGAACGAAAAAGCGGAAGGCGGAAAGCGGTGGTCCGGGGAAGCCTGGAAGTGAACGGTGGGTCGTGAGCAGTGGGTCGTGAGCAGGAAGCTTCAGGGAGAGGCTGGCGTGGCAGACGCCGCGGCGGGGCCCTGGGGCCGGATCGCCTCGTGATTCAGCAGCACCGATTCGAAGTAAGTGCGAATCCGCTCGGACGGCACCCCCAGCACCCCTTTGGGCCCCACCCAGCGGTCCACGCTGGCCACCGCTGCGGGATCGCCGTCCACATAGCCCTGCAGCAACCGGGCAATCGCCAGGTTGGTGAGGTCGCGGAAGGCTGAATCGTTCTCAGGAACGATGCAACCCACCGCATAGCGCTCATAGGGCTGCTCCGGCATCACCACCAGACCGGTGGCACCGAGGCTGTTGGCCTGGCCGGTGAGCAGGTTGGTGTCGCCCATCACGCCATCCAGCCGGCCGGCCTGCAGCGCGACCACCGCCTCAGCCAGGTTGGCGAAAGGAACCAGGCGGGCCTGGGGCTGAATGCCCTTCAGCACCGCCTCGCCAAGGGAGCCCGGCACCGCGCCGATGCGGCGGCCCAGCAGGGAGGCGGGGGAGCCGTCGATCTTGCCCGCCGGAGCCAGCACCCGGATGCCGGAGAGCCCGATCGGCAGGGTGTAATCCACCTGGGCATCGCGGGCCCAGGAGAAGGGCACGCCGCAGGCGAGGGCCAATTCTCCCTTGCCCACCCGTCGCACCAGTTCGGCGGGCTCGCTCACCGCTTCGAAGCGCACGGTGATCGGCCGGCCCAGAGCAGCGGCCAGCTCAGCCTGGACGCGGCGCACCACCTCCACCCCGTAGCCGGCCGGCTGGCCGCTGCTGTCACGGAAGCTCAGGGGGGGCAGGAGGGGTTCGCTGCCCACCACCAGCTCGCCCGTGCTGGCAACGCGTTGCAGCACCGAACCGGCCCGGGCCTCGGCGGCCGGCAACACGGCCGCGAGCAGGGCAAGGGTCACTGAGCTGATCCGCAGGCTCCGGCTCAAGAAGCGGCAGAACGGCATGGCAAGCAGCGTCGAAAACCCTCCGACACTCTGCTGCCAAGGGGCGCGCAACGCCACAGTCCCACAAGCAAAGGCACAAAGCCACCGATCCCTCCCATCGAGGGCGCCCGGAACCAGCACCACGGCCGCGTTCAGCGGCCGGGCGGAAGGTGGCGCATGCTCAGATCCAGCCAGCGGCTGCGGGTGACCGGCGCACTCGTGGAGATCAGATCGATGCCGGTGGTGGCGTAGGCCCGCAGCTGCTCGGGTTGCACCCCCGACGCTTCCAGCACCACCGCCCGCCCCTGCGCCACCGCCAGCTGCCGCAGCTGCGGCACCAGCGCCTGCAGGGCCTCCGGGGTGAATTCATCAAGCAACACCGCGTCGGCCCCGGCGGCCACGGCAGCTTCCGCCTCGGCGGCCGTTTCCGCCTCCACAATCAGCCGCGCCGGCCAGGGCGCCGCCGCCCGCACCGCCGCGATCGCCGGGCCCACCCCACCGCTCCAGGCCAGGTGGTTCTCCTTGAGCATGGCCGCGTCATCGAGGCCGAAGCGGTGGTTCAGCCCGCCACCGCAGCGCACGGCGTACTTCTCCAGCAGCCGCAGCCCGGGCGTGGTCTTGCGGGTGTCGGCCAGGGCCACGCCCGTGCCCGCCAGCTCGGCCACCAGCAAGGCGGTGGCGGTGGCGATGCCGCTCAGGCGCATGGCCAGGTTGAGGGCGGTGCGCTCCGCCGCCACCAGGGCGTCAGCCGCCCCCTCCAGTTCCAGCAGCCGCTGACCGCTCGCCACCGGCACCCCATCGGCCACCTGCACCCGCACAGCCACGGCGGGATCCAGCAACCGGAACAGAGGCTCCACCAGCACGCCGCCGCAGAACACCCCATCGGCCTTGGCGATCCAGTGGGCCCGGCCCCGGGCGCCCGCCAGGGCAGGCGCCGTGAGATCGCCGCGACCGAGGTCTTCGGCCAGCCAGCTGCGCAGCTGCTGCTCAAGGGCAGGGCTGAAGGGCAGCAGCGGCGGCGGGGCAGGCAAGGGGCAGGCGGGGGAAGGGAGCAGCAGGCGGCGGCAGGCGCGACGGATCAGCCCATGATCGGCGGCGGCCATTCCGGCTCACGGCCACGGGGCAGCACATTGAAGCGGCGGCGCACCTCTTCCAGCGGCTCGGCGAAGTGATCCCAGGGATCGATGGCGGCGATCAGATCCACCGACACCTGGGCGCCATGGGCCATGCCGGCGAACAGGCGCTCCACATCGAGCGCATCGCGTTCGCCCGGGATGAACGGCGTGGCGCCGATGCCCAGCTCGAACTCCGCCAGGCCGAACATCAGCACATAGAACGGATCCACCTGCTCAAAGCCCGCCTGGAAGCCGAGCACGGCCCCCTCTTCGGCGGCGGTGGTGCCGTAACCGCCGAGCACATGGCAGCAGTCGTGGTGCATCACCGGCGGCGGTGGGCCGCCGATCTCTCCGGGGAAGCCGAAGTGGTTGCGGTCGATGAAGGCGGCATAGGCCAGCCCGAAACTGCCGGCGGGGTAGTGGCGCAGGGCGCGGTAGCGCTCGGCCATGGCCGGATCCTCCTGCCGCAGCAGCACCCGCGCCACCCCCAGGGCACCGCGCAGCCCTTCCTGCTCCAGCGTGGCCCGTGCCGCCGAGGCGATGAAGCCGCGCCGGCCGATATCGAAGCGCACCAGGGCCAGCCGCTGCTCCATCACCTGCCGGAAGGTGCGCACCGGCGCCGGGTCCACCGCCAGGGCGGCAGCCGCCTGCTCCAGCAACTGCTGCTGCGCCGGGGTGGGCTCACCATCGAACAGGGCCACCAGGGTCATGCCGCGCAGGATGCGCTCCCGCCACTGGGGATCGGGGTTCACCGCCCGCACCCGTTCGGCGAGCTTGGCCGGCGTGATCGGCGGCAGGGAATCGAGATAGCAATCAATCCGCAGCAGGTGATCGCGCACGCCGCGGATGGCGGCGAGGGCCTTGGCCGACGGCGCGCCATTGCAGCGAGCCACCGTGAGCAGGGCCGCCAGGCCGGCGGCGCCGATGGCCTGTCGCTGCTCCACAGGAAGCTGGGCCCTGGGATCGATCACCGCTCAGCCGCGCACGCAGACCTCATTGTGGCCAGCGCCCTCACTTGCCGATGCAGAAGCGCGCGAACACCCGATCGAGCACCGCTTCGCTCACCTCCTCGCCGGTGATCTCGCCGAGGCTGCGCACGGCGGCGCGCAGATCGATCGTCCAGAAGTCCCAGGGCAGCTGGTCTGCTGCCGCCTCCAGGCTGCGCTCCAGGGCGGCGGCGGCGGCGGCGGCCAGCTCGCGCTGGCGGGCATTGAGCGCCACCTGCAGGCCCTCCTGCAGGGTGGCGCCGCAGCGCTGCAGCAGCGTTTCCACCAGGACATCGCAGCCCGCGCCGGTGCGGGCACTGATCAGCAGCCGGGCTGGGGAACCCGGGTCTGGCGGTGCTGCGTCGGCCTTGTTTCCCACCAGCAGAAGCGCCGCCCCCTCGGGCACCAGGTCGCGCAGCTGCTGATCGGCAGCGGTCCAGCCGGCGGTGAGGTCGTAGAGGAGCAGCACCGCATCGGCGGCCGCCAGGGCAGCGCGACTGCGCTCGATGCCCAGCCGCTCCACGGGGTCGTCGGTGGGCCGGATGCCGGCGGTGTCGAGCAGGGTGAGTGGCACCCCGTGGAGCACCAGCTCGCTTTCCACCAGGTCGCGGGTGGTGCCGGGCTGATCGGTCACAATCGCCCGATCCGTGCGGCTGAGGGCATTGAGCAGGCTGGATTTGCCCACGTTCGGGCGCCCGACGATCGCCACCTTCAGTCCAGCGCGCAGCAACAGACCCTGGCCGGCTTCCGCCACCAACTGCTCCAGCTCCCCCTTCACCGCCTCCAGGGCCGCCACCACCGCCGATCCAGCCAGCGGAGGCAGGTTCTCCTCGAAATCCACCCGGGCCTCCAGCTCGGCCAGCTGATCGAGCAACCGGTCGCGCAGCGCCGTGATGCGTCGCTGCAGCCCCCCGTCCAGACCGGCCATCGCCAACTGGGCCGCACGCCGGCTGCGGGCGGTGATCAGCTCACTGATCGCCTCGGCGCGGGTGAGATCGAGTCTGCCGTTCAGGAAGGCCCGCTGACTGAATTCCCCCGGTGCGGCGCGGCGCGCCCCGGCCGCCTGCACAAGCTCCAGCACGCGCGCCACGGCGATCAGCCCGCCATGGCAATGGAGCTCCACCACGTCTTCTCGGGTGAAGCTGCGCGGGGCGCGCATCAGCAGCAGCAGCGCTTCATCGACGCGCTCGCCGCTTACTGGATCCTGCACATGGCCGTAGAGCACGCGGTGGCTCTCCCAGGGCTGGCGGCCGGCGACACGGAACAGCCGGCGGCCGATCGCCTCCGCCGCCCCACCGGAGATGCGTACGATCGCAATACTTCCCTGGCCAGGCGCCACCGCCGTGGCAATCGCTGCAATGGTGTCCTCCGAGCCCAAGAGCCCTCCAGGGCCACGCAGCCCCCAGTCTCGGCTGCGGCGGGCCCTGCTCTGGTTGTGGGAACAGGAGGGCAGCCATGGCCAGCGGGCCCGGGGCCTGGCGGCCGGGATCTTCTGCGGCTGCTTCCCGTTCTTCGGGCTGCAGACCATCCTGGGCATCGGCCTGGCCAGCCTGCTGCGGGGCAACCATCTGCTGGCGGCGGCGGGCACCTGGATCAGCAACCCGATCACCTACCTGCCCCTCTACTGGTTCAACTATCAGCTGGGCAGCTGGATGCTGGGCCCGGGCCGGGGCTGGCCGAGCCTGGAGGTGATCCGCCAGGAGGGAATCTGGGATCTGGGCTGGTCGTTCTCGAGCCGGATCCTGCTCGGCTCGGCCGTGGTGGGGCTGGTGGCCTCCGTCTGCATCTCGGGCCTCTACTGGACCTGGCTGGAGCGAAACCTGGCCAAACCGATGAAGCCATCCTGAGCCGGCTCAGCCCCTGCTGAACCCCGGGCAGAGCATCAGATCAATGTGGCCACCGCTGGGTTGGCGCCACTCCCGGAATTCATCGGCCAGGGCCTTGTGCTCACGGCGCCACTGGTCGTCGTCCAGTTCCTGGAGCCGTTGATGGACCAGATCCAGGGTGTCGTCGATCAGCTGGGCGGCCTGTTCGGAAGTCATCGGGAACCATCGAAGCAAACATCCATTGATGGGAAGTCAGACAGATTCAGGCGCCAGGGGCTGTAGCGCCAAACACCCCGGATCCCGACAATCGGGTCATCGAATCAACGCCAGCCAATCCTGCAGCGGCTGCCAGTCGTCCCGTTGGTCGATCGCCTCCCAGAGACGCTCCACCTCAGCCCGCACCGGGGTCAGCGCCAGGTTCCAGCGCCGCAGGCTGGTGGGGATCGCGGCCTGCTGCTCGGACGAAAGGCCATGGCTCCAGGCCCACCAGCCATCACGCCAGTCCTGCCACGGGCGAAGCGGCGGCTCGACGGCCCCCACCAGGAAGGGGGCGAGCGCATCCGGCTCCGGCGGCAGGCCACCGGTGGCGATCCGATCGGCAAGCGCCGCAAAGAAGGAGCCATAGGCCACCGGCCAGGCCGCCAGCAGTTGCAGGGTGAGCGGCACCAGATCGGGACGATCGCCGCTGCCATCGCCGCTGCAAGCACCGCCACCATCGATCGGCGCCCCAGCGGTGGCCTCGAAACCCAGCCGCCGCATCAGGCAGTGGCGGTAGTGCCGGTCGTAGGTGGGAGCGAAGCGCTCCAGCCTCACCTCCAGGTCAGGCCGCGGCAGCAGCATCGCCAGGGGCTCCTGCAGCAGGCGCAGATTCTGATGACAGATCAGCGGCTGCTGGCCGTAGGCATAAAGGCCGCTTTGGTCGAAATAGGCGGCGGTGAAGCCCGGATCCCAGGTATCGAGGAAGGCGAAGGGGCCGTAGTCGAAGCTCTCGCCCGCCAGCGACATGTTGTCGGTGTTAAGCACGCCATGGGTGAAGCCGGCCACCATCCACTCGGCCGCCAGCTGGGCCACTCGCTCCACCAGCTCGCCGTAGAAGGCCAGCAGCTGGGGCACTGCTCCGGCCTTGCCCGTGGCCGGATGGGCCAACGCCAGATGCGGGTAGTACACAGCCACCACATGGCGCAACAACTGCTCAAGCTGCTGGGGCTTGCGGAGGTAGAGCAACCGTTCGCAGGTGCCGAAGCGCAGATGGGTGCGGGCCAGGCGCACCATCACCGAGCTGCGGGTGGGCGAGGGTTCGTCGCCCCGCCACAGCTCTTCGCCCGTTTCCACCAGGCTGAGGGTGCGGCTGGTGGTGACGCCGAGCCGATGCAGGGCCTCCGAGGCGATCAGTTCGCGCACGCCGCCCTTGAGGGTGAGGCGGCCATCGCCGCCACGGCTCCAGGGGGTGGTGCCGGAGCCCTTCGAGCCGAGGTCATGGAGGGCGCCATGGCGATCACGCAACTGGCCGTAGAGGAAACCCCGACCATCGCCGAGGCAGGGGTTGTAGGTGCCGAACTGATAGCCGTGATATCGCAGGGCAAGGAGGGGAGTGCGTGCCTCGAAACGGCCATAGGCGGCCTCGAAGTCCGCGTCACTGATCGAAGCGGCGTCAAGACCGAGCTGCTGCAGGAGGGCGTCGTTGCGGAAGCGCAGCCGGCTGAGCGGAAAGGAGGCCGCCTCCACCACATCCCAGTGCTGGGGCCCGAGGCTCTCGACCGCAGGCTCGAACGGCAGGCCGAGCAGGGGATTGACGCGGGCGGACATCGGCGAAGACCGCGACGGCGAGGCGCATGGGCCGGGGTGACCTTAGGGAAGGAGCCCAACCCACCTTGAGCTGGGAACGCCTGAAACCGGCTCCCTCGAAACCCTCCGGTTGTTCCTGCAGCGCCAAGGGATCAGCGGGGATCCCGGGGATCACAGCGATGTGGTGCGGCCCAAAGCCCTGGGCGGACGTACCTGAAGGCCCAACGGGAATGACCCTCGGAATGGGCGTGACGCAGCGCAAGCGACAGGCCTTCTCATCTCAGAGCCTGCTGAGCAAATGGATGGCATCGAACAGGCGAATCTGTGATTTGAGATTGCAGATCATCCATGGAAGCGAATCTCCAGCATTCGAACTGCATAGGACTGAACAGATGGTGATGGTTCACGGACCCGCATAAAAACCGTTTCTGCAAGCACCAAAAAAGAGCAGAACCCAGCCAGCGCCAGCACAACTTCTTTAAGACCAAAAGACAGGCAAGACGAAGATGCTTAGACTGATCAGGAGGCATCGACTGGCGTGGTTAACGGACCCGTCTATTTACTGTTAGAGGGAATGTGGCGTCCGCAGTTTGTAGACGCAGAGATCCATGGTCGCTAGACTCCAGTGGTCTTGCCAATTCGTCTCAAATCATCATGACAATTCAAGAGACGATCGCTGACGCAGATGATGCTGCATGTAGGGCCACATTAGAATATATCTTGTCCGAGTTTGCCAAGCCTGCATTTGGTGCCCTCCCGAAGAGAGAGACTGAGCTGCTAATGCTAGAGGCCCTTGTTCGGATTGGCTATCTTGACTCAGAGCCAAGTCTTTATCAGCTAATTCAATTATTGAAGATCTCACGATCAAAGTCTCGCAGCTTAGTCTACGAGAGAGATCTACGTCATCTTGGGAAGACACAACTAGACGACCTCCTCAAGGGAGCTCTGGTTAAACCTCATATATTAAAGCAGGGAGACCTGTTCTGCCTGGAGATTGAGAACCCACTAGTTCTTGATCATTTGAAAGACAAGCTTCAGCGATTGGGTTTCGCTACGGATGGCTCGTTTTCTCCAAGTCTTGTTAGGCTCAGTAGGGATGCATTCAATTCCTAAGTCGTCGATTGCGTGCCGTCGGGAAATCAGATGGCAGTAAAGGCTGCCTTGGTCGCGGCTGGCGCACCTGACGGCACATTCGGTGGTGTCATCAAAGGTGTCCTGGTACAGCTTGGCGGAAAGTTTGCTGACAGTGCTGGCGAGGAGTTTGCAGGAAACATTTCTGATTATTTGGGACCAATTTTATCAGGAGCGACTTCAGAAATCACTTCACGTGTCAGTGAATTGTTTCGCGATACAGCCTAGACATCCCTCCAACTAGCCCCTCGAGTGGACAGGCCACCATCAGCTCTCTGCTCCGCCACCGCAGTCTCCTTGCCTGCCACTCAGAGGCAGCGTCAGCGGGATACTGCTGAGGCATGCAATGAGCATTAGAATTTGGATTTTTCGATGACTTCTGTTTATCTAGTCAATATCGGCGCCAACATGAGCCACAAATACAGAGCTCGCAGTCCGATCTTTGCTGATGGCTCTTGGGTCTTCGTCTCCTACCCAACTTCTACCTCCCAGCGATCTCAGGAGTATCCTTCCCACGCGCTTCCCTTCCTCCGTAGCGGCGTCCCACCATAGACGCATGCCGACCCTTACTGGGATGACCTGACATACGGAGATGACTGCGCCAATCCACGAGCTCTCGCTCTTAAGCGGGTCACAAAGGGAGATATTCTCCTGTTTTGGGGTTTGCTTTGGAAGAACGTTGGGCGAGTTTGGGACGGCTTTACAGGAGAGCGTGGCTGGTATCTCTTTGGCGCGCTCCATGTTGAAGAGATTGCGGTTTCCGAGCAGTTGGTTCAGCAGGTCAGCAAGCACAACCGGATGCGCGCCAGTAGGAATGCGCATTTTGTTAATGGCGGCGGCATCCTGCCACATAATAATCGCGTTTTTCTCGGTGATCCTCTGTTCTCGTCACGATTTCTGAGAGCTGTTGACCTGGAGGTAGCGATCTCCTCAGGGCTCATCTATAAGGGGTTCACATCAGCGAAAGGAGTTCACTTGTCTTCAGATGGGAGTCCATCTTGGAAAAGCAGCCTTCGTTCATGTCGGATGATATGGGATCTTAACGATCACGCCGCTCGACGCCGTGCGCAGATCGTCGGCGCTGCGATCTTGAAGCAGTCGGACTTCGATTTTCTTGAGGGACTGTGAGCGGATGGCTCTTTGAGTGCCGGCATTGGCTATGAGCAGAGCCCGCTACGGCGGATTCTTGGCTTGCGTTCCAGGTTTCCGCCATCCATTCAGGAACAGCACGAATCTTTCCTGATAACGAAGAACTGGCGAAAAGATGACAACCTACCAATTCATCAAACTCAGGACGCGAATCACTTTGCCTCAATATCTGGCCTAACTGGGATACGATGGTACACTTGGACTACCAGTACCCCTAGGGGCGATGCAAGCACAGCAGGGCAAACTCAAGCTCTCTTTCCCGGCTATGCATCCCGCCAGCCGCTCTTCAAAGGTGCGAGAAGCGATTCGTGAGTTATCGGTTGGAGGTGGCATTGAGGCCAGAGGGGCGATTTTTACCAAACCAGAAGTTGTCGACTTCATCCTTGATTTATCTGGCTACAAGGCTTCAACTGATCTCACGCAACTCAGGTTTCTGGAGCCCTCTTTTGGCGGTGGGGACTTTTTGATCCCAGCGGTTCGAAGGATCTTTGCTTCATGGCGTACACACAGATCACGAAATCCCACTAGAGCAGAACTTGCGAGCTCAATCGTTGCCTTTGAGCTTCACAAGCACACATTTGATCAAACTCGCGATGTAATCTCCAGCCTCTTGATTCAAGAGGGCCTCTCGGCAGATGATGCAGAGGTGCTCGTAGGCATGTGGTTGCATCATGACGATTTCCTTCTTGCGCCGATTGATGGCGATTTCGACTTCGTTGTTGGAAATCCTCCGTACGTTCGCCAGGAGCTGATCCCGGCGGCCCTGCTTAGGGAATACCGCTGCAGATTCAGCACACTTTATGATCGAGCTGATATCTATATCCCATTTATTGAGCGCTCCCTTGGGTTGCTTGGCTCAACTGGAGTGCTGGGATTCATTTGTGCTGACCGCTGGATGAAGAATAAGTATGGCGGTCCGCTCAGAAGGCTAGTTTCGGATAGCTATCATCTGAAGATGCATGTTGACATGTCTGATACGCAGGCATTTCAATCTGATGTGATTGCTTATCCTGCAATCACAGTGATCTCAAGAGAGCCCTCAGGCCCCACGTGTATCGCGCGACAGCCGATCATTAGCAGGGCGTCTCTTGAAGGCCTTGCCCAGGAGCTCACGTCTGCTGATCATGTGTTTAGTGAGAGGGTGCATCTTGCAATTGGTGTGGCGAAGAGCTCTGAACCATGGCTTTTATCTGGTGCCAATCAGATTGAGCTGATCAGGCGCCTGGAGAATCAGTTCCCCTCACTTGAAGAAGCAGGCTGCAAGGTTGGCATCGGTGTGGCAACAGGAGCTGATCGTGCCTTTATCGCTGACGACGCTAGGCTTGATGTTGAAGCCGACCGCAAGCTCCCCCTTGTAAGAACCAGGGACATTGCCAGCGGTGAAGTTCAATGGTTGGGCAAGGCGATCATCAATCCGTTCAATGAAGACGGAAGCTTGGTGAACTTATCCGACTATCCCAAGCTCAATCGCTATCTGGAGGCCCGCAGGGCCACTATTATGAGCCGCCATTGCGCAAAACGCAATCCTCGGTACTGGTATCGAACTATTGATCGCATTACGCCTTCTCTTTCCTGCAAGCCAAAACTCCTAGTGCCAGACATAAAGGGCGAGTCTCATGTTGTCTATGAAGATGGCCAGTTCTATCCCCACCACAATCTTTATTACATAGTTTCAGATGAGTGGGATCTGCGTAGTCTCCAGGCTGTGTTGTTGTCTTCGTTGTCTCGTGCCTTTGTTTCCACGTATTCAACAAAGATGAGAGGAGGCTTCCTTCGGTTCCAGGCTCAGTACTTGCGCCGAATTCGGATACCGGTATGGGGATCTCTCTCTGTGCCGATGAAGCAGGAGTTGGCCGATGCGGCTGTTTCCAGGGATATCTCTGCTTGCAACAGGGCCGTTGGCAAGCTTTATGGCCTGAGCCCTGCCGACATGAGCACCTTGCACTGTGCCGCCACTGCATGACCCTAGATCTGGCCGGCTATAAGGAGAAAGCTCACAAGGCGGTGAAAGAGTTCTGGGGCAATCGCGATGCCGCAAGACAGCGCCAACTCGCCTCCGGCAATGTGGATCAAGGGGAGCGGGCTGGTGTGACGGCAGGCAAGAACATGGATGGTTTCCTGTCCCTGGTGATCGATGTTGTCAACTTGAATGGTCTGGCTCATGCCGATGTACATGTCAATCGAGCAATGCTCACCCTGCCTGGATTCTTCCGGCCAACCAAGCTTTGGGACTTAGTGGTGCTCCATCGTGGCGAGCTGATTGCTGCGGTTGAACTGAAGAGCCAGGTTGGATCCTTTGGCAACAACTTCAACAATCGGACAGAAGAAGCCATCGGCACGGCTCATGACCTTTGGACCGCCTATCGAGAAGGTGCTCTTGGTAATCAGCCCAGGCCTTTCGTGGGATGGCTGATGATGGTCGAAGATGCGCCTGGTTCACGCAGGCCTATTAGAGATGCCTCGCATCACTTCCCAGTTCTTCCCGAGTTCCAGGGCACCTCTTATCTCGACAGATATGACCTTCTCTGTCAGAAACTCATGAGAGAGGGGTTGTACAGCTCCGCATGCCTTCTCGCCTCTCCAAGAGAGGCGGCCCTTTCCGGCGAGTTTTCTGAGCTCTCCCCGATGACCAGCCTCAAGACGTTCATCACATCGCTGGCTGGCCACATCGCATCAGAAACTTCTCGGCTTGCTTGACCATGCTCTAGCTGCACTGGTCAGCTGTGGTTAAGCCATCAGTGATCACCAGTAGATCCTCCAACTGCATCCCAAGCAGTCAACTCTCGTCAAGGCGCCAACCGCGCCTTATGCAACCGACTCTTCTCATACCACTCCGCAAACTCCGGCACCCATTGCTGAAGGTGCGGCCACATCAGATCGCAGAGCTCGCGAATCTCCTGCTGGGCATCGAGCTTGGCGCGTAGATCGAGGAAATGCAGGAAAGCCCGCAGCGTGAAGCTCACCACGAAGTGCTGGCGGTAGTCGAACGGCAGAATGCCGCGAGCGTGCTCTTCGGCATAGCCGGCATCCAGTAGATCGCGGTAGCGCGCGGCTGCGGCGCGGCAGATCTCCAGATCGATGGCTCGCTGCGTTGCGTCGTAGTTGTATTTCTTGCCTTGGCGGTCGCTATAGGCGCCAACGGGCCTTAGGTAGAACACTTCTTCCAGGTCTATTTCACCCTTTGCAGCCCTGGAGATTCGCTCGCCCGTATATCTCATCGACTGCACATCGAAGCTCACGCCAACACGATGGGTGCGCGCCTGTTGCATCACCGAATGGGGGAACCAGCCCACGTTCAGCACGATCTGGGCGTGCTCCAGCGGGCCGTAGTGGCCCCGTTCGCCGGCCAGCAGGCGTTTCACGCAGATGGCGCCCGCCGTCTGCTCATCGGGCCACTCGGCTCGATCGGAGGCCACGAATCCTTCCGAATAGTCCTGATGCATGCCGGCATACACGCACTGCTGCGGGTTGGGCGTTGCGGCGATCAGCTCCACCCGGAAACGGGGATCCATCGGCGTGAATTCAGCCATGACTGCGGGGTCCCGCCACGGGTGTGCTGGCGACATCGAGCTGGCTGAGCGAGCCCACCCCGGCCAGGCGCGGCAGCGGCTTGCCGGCGATCAGGGCAGTGGCGATGGCGTCGAGTTCGGCGAGGCTGCGGCCGCCGAGGGAGCGGCCCACCGACTGGCCTTCGCGATCGAAGAACTCAAGCTGGGGAATGCCGTTCACGTCGTAACGCTCGATCTCGGCAGCCCAGCGGGGGTTGTCCACGTTGAGCAGCACCACATCGAGGGCGCCGCGGTGCTTGGTTTCGATCGCTTCGACGGCCGGGGCCATCGAACGGCACACCGCACACCAATCGGCATAGAACTCCAGGATCGTCGGCCGACCGTTGGCCAGGGCAACGGGCAGCTCCAGGGAACGGCGAGCCATCTGCTCGAGCGGTGCCTGGGGCTGAAGGCCACCCCGCAGCTGGAAGAGGAGCAGGCCCAGGGCGGCGGCGATCGCAGCCAGCAGGATCCGCTCTCGCCTCCCCAGCGGGGAGGGCGCCGGGTCTTTGCTGTTCGGCTCGGTCATGGCGCCTTCCGGATCAGGCTCGGCTGCGTTGCACTCTGGCAGCAGCGCCAAAGCTGCTGCCGCGTCAAACTGAGCTCAAGCGGCATCTGCCAACGGTGAAGCACCGTCTCACCATCCACTTCCCCAGCGAGGCGGTGCACCAGCCGATCACCTACCGGCTGGCGGTGGATTTTGATGTGGCCGCCAAGATCCTCAGGGCCCAGATCGCTCCCAACCGCAGCGGCACCATGGTGGTGGAGTTGTCCGGCGACATCGACGAACTGGCCGCCGCCGAGCACTGGCTCGAGGGCATCGGCCTGGAGCTCGACCGCGCCCAGGGGGAGATCCGGATCGACCGCGAACGCTGCGTCGACTGCGGCCTCTGCACCAGCGTCTGCCCCAGCGGCGCCCTGGCCATCGGCTTGCCCGACTGGCGGCTCGGCTTCGATGCCCAGCGCTGCCTGGTCTGCGAACAGTGCATCCCCAGCTGTCCGTTCGAAGCGATCAACCTGGTCCTGACAACCCGATGCTGAAATCGCTTTCCACGGGCCTGGGCAAGGCGGTGCTGGGCTTCACCCTGCTGCCTTTGCGGGCTCCGTTGCTGCTGCTGTTGCTCGTCGTCAGCGTCTACCTCGGCATTCACTGGTCGGATCAGGAGGGGCCTGTCCGGGTCACCCATCTGGACCTTGAAACCGCCCGGCAGATCTACTGGTCGGCGGAGTGCTTCCAGGCCGTCACGGTGGTGGTGCTCTGCAGCATGCCGGATCTGCTGCTGCGCCAGCTCTCGTCGATCATGGCCGCCAGCCGGGTGATGACGCTGGTGGTCAGCCTGTTTCTGGTGACGGTTGCCGGCCTCTACCTGCTGAGGCTGAGCGCTCTGGCTGACGTGATGATCCTGGCCACAGCGGTGCTGCTGGCACGGCTGGACCTCACCCGCATCCGGGTGGTGCCGCCCCCCATCTACGGCGCGATCGGACTGAGCGCCTATGTGATGGCCGGGGTGTGGCTGGGGCGCCTCTGGCATCAATCCGGCCAGATGCTCGGCACCTAGCAGCCCCGCACCGACAGCTGCTGATAACTCCAGAGGTTGCCCAGCACTTTCTTGGCATACAGACGGGTTTCCGGGTAGGGGATGGCCTCCACCCACAATTCCGGCTCCAGCTCGAGCGTGGGGTTCCGCCAGCCCTGCACGGCACCGGGACCGGCGTTGTAGCTGGCAATTGTGAGGAACGGATTCCCCTGCCACTGCCGCAGCAACAGGGCCAGATAACGGGCGCCCAGCTCGGCGTTGAGCTCCGGTTGGCGCAACTGGTCTTCGCTCACCGGGGCACCGGCCAGCTCCGCAGCGGTGGCCGGCATCACCTGGAGCAAGCCGATGGCACCCGCCGGAGAGGCCACCCCGGCCGTGAAGCGCGACTCCTGTTTCGCGACGGCCAGCAGCAGCGTGGGATCCAGGCCGGCCGCAGCCGCCGCACCGGCAAAGGTCGCCCCGTGCCGAACCGGGTGAAGGGAACGCTCCAGCGGAAGGGCGACCGGGCAACGGGCACCGATCCAGCGCAACTGGGCCTGCTCCAGCTGGGCCAGGCCCATCCAGTCGTCGCCCACCCCCTGGCGCAGCCGACCCTCGACGATCAGGGGCGCTGGCGCCATCGGGGTCCGGCTGCCGCGCTGGTGCCGCCACTCCTCCCAGGCCTCCAGGGGCTGATCGAGCCGCCAGAGGCGATCGAGCCGGGGCTGGCCGCTGCCGAGCGGCTGCCAGACGGATGGCGCCAGGGGCGCCGCCTGGGGGTCTGCCTTCAGCCGCAGGGGAGGCCGCTCCTCCCCCAGCCGCACCACGGCCCGCCAGCCGTAGTAGCCCCAGGGTGAGCGCTGCAGCAGCTGCCGCCAGTGGTACCGAGCCTGCTCCTCCTGCCCCAGCCGCTGCTCGGCGAAACCCAGCCAGAACAACTGACGTACCGCCAGGGGGGTGGGCAGGCGATCGGGGGACAGGACCTTCAGAATCGCCGCGGCCTGGGCCCATTCCCTTTTCAGCAGCCGCTGGCGGGCCAGCTCCCAGGAGAGATCCCAGCTGGCCGGATCCACCGGCCAGCGCGCCAGCACCTCCCGCCAGGCCCGTTCACCCTCGAAGGCCTGGCGGGCCTGGACCGGCGCGGTCTGGCGCAGGGCCGGGGGCAGCTGGGCCAGCAGCGCCAGAGCGGCAGGGCCGGGACGCTCGCTGAGCAGCCGGGCTGCCTCGGCCGCCTCCGGGCTGGTGGGCCAGTGCCGGCTCAACCCCAGCAGCCGCTTCTCCCCCTCGGCCGGCTGGGTCGACGTTCCCTTCAACAGCGCCCGTCCCAGGGCGAGTTCGGTGCCGACGGAGCCGCGCCGGGGACCCAGGCAGCTCAGGGCGCCGGCCCCATCACCCAGCTGGGCGAGGGCGCCGGCGAGCTCGTTGCGCTCAGCGGCGCCGAAACCGCCTGAGCCAGATCCGGCGCCGGAGCGGCAGACCTGGCGGATGCGCGCCTCGGCACCGGGCCAGCGCGCCCCCCAGCGGGCCAGGTGCAGAGCGCCGCCGGGACCCGCCTCCAGGGCGGCGGCCAGGGCGGCGGGATGGGCCGGGAAACGCTTCAGCAGCGCTGCACGCTGACCTGGCTCCGTGCGGCCGAGCGCATAGAGCGCGTCGGCACTGGCCGCTGCCGCTGGAAATCGCCGCGCCAGCTGACGCCAGAGCTGCTGGGCCCGGGGAACCTGACCCAGAGCTTCAGCCGCCTGGGCATCGAGCTTCAGCACCAGCGCAGCCAGTGGATCGCCCCCCCAGCCCTGGCCACGCAGCAGGCGACGGCGACGGGCTGGATCGGCTCCAGCTCCCACCAGCAGCAGGCTGGCCTCGCGGCGGCGGTCGGGGTCGGGATCCAGCAGCCGGATCAGCTCCAGCTGGGCCGCCGGGGTGGCAGGGGTGGGCTGGGGCCGCAGCAGCAGGGCCTGGCGGCCGATCAGCAGCAGGGCCCAGCTGCCGAAAACCGTGAGGGCAAGGATCGGCAGACCCCGGGCCGGAGCTGGTGGCGGCAGCACCAACCCGCTCGGTGTGGGCGACGGCTGCGGGCAGGGAGCTGCCGGGATGTTCCTCATGGCTTGGCATTCTGAAGGGGCGCCATGAATCGCCGATGGGCCTGCTTCCCTCCCTGCCACCCCGCTTCTCCACCCTGCCGGGGGCCTTCCAGCGACGCCGTGCGCTGGCGGTGGTGGCCGGAGCCGCCCTGGTGGTGGGACTGCGCCCGCTCTGGCCCTTTCAGGCCCTGCCGGGCTGGGTGGTGGGCGGCCTGCTGCTGTGGGCCATCGCCGAGCTGGTGCGCTGGGCCTGGTGGCCCCGTCGGAGCACCTAATCTGCTGGCCAGCAATGGGTGCCTGGATGACCGAGCTGGCCAGTCTTCCCGTTGGGTTTCCGCTCGGCCCGGCCGCAGCCGGCTTCGGCACCGATGGCATTCGCGGCCGGGTCGGCAGCCAGATCACCCCGGCCCTGGCCCTCCAGGTGGGCTACTGGACCGGCCAGGTGCTGCCGCCGGATCGGCCGGTGCTGATCGGGATGGATTCCCGCAGCAGCAGCCCGATGCTGGCCGCAGCCCTGACGGCGGGGCTGAGCGCCGCCGGCCGGGACGTCTGGAACCTGGGGCTCTGCCCCACCCCGGCGGTGCCCGGCACGATCCGACGGCTCGGGGCGGCCGGCGGGTTGATGGTGTCCGCCAGCCACAACCCGCCTGAAGACAACGGCATCAAACTGTTCGGCAGCACGGGCGCCAAGCTGAGCAGCCGGGAGCAGGCGGCGATCGAGGCCGGGCTGCGCGGCGATTCCAACGGGGCGATGCTTCACTGCGGGGCGGCCCATCACCGCCCCGACCTGCTGGAGGCGTACACCGACTCCCTGCTCGCCAGCGTGGCGAACCGGCGCCTTGATGGCTGCGCGATCGTGCTCGATCTCTGCTGGGGATCCGCCACTGCCTGCGGAGAGGCGGTGTTCAGGGCCCTTGGCGCCGATCTCACCGTGCTGCATGGCCAGCCCGATGGCCGTCGGATCAATGTGGGCTGCGGCAGCACCCAGCTGGAGCCGCTCCAGCAGGCGGTGCTGGCGGTGGGTGCCGAGATGGGCTTCGCCTTCGATGGCGATGCCGATCGGATGCTGGCGGTGGACGGTAAGGGCAGGGTGGTGGACGGCGATCAGGTCCTCTTCCTCTGGGGCGGCGCCCTGCAGGATGCCGCCCGGCTGCCGGACAACCGGCTGGTGGCCACGGTGATGTCCAACCTTGGTTTCGAGCGGGCCTGGCAGGCCAGGGGCGGCGTGCTCGATCGCACCGCCGTCGGGGATCAACACGTCCATGCCGCCATGGAGGCTAGCGGCGCCGCCCTGGGCGGCGAGCAATCCGGCCACATCCTCTCGGCCCACCACGGCATGAGCGGCGATGGCCTGCTCACGGCCCTGCAGGTTGCAACCCTGGTGCACAACCGGGGCGGCTGCCTGGCTGACTGGATGGAGGCCAGTTTCCGCCCCTACCCCCAGCGCCTGATCAACGTCACGGTGCCCGACCGCCAGCGGCGCCAGCAGTGGCAGCAGAACGAACCGCTGCGCCTGGCGGTGGAGCAGGCCGAGTCGGCGATGGCCGGCAGCGGTCGGGTGCTGGTGCGCGCCAGCGGCACCGAACCGCTGTTGCGGGTGATGGTCGAAGCGGCTGAACAGGACGTGGTCGATCACTGGTCAGGGCACCTGGCGGCCTTGGCCCGCCAGCAGCTCAACCCGGCCTGAGCAGAGCCTCCGCGGCCAGCCAGAGGGCACCCTGGCAGGCGTCACCCCGGGCTGTCACCGCCACGGCGCCTGGCAGCTCGTGCTGCAGGGCCGTGCCATAGGCGGCGGCGAACCGGGGCAGATGGGTGAGGGCCCCGCCGACCCCGCAGACCCGGACCCGCTCCAGGGCAAGAGCCCCGGCGACGCCCCGCACCAGGCTGCTCAGGCCCGTGGCCGAGCGCACCAGCACCGCCTGGGCATCGGCGTCGCCTGCCGCCGCCAGGGCATCCACGGTCGGGGCAAGCCGGGCGAAGCCGGCCGGGCCGAAACCGGGTTCCACCACCAGGGCCTTGATCCGCTGGGCCGTGATGGCCGCAGCGGTGCTGCCCCCACTGGCATCCGGCGGGACCATCCGGCTCCAGAGCGCTGGCCGCAATGAGCTGTCGGGGCGGCGCCCATCGGCCATCTCCAGCGACAGGGCCAGGGCATCTCGGCCGATGTCGCAGGCTGAGCCGCAACGGTCCAGCAGCCAGCCCCAGCCACCGCAACGGTGCTCCAGGCCAGCTGGGTTCCGGCCGAGGGCGATGCAGCCGGTGCCGCTGATCACCACGATGCCCGCACCCGGGCCATGGCGATCACCGAGGGCGCCGCGCAGGGCCGTGCGCTCATCTCCCGTCACCACCACCTGTCCCAGGGGCAGACCGAGGGCGGCGGCGGCGAGCGCCTCCCCCCGCTGCTGCACGGCCGCGCCCTGCTCGATCCCACTCGCCCCCACCGCGGCGGCGGCCAGATCGGGCCGAACGGGCCAGGTTCCGGCAGCCATGGCCTGGTGCAGGCTGCCGGTGAGGGCCGCCGTGAACCGCCCTTCTCCGCCAGCGGCCGCCAGGTGGCTGACGCCCGGACCCTGGCCCTCGGCGAGGACCGTGAGCCGGCCATCGCCGTGCAGCGCCGCCAGCCGGCAGGTGGTGTGGGTCTGGCCGGCATCGAAGCCGGCCAGCAGGGCCGGCTCAGCCATCCCTGGCCGGTTGGGCGGCCAGGCTGGCCAGGCAGAACCAGCCGATCAGCTGCACCTCCGGCCGGAAGAAGATCGTGTCGGTGAGGCCCTGCACGCCGAGGCCGACGATTGCCGCCACGCAGCCGAGGGCCGGCAGGGCCAGGCCCGCTTCGCTGCGCATCTGGCCCAGCCCGCAGCGCAGGCTGCTCCAGAGCAGCCCAAGACCGGCCAGCAGGGCGGGGATGCCCCCTTCCACCGCCAGCTCCAAGGGGATGGAGTAGGCGCTGAGCGCATTGAACTTGGGTTGCTGATAGAGGGGATAGATCAGGTTGAAGGCGTTGTTTCCAGGCCCGATCCCCAGCCAGGGACGGTCCTGGACCATCTGGAGCGCCGCCATCCAGACGTTGATGCGGAAGTTGTTGGAGCTGTCCTCACGGCCGGCCACCAGGCTCATCAGCCGCACCCGCAGCGGCTCCACCTGGGTGACCAGCACCGCCAGAACGGCCGCAGAGCCCAGCAGGAGCAGCAGGGGGAACAGGCGTCGCCACAGCACGGGCCAGTGGCGGGTCTGACGCAGCACCAGCAGCAGGGCCAGGCTGCCTAGCCCCGCCAGCATGCCCAGCCAGCCGCCGCGGCTGTAGGAGAGCACCATCGCCACGATCCCGAGCACCAGGCTGGTGAGGGCGAAGAGGCGGCCGCCGATGCCCTTCCAGCGCAGCAGGGCCACCACGGCCAGGGGCAGGATCGGCAGCAGATAGCCGGCCAGCAGATTCGGGTTCTCCAGGGTGCTGTAGATCCGTACCGTGCCCCGGGCCACCGAATTCGGATCCGACCAGCGGGCCAGCGCTGAGGAATCCACGTAGAGCTGGCGGATGCCGATCACCACCGTGACCAGCTGACCGGCCAGCAGGGCGGCCACGATCCGGTCCCACCAGGCCGGGGCGGTGGCCAGCAGCTGGCGGGCGAGGGCATAGACCCCCAGATAGCTGAGCAGCTTGAGCAGGCCCTTGGCGGCGGCGGCGGGCACCGGCGAGAAGCCGGTGGCCAGCACGGTGAGGCCGAGAAACAGCAACAGCCAGCCGTTGATCGGCCCGATCCGCCCCGGCGGGGTCTGCAGGGCCCAGACCACCCAGAGCAGACCGCTGGCCAGGATCAACAGACTCAGGCTGGTGCGATTCAGCATCGGCAGCCCTGCCATCAGGGCGCAGAGCACAATCCCGGCCACCCCGCTCAGCCGGCGCGACAGCCAGCCGCCAGGGGCACCGGCCAGCAGTCCCTGCCAGCGCAGCAACCAGGGGATCGACGGGGCGGGAGGGGCGGCCGGCATCAAGGGCGAACGGCGATGGCCGGATTATGGGCCGAGCTGTTCCGACAGAACAGCACCCGGTACACCGGCCCCCCCCGCCCGATCACCTGCAGCTCCCGCTCGGTGGACACGGGCAGGGGGTTGGTGGGCCGCCAGGGACGCGGATCATCGGCGGGGCGCTCGAAGGCGCCGCTGGCCTCGGTGAGCGCCACCATCGGCTCGATCACCTCGGCAACGTCGCTCTGCAGAAACAGTTCGGCTCCAGGGGCGAGGGCGGCGGCGATCGCGGCCAGGAGTGGAGGCTGGAGGACCCGCCTCTTCTGGTGCTTGCGCTTGAACCAGGGGTCGGGGAACTGGATCGTCACCCGTTGCAGACGCCCGGCCGGCAGATCAGCGAGCCAGTCCTCCAGGCTCACGTTGGCGTTGCAGAACAGAAAGCGCAGGTTGGCCAGATCAAGGCGCCGCCGATCCTGCTCGGCGGCGTCGACCAGACCCCGGCGGATCTCCACGCCGAGAAAGTTCCACTCCGGATGCCGGGGCGCCATCGCCAGCAGGAACCGGCCCCGGGCACTGCCGATGTCGAGATGCAGCGGCCGCTGGTAATCGGCGAACAGCTGCCGGGCGGGTGGCAGTTGCCGGGGTTGCTGGTGCAGGCTGCTGAGCGGGTTGACGTGCTGGCGCACCACCGCTCAATCCACTGGGATGTTGGGCACCACAAAACCCCAGCTGGCCGTGTAGCCGTGCAGATGGGTGTTGCCGGCCACCGGGCCGATCTCACCATTGCAGAAGGCACCGGCGATCGGCAGCCCCGGGAACTGCTCCCGGCAGATGGTCACATCGCCATCCGGTTGACCGAAGAGCCCCTGGCCCCTGCCCAGGCAGGCGAACAGCAGGGCGGCCAGGGGATCAGCGGAGCGCCGCGCCTGACGCCGCAACAACAGCCTGGATTCCTGGCGGGACGAGGACGCATCCCTGAGCTGGAACTGCACCTGCTGGCCCACCCGCAGTTTCTCGGCCACGGCCACGGCACCGTTACGGGGATCCACCCCCAGCAGATTGCGCACCAGGAAGGCGGTGGGTTCAGGTTCGGTACCGAGGCCCGGCAGGCTGAAGCTGCTGCGGGCGACCCCCAGGAACAGGGAGTGACGCACCTGCTCCCGTTCTGCGGGAGTGAGCGACTGAAGGATGCCCTGCAGGCAATTCACCGGTGTGTTGCGCTCCTGACCACTGCTGAGCTGCAGCACCACGTTGCGCTCGGCCTGCTCGATCTCGAACACCGGGCCGATCGGCCGGCAGCCCTGGGCCACCACCGGATCAATCCGCCAGTCACCCCCGACCAGACAGCCGACGGCCCCACTCACCACGCGATCTTCGAAGAGCAGGGAGCCATGGCTGGCACTGTGGTGGCCAGCGATGCCGCCCACCTTGTCGACGCCGGGGAAGCCGTAATCGATGCCGCTGATCAGATCGTTGATGGCGGCGCTGGTGGGGTCGACGAACACCAGCATCGAACTGGCCAGGGCTGGATCCGCTCCGATCCAGTCCACCCAGTCCTGGCTGTCGCCGTCCAGATCGGGAAGGGTCTTGGTGTCGAGCTCGAACAGTTGAAGCTCAGCGCCCGGCAGGCGCAGCAGGGTGACGCTCAGGGCCGGTTGCTGCTCCACTTCATGGGGAACACCGCCGCCATCGGTGCCCACCACACCCCCGGCGGCGCAGCCGATCCAGTGGCGGGCGCTGAGCCGGGCCCGCAGCAATGGCAACAGCCGCGGCAGATCACTGGCGTAGCTGGAGGAACAGAACACCAGGGCAAGGTCGGCGCCGCGCCGAGCGTTCAGATTCCGCACCACCTCCTCGACAGCGCCCTCCAGGGAAGGGTTGCTGGAGAGGGCCGCCTGGCAGAAGGCAGGACCATCGCCACGTTGGAGCCAGGAGGGCAGTGTGAGCGCAGCCATGGCTCGGACCCTACTGCCGGTGCACGACTACGGATAATGGCGCTTCCCGTACCCCGTCCGTGCCAGATCTGCTTTACCGCACCCTGGTGTGGCTCGATTACCGACTGGCCGTGGTGTTCACCGTCGGTCTGCCCCTGGTGCTGCTGGTCTGGGCGGCCGTCCGGCGGGAGGGATCGATGGTGCGCCTGCTGACGATCTACTGGAAGGTGGCCAGCCTGCTGGCGATCACCGTTCTCCTGCTGGTCGACGGTCGACGCCTCGGCTACGGGCTGGCGGTTCTGGCCCAGTTGCTGATGGTGGCGTCGGTCTGGTTCTGGGTGGACCTCAACGAGGAGCTCGCCGATCTGCCCCCCTGGCGGCCCCTGCCCCTGACGGTGCGGTGCTGGCGCTGGGCCCTCACCCTGTTCGGCCTGCTGGGCGCCGCCCTGAGTGCCACGGCCCTGGGCTGCCTGGCTGGAGAGGTGCAACGCCCCGTCTGTCAGGTGTGGCTGGAGGCGCCCCGGGGATTGCAGCTCGGCGCCGCCAGGGTGTTCGGCTTCGTGTTCGGCGCCGACCTCACCCCGCCGCTCACCGCCTTCATCGGCTATCTCGGCCTGGTGGCCTATGTGGTGGGCCTGTTGCAGTGGCTGCTGGTGCGGCTGCCCCGCCAGGGGCGGGTGGCGGGGGGGTTCTGAATGTCCGCCGCCACCCTCGCCGAACTCGAAGCGCTGAGTCGCAGCCGGCCCGATCGGGTGCTCAGGCTGAGAGGGACCCTGCCGGTGGCCCATTCCGGCGACAGGGCCACCGCAGCGGGGGCCGCCCGGGAGCCGTTCGAGCTGCTGATCTTCCGCGGCTTCGCCAGCAGCGTCAGCCATCCCACCGCTTTCGACCCCGACCAGCCGGCCCTTCCAGCTGAAGCCCGTCTGGTGAGTGCCGAGCTTCTGCAGGCGCCTCTGGACCCTCGGGCGGAGCGGCTGCTGGCGGGCCCGCTGCCGGCGGAGGCCCTGCTGGATCCGGCGGCCTGGCTGTAGCCGCAGGAAGGCCGCCTGAATCCATCCAGTGCCAGGCCTGGCGCAGGGTGTCGTCGTCGCCGAGATTGCCCGGCAGCGTGAGCAGGGGCAGAGCGGGAAAACGGGGATGCTCGCTCGGCAGGCGCAGCACCGAGAGACCAGGGAGCAACTGGCCCTCCAGCCGCACCGAGCCCAGGGCCAGCCCCTCGGCCAGCAGGGTCTGACTGGTGGTGCCGCCCTTGCTGATCAGGAAGCCCAGGGATTCCGGCAGGCCTGCCGCGATCCGGGCCATTAGGCCGGCGATGGCCAGGCTCAGCCGCTGGCGCTCCCCCTCGTCCTCACACAGACGTTCACCCCGGCTCGTGAACAGCACCGGCGTTCTTCCCTGCCGATGCAGCCCGGCCATCGCCTCGACCAACTCCTGCTGCCAGGCCCCTTGCCAGCCAGGCTCGGTGGCCCCCTCCGGCTCGCGGCGCCAGGCCGCCAGCAGCCGCTCCACCGACAGCTCCACGCCACCGCAGGACGGCTCCGCCAGCAGACGCTCCAGCTGGCGGTCGCTGAGCGGCACATGGGAGCCGACCAGCACGGCCCCCGGCGCCCCGCCGCGTCGCAGGGCCGCCAGGCCGCCGGGCCCCAGGGGCTGGGGCGGCAACTCCGCCAGGCCCTTGAGCAGGCTGGCGGCCGACTGGACCAGCAGGCGCCGGGGACCAACCACGGCGCGCAGCGCCGTCCCCAGGGCGACCAGCTGCTCCGGCCGCTCGGCGTCCACCACCACATACCGGTTGCCTTCCAGCTGCTCCAGCCGCTTGATCAGGGCCTCCGCCTGCCCGGGCTGAAGTTCCGCCAGGCCGATCCGCGCCACCTGGCCGGCCTGGATGCGGCCGCCACTTTTCGCTTCGAGCCAGTCGGGCAGAAAGCTGGTCGCGTAACCGAAGCGCCGATCTGCAGCGAAGGCGGAGTGATGCACAGGTTCGCCATGCAGCAGGTGCATCCCGGCCACCGTGGTGCGTCCCCCCTCCACGAACGCCGGCACCAGCAGGGTGGCCTCGAAGGGACCGAGCTCCGCCTCGATCACCTCCAGCTCCAGGGGGCAGTGGCCCCTCAAGGTGGAATCACCCCGGCTCACCAGCAGCCAGCGCTCGATCCCCGCCTCGTGGACGGCCGCCGGAAGGGCCCGGCAGATCTGCCGCACCCTCTCCGCCGCCGCCGCGGCAGGCAGGGCGCGGGTGTTGGCCAGCAGGAACAGCAGCGGCGAAGGGTCCTTCAAGCCCTCCACCAGGGTGTGGTGATCCCAGCGCAGCAGCAGCGGGCAGCTGTGCACCGCCTGGGAGCCGGTGGGATCGTCATCGATCACGACGATTTTCAGGCCTGACACCCCGATCGCCATGGCACCATCGTGCCGTGATCATGCCCGAGTCCCACGAACTGCCCGATCTGGTGCGGCAGCTGTACGAGGACGCTGTCCCCTGGCTGCCGACCGGCCTGGGCAGCCGCCTCGACTGGGGTCCCGCCGTGCAGGGGCCGGCCACCGAGCTGAGCTGCCAGCGCCTTGACCGGATCCTCGACCACGCCATCGGCGATTTCACCGTGACGGTGCAGGCAGGCCTGCCGCTGCGGCACCTGCAGGAAACCCTGCGCAGTCATCAGCAGTGGCTGGCCATCGACTGGCCGTGGGGCAGCGAGGCCGATGGCAGCGGCGCCGGGACGGTCGGCGGCCTGGTGGCCCGCGGCCTGGCCGGCGGGCTCAGCCATCGCTACCTCGGCGTACGGGATCAACTGATCGGGATCGGCCTGATGCGCACCGATGGGGTGGCCGCCCGGGCGGGGGGGAAGGTGGTCAAGAACGTGGCCGGCTACGACCTGATGCGGCTGTTCACCGGCAGCTGGGGGTCGCTGGGTTTGATCACCGAGCTGACCCTGCGCACCACCCCCCAGCCCCCGCAGCGGCTGGGGCTGCTGCTGCAGGGTCCGCTCGAGGCGCTCGATCAGCTGCGCCGCTGGCTGCTGCGCTCCAGCCTGACCCCGGAACTGATCGACTGGTGGACGCCGGCCCTTTGCCAGAAAGCGGCCCGGGAGCCCCGCAACGCCCTGTTGCTGAGCCTGGCCAGCGTCAGCGCCGGAGCCCTGGCCGATCAGAGCCTTGAAATTCAGCGCCACGCCGAAAGCCTGGCCCTGCACGGCCAGCCGCTGGATCCCGAACGGCTGGAGGCGCTCCGGGCGGTGGCACTCGGCCAGCGGCAGCCGGGGGGCTGGCTGCTGCGGCTGGGGTTGTTGCCCAGCCGGGCAGCCGCCCTGCTGGGCGAGCGCGCCCTCAGGGACCTGCCGCTGGTGCTCGGCGCCGGCAGCGGTCTCGGCTATGCCTGGGCCCCGGCCGGGGCCCTGCCGGCCTATCGGGTCGAGGAACTGCGCCGGCTCTGCCTCGGCCACGGCGGTTTCCTCACCGTGCTTGAGCAACCGGCGCCGCGGACGCTCCCCGCCTGGCTGGACGCCCCCTCCCGACGGCTGATCGAGGCGGTGAAGCGGGAATTCGATCCGAAGCAGCAACTGGCCAGGGGCCGCCTGCCGGGGGTGCTCACAACAGCGTGAGCCCGTAGCGGCAGGCCAGGCTGTGGGCGCCACCGGCCGGCACCTCAAGGCGGCGATCACCGCTGACCAGAGCACCTCGGGGGCCAGTCCAGGGCTCCAGGCAGAGCATCGGCCGTGGTGGGTCCGTCCAGATCACCACCAGGTCGAGGGGCGTGCTGGGCTGCAACTCCAGGGCCAGGCCAGCGGCTGGGTCCACCAGCCGCACCGCTCCGAGCGGGCGGGCCAGCAGATCAACCCCCTGCGGCAACCGCTCCAGCTGGTTCTGGGTGGCTTCCTCCGTCATGGTGAGGTGGTTGAGGCAGCGATCCGGCAGACCCTCCAGCCGCACCGCCAGCTGGGCAGCCTCGGCATCCAGCGACGACACCCTGAAGTAGGGGTGCAGCCCGAAGCTGTAAGGCATCGCCACCTCACCACGGTTCTCGATCCGCACGGTGATCGCCAGGGCGGCGGCTTCGAGCTGGAAGGAAAGCTCCAGGCTGAATGGAAAGGGAAATGAGGCGAGGCTGGCAGGGGTGTCCTCCAGGGTGAGCCGCACGCCGCGTCCATCTGGCGTCCCCTCCAGCTGCCAGGGCAGATCACGGGCGAAGCCATGCTGCTTCAGGCTGTAATCCCCGTCTGGCAAAGGCAGGCAATCGCCGGGCAGGTTGCCGCAGATCGGGAACAGCACCGGCATGCCGCCCCGCACCGACAGGGCCGGATCGGCGAAGCGCTCCTCATCGAGGTAGATCAGCTCGCGACCAGAGCAGCGCCAGCCACTCAGCAGGCCGCCCCGCTCGGGGACGAGACGCAACTGATCGCCGCTGATCGGATCCTCCAGCTCCCAGTGGGGATAGGGGGTCAGGCGATGGGTCAGCGGCATGGTTCGGCAACGAAGATCGAATCGGTGAGGCGCTGAGCGAAAACCCTTGCTCAGGCTGCCGGCAATGTGGCCAGCCAGTTCAGCAGAGCGGCATTCACCTGATCAGGAACCTCATCATGGGGACAGTGACCCGCCTCAAGCACCACTTCGGTGGCGAAGGGGGCGTGGCGCTGGAAGGCCCCGCGGCGCCCTTCGGCGTTGATCCATGGGTCGCGGATGCCCCAGAGCAGCAGCAACGGTGCGGTGAGCTCAGCGAACAGCTCGTCGAGCGGCTGGCCGCGGGGGATGTCGAAGACGGTGCGAAACACGCCGAAGGCGCCCGGATCGAGCGAGGGCCGACGGATCGACTCCACCAGCTCCTCGTTGACATTGGTGCGATCGAGATACACCTGGTTGAGCGTGCGCCGGATCGTGGCCGGTCGCCGCAGGTTCTCGAACAACAGCCGCTGCAGCACCGGGCTGCGCAGCAGGGCGGCACCGATCGTGCGACGGGCGATCGCCCCCCAGCCCCGGGGTTCGGCCTGCTCGTCGCTGAACGGCCCCGCCGCGTTGATCAACACCACACCGGCGGCCGCGTCGCCAAGGGCTGCACCGGCGGCCAGAACGGCGAAGCCCCCGAGGGAATTGCCGACCAGCACCGTGGGGCGGCCGATGCGCTCGTTCACGTAGGCCACCAGCTGATCACGCCAGAGCCCGCCGCCATAGGCGAGGCTGGCCGGCTTGGAGCTGCGGCCGAAGCCGAGCAGGTCGAGGGCGTGCACCTCATGGCGCTCCGCCAGCACGGGAATGTTGAAACGCCAGTGGTCCGTCGAGGCGCCGAAGCCATGCACGAGCAGGATCGCCGGACCCAGCGGGGCGGCCGGTCGCCGGCTGAGGGCGTGAACGGGATGGCCCTGATAGCTCCAGACCTCCGGCACCGTCCGAGGCTCCGTGGCGGACTCGGGGCTGGAGAGGGTCACCGCAGGGTTGGCTTGGTGGTCGATGCTAGGGAGCCGTTCCCAGCATCCGCACCTTGGTCGACTGGTCCAGCCTTCTGCCGGGCATGGCGCTGTGGGCGCTGGCGCTCTACCTCCCCTTGTCCAAGCCCCTCGGACGGCTCGAAGCCGCCCTGGCCGATGGCCCGCTCGGGGCAGGGCTGCAGCAGATCGCCCTGCTGGTGAGCAGCCTGCTGCTGGCCCTGGCCGTGGGTGGGATCACCCAGCTGGGCCTGAGCTGGATCCTCAGCCCCAGCTGGGCCGCCAGCCTCGGGCTGATGGCGGTTCTGGCTGGGGCCTTCTGGAGCCTGGCCTCCCGTCGTCAGGAGGATTGAGCGCAGTCCAGCGGTGAGCGGCTCGGCTCAGCGGCGCCAGTCGAGCCAGGGCAGGCCCGCAACGATGGCCGGCGTGACCAGGCGGTAGGCGGCGTAGCCGGGATGGCTGCTGATCAGGCCGCGCTCCTCCCGCCGCGCCTTGCCGCCCAGCACTCCCGCCAGGCCCAGCAGCAGCAACAGGTGAACCAGGCTGCCGAGGGCCAGGCAGACCCCCAGGGAACAGATCAGCACCGCCTGATACAGGGGGTGGCGGCAGCGGCCGTACGCCCGATCGGTGACCAGGGCGGCGCCCGGCTTTGGATCGGGCAGGGGGCTGAGACTGGCTCCGAGGTTCAGAAAGGAAGCTGCCGCCAGAACCAGCCCCAGCCCCAGCAGGATCAAACCAACCACGACCAGGAAAGGGGGCCAGGCCAACCCGAGGCTCGCTGGAGCGGGCAGCGGCGGCAGGGCGTGAAGAAGGATGAGCACGATCTGGGCCAGCAGCCACCATTCCCCCTGGCGATTGTCCAGAAGGCCAGCCCAGCTGAGGCCCCAGCCCCGCAAGGGCTCAGGCAGGTTGTTCGGCAACGGTTTCCTTGCGGCTCAGGACCAGTCTGAGCAGCACGGGCGCCAGGAAGGTGGTGCCGATCACCATCAGCAGGATCGCCGCCTCCAGGGCGGGAGTGAGCAGGCCGGCGCTGGTGCCCAGGCCGAGGAAGATCAGGCCCACCTCGCCGCGGGGCATCATGCCCAGCCCCACCACGAGGCGATTGGTCGGCTTGGCGCTCAGGAAGCTCCAGCCGGAAACCAACTTGCCGAGGATCGCCACCACCAGCAGGAATGCCGCCACCACCAGGCCGGCCCGGTTGGCGGGATCGGCGGGATTGATCACCGAAAGATCCATGCTGGTGCCGATCAGCACGAAGAAGATCGTGGCGAACAGCGACACCAGGGGCAGAACGGAACCCTGAATCGCCTTCGTGTGCTTCGAGCCGCTGAGGATCAGGCCGGCGGCAAAGGCCCCCAGGGCCGCCTCCAGACCGATCGCCGTGGCGGAGAAGCAGCAGACGCAGAGCACCAGGAAGGAGGCCACGATCACCTCGCCAGGGGCCTTGAGAAGGTCGAGCAGCCAGTCGAAGGCAGGGGCGGCGGTGCGACTCAGCACCAGGGCCACCACCACGAACAGGGCCGCAGCAACGCAGAGCTTGACGATCGGAGCCACTTCCAGGTTGCCCCCAGTGCCCAGAGCCACAACCACCGCCAGGATGACGATGCCGAGGATGTCGTCAAGGACAGCGGCGCCAATCACGATCTGGCCTTCCCGGGTCTTGAGGTACTGGAGTTCGCCGAACACACTGGCCGTGATGCCGATGCTGGTGGCCGTCATCGAGGCGCCGGCGAACACCGCCGGGATCAGGTCCACGTGAAAGATCGCCATCAGCCCGGCCGTGCCGAGGGCGAAGGGAACGACCACCCCGGCCATGGCCACCGTGGATGCCTGGGCCCCCACGGCGATCAGCTCATCGAGCTCGCTCTCAAGGCCGGTGAGGAAGAGCAGCGCATAGAGGCCGAGGGTGGAAACCCCCTGCAGCACCGGAAACGTCTCGTTGTAGATGCTCTGCACCTCACCGATGGGAATGTCCGCCAGGGATCCCACCAGCCGGAGCATCCCCTGATTCAGCTCGCCATGGGTTTCGGGCGGCACGACCAGATGCAGGCCGGAGGCGCCGATCAGCACGCCGGCCACCAGCTCACCCAGGATGCTGGGCAACTGGAAGCGGACCAGCAGTTCGGCCAGGGCGCGAGCCACCACGAAGATCACCACGAAGCGACCCACCCCGATCAGGGTTTCGGCCACCTCCACCTGGTGGTTGCTCAGCTCAAGGAAAAGGGTGGGAACGATCATTTCAGCCAGTAAGGAACCCGGTGGTGGATCCTGAATTGCAGGCGACCTTAAAGCCTTTGCCGCCACACCGACCGTCCCTGCCCAAGCGATCGACGGACCGGATCGGCCGCCCCCCTGGCATCGATCAGCAAACCCACATCCCAGCCGATTCCGCGCCGACAAGGGTCTTCGCTGATGTATTGCAGAAGGCATCTCTGGCAGTTGGAGCTTCCTACGGTGCAAAAAAGCTGGATTTCTTGCTGAGCTGATCAACGGCCTGCCCAGTGGCTCTTGTTATTTGCGAACTGTTCCATTCAGCCCTAATTCCCCATGACAACCATGCCCGCCACCGCTGCGCAGACGGACATCCTAGCCACCGGCGGGTTGCCTCTGGGCAACTCCGAGCCGATCAGCACCGAAGAGATTCAGCTGCTGGATGCCTGGTGGCGGGCCGCCAATTATCTGGCGGTCGGGATGATTTATCTCCAGGACAATCCCTTGCTGCGGGAGCCCCTGGCCGCCGAACACATCAAGAACCGGCTGCTGGGGCACTGGGGCTCCAGCCCTGGGCAGGCCTTCATCTGGGCCCATGCCAACCGGTTGATCCGTCAGCGGGACCTGGAGATGATCTACCTGTCGGGCCCAGGCCACGGCGCCCCCGGGGTGCTCGGCCCCACCTATCTCGATGGCAGCTACAGCGAGATCTATCCAGACAAATCAGAGGATCTCGAAGGGCTGCAGCGGTTCTTCAAGCAATTCTCCTTTCCCGGTCACATCGGCAGCCACTGCACTCCGGAAACCCCCGGCTCGATCCATGAAGGCGGAGAACTCGGCTACGTGCTCTCCCATGCCTGTGGAGCCGTCTTCGACAACCCAGACCTGATCGCCGTTGCCTGTGTCGGCGATGGCGAAGCCGAAACCGGCCCGCTGGCCACCTCCTGGCACATCAACAAGTTCCTCAACCCGATCTCCGACGGCGCCGTGCTGCCGGTGCTCCACCTCAATGGCTACAAGATCGCCAATCCCACCCTGCTGGCCAGGATCAGCCATCAGGAACTCGAGCAGCTGATGCGGGGCAACGGCTGGAATCCGCTGTTTGTGGAGGGCCACGAGCCCGAGGCCATGCACCGGGCCATGGCGGCGGCGATGGATGCGGCCGCCGACCAGATCCTGGCCATCCGCGCCCAGACCCGCAGCAGCGGCGAAGCCGTTCGACCCGCCTGGCCGATGATCGTGCTGCGCTCACCGAAGGGCTGGACCGGTCCGAAACAGCTCAACGGCAAAAAGCTGGAGGGCTTCTGGCGCTCCCACCAGGTGCCGCTGCCCAACCCCAAGCACGACAGCCAGCAGCTGGCCATGCTTGAAGAGTGGCTGCTGAGCTACCGGCCCACGGAGCTGTTCAGCCCGGAGGGCACCCTGTTGCCCCACCTGAAGGCACTCTCTCCGCTCGGTTCCAGGCGGATGGGCTCAAGCCCCCACGGCAACGGTGGCCTGCTGCGCCGCAAGCTGCGCCTGCCCCCGATCGTCGATTACGCCGTGGCGATCGAAGCTCCAGGGCAGGTGGAAGCCGAGAACACCGCTCCCCTCGGCGCCCTGTTGCGCGACACCATCGCCAGCAATCCCGATTCGATGCGGGTGTTCGGGCCGGATGAAACCGCCTCCAACCGGCTGCAGGCCATCTACGAGGTGAGCAAGAAGGTCTGGATGGAGGAGTTCCTCCCGGAAGATCTCAACGGCAGTGAACTGGCCCGCGAAGGCCGGGTCGTGGAGATGCTCTCCGAACACACCCTGGTGGGGATGATGGAGGGCTACCTGCTCACCGGCCGCCACGGCTTCTTCCACACCTACGAGGCCTTCGCCCACGTGATCGCCTCGATGTTCAACCAGCACGCCAAGTGGCTGGAATCGTGCATCCACCACGCCCCCTGGCGAGCTCCGATCGCCCCCTGGAACTGCCTGATCTCCTCCACTGTCTGGCGGCAGGATCACAACGGCTTCACCCACCAGGACCCCGGCTTCATCGACCTGGCCGGCAACAAGAGCGGTGAGGTGGTGCGGGTCTACATGCCGGCCGACGCGAACTGTCTGCTGGCAGTGGCCGAGGAAGCGTTCCTGGAAACGAACGTGTGCAACATCATCGTTTCCGATAAGCAGAAGCATCTTCAATACCTTTCCATCGAGCAGGCCCGTCGGCACGTGGCCAAGGGGATCGGCCTCTGGAGCTGGGCCAGCAACGACGACCGCGCCGATCAACCGGATGAACCGGATGTGGTGATGGCCTGCGCCGGCGACATTCCCACCAAGGAAGTGCTCGCAGCCGTGGAGATCCTCAACCGTGAGATCCCCACCCTCAGGATCCGGGTGCTGAACGTGGTCAAGCTGTTCGCCCTTTGCGAGCCGAGCGAGCATCCGCATGGGCTCTCCGATCGCGATTTCGACAGCCTCTTCACAACAGACAAGCCGGTGATCTTCAACTTCCACGGCTATCCCTGGCTGATCCACCGTCTGGCTTACCGCCGCACGAACCATGCCAACATCCATGTGCGCGGTTACAAGGAAAAGGGCAACATCAACACGCCCCTGGAGCTGGCGATGAACAACCAGATCGATCGTTTCAACCTGGTGATCGATGTGATCGACCGGGTCCCGTCCCTGGGATCCCGCGCTGCCCACGTCAAGGAACGGATGAAGGAGGAGATCCTCGGGCACCGCGCCTACGCCCACCTCCACGGGATGGATTCACCCGAGGTCACCGATTGGCGCTGGGGTCTGAGCCCTGGACCTGATCCGGTCTGACGCGGCCTGATCAGGCCTTCCCATTTCGCTTCTCCCCTCCCCTGCTGCCGCTGCCATGACCAACCCCGTACTCAGCCAGCTGAGGCTTCCCACTCCGGGCTGCCAGGACGACCCGGAGCGGAGCGGACTCACCGCCGACGGGGTGTTCGACGGCATGGCCGAGCACCTCTTTTACACGCTCGGCAAGCTCGCCCCCACCGCCAACCGCCACGACCTGTATCTGGCGCTCAGCTTCGCCGTGCGCGACCGGCTGATCACCCGTTATCTGGCCGGGATCGAAGCGATCAGCGCCACACCCACCCGGGTGGTGGCCTACCTCTCCGCCGAGTTCCTGATCGGTCCGCAGCTGGGCAACAACCTGCTGATGCTCGGCATCCAGGCCGAAGCGGCCGAGGCCCTGGAGCGGTTCGGGATCGGCACGCTGGATGAAATCCTCGATGTGGAAGAGGAACCCGGGCTGGGCAACGGCGGACTCGGCCGTCTGGCGGCCTGCTATCTGGAGTCGCTGGCCAGCCTGGAGATCCCCGCCACCGGCTACGGGATCCGTTATGAGTTCGGCATCTTCGACCAGCTGATCCGCGATGGCTGGCAGGTGGAGATCACCGACAAGTGGCTCAAGGGTGGCTGGCCCTGGGAGCTGCCCCACCCCGACCAGGCCTGCTATGTGGGCTTCGGCGGCCACACCGAGAAGTATCGCGATGACAAGGGCCAGAACCGGGTGCGCTGGATCCATGGCGAGCAGGCGATCGGCATTCCCCACGACGTGCCGGTGCTCGGCTATCGGGTCAACACCTGTGACCGGCTGAGGCTCTGGCGGGCCGAAGCCACGGAAAGCTTCGACTTCTACGCCTTCAACGTCGGGGATTACTACGGGGCTGTGCAGGAGAAGGTGAGCATGGAGAATCTCTCCAAGGTGCTCTACCCCAATGACGGCACCGATGAAGGGCGCCGGCTGAGGCTCAAGCAGCAGCACTTCTTCGTGAGCTGCAGCCTGCAGGACATGCTGCGCAGCCTGGAGCTGCGCGGCCTGCCGGTGAGCGATTTCCCCCTGCACTGGGCCGTGCAGCTCAACGACACCCACCCATCCATCGCCGTAGCGGAGCTGATGCGGCTGCTGATCGATGAGAAGCAGCTCGAATGGGAGCAGGCCTGGGCGATCACCAGCAGCTCCCTCGCCTACACCAACCACACGCTGTTACCGGAAGCCCTGGAGAAATGGGGCCTTGATCTGTTCGGCAGCCTGCTGCCCCGCCATCTCGAATTGATCTACGAGATCAATGCCCGCTTCCTCCAGCAGGTGCGCCTGAAGCACCCCGGCAACGACCAGTTGCTCAGGACCGTTTCGATCATCGATGAAACCGGCGGCAAGGCGGTGCGGATGGCCAACCTGGCCACGGTGGGCTCCCACCATGTCAATGGGGTGGCGGCCCTGCACAGCGAACTGGTGCGCACCCAGCTCTTTCCGGAGTATGCCGCCCTCTGGCCAGAGAAGTTCACCAATGTCACCAACGGGGTGACGCCGAGGCGCTGGATTGCCCTGGCCAACCCGCGGCTGCGCAACCTGCTCGATGAAGCGATCGGCCAGGAGTGGGTCCGCGATCTCTCCGAACTTCAGCGGCTCGAATCCTTCGCCGGCGACAGCGCCTTCCTGGAGCGCTGGGGCGCCACCAAGCTGGCCGTCAAGACCGACCTGGCCCAGTACATCCACCGCTGCAACGGCCTGCTGGTGGACCCGTCCTCGCTGTTCGATGTGCAGGTGAAGCGCATCCATGAGTACAAGCGCCAGCACCTCAATGCCCTCCAGGTGATCGCCCACTATCTGCGCATCAAGAACGGCCTGGCCGATGGCCTGGCGCCGCGCACGGTGATCTTCGGCGGCAAGGCGGCACCGGGCTATTACCTGGCCAAGCTGATCATCCGTTTCATCAACGGCATCGCCGAGACGGTGAATTCCGACCCCGACATGGCCGGGCGACTGCGGGTGGTTTTCCTGGCCGACTACAACGTGAAGCTGGGCGAGCGGGTCTATCCGGCCTCCGATCTCTCCGAACAGATCTCCACCGCCGGCAAGGAGGCTTCCGGCACCGGCAACATGAAGTTCGCCATGAACGGCTCACTCACGATCGGCACCCTTGATGGCGCCAACGTGGAGATCCGGGAGCGGGTGGGAGAGGAGAACTTCTTTCTGTTCGGCAAGACGGCCGCCCAGATCGATGCCCTCGCCGCTGGGGGCTATTGCCCCTGGGAACTCGCCACCAGCGTTCCGGAGCTGCCAGAGGTGCTCAGGCTGGTGGAGCAGGGCCACTTCAGCAACGGCGACGGCGATCTGTTCAAGCCGCTGCTGGAGAACCTCACCGGCCGCGACCCGTTCTTCGTGCTGGCCGACTTCAGCGACTACCTGCGTGCCCAGGCCGATGTGAGCGCCGCCTGGGGCAACCGTCATCAGTGGAACCGCATGTCGCTGCTCAACACCGCCCGCAGCGGCTTCTTCTCCTCCGATCGCTCGATACGTGAGTACGCCAGCCGGATCTGGAAGGCCGAGCCGTTCCCGGTCACGATCAGCTGCGCCTACGAAGACCGGGACCACAGCGGCAGCTGAGCGCACCATGACCCCGGAGCTGGCGCTGGTGCTCAACGTGGGTAGCTCCAGCCTCAAGGCCTGCCTGATCGACCGCGATGGCGAGCGGGTCTGGCAGGAGCAAACCAACTGGGCCAGCGGGGGCCAGAGCGCCGGGCCGGCGGGGGCGCTCGGAGGCTGGCTGCCCCGGGCCCTGGCTCCCTGGCTGGATCAGATCACCCTGGTGGGCCACCGGGTGGTCCACGGCGGCGAGCGCTTCGTCGCTCCCACCCCGATCACCCCGGAGCTGGAAGGTGAGCTGGAAGCCCTGGTGCCGCTGGCCCCACTCCACAACGGCGCCGCCCTGGCGGTGATTCGCTGGCTGGGTCGTGCCTTCCCTGCCCTGCCCCAGTGGGCCTGCTTCGACACCGGCTTCCACAGCAGCCTGCCGGAAGCGGCCTACACCTACGCGATTCCGGCCAGCTGGCGGGCCGGCGGCCTGCGCCGTTTCGGCTTCCACGGGCTCAACCATCAACACATCAGTGAGGTGGTGATGGCCCAGCAGGGGCATCCCCCCAGCCTGCGGCTGATCAGTTGCCATCTGGGGGCCGGCTGTTCGCTGGCGGCGATCCGGGATGGCCGCAGCATCGACACCACGATGGGCTACACCCCCCTGGAGGGCCTGGTGATGGCCAGCCGCAGTGGCTCGGTGGACCCGGGTCTGCTGCTGCATCAACTGCGCCACGGCCTGGGAGTGGATCAGCTGGAGCGGGACCTGCAGCAGGGCAGCGGCCTGCTTGGCCTGTCGGGCCTGAGTGGCGACATGCGCGAGCTGCGGCAGGCCGCAGCTGCCGGCCATGCCGGGGCCGGCCTGGCCCTGGAGGTGTTTCTGCATCGCCTCCTGCTGGCGATCGGCGCGATGGCCGCCAGCCTGGGGGGAGTGGAGGTGATCGCCCTCAGCGGTGGCATCGGCCAGAACGACCGCAGGCTCCTGGACGATCTCAACGAGCGCCTGGCCTGGCTCCAGCCCGTGCAGCTGGTTCAGGTTCCCGCCGAGGAGGAAAAGATGATTGCCCGGCTCTGCCGGCGGGCTAGCCGCGATCGGGCAGATCGGGGGTCTGATGGAGGAGGCGATTGAGCCGCAGCCGATCCGCATTCAGGGGATCGGGGGCCAGCTCACCGGCGACTTCGCGGAACTTCTTCTCGACCTCCTCAGGCACCCGCACGTCGAAGATGCGCTCCATCAAGGCTTCGATCGAGAACAGATGGGCGTTGATGTTCTCCAGATCGCCGATCGCCTGCTGCATGGAGTCCGCCTCGCCCGCATCGGCGCCGGCTCCGGGGGCCGTGGCTGAAACACCACCACCGGGAGCCTGAGCACTGCTCTCGTGGGTGGTTCTGGGCGTGGAGCTGTCGGCCTCCTCCTCGCCGTGCTCCTTCTGCAGTTCCTCCAGAACCCTGCCAGCCAAAGTGCGAAACGACTGCAGCGCAGCCCAGTTGAGCTCCTGCTGCTGGCGCAGGGTGGCGTGTTCGCGGATCAATCGGTCGTGTTCCCGATAAAAACGCTGACAATCAGGGCATTGGCAGGCCTCTTCTGGCACCGAGCTCCCTTTTTCCTTCTGGTCCCCATCATGGCATTGCGGGCCAGGCCTGATGGTCAGGCCACTCCGGAAAAGGGCTCACCGTCACCATCTCCATCCTCCAGGCCGACCGGGCTTTCCTCCTGGGCGGCGGGCAGGGGAATCTCGATCGAGCTCACCACCTGGATCACATCCCGCAGCCGCATCGAATCGGCGAACCAGCCCATCGCCTGCTCCATGTCGCCGTGGCGCTCGGCTTCCCCGGCCTGGTCTTCGTGGGCTTCCGAGAGCAGCGCCAGCCAGCAGAGGCAACGGGCCTGAACCACGGAGAGATCCAGTTCGGCGGGCTGACTGCGGGCGATGCGCTCGCTTTCCTGTTGGACCAGCAATCTCAGCCGCAGATCGTGAAGCTGGGTCATCGGACGGGGACGACTCGACTCACACTAGGCGCGGTGAGCGCAATTTGCAGGGCGCTACAGGTGGTGCACACACATGGTTGATGCCACAGAGTACGCATCACCAGATTCATGGGTGGTCTGTCCCGATGCCCCGAGAATACGCCAAGAAAAGAATATAAAGAATGGCAATCAAGCGAAAGTACTTTCCAGGGGCAGCCTGCGTGGAAAGCCCGACTAATCTGATTTTGCCTTTTTACCAAACCTGGCGAGGCACTTCATTGCAACTACCCGTACAGGGTCAGCCGGTTCACTGGAATCTGTACAACGCTGAAAACAAAAATGGGCCATCAATGTCGCCATTGGCATGGACTGATTCACCTTGAGGCAAGCATTGATCAACACGTTTTCTTCCTCACCAAAGAAAACTCTGTTCTGTTTCCCACAACTGACCCCACCTTTGTAAATCTGCTGCTATGAATCCAGTTCAGTTCTGGCCAAAGCCCACATGGGCCAGGGCTTGTATCGCCCTGCTCGCAGCTATATTGATTGCCATCCCATCAGTGGAGGCAGTCAAAATGGCAATTCAAAATACGAAAAATCTAGGCTCCCAGATGAATGTTTTCGACGCGAGAACATTGAAAGAATATCTCATCGAGTTTCGCAAGCAGCATCCAATCATTCTCGGGCTATTCAGCAACGCCGGCGGAGATTTCTACCTGTTCATTCCAGGACAGAGCGATCCCATTCGTGCCGATTGCGTATCTATTTAGTATCAGACCGTTAAGGGAATCTCGCAATACTGCCATTATCGAGGCAGCCCTGAGAAGACACAGTCTCGCCCTCTGCACGCGCTGATTCGCTTGATGACTGGCATCCATGACTTCAAGACGGGACGATTATCCAGCAAACTGATGACCAGGCAGCCAGCGATAGCCTTGAGGAGCAGTTCAGCTAACGCAGGAAGTTGCCTGTCAGATTACGCAGTCCCCACCAAGCCTTTGTTCTGGCAAGTCCAATCCGCCTTGTCAGCCAGGGCCGACTGAAAGTCAAGCACAAGGGAGCTGGTGCGGCCATGCTGGTGCCGGTTTTATCGGGACTTCTCCCGTCCATTGGCCCAGCCTTCTGCCAGTGCTGATCTGATCGCCATTCTGCAGGCCCTCCCAGAAGGCCGCAAGCGCCGGGGGGTGCGTTATCCCCAGTGGCTGCTGCTGTTGTTGGCGATTCTTGGCATCCTGAGCGGCTGCCGCAGCGCCCGTGATCTTGAGCGCCACTCCTTCGGAGAAGGCTTCGCCTTTGCCAAACGGCATCACCAAGAATTCAGCGCAGCTCTGGATCTGAAGATGCCCAACTCGCCCTGTGATTCCACCTTCCTCTACCTGTTTGAGCGGGTGGAGCTGGAGGAGCTCTTCGGGATGCTCTGGGAATGGATGCTTGCCCAGATCGCAGATCAGGAGAAGGATTTCGACCAGCTGATTTGTGATGGCAAGACCCTGCGGGGTTCTGCCGCACAGCTCGATGGCCCCGATAGCGCTACGCGCTTTGTCACCCAGGTCACGCTCTACGCCCGGGAGCTGGGTGTGGCGATCGCCCAAACATCATTCGACACCGGCGAATCCCACGAGCGCACTGCACTCAAGGCCCTCCTCGGAACCCTGGAGCTGGAGGGTGTGCTGATCCAGGCTGATGCGCTGCACACCTCACCGGCGTTTTTCAACTCGCCACCGGACAAGGGGCTTGACGCTGAACAGGTGAGCACCGGCCGACGAGATGGAAAGCCATTTCGCCATGTGCACTTGTTCATCACCAACTTGCGCATCCGTCCAAAAGCGTTGCTGCGCCTGGTGTGACAACACTGGGCGATCGAAAACCAGTGGCACTGGCCGCGCGACACCCAGCTCGGCGAGGATGCGCACCGCTACACCCAACGCAACGGCGTACAGGTACTGGCCCTGCTGCGCAGCTTGGCCCTCAATCGCCTGCGCAGCAATGGCTTTCGCTCAATCCGCGCTGGCCTGATGGCCGTGGCGCATGACATCAACCAAATGTTCGGCTGGGTTGGTGCAAAATCCGCACAGACGGGATGAATTGACTTTCAGTCAGCCCTGGGGGAAATGGGGGAGATCAGGAGCGCTGGTGTAGACAGTGGACATTATTAGTGATAGCATCTTAAGGAAAAAATCCAAAATCATGGCCCGATTTCGTCCCAAATTGCTGCCAATTCTACTGGGAGCTGGCTGCTCCGCTGGCGTGTCGCTGACAACCGCGCAACCTGCTGCCGCTATACAATATGTTTTTACCAGCGCAATCAATGGGGGCGGAAATACAAATCCAGGCGCTACATATGTGGACACCAGTTCCGCAAATGGCGGTCCATTCAACGGATTTGTGAGGGGATCTTTCGACTTTGTCGGTGGAGTCTTTTCAAATGTATCTGTCACTGCCAACTGCTTCGATGGCGCATCAGGCCAAGGCAACCCTTGTGATGTTTTCGGTCCTTCCAACAATACCAACACGGTTACATTTATCGGGACTGTTGTAGACTACAACGGATCCAACCAAATCACATTCAAAAACTCAGCGGCATCAGGAACAGATGTTCTTCGCATCATTTTTGCGGGTGGGGCGCTGGTGAATGCTCCCGCCACCAGAAATCTGACTGCTTCTGGTAGTTATTTTTGCAGTTCAAGCGGTGGCGGCAGCCCAAATCTAACCTGTGCTGGGGATGAGCAAGCAAGATTTACAACTTTCACTGGATCCTTGCGCGCGGTTCCTACGCCTCTATCAGCCTTGGCACTGTTGCCGGTTGCTTGTCTGAGCTTCTTCCGCAAGCGGTACAGCACATTGATTGCCAAATCTTCACTCTCTGCTCTGGATTAGAACGAATCAGAGTTTTCGAAGGATTCAGCACCAACACGGCGCCCGCAGAGGCGGTGATCGATTGCACTAACGAAGCCAAGGAGCACCTTTCATTCTATTTCATGACAAGAAATACTATTTTTAAGACAAGAAATACGGTTCATCCTCGCTGCAGCCAAGGGATCTGAGCCAACTCGAGGGGGCTGATCTTTCACGGCAGCCAGCCAGAGCGCTCGGCGTGCAGGCATGGAACCAACGCGTTTCGCAGCCCTTGCCACTGGGGTCCGGTGCAGGAGTTACGGCATCTTCAATCAGATCACGGCGACTGCGGCAGCGCTGCGCGGCGAGGGCCCTGCGGTTGGTGGAACGATGAAACGGGGCTGGCGGGACTCGAACCCACAACCTACGGTTTAGGAAACCGCCAGAAGGCATTGCAGCGAAGGCGGTTTTATGATGACTTACCTGGCCACTTGCCTAAATGGATCAATACCAGTCGACCTTTTAAGACTCATGTGATCCTCGATCAACCAGTGGTGCCAGCTGAAGACCCCCCTCAATCCGGTCCGACCTCTGCCAGCAAAGGTGACGCCGCTCCATCAAACGTTGTACCCAGATCGTGACGAGTGATTCCGCTCCATTGCCCATCTGAATGGTTCCTCATCAATGCTTATGATGGAACCTGAGCAAAGGATGGGTCCCGAGGCCATAGAGAGGGCGATCAACTACCACCAGCTGCGGCTGAATCGGACGTTGCATGTGGTGGTGACGCTTCTGGAGCGCACGGGGTCCTGCTGCCCAACACCAGCAACCGACAGAGTAGGGGGGGCACTGGCGGCACTACAACAAATCAACCAGAGGCCTGCCACACCTTCCTTCACCCCTGGGATGGTCCAGAACACTTTTGTTGCATCGGGATCGGAGGCAAGGGGTGGACGTTTCAAGTGGGGGGGCTGCCGGAACAGATCGGGAGCAGCCCTCCAAGGGGGCAGATCAGGAGCACTGAATTTGCTTTGAGGGAGCGGACCCTATGACTCAGCGCATATGAAGGCCTGCGCCACAAGGGATTGTCATGGTGCTCTGGCGGTTACTACCACAGAACAATGTTTCAGCAAAAGCTCAAGTGCGACAACCAGCTGTCACGAACCAGATAACAGATCTAGTTGCCTAAAACTCCATCCATTGCCTTTCTTGTCGTCCTTGCTGAAGGACTTGTCAACCACAGCATAATGAAGACCAACAGACGTAAGCGCACATACTTCAAGGGGGAAGGGATCTGAGCTATTCCAGCCTGCAATGTCTGTGGCATCTTTCGTGGGCCTTGTGACGCTGCTGTAGATACCAGAAGTACTCTATCTTTCATCTTCTCGGATGGCAGGATCTCTCCGACCAAATCAGGCTTAAAACGCCTGATAGCAATAGTCTCGCCCTTACCATTCATGAACTCTTCTGGTGGTGGGCTTGAAGAGCTGCCGTGGTCATCACCAGGTTGTTACTCAGGTTCAGGCACCACATCCGGAGGGCTGGTCTCTGGATCCCACTTGGCTACTACTTCTCGCTGATGTTCCCAGTACTCGCGGTTGAGCCAAAGGCTCTGGCCAATTTCACTATCTAGTTTCTTGCAGCGATTTAGTTCATCAATGACGCTAACCGCCGCTTCCAAGTGTTGATCTGCTTCACCGCTTTCCCTTTTTTTTGAGCAAGCAACTCGGTCAGTAGTTGCACGGTGCGATGATACCTTTCTTGCATCTGTTGAAGACAGGCTGTAGCTGCAGCCTCAGAGAGGTTGCTTGCATGGCCCATTTATTGGGAATGACAGTCAAGCTCCTCTGCAATTTGCTTTGGATACATCGCATCAGCGAGTCCATCAGTCAACATCATGGCCGTTTGCCAGGCCTCGTCCATGGTTTCCCAATAGAGGTAGTCATTCACCGGCGCATCGAGCAAATCACCCGATCAAAACATAGATGCAAGGGGGGTGTGGTGTGCCCATCTCGTCGAAGAATCGAGTCGAGTTGGCTCTGTTCCAATGGCTAGTCCTGCAAGGTTCCGAAGATGAAGCTGGCAATCAGAAAGGCATTTGGGTATTGGCCTCCGCGCTTTTTGCCTGAATCCGATTCCCTTTGTATGTGCCTGACTGCCCGATGTCAACTACATAGGCGGCTGGCGTCAATTACGTAGGCGGGTGCCTCCCGCCTTCTCCCCCCTGCCATGGCAGGGGGGAGGCGACATGAAAACTGAGCCACCCTCTATCGAGAAGACGGAGCACGGCTGGGGTTCCTTGATCGGCATCCGGCGGTGTCAATCCGGTTGGCCGGTGCCCCTGCTCAGCCTCTGCCCGATTGCTGCCGCGGAGCGCACGAGCCGGTGGACCCCACAGTCCGCCGGCAGCGCGGAGCTCGTCACCGGCAGCTTGCGCCC
>JAHLYW010000040.1 GCA_025128135.1 Synechococcus sp. CS-1325
ACCAGACCTTGCTGCAACGGCTGCGCTACCAGATCAAACTGCTCCGCTGGCGAGTGGACTTCTGGTTGATCTGCCGCGAGAGCGACGCCGTCTACCGCCAACGTCAGCAGCAGCGCTGATTCCGCACACCAATCAGCTCCCCCCTCCCCCATGTCGTGCTTTGGCTTCCCCTGTTGTGCTGCTCGTCAAGCAGCGCCTGGCGGTGTCCAGCATCTCCGAAGCAGCACGATTCCCTGGATTTATGCCGATCCGGAGCCACGGAAATGGCCTCGACTCGCAGCGCAGCACCAATAAACTAATACCCCTTACCGAAGCAAGGCGTATCAGCTGAAATCAGCTAGTTGGATTAGCCCAACTTGGTGGTACTAGCAGTTGAAATGCGCTTGCGGAGGCGGCGGCTCCAACCAAAGGCGGCTGCAGCACCGAAGAGGGGCAGAGGGCCGGGCACCGCGGCTGGAGGTCCGACGATCACCTCGATTTGGCCAGCATCACCTTGAATCCCTACGAGCTGCCAGGTGCCTCTTGACCCAGGGGGTCGTTGGGGGTTGAGGCCCAGAGAGGAGAGAGTATGCTCAAGAAACGTAGCAGAACTAACGATTGGAGCACCATTCACATAAGTGGAATCGAGTCCAAGAAGTTGCGAAATGGCATTAATGGCAGCGGATGTACCGCTACTAGAAGTTGCGCCAAATCTAATATCCAAACCGCCGAAGCTTATTGGGCCTGTAATGGGGTAAATAAGTTGCGTATTAGTGAAATTGGTGCATATGATTCCTTCACCGGCCGAGAAAAAACCATTAGGGCTACAAGACCCAACGAAGACGGGTGTCGGAAGCGTCTGTGAACCATTTGCCTGGATGACTACGTCGGAGCCAGATTCAAAAATGTTGTAGGTCAGCCTGGCATCAGCTTTTCCTGGCGTGAGCAGAAGGGCTGCAGAAACAGCTAATAGTGGGGCAATAGGTTTTTGATTACGCTGGAGTTTCATAAAAAAGTTAGTTAATTTCAAAAGTCATTACGTACTCTTGTCCGCCTGTCAAGGCCCTCCCCTTGGGTCGGCTGGTACGGCTCCAGCAAGCCGGTGCCATGGCTGATCAAGGAACTCACTGCCGGCTCCTGCAGGTTGGCGAGCACTGCTCCACTCGGGTCCTGCCACAGGCGGCCTTGCGGCAGCCGAAGAAAAGGTCGCTTCCGGCCTTCCTGTTCCTGGGAATCGCGCAGAGACAAAGAACTCTTCCGAGCCAATAGTTCAACGAGCTGACCCGGACGCTGCCTAGTCCATGTGCTGGCTTTGAGGTCGCCGGTGTCATCGGTCTTGTGCTTCCGAAAGTCCTCGATCAGCCCCGCCCAATCGGTGCTCTCTTCCGTCGATGGAGACCCCGTATCAGGGGGGTGCAACTGGGCTGCGGCCTCAGCCACTCGCTGCCGGATGGTCACGACCTGATTCAGCACGGCCGTTGAACTGGTGCTGCTCCACGGCAGATCGAGAACCACGCTGCTCCTCTCGCCATTCGGCAGCCGCCGGGTCAGCTTCACCTTCTGACTCTGCGGGTCGAGAGTCCAGCAACGGCCATGTTCACGCCGCAGCACCGAGCGGAGGTCACTCAGCCAGGCCGGTCGAGCGGTTCTTGCTGGGCTGGCTGCTGCGATGGAGCGGGTTGGGTCGAGGCCGGATCTAGCGGAAAAGTTAGCGGAATAACGCCTTGGCGACCTTATCCATAGGGGTGCACCGATTTTGACTGGATGGCCAAAACCCTTGTGCTGGAGTGGTTTTTGCTGATGGGCGATGCCGGTTTCGAACCAGCGACATCCTGCTTGTAAGGCAGGCGCTCTACCGCTGAGCTAATCGCCCTTCGCCCCACTCTGGGGTCCATGCCCCCATGCTGGCAACCATCCGGCGCCTGCACCCTGATGGCCAGTGGCCGCAGCCACGACCGTGCCAGCTGGCTGCTGTGCCTTCCGTTCGGGCTGCTGTGCTGGCCCTGGCTCGGGGCGGCCGGTCTGGCCAGTGGTGCAGCGGGTTTTCTGATCGGTGGGCTGTGGCTCTCTCCGGATCTCGACACCGCCTCCAACCCCACCCGCCGCTGGGGGCCGCTGGCCCTGCTCTGGCTGCCCTATCGCCGGCTGCTGCGCCACCGTTCCCTGCTCTCCCACAGCCCTGGGCTCGGCACCGCCGGCCGCCTGGCCTACCTCGCCGCGGTGGCCCTGGCGCTGAGCCTGATCCTGCAGCCGCTGGGTACGCCCCCACCAGCCCGCCTGCTGGCCCTGGCCACCGGGCTCTGGGACCGGCAGCGGCCCCTGCTGCTGGCCGCGCTGATCGGGGTGGAATCGAGCAGCTGGTTGCATCTGATCCAGGATGGGGATCCGCTGCCACGGCGTCCCCGCTGGCTGCGTCCAGGCTGGCGGCGCCGCAGGCGCAACCGACGCTGAGCCCCATCGCCCTGTGGTTCTGGCTTGCAGCCAGGTCTTGCCATGACCCCATCCGAGCAGCGCGACACCCCTGGGATCAGCCGCTCCGCCGCGACCGCCCTCGCCGGGCTGGTCGCGGTGGTGGATCAGCTGCGCGATCCAGGCGGCGGTTGTCCCTGGGACCTGCGGCAGACCCATGCCTCCCTGGTGCCTTTCGTTCTGGAAGAAGCCCACGAAGTGGCCGACGCCATCCGCCATGGCGACGACGACCACCTGGCCGAGGAGCTGGGCGACCTGCTGCTGCAGGTGGTGCTCCATGCCCGGATCGCCGCCGAACAGCAACGCTTCGATCTGGACACGATCGCCCGCGCCATCACCGCCAAGCTGGTGCGCCGCCACCCGCATGTCTTCGGCGATCGATCGGCGGTTCACCCCAGCTGGGAGGCGATCAAGGCCGAGGAGCGGGCCGCCCGCGGCGCAGGGGGCAGTGATGACAGCCTCAGCGCGCAGCTGGGGCGGCAGGTGCGCGGCCAGCCGGCCCTGGCTGGCGCCCTGACGATCTCGCGCCAGGCCGCTGCGGCAGGCTTCGAGTGGAAGACGATCGAAGGGGTGTGGGCCAAGCTGGAGGAGGAGTTGGCCGAGCTGCGCGAGGCGGTGGCCAGCGGCGATCGGGTCCACGCCGAGACGGAGCTCGGGGATGTGCTCTTCACCCTGGTGAATGTGGCCCGCTGGTGCGGCCTTAACCCGGAGGAGGGCCTGGCGGGCACCAACCACCGCTTCCTGGAACGCTTCTCCCGGGTGGAGGCCGCCCTCGGCGGCGACCTCAGCGGCCAGGATCTCGAGCAACTCGAACTGCTCTGGCGCCAGGCGAAGGCAGAGATCCGCGCCGAGCAGGCCAGGCCAAAGGGGGTGGATCAGTCGTCGGAGGAGCCCTGATCCCGCCGCTGCTGTTTGGCCTGGGCGCGGCGGCGCTTGGCGGCCAGCCGCCGCTGCACCGAGCCGCCCGTGGGCCGGGTGGACCGACGGGGCGGCGGTGGCGGGGCGATCGCTTCGGCGAGCAGCGCCTTCAGCCGCCGCAGGGCAGCCTGGCGATTGAGCCACTGGGAGCGGTGTTCCGCAGCCACGATCACCACAGCCCCATCCACCAGCGTGCCGCCAAGGCGCCGCAGAGCCCGCTCCCGCAACAGGGGTGGCAGGGAGGAGGAGGTGGCCAGGGGGAAAACCAGCTCAACGCGGGAGTCTGTGGTGTTCACCCCCTGGCCGCCGGGGCCGCCGGCGCGCGAGAAGCGCCAGCCCAGCTCCGTGGCGGGAATGGTCAACGCTGCCGTGATGGCCAGATCAGCTGCCATCGATTCAGGCTGACAGGTGGCCACTCTGGGCCTGGAGCGCACTCCGCTGGCCTGTGTTCCAGCCGACGGGGGCGAGGCGCTTAGCTGGATCGGTTCGTTCCTGTCCCCGCGTGAGCACCACTCCTGCCGACAGCCCCGCCGAGGGGCCGGGCCAGCCCAGCACGGGCTGGGTGGATGAGATCCATGAAGGGGTGCGCTACGGCCTCGAGGCGAAGGTGGTGCTGGAGCGGCAGAGCGCCTTTCAGCGGATCTGCGTGATCGACAGCCAGCGCTATGGCAAGGGCCTCCTGCTCGATGGCTGCTGGATGACAGCCGAGCACCAGGAACGGCACTATCACGAATCGCTGGTGCATCCCGCCCTCTGCGGTGCCGAGCGGATCGAGCGGGTGCTGGTGATCGGCGGCGGCGATGGCGGCACGGCCCGCGAATGCCTGCGCCATGCCGGGGTGGCCCGGCTCGACATGGTCGAGATCGACGGCCTGGTCGTGGAGCTGTGCCGAGAGCACCTTCCTTCCATGGGAGGAAGCGCCTGGAGCGATCCCCGTTTCCACCTCACCATCGGTGATGGGATCGCCTGGGTGGCCGCTGCCGCCACCGCCAGCTACGACGTGGTGATCGTGGATGGTTCCGATCCGGCCGGCCCGGCGGCAGGGCTGTTCAACCGTGTCTTTTTCGAGCACTGCCGCCGGCTGCTGCGACCCGGCGGCGTCTTCGCCACCCAGAGCGAATCACCGGAGGCCTTCCGCAGCGTTCATCTCGAGACGGTACGGCTGTTGCGCCAGGTGTTCGGCCATGCCGATCCGCTCTACGGCTGGGTGCCGATGTACCCGAGCGGCTGGTGGAGCTGGACCTTTGCCGCCACCGATGGACCCCGCTACCGGCACCCCGACCCGGAACGGGCCGCCGCCGTGGCGCCGGCTTGTCAGATCTGGAGCCCCCGCTGGCAGGGTGGAGCGTTCGAGGCCGTCCCCGCCGCGATCGAGCGGGAGCTCGACGGCTGAGCGTCTCCGGCCCTGACAACCCCGTTTCCAGCCTCCGTGACCACCCCCGATCTGTTCGACACCGATGGAGCCGTGTTCATGGCCAGCCGCCGCGATCCGGCTGGTTGCCGGGTCGGGCTGTTCGGTGTGCCTTACGACGGCACCACCTCCTTCCGTCCCGGCGCCCGCTTCGGGCCAGCGGCGATCCGGGAGGTGAGTGCCGGCCTGGAAACCCACGACCCCCAGCTCAATCTGGATCTCGAGGATCTGCCCTTTGCCGATCTCGGGGCGGTGGCGATCCCGCTGGGAGCCCCTGAGCCCGTCATCGAGGCCGTGCGCCTGGCCACCGAAAGGGTGCTGGCCCTGGGGCTCCGCCCCCTGATGCTGGGGGGGGAGCACTCGATCAGCAGCGGCGCCGTGGCTGCGGTGGCAGCCCATCATCCCGACCTCGTGCTGGTGCAGCTCGATGCCCACGCCGATCTGCGCGAGAGCTGGCTGGGCTCACGCCACAGCCATGCCTGTGCCATGCGGCGCTGCCTGGAGGTCCTGCCGAGTGGCGACCTCCTGCAGATCGCCATCCGCAGTGGCACCCGGGCTGAATTCGCCGAACTGCGCAGCAGTGGGCGGTTGGTGGGGGCAGGCCAGGGGCTCGCCCTGGCCCCCGAACGCCTGCAGGCCGACCTGGTGGCCGCCCTGGCCCCGCTGCGGGGCCGGCCGATCTACCTCACGGTGGATCTCGACTGGTTCGATCCGGCGGTGATGGCAGGCACGGGCACGCCGGAGCCGGGAGGATTTCTCTGGGGCCACTTCAGTGGCCTGCTCGAAGAACTCCGCCACCACGCACTTGTGGCGGCGGATGTGGTGGAACTGGCCCCGATGCTCGATGCAACAGGCTGCAGCGCAGTTCTGGCCGCCAAGGTGACCCGCAGCCTGCTGTTGCTCCTTGGCCGGACTCAGTAGCAGTAGGAGCCGCTGGCTCGTTGCTCCCGCAGGCGCAGGTGCTGCTGGGAGATCAACGCCACCGCCAGGGTTGGATGGTTGTGGAGCAGGTTCAGAAAACTCAGTCGCCCTAGCTTCACCACCTCGACAGGCGTTCGAGCCACGGCATCAGTGCGGAAAGAACCACCGCGCCAGAGGATGTCCAGGTAGCTGAACAGTTCACCGGGGCGATAGCAGACCCGCTCCCCCGATTTATCGATCAACTCGACGATTCCCTTTCGCAGCCCGTAGATATCATTTGCGTGGTCGCCTTCTCGAAAGATCAGGGTGCCGGTGGGCAGAGTGAAGGTTTCGCCATCCACCTGGGAGGCCAACAACTCAACCGGAAGCGCTGTCGCGGATTTGACCAATCATCTACCTCCTTGCAGAACAGAAAAGCAACGTGTGAACCAGGCCCATGGTGCGCTGTTCCCAGCTCCCTTGCCACTGGCCAGAGGCATGTTCGCAGGCCAAAGAGCCAGTCAGAAACAATAGGCGATTTCGAGGGCCCTTTGAGCCTGCCCTCGTCCCGGGATCAGGCGGGAACCGGATCGAGCAGGTCAGCCAGGCAGAGCTGCTGATCAGCGCGGGCCTGAGCTAGCACTGGAAAGCGTTGATGGGACCCTTCATTGCCGCCATTCACCGGCAGGGTCCAATGGTGGCAAGACAGTTCGCCACTCCATTCGGCATGGATCGCCAGCCGTCGGAGCTTGCACCAGCCCGCCTCGCTCCCAGCAGGGGGGAGGCAGTGACTGCAGCTTCGACAACTTGGGCGCTGGCCCATGACTGATCCAGGGATGATCCACAAAGTACAGAACGTGGAGACCATTGAGCGAGGTAAGAACCGAACCTCCCGGAAGTCTTCGGGATTGAGCCCCACCGGGGCTGGAACGGCCAGGCAGCCCGCCGGTCTCCATAGGATCCCCCGATCCACGCATGCCCTCTCTCTGCCATGGCCGTTCCTTCAGCGCCAGCGGCGGCCCAGCCGCTGAGGCGCACCCCCCTGGCGGCGCTCTGCCAGCAACACGGAGGGCGGATGGTGCCCTTCGAGGGTTGGGAGATGCCGGTTCAGTTCAAGGGGCTGATCGAGGAGCACAAGGCCGTGCGGGGGCACTGCGGGGTGTTCGACATTTCCCATATGGGAGTGCTGTTGCTGCAGGGCGATGGCGTGAAGGACTCCCTGCAGCGTCTTGTTCCAAGCGATCTCGGTCGGATCGGGCCAGGTGAAGCTCTTTACACAGTGCTGCTCAACGATGCCGGCGGCATTCGTGACGATCTGATCGTCTACGACAAGGGCCGAGTCGACGCGGCTGCCGGACCCACCGACACCCTGTTGCTGGTGATCAACGCCGGCTGCGCCGAAGCCGACACCGCCTGGATCCGCAGCCAGCTGGCTGCCGATGGCGTGGCCATCGAGGATCGCAAGGTGGATGGTGTGCTGCTCGCCCTGCAGGGCCCCGAAGCGCCTGCCCGGCTGGAGGCGTTGGCCGGCGAAAGCCTGGCCGGGCTGCCACGTTTCGGTCATCGCGACCTGGTGCTGGCGGGCAGCGCCGGCGGCGCCGCGGCCGGGACTTCCGTGTTCGTGGCCCGCACCGGCTACACCGGCGAAGACGGCTTCGAGTTGCTGCTGGACCGGCAGGCGGGCCTGGACCTCTGGGAGCAACTGCTGGCGGAGGGGGTGAGCCCCTGCGGTCTCGGCGCCCGCGACACCCTGCGCCTGGAGGCGGCCATGCATCTCTACGGCAGCGACATGGATGCCACCACCACCCCCCTGGAGGCCTCGCTCGGTTGGCTGGTCCACCTGGAGATGCCCGCCGACTTCATCGGCCGCGCCGCTCTCGAAAGTCAGACAGCCACTGGCGTGAGCCGACGGCTGGTGGGTTTGAAGCTGCAGGGCCGGGCGATCGCCCGCCACGGCTACCCGGTGCTGCAGGACGGCCAGGTGGTGGGAGAAGTCACCAGCGGCACCTGGTCGCCCACCCTGGAGGAGGCGATCGCCCTGGCCTATGTGCCCGCCACCGCCGCCAGGCCCGGCACGGAGCTGGCTGTGGAGGTTCGCGGACGGACGCATCCGGCGGTGGTGGTGAAGCGGCCCTTCTACCGACGCCCTTGAGCCGCCCAGGCCCTGGCGCCCCTGAGCCGCTGAGGCCGTGGCTCCTGCCCCCTGTGGGAAACTCGCCCTTCCCCTCGATTTCCCCCATGCGCAGCCACGGATGCGGCGACCTGCGCAGCGATGCCACGGGTCAGGCAGTGGACCTGTGCGGCTGGGTGGACCGGCGGCGTGATCACGGCGGCGTGATCTTCATCGATCTGCGCGACCGCAGCGGCACCGTGCAGATCACGGTGGACCCCGATCTTTCCCCCGCCGCGTTCGCCGCGGCCGAGCGGCTGCGCAATGAAACCGTGCTGAAGGTGTCAGGCACGGTGCGCGATCGCCCCGCCGAATCCCGCAACGAGCGGCTCGCCACCGGCGGCGTCGAAGTGCTGGCTGCCGCGATCGAGGTGCTCAATGAGGTGCGCGGCAATCTGCCCTTCCCTGTGTCGGTGCACGACGACACGCCGGTGCGGGAGGAACTGCGCCTGCGCCACCGCTATCTGGATCTGCGCCGTGAGCGCATGAACGGCAACCTGCGCCTGCGCGCCCAGACCATCCAGGCGGCCCGCCGTTTCCTTGAGGACGAGGGCTTCATCGAGGTGGAAACCCCCGTGCTCACCCGCTCCACCCCTGAAGGCGCCCGCGACTATCTGGTGCCCAGCCGGGTGTGTGGCGGCGAGTGGTTCGCTCTGCCCCAGTCGCCCCAGCTGTTCAAGCAGCTGCTGATGGTGGGCGGCATCGAGCGCTACTACCAGGTGGCCCGCTGCTTCCGCGACGAAGACCTGCGCGCCGACCGCCAGCCGGAGTTCACCCAGCTCGACCTGGAGATGAGCTTCATGGAGCAGGAGCAGATCCTGCAGCTCAACGAACGGCTGATCGCCACCATCTGGCGCGCCGCCAAGGGAATCGAGCTGCCCAGCCCCTTCCCCCGGCTCACCTGGCAGGAGGCGATGGACCGCTACGGCACCGACCGGCCCGACACCCGCTACGGCCTGGAGCTCGTCGATGTGAGCGACATCGTGGCCACCAGTGGCTTCAAGGTGTTCTCCGGCGCCGTGGCGGCGGGCGGAGCGGTGAAGTGCATCGCGATCCCCGGCGGCAACGACGCGATCAGCAACGTGCGCATCAAGCCCGGCGGCGACGTGTTCTCTGAAGCCACCACCGCCGGTGCCGGGGGCCTGGCCTTCATCCGCGTGCGCGACGGCGGCGAGATCGACAGCATCGGCGCCATCAAGGACAACCTGAGCGCCGAGGGCAAGGCCGAACTGCTGCGTCGCACCGGCGCTGAGCCCGGCACCCTGTTGCTGTTCGGCGCCGGCGACACCGCCACGGTGAACAAGGCGCTCGATCGGGTGCGCCAGTTCCTGGCCCGTGAGCTGGCTCTGGTGCCCGCCAGCGGCGCCGGTGGTGCCTGGGACTTCCTCTGGGTGGTGGATTTTCCGATGTTCGAGTTCAACGCCGAGGAGAACCGCCTGGAGGCCCTGCACCATCCCTTCTGTGCGCCCAACGCCGCCGATCTCGGCGCCGACCCCACGGGCTGGCCCACCAGCCTGCCCACCGCCCGCGCCCAGGCCTACGACCTGGTGCTCAACGGCCTGGAACTGGGAGGCGGCTCGCTGCGCATTCACGATGCGGCCCTGCAGAAGCAGGTGCTGCAGACCATCGGCCTCCCGCTGGAAGAAGCCGAGCGGCAGTTCGGCTTCCTGATCGAAGCGCTCGACATGGGCGCCCCGCCCCACGGCGGTATCGCCTTCGGCCTTGATCGCATGGTGATGCTGCTGGCGGGCGAGGAGTCGATCCGCGACACGATCGCCTTCCCCAAGACGCAGCAGGCCCGCTGCCTGCTCACTCAGGCCCCGGCTGATGTGTCGCTGAAGCAACTGCAGGAGCTGCACGTGGCCAGCACCTGGGTGGAAGAGGAAGTCTGAGCGAGCTCCAGCCGCAGCCACGGCAGATGAGCCCTCCAGCCCCAGCCATCACCGCTGAGCGCACCACCGCCCCAGCCAACGTTTGCCACGGGCTGTGGCGATGGTGCCACTGGCCGCATCCCCACGGCTAGAACGAGATCCACCCTTCTCCCGCGAATCCCCCATGGCCATCACCGCGCCCCCGATCGACATCGGCATCCCCGAAGCTCAGCGGCAGCAGATCGCCGCAGGGCTCGGCCGCGTCCTGGCCGACAGCACCGTGCTCTACGCCAAGACCCACGGCTTTCACTGGAACGTCACCGGGCCGATGTTCAACACGCTCCATCTGATGTTCATGGACCAATACACCGAGCTGTGGACGGCCCTCGACCTGATCGCCGAGCGGATCCGCGCCCTCGGTTTCCCGGCCCCCTACGGGGGCGCCACCTACGCAGGCCTGTCTTCAATTCCTGAAACCGAAGGCGTCCCCGCCGCCCTCGCCATGGTGCATGAACTGGTGCAGGGCCATGAAGCCGTGGCCCGCACGATCCGATCGGTGTTCAGCCTGGCCGATGCGGCCAACGACCAACCCACCGCCGACCTGCTCACCCAGCGCCTGCAGATCCACGAAAAAACCGCCTGGATGCTGCGCAGCCTGCTGGAGGGCTGACGCCCTCGGGTCTGGCTGCGGCCGTTGCGCCCGCGCGGCGGGCAACACGGCCTGCGCCGGACCCGAGGGCGTCAGGGGTTGGGGGCGGGGTTGGAGGGTTTATGAGAGGGATTTCTTACTGATGGGAGGTCGATAGATTGGTGTGTCCGCCAACGCCTCAGGCTCCACCACCCATGGCGAAGTTCGTTTTTGTGACCGGTGGGGTGGTGTCGAGCATCGGCAAGGGGATCGTGGCTGCCAGCCTGGGCCGGCTGCTGAAGAGCCGGGGCTACAGCGTTTCGATCCTCAAGCTCGATCCCTACCTGAACGTGGATCCGGGCACGATGAGCCCGTACCAGCACGGCGAGGTGTTCGTCACCCAGGACGGCGCTGAAACCGACCTTGACCTGGGCCACTACGAACGCTTCACCGACACTGCCATGTCGCGCCTCAACAGCGTGACCACCGGCTCGATCTACCAGGCGGTGATCAACAAGGAACGCCGCGGCGACTTCAACGGCGGCACGGTCCAGGTGATCCCCCACATCACCCGGGAGATTCGCGAACGCATCCATCGGGTCGCCGCCGACAGCGGCGTTGATGTGGTGATCACCGAGATCGGCGGCACCGTCGGCGACATCGAATCGCTGCCCTTCCTGGAGGCGATCCGGGAATTCCGCGGCGATGTCGGTCGTCGCGACCTCGCCTACGTGCACGTCACCCTGCTTCCTTACATCGGCACCTCCGGCGAGATCAAGACCAAGCCCACCCAGCACTCGGTGAAGGAGCTGCGCTCGATCGGCATCCAGCCCGATCTGCTCGTCTGCCGCAGCGACCGGCCGATCAGCGACGAGCTCAAGGCCAAGATCGGCGGCTTCTGTGGCGTTTCCACCAGGGCGGTGATCCCCGCCCTCGATGCCGACAGCATCTACGCGGTGCCGATCGCCCTGGAGCGCGAGGGCCTCTGCCGCGAAGTTCTCGAAGTGCTGGGGCTCGACGATCGCGCCAGCGACATGGCCCGCTGGGCGGAGCTGGTACGGAAACTGCGCAATCCGGGGCCCACGGTGAAGGTGGCCCTGGTGGGCAAGTACGTGAGCCTCAACGATGCCTACCTCTCGGTGGTGGAGGCGTTGCGCCACGCCTGCATCGATCGCGACGCCTCCCTCGACCTGCGCTGGGTCTGCGCAGAGCAGATCGAAGCCCAGGGGCCTGATGCCCTGCTGGAGGGCATGGACGCGGTGGTGGTGCCGGGCGGATTCGGCAACCGGGGAGTCGACGGCAAGGTGACGGCGATCCGCTGGGCACGGGAGCACAGGGTGCCTTTTCTTGGTCTTTGCCTCGGCATGCAGTGCGCCGTGATCGAGTGGGCCCGCAACCTGGCGGGGCTCCCGGAGGCCACCAGTGCCGAACTCGACCCCGAGACCCTCCACCCGGTGATCCACCTGCTGCCGGAGCAACTGGATGTGGTCGACCTGGGCGGCACGATGCGACTCGGGGTCTACCCATGCCGCCTGGCTTCCGGCACGCTGGCGTCCCGTCTTTACGGGGAAGAGGTGGTCTATGAGCGGCACCGGCACCGCTACGAGTTCAACAACGCCTACCGCAACCTGTTCCTCGAATCAGGCTTCACGATCAGCGGCACGTCTCCGGACGGCCGCCTGGTGGAACTGATTGAACTGGGCGATCATCCCTTCTTCACCGCCTGCCAGTTCCACCCTGAGTTCCTCTCCCGCCCCGGCAAACCCCACCCCCTCTTCCGCGGCCTGATCGAAGCGGCCCAGCAGCGGGAGGCTCTGGAGCTGAGCGCAGCCCAGCCCTGTGGGGTGCCGGTCTCCCGTTGAATGGCCGAATCAAGCTTCGCAAACGATCCCGTTTCGCTGCCGGTGGTCGAAACCTTTCACTCCCTGCAAGGGGAGGGGGCGCACGCCGGCCGCAGCGCCTTCTTCATCCGACTCGGTGGTTGCAGCGTGGGTTGCTCCTGGTGCGACACCAAGCACTCCTGGCCTGCAGGCGTGCATCCCAACCAATCGACAGCGGAGCTGGCCGCCCTGGCGCAAACGGCAGCCGATGCTGGCGCCGGCTTTGTGGTGATCACGGGCGGAGAGCCGCTTCACCACCAGCTCGATGCCCTCTGTGCCGCCCTGCACCCGCTGCCGATCCATCTCGAAACCAGCGGCGTGGATCCGCTCTCGGGCCGCTTTGCCTGGATCACCCTCTCCCCCAAGCCCCATCTCCCCCCGAGCCGCGAGGCCCTGGCCCGTTGCGACGAGCTCAAGGTGGTGGTTCACGGCCCCGCTGATCTCCCCTTCGCCGAAGCGATGGCGGCCGCGGCGATCCAGGAACGCCGGAGCGCCACTGGTGCGCCAACGGCCGCTCCGCCCCTGCTGCTGCTGCAGCCCGGCTGGGAGAGCCCGGCGGGCCTCGCGGCGGCGATCGGCTTCGTACACCACCAGCCTGGCTGGCGGCTCAGTCTGCAGACCCACAAATGGCTGGGCCTGCGCTGAGCGCCGGGAGCACAGCCATGGCAGCAGCCATACACTCACGAAACCCTGACCGATTCGTGTGAGCACCACACCAATGCGCCATCTCGTCACCGGTGGTGCCGGCTTCGTCGGATCCCATCTGGTCGACCGGCTGATGGAGGCGGGCGACGAGGTGATCTGCCTCGACAATTACTTCACCGGCCGCAAGCTGAACATCGCCGGCTGGATCGGCCATCCACGCTTCGAGCTGGTCCGCCACGATGTCACCGAACCGATCCGGCTGGAGGTGGACCGGGTCTGGCACCTGGCCTGTCCCGCCTCGCCGGTGCATTACCAGCACAACCCGATCAAGACCGCCAAGACCAGCTTCCTCGGCACTTACAACATGCTCGGCCTGGCCCGCCGGGTCGGCGCCAGGCTGCTGATGGCCAGCACCAGCGAGGTGTATGGCGATCCGGATGTTCACCCCCAGCCGGAGAGCTACCGGGGCTGCGTCAACACCCATGGCATCCGCGCCTGCTACGACGAGGGCAAGCGGGTGGCGGAAACCCTCTGCTACGACTACCACCGCATGCACGGCACCGAAATCCGCATCGCCCGGATCTTCAACACCTACGGTCCCCGCATGTTGCCGGACGACGGGCGGGTCGTGAGCAATTTCATTGTGCAGGCCTTGCGCGGCGAGCCGCTCACCCTCTATGGCGATGGCAGCCAGACCCGCAGTTTCTGTTTCGTCGACGACCTGGTCGAGGGCCTGATCCGCCTGATGAACGGGAATCACCCCGGCCCGATCAACATCGGCAACCCCGGCGAATTCACGATTCGTCAGCTGGCCGAGCTGGTACGTGAGCGGATCGATCCGTCACTCCCCCTCGTCACCCAGCCACTGCCCCAGGACGATCCACTCCAGCGGCAGCCGGTGATCACCCTGGCTCAGCAGGAACTGGGCTGGGAGCCCAGCGTGGATCTGAGCGAGGGTCTGGATCGCACCATCGCCGACTTCAGGCGTCGCCTGGAGGCCTGAGCGGCGCTCCCGCAAACTGGGCGCAGTGCTGAACGTCGGCGTGGAGAAACTGCGGAGCCTTCGGGGCATGGTGGATCTGCTGCCGGAGCAGATGGCGCTCTGGCAGGCCATCGAAGCCTGCGCCCAGCGCCAGTTCCACCGGGCCGCACTCACGGAGATCCGCACACCATTGCTGGAGGCCACCGAGCTGTTCGCCCGTGGCATCGGCGCCGCCACCGATGTGGTGGGCAAGGAGATGTACAGCTTCGAAGACCGCGGCCAGCGCCGTTGCACGCTGCGACCGGAGGGCACGGCATCGGTGGTGCGGGCGGTGCTGCAGCACGGTCTGCTCAACCTGGGGCCGCAGCGGCTCTGGTACGGAGGGCCGATGTTCCGCTATGAGCGTCCCCAGGCGGGGCGTCAGCGCCAGTTCCATCAGCTTGGCGTCGAGCTGCTCGGCTTCGCCGATCCCCGCAGCGACGCCGAAGCGATCGCGATCGCCTGGGATCTGCTCGCTGCGCTGGGAATCCAGGCGCTGACCCTGGAGCTCAATTCCCTGGGCGATGCCACCGACCGGGCCCACTACCGGGCCGTGCTGGTCGAGTGGCTGGATGCACGCCGCCACCAGCTCGATCCCGAGGCCCAGGCGCGGATTGACACGAACCCCCTGCGCATCCTCGACAGCAAGTCGCCCGGCACCCAGGCCATCCTGACCGGCGCCCCCCTGCTCGGCGACTGTCTCAGTGAAGCCAGCCGGCAACGCTTCGAGCGCGTCCGTCGGGCCCTGGACCAACTGGATATTCCCTACCGGCTCAACCCCCGGCTGGTGCGGGGCCTGGATTACTACACCCACACGGCCTTCGAGATCACCAGCAGTGAGCTGGGAGCCCAGGCCACGGTCTGCGGGGGGGGCCGTTACGACGGCCTGGTCGAGGAACTGGGCGGCACGGCCACCCCGGCGGTGGGCTGGGCGATCGGGCTGGAGCGGCTTGTGCTTCTGCTCAGCAGCAACGAAGCAGCCAAGGGGCTGACTGGGGCGAAGGCAGCCGATGTCTATCTCGTCAGCCGCGGGGAGGCGGCCGAACTGGAGGCCCTGGCCCTGGCCCAGCAGCTGCGGCGAGGCGGTTGCGCGGTGGAATTGGACCTTTCCGGGGCCGCCTTCGCTAAACAGCTCAAACGGGCCAATCGCTCAGGAGCGCCCTGGGCGGTGCTGATCGGTGAGGGCGAGAGCGAACAGGGGATGGTGATCCTCAAGGATCTCCGCACCGCCACCGAACAGCGCCTTGCTCCATCGGACACGGTTCGGCTCCTGCTGAGTGATCTCTGCGATGCTCAGTCGGATTGCCTGGCTCCCACGACTCGATGAGCACCCCTCTGGAGATCCGCACCATCTGCTGCATCGGCGCCGGCTACGTGGGGGGACCCACTATGGCGGTGATCGCCGACCGCTGCCCGGACATCCAGGTCACGGTGGTGGATCTCAACGTGGCCCGGATCGCCGCCTGGAACGATCCCGACACCAGCCAGCTGCCCGTCTACGAGCCTGGACTGGCCGCCGTGGTGGAGCGTTGCCGGGGCCGCAACCTGCACTTCAGCATCGAGGTGGATGGGGCAATCGCCGCCGCGGACATGGTGTTCCTCTCGGTGAACACCCCCACCAAGACCCGCGGGATCGGCGCCGGAGAAGCCTCTGATCTGCGCTGGATCGAGGCATCCGCCCGCCAGGTGGCCGCCTCGGCCCAGGGTCACACGGTCGTGGTCGAGAAAAGCACCCTGCCGGTACGCACGGCCGAAACCGTCCAGACGATCCTGAATGCCTCCCAGGGCCAACCCGGCGCCGACCCGGCCGACCCTTCAAGCAACGGCGCCAAATCCTTCGCGGTGCTCTCCAACCCCGAGTTTCTGGCGGAAGGCACCGCGATCAAGGATCTGGAGAACCCCGACCGGGTACTGATCGGCGGCGATGAAGCCGCCGCGATTGAGGCGCTCGCCTCGGTCTACGGCCACTGGGTGAAACCGGAGCGGATCCTGCGCACCAACCTCTGGAGCAGCGAACTCTCCAAGCTCACCGCCAATGCGTTCCTGGCCCAGCGGATCTCCTCGATCAATGCGATCGCCGCCCTCTGCGAGGCCACCGGTGCCGATGTGCGCGAGGTGGGACGGGCGATCGGCACGGATTCGCGCATCGGCAGCCGCTTTCTGGCCGCGGGGCCTGGTTTCGGCGGCAGCTGCTTCCAGAAGGACATCCTCAACCTGGTTTACCTCTGCCGCCACTACCGCCTCGAAGAAGTGGCCCGCTACTGGCAGCAGGTGGTGGAGCTCAACAGCTGGCAGCAGCAGCGGATCGCCCGGCTGGTGGTGGCCAGCCTGTTCGGCACCGTGAGCGGCAAACGGATCGCCGTGCTCGGCTTCGCCTTCAAGGCCGACACCAATGACACCCGGGAAGCACCGGCGATCCGGATCTGCCTCGACCTGCTCGAAGAGGGCGCCCATCTGGCGATTCACGACCCCAAGGTGGGCGGCGGTCAGATCAGCAGCGACCTTGGCCGCCCGGAAGCGGCAGGTGATGGCAGTGGCCATGGCGGCGATGGCAGCTGGCAGAGCAGCGCCTCCGTGCTGGAGGCCGTCACCGGCGCTGATGCCGTTGTGGTCCTCACCGAATGGAGCGCCTTCGGCGAGCTCGACTGGTCGGCAATCGCCTCACGGATGCGCCGCCCCGCCTGGCTGTTCGATGCCCGCGCCATCACCGATGCGGCAGCGGCCCGGGCAGCCGGGCTGAAGGTCTGGCGGGTCGGGGAGGGCAACTGAATGGTTCAACCACACAACGGACCCGACCGATGAGTGTGCTGGTCACCGGAGCAGCGGGCTTCATCGGCGCCGCCGTGGCTGAGCGACTGCTGGCACGCGGGGAGCGGGTGATCGGCCTCGACAACCTGAACAGTTACTACGACCCGGCCCTGAAGCAGGCCCGGCTGCAGCGGCTGCTGCTCCAGCCCTCTTTTCAGTTCCAGCAGCTGGACCTGGCCAACGGCAGCGCGATCGCGGAGCTGTTCACCAGCGAGCGCCCCGACCGGGTGGTGCACCTCGCCGCCCAGGCGGGGGTTCGCTACTCGCTGGAGAATCCCCTCGCCTACGTGAACAGCAACGTGGTGGGGTTTCTCTCAATTCTGGAGGGTTGCCGGCACAACGGCATCAGCCATCTGGTCTATGCCTCCAGCAGCTCGGTCTATGGCGGCAACCAGCTCCTGCCGTTCTCGGAACAGCACGCCGTGAACCATCCGGTCAGCCTGTATGCCGCCACCAAGAAGGCCAATGAGCTGATGGCCCACACCTACAGCCACCTCTATGGCTTGCCGGCCACCGGCCTGCGCTTCTTCACCGTGTACGGCCCCTGGGGACGACCGGACATGGCGCCGATGCTGTTCGCCCGGGCGATCCTGGCGGGCGAGCCGATCCGGGTGTTCAACCGGGGCCTGATGCAGCGTGATTTCACTTACATCGACGACATTGTCGAAGGGGTGGTGCGCTGCCTCGACAAGCCGGCAACGGCAGCAACCGATTTCGATCCCATGGCGCCGGATCCGGCCACGGCGGCGGTGCCCCATCGATTGTTCAACATCGGCAACAGCCAGCCCGTTGCCCTGCTGGAGTTCATCACCGTGCTGGAGAAATGCCTGTGTCGCGCTGCGATTCAGCAACTGGAGCCGATGCAGCCAGGCGACGTGACCTCCACGGCGGCTGACACCTCAGCCCTGGAGCGCTGGGTTGGCTTTGCCCCCCAGACGCCCCTCACCGAAGGAGTGGAGCGCTTTGCCGATTGGTATCGAAGCTGGATTCAGGCTGAGCCGACCGCGACGTAGGAGCCGTAGAAGAAGAGACCGACCACGAAGATCACGGCGATTCCGCCGGCTGTGGCCACCAACCAGAGGGGAAGGGCCCCTTCGGTCCAACGGCTGCGCCAGGGAACGGCGGGCCGGCCGTCGGGGAGACGATCTGGAATGCGGCCATCGGGGAGGCCTGATTTCTTACCGCTCATGGCGAGATGTCGGGATTGCGTTGAACAGAATTCAGCTGATGCTGAATTTCAGTTAAAGAAGTAGCTGGTGAACAACACGCCGATCACGAAGACCAGCAGCAAGCCCAGATAAAGGCTGGTGCGGTTCAGCTCAACGGGCAGGTTGTTCGGATTGGGGTTGCGCTCCATGGTTCTGAATCAGCGACGGACGAACTGCATGGCGGCCAGGGCGCCCAGGAAAAACACCGTTGGAACTCCCAGGGCATGAACCGAGAGCCAGCGCACCGTGAAGATCGGGTAGTTGCGTGGCGTGGTGGCGGTTGGCGATTGGCTCATGGAATCACTTCAGGCGCAGATCAAGTTGGCTCTTGCCTTCGTAGCGCTGGCTCACCACAGGCGCCTTGGCCTCCTGAGCCTGGAAATAGGCATCAGGCCTCGGCGTTCCGAAGGCGTCGTAAGCCAGCCCGGTGGACACGAACAGAAAGCCGGCCAGGAAGATGGCAGGCAAGGTGACCGCATGGATGACCCAGTAGCGGATGCTTGTGATGATCTCGAAGAAGGGGCGTTCCCCGGTGGAGCCGGCAGCCATGGCAGCGGGCAATTCAGCTGCTGAATCTTAAGGGTCGACCCGGGAGCATCGGGAAGGGATCGGGTGGTTGGTTACACAGCAGCGCCGGTCAGGCCACCCAGCGCAACAGGTTGCCCCGCTCACCCAGCACGAAGCCCTTGCCATCAGGGGTGAAGACGATGCGGTTGAAATTGGTCGGTTGCTCAGACCCCACCGGATCCCGTTGCCAGCTGGCGCCTTGATCCCGGCTGACCAGCAACGTGCCGCTGCCCCCACCAGCCCAGATCGCCCCGGTGGGGTCCCAGGCCATATCCAGATAGCCGAAGCCGTTGGTGATCGGAATCACAGGCTTGCTCCACTGATCAAGGTCGGAGGCATCGGCATTGAAGCGGAGCTGGGCTCCCCGGGTGACCATCCAGAGGGTCCCCTGAGGCTGGAATCCCATGCTCTGCACCCGCTGACTGCTGATCCGCTGATGGGGCTGCCAGATCTCCTGTCCCGGCACCCAGGTGGCAAAGAAATTGCCCAGGCTCGAGACGCTCACGTACGCACCATCAGGCGAGCGTCTCAGATCGCGGACGGCTCCGGCCGCATCGCTCACCTCCGCCTGCCAGCTGGAGCCGCCATCACCTGTGCGGTAGATGGCTCCCACATCGGTCGCCAGCTCGGCCTGCTGGGCTCCGAGAGCCGTGATCAGGTAGGGCTCGCCGGGTAGCTTCGTGTCGAGCAGGAGGCGCTCCCAGTTCTGGCCGGCATCGGTGCTGTGCAGCAGCAGACCAGGCTGGCCGGCGATCCAGCCCTCGCGGCCGTTGAAATCGACGCTGATCAAACGGTAGTTATCGCCTTCCGGCAGAGCCAGTGCCCGCTCCTGCCAGCTGGATCCACCATCGTCGGTTTCCAGGATCAGGCGGTTGCTGCCCACCAGGAAGCCATGCCGATCATTGCTGAAGGCCAGATCGAGGGGGCTGGAGGTGGTGTTCAGCTGCAGCGGCTGCCAGGGGCTCGTTGCCGTCAAGGCCAGACCCGAGGTGACGCAGCCAGTGAGCCCGAAGCTGAGGCCAACGGCAAGCACAAGGGAGAGCAGGGAGGAGAGCAGACGGTTCACGGGGCTCAACGAAGGGAATAGAGGGAAAGGAAAAAGGCGAAAGCGAGGGCGAAGCCCCCGAAGATCAGCACATTCTTCTGGCCCGGGGTGAGCTTGTTGACGCCGAGGCCGAACTCGAGGTTCTGCTCGAAGCCGCTCGCCTGACTGCGCGGACCGATGTCACGGAAAGCGCCGACCCGGCTGCGGCAGACCGGACAGCGGAAACCCACCGGGTCAAGGGCGCTGAAGGGGGTGCCTGCTTCGATCTTCAGCTTGCGAATGCCCTCATCGGGGTCGTAGACGAAGCCGCAGCTGCGGCACTCGAAGCGATGGCTGGCGGGATCGGTGGCAGGCGCCGTCACCGGCTCGATGGCAGGTGCCGTCACCGGCTCGGTGGCAACGGTTTCAGGGGGCAGATCGTTCTGCGGCTCGTTGTCCTGACCACTGACCATGGCGATGGACACCCTGCCGATGCCACCAACTCTATCGAGACCCTCCGATCAGCAGCCTGATGGCTGGGCTGGATCCTTCGATTTCCGCCGGTGGATGCCAGACTTCCCGCCAGGTTCGGTCGGCTGATGTTCGTTCTCCCCGGCTATGACGCCTTCCTGGGCTTTCTGCTGATCTCAGCGGCGGTTCCGGTGCTGGCCCTTGTCACCAACAAGCTCGTTGCTCCGAAATCCCGCAGCGGCGAGCGGCGGCTCACTTACGAATCGGGCATGGAGCCGATCGGCGGGGCCTGGATCCAGTTCAACATCCGCTACTACATGTTCGCGCTGGTCTTCGTGATCTTCGACGTGGAAACGGTGTTCCTCTACCCCTGGGCCGTGGCGTTCAACCGGCTCGGCCTGCTGGCCTTCATCGAGGCCCTCATCTTTATCTCGATCCTGGTGGTGGCCCTGGCCTACGCCTGGCGCAAGGGCGCCCTCGAATGGAGCTAACCGGTCTCTCACGATGACGATCACCCCTTCCCCTGTTTCCCCATCGATCGAGGCCCTGCGCGATCTGCGCGCCGCCACCTGCAACCCGATCGGAGCTCCCACGGTCACCTCGGATCTATCCGAGAACGTGATCCTCACCAGCCTCGACGACCTACACAACTGGGCGAGGCTCAGCAGCCTCTGGCCCCTCCTCTATGGAACGGCCTGCTGCTTCATCGAGTTCGCCGCCCTGCTCGGCTCCCGCTTTGACTTCGACCGCTTCGGCCTTGTGCCCCGCTCCAGTCCCCGCCAGGCCGACCTGCTGATCACCGCCGGCACGGTGACCATGAAGATGGCCCCGGCCCTTGTCCGCCTCTACGAGCAGATGCCGGAACCCAAGTACGTGATCGCCATGGGTGCCTGCACGATCACCGGCGGCATGTTCAGCGCCGACTCCACCACTGCCGTGCGCGGCGTTGACAAACTGATCCCTGTGGATCTGTACATCCCCGGCTGCCCGCCTCGGCCTGAGGCGATCTTCGACGCCGTGATCAAGTTGCGCAAGAAAGTGGGCAATGAGGCTCTGGCCGAGCGAGGCAACCTGCTCCCCACTCACCGCTATCTGACGATCAGCCACCAGCTCAAAGCCGTCGAGCCGATCATCACCGGCGCCTATCTCAAGGCGGAAACCCAGGTGGCGGCCCTGGCCGAATCCTCCGGCCTGCCGATCACGGCCACGGCCGACCCTGCCCCCACAGCCGAGCCGATCCCCGCCACCAGCGTCAACACCGATGCCTGATCCCAGCTCCGATTCAGCTCCTGCCCAGGAGCCAGCCAGGCAGCCCGCAACCGCTGAGCTCGTTGCCGCCACTCCGGGCCCGGTCAGCCAATGGCTCAGCTCCCAGGGTTTTGATCACGACTGCCTCGGGACCGACCATGTCGGCGTCGAACTGATCGGTGTGGAACCGGAAGCCCTGCCGTTGCTGGCCACGGCCCTGAAGGCAACGGGCTTCGATTACCTGCAATGTCAGGGCGGCTACGACGAAGGGGCCGGTGGACGGCTGGTGAGCTTCTATCACCTCGTCAAGCTGGGTGCGGCGGCTGATCCAGCTCCCGCTCCGGGCAGCCGGCCCGAAGAGGTGCGCCTGAAGGTGTTCCTTGCCAGGGACGGAGCGCTCAGAATCCCCAGCCTCTATGGCCTCTACCGCGGCGCCGACTGGCAGGAGCGCGAAACCTTCGACATGTACGGGGTTGAATTCGTGGGGCATCCCCACCCCAAGCGCCTGCTGATGCCCGAAGACTGGAAGGGCTTCCCGCTCCGTAAGGACTACGTGCAGCCCGATTTCTACGAACTCCAGGATGCCTACTGAGCCGGCCGCCGCTCAGCTGAACTCCAGCCCCCTGTTTCCCTTCATCCTGCGGTAGAAGCGCATCACCGCCTGGGCGAGGCTGCGGGAATCATGGCGGAGGCTGGCCGTGGGCTGGGTGCCCTGCAAGGCAGCCTGCATCACCTCATAGCCCTGGCTCCGCAACTTCGGCCCGTCGCAGATCACCGGTTCCGCCCCCCGGGCCCGGTAGTGGTCGATCAGGCGGTTGTCGGCGATGGCCTCCTGGGCGAGCACCGCCGTGAACAGTCGCTCTTCCACACCCAGGCTGGCCAGCTGGGCTTCGATCGCGCGCAGGTGGCCCTCCACGTCCAACCTGTCGGTTTCACCGGGCTGGGTCATCAGATTGCAGATGTAGAGGCGGGGCGCCTTGCTGCGGCTGATCGCCTCGACCAGTTGGGGCACCAGCAGATTGGGCAGCAACGAGGTGTAGAGGCTGCCGGGGCCGAGCACGATCAGTTCGGCATTGGCGATGGCTTCGAGGGCCCGCGGCAGGGCCGGTGGACGCTCCGGGATGCAGCCGAGCCTCACGATCGGGCTGGTGGCATGGCCGATGCTGGATTCGCCCTCGATTCGCTCGCCGTTCTCCAGCTCCGCCCAGAGGCGCACATCCGCCGTGGTGGCAGGCACAACCTGACCCTGAACAGCCAGGACCCGGCTGCTGGCGGTGATCGCCGACTCCAGGCTGCCTGTGATCGCCGTGAGGGCGCTGAGAAAAAGATTGCCGAAACTGTGGCCCTCAAGCCCACTGCCGGATTGGAAGCGGTACTGGAACAACCGGGTCAGCAACGGTTCCTCCCGGGCCAGGGCGGCCAGGCAGTTGCGGATGTCCCCGGGGGGCTGAACCCCCAGTTCGCGGCGCAGCACACCACTGCTGCCGCCATCGTCGGCCACGGTGACGATGGCGGTGATGTTGCTGCTGTAACGCTTGAGGCCGCTGAGCAGGGTGGCCAGGCCGGTACCGCCGCCGATCGCCACGACACTGGGACCCCGGTTCAGCCGCCGCTGGGCCATCAGGGCATCCACCAGCACGGTGCCCTTCTCCGGGGCCAGGGCCTGCTGGATCGAGTCGAAGCTGCGGCTCTGACCCCAGATCACCAGGGCCGCACCAATCAGCAGCACCACGGGGCCGGTGATTCCACTGGGCAGGACCTGGGTGAGCTGAGAGAGCAGCCAGTTCAGCGATTCCAGTGACCAGTAGATCGGCTTGAGATCGGCGAGGATGGCGGCCCCCAGCAGGGCCAGCACCAACCCAAGACCGGAGGTGAAAACCCAGCGCTTCACCACCAGACCGGGCTGCAGCCAGCGCACGGCCCGCCTGGAGCGGCTCATCAGATCCTGTTGACGCCGATCTCCCCGACCGATCCAACCCGGACGGCGAACCGACCGACCGCTCAGGCGTCGGGGCAGATGGGGGCGCTGGGAGTTCAAACCGACAGGGCTTCACGCCACAGCACGGAGTCGATGGAACTGTACGAATGAACGACAAGGAAAATCCGGCACCGCCATCGGGCCCCAGCCGTTCGCAACCAGTGGTGGAGCTGGTCAACCTCAGCATGCGCTGGGGCTCCAACACCGTTCTCGACGACGTCAACCTGACCCTCCTGGAAGGGGAGCGGCTGGCGGTGGTGGGGCCATCGGGAACGGGAAAATCCACCGTGCTGCGCATCCTCGCCGGCCTGCTGCTGCCCAGCGACGGGGAACTGCGCGTCAACGGCATCCCCCAGCGCTATCTGCGCATCGACCAACCGCACCCCCCCGACGTGCGGCTGGTGTTCCAGAACCCTGCCCTGCTGGCCTCCCTGACGGTGGGCGAGAACGTGGGCTTCCTCCTCTACCGACACAGCGGCCTGCGCGACCGGGACATCCGAGCCAGGGTCCATCAGGCGCTGGAAGCCGTCGGATTGCTGGGCATCGAAAACCTGCTGCCTGGAGAACTCAGCGGCGGCATGCAGAAACGGGTGAGCTTTGCCCGCGCCCTGATCGAGGACCCCAGCCGCTCCACCGGCCAACACCCCGTGCTGCTGTTCGACGAACCCACCGCCGGCCTGGATCCGGTGGCCTGCACGCGCATCGAGGATCTGATCGTCACCAGCAGCCGGATGGCGGGTGGATGTTCGGTGGTGGTGAGCCATGTGATGAGCACGATCCTGCGCTCGGCCGAGCGGGTGGCGATGCTCTACGACGGCAGAGTGCAGTGGTGCGGCCCCACCGAAGCCTTCACTACCACGCAGAACCCCTATGTGGTCCAGTTTCGCAGCGGTAGTCTGCAGGGCCCGATGCAACCAGCGGAGCTCTGATACGACATGCGGCGTAGCGTGCGTGAGGCTCTGGTCGGATTCACCCTGCTCGGCGCTGTTGTCGGCAGCTTTGGCCTGTGGCTCTGGCTGCGAGGGGTCTCGTTGAGTCAGAACAACTGGATCGTCAAGGCGAGTTTTGAGGATGCCGCCGGCCTGGCGGACCGCTCCCCGGTGATCTATCGCGGCGTGCAGGTGGGCAGCGTCAAGAGCGTCAAAACCACCTCGGCAGCGGTGCTTGCCGAACTGGAGATCAGCGATCCCAGGCTGCGCCTGGCCAGACCCACCATCGCCCAGGTGCAGACCGGTTCCCTGCTGGGGGGGGATGCCCAGGTCGCCTTGATCAGCACCGGCAATCCCCTTGCCGCCAATGGCCCGAACCCCCGCGATCCGAACTGCGACAAGGCGGTGATGGTCTGCGCCGGCAATGAACTCAAGGGTGTCGCCGCCGCCAGCCTGAGCAGCGTCACCGAACTGATGCAGAAATTGCTTGCCCAGGCTGAACGGGAACAGATCCTGCCCCAGATCGCCTCCACCACCCGCAGCTTCGATGCCACCTCCAAGGAGGCCCAGGTCTTCCTGAAGGAAGCGCAGCGGCTGGTGAAGGAGCTGAACGCGGCCGTGGGCAAGGCCGATCCGATCCTTGCCAATCTGAACGCCGCCAGTGCCGATGCCGCCACCGCCGGCCGGCACGTGCGCAACCTCACCGCCACCCTCGACAACCCCAAGACCCTGGCCGAGCTCAAGACCACGGTCAGCAACGCCCAGCGGCTCACCGCCCGGGTCGATGCGGTGGGGGGCGATGTGAACAAGCTCACCAGCGACCCGGTGTTCATGGATGGGGTCCGCAGCGTGGCGATCGGACTGGGCCAGTTGTTTGATGAGCTCTATCCGGCCCAGACGGGCCTGGCCCGGGACCAGGCAGAAAAGGGCAGGGCCGGCAAGGCCAAACCAGCGGAGTAGGACCCGTTCAGAGGGTTCTCCCTTGGGCCTTCAGGTGCCGCTGAGAGCTTCCAGGGCGATCGCGGCAATCGCCTGGTCGCTGGCCTTGGGCAACTGCACATAACGGCCACCGGCTGCCTCGGCCAGCTCCTTGCCCATGCCGCTGCCGATGAACTTGCGCTCGGTGTCGATCACCAGCAGCTTGAGGCCAAGGGCGCGGTAGCGCCCGGCCACGAGGCGGAGCTCCTCCCGGAGATCCACCGGCTCCTCCCCCTCCAGCACCGGCTGACCGAGCGAGCGGCTCAGCGGCACATTGCCGCGGCCATCGGTGATCGCCACGACGACCACCTGGCCGAGATCGCCGCTGGCCAGGGCATTGGCCCCCACCCTTGCCGCCTGGGTGAGGCCATGGGCCAGGGGTGAGCCACCGCCACAGGCCATCTGCTCCAGCCGCCGCCGCGCCGCCGTGATCGAGCGGGTGGGGGGCAGCAGCACCTCCGCCTGCTCGCCCCGGAAGGGGATCAGGGCCACCTGGTCGCGGTTTTCATAGGCCTCGGTGAGCAACCGCAGCACGGCACCTTTGGCGCTCTGCATGCGGTTGAGCGCCATCGAACCACTGGCATCAACCAGGAAGATCACCAGGGCACCCGCCTTGCGCTGCAGTTGCTTGGCCCGCAGGTCGCCGTCCTCGACGATCACCCGGCGGTGGGGCTCCCGCTGCCGTCTCGCCTTCTGATGGGGAGCGGCGGCCCGCAGGGTGGCATCAACGGCGATCCGCCGCACCGGCCCGCGGGGCAGCATCGGTTTGACGTAGCGGCCGCGGCTGTCGCTGATCACGACGGAACGGTTGCCGCTGCCACCGCGCCTGGTCTTCGCTGCCGCGAACAGGAGCAGATCAGGATCGATCGCGGTGGCTTCGGGATCGAGCAGAAACTCTTCGGGAATCGACGGTGGCGCCTGATCATCGGGGCTGTCCTGGTCGGCTTCGGCCTCGTCCTGATCGGGAGGCTCCGGCGGGTCCGGCTCCTCGGCATCGTCCTGCGGCGGCGGCTCCTCCGCAGGCGGATCGGACGGGGGCGGGTCTGCCGGGGGGGGTGGCGGCGGCTCCAGGGGCTGGTCGGGATCAGGGGGAGGAAGCTGCAGTGCCCGAGGCGCGATCACCAGGCGAACGGCCACCTGCAGATCGTCGGCATCGACGAGATCTCGGCCACTGAGGGCCGCATGGGCCCGGGCCACCCGCACCGCATAGAGCTCGGCCCGATGGCCCTCCACGCCGCCACGGATGGCTTCATTCACCAGATAGAGCACCTGCTCCCGGGCGATCCGCACATCCGGTAACCACTGGCGGGCCAGCAGCAACTGGGTGGCCAGGGCATCGGTTTCATCCTGCCAGCGGCTCACGAAGGCTGCGGCCGCCTCGCCATGCAGCAGGGCCGAGCGGGTGATCTCCACCCGCTGCTCCGTGCTGATCAACTGATTGGCCGAAAGGGCGATCGCGAAGCGATCAAGCAGGTGATCGCGCACGGGCCCCTCTTCCGGGTTGTAGGTGGCGATCAACAGGCAGCGGCAGGGGTGAGAGAGGCTCAGCCCCTCCCGCTCGATCCGGTTCTCCCCCGAGCCCACCGCCGCCAGCAGCAGGTTGGTGATGCCATCGTCCAGCAGATTGAGTTCATCGACGTAGAGCACCCCGCGGTGGGCCTCGGCCAGCAGACCCGGCTGGAAGACGCTCGTTCCGGAGGCCAGCGATGCGGTGACATCCACCGAGCCGATCAGACGGTCTTCGGTGATGCCGAGCGGGATCTGGATGAAGGGCGCCGGAATCACCCGGGCAGGCAGCAGGGCGGTGGGGTCAGCGCCGCTGGCATCCCCGCCCAGTTCGGTGATGCGCCGACGGGTGGCGGCATCCCACTCCTCGGGCCGTCTGGGATCGGCGTTCTGGCTGCCATCCACCACATCGATCGGAGGCAGCAGGGCATGGAGGCCCCGGGCCAGCACCGACTTGCCAGTGCCACGCCCCCCCGCGATCACCACTCCGCCCAGGCCGGGGTCGACAGCGGCCAGCAGCAGAGCCAGCTTGAGGGTGCCATGGCCGGTGATCGCCACCAGCGGGAAGGCCCCGGCCGCTGGCTGACGCACCGAACCCGAACCGGGTCGAGGGGCTGGCTGCACGCCGCTTGCGACCATGGAGGAAAAGACCGGTTTGGGTGGGGGCCAGTCTGGCCGATCAGCTTTTGGCGATGAAGAACCCCCGACCGGCCAGCCTGGCGATCGCCCTGGGGGCCAATCTCGGCGATCCGCTCACCACCCTGCTGGCGGTGCGCCCCCTGCTGGCCGCCAGCCTGGCGGCAACCGCCGAAGCCGCCGGATTAGCCGCCGATCGACTGCACTGCCGTTGGTCACCTCTGTTCCGCACCGCGCCGGTCGGGGGACCACCGGGTCAACCGCCCTATCTCAATGCCGCCCTGGTGGCCACAGCTGAGCACCACCCCTCTGCCAGCCTGAACCGCCTGGATCCCCGGGATCTGCTGCAGCGGCTGCAGGCCCTCGAGCGGCGCTTCGGGCGCGTCCGCGTCGAGCACTGGGGGCCACGCCACCTGGATCTGGATCTGCTCTGGTGCGGCGAGGCCCGCCAGCGGAGCGCCGAGCTGAGCCTCCCCCACCCGCTTCTGCAGCAGCGCAGCTTCGTGCTGGCCCCCCTGGCGGCCATCGATCCGGCCCTGGTTCCACAGGGGGCCAGGGCTTCGGCCTCGCTGCTGCTGGCCACCCTGCTGAACCGGCCTGGCGAAGTCCCCCCCGAGGCCCTGCCCGGCCGGAGCGGCTGGCCGGAGCAACGGCCAGACTGGGATCTTCCTGATCCATCCCATGGCGCCGCTGCCACCCCCTGAGCCCTCGCGTCACCTGGCCACAGAGGCGGTGCTGCAGGCCCGCAAGCTGCGCTTCGAGCTCAACCGCATCGTGCTGCCGATCGGGATCGAAGCCAGCTTCGGGATCATCCGCCACCCCGGCGCCGCCCTGGCGGTGCCGATGCTCGACGACGGCCGGGTGGTGATCCTGCGCCAGTACCGTTTCGCCGTGCAGCGCCGCATCCTTGAGTTTCCAGCCGGCACCCTGGAGCAGGGGGAGGATCCCCAGGCCTCGATGGAGCGGGAGCTGGGTGAAGAGGCCGGCTACAGCGCCAGCCGCTGGGACGAGCTGGGTGTGATGTTGCCCTGTCCCGGCTATTCCGATGAAGTGATTCACCTCTTCCTGGCCCGGGGGCTCACCCGGCTGGAGGTGCCACCCGCCGGCGACGACGACGAAGATCTCGAGGTGCTGCTGCTGACGCCCTCGGACCTGGACGGCGCCATCGCCAGCGGCGATGAAGCCCTCGATGGCAAGAGTGTCACCGCCTGGTTCCGGGCCCGCCAGCAGCTGGGGTTCTGAGGTGACGACAGGGGTAAGGGACGGGTCAGCCGCCAGCCGGAGTGGGCCACGCTGGCTGTTCTGGCACCGGCGGGATCTGCGCCTGGCCGACAACCTCGGCCTGGCCGCCGCCGCCCGGATCACCCCGGCCGTGACCGGCGTGTTCGTGATCGACGCCGACTGGCTTTCGGCGTCGGATCAGGCGTCGGCCCGGCTGTGGTTCCTGGCCGAAAGCCTGCGCGAACTGCGGCAGCGCTGGCAGGAGGCCGGCAGCCGTCTGCTGGTGCTGGAAGGGGAGGCCACCGAGCTGCTGCCCAGGCTGGCGCGGGCGATCCAGGCGGAGGTGGTGACCTGGAACCGGGGAGTGGAGCCCGCCGAGCGGCACCGGGACCGCGCGGTGGCGGCCGCCCTGCAGGCTGATGGCACCAGGGTTCTGGTGGACTGGGACCAGCTGCTGGTGCCCCCCGAAGCCCTGCGGACCGGAAGCGGTGACCCCTACCGGGTGTACGGCCCCTACTGGCGCAGCTGGCGCAAGTGGCTGGACGGCCTGCCCCCCGCCGCCCTCACGCCCCGGCCTGCGCCCGGCGGCCTGCTCGATCTCGAGGCCGCCAGTCAGGCGGCCGTCCTGGCCGATGGCCTGGAGGCGGATCCGGCGGCGGCACTGGAGCGGCTGGCCGCCAGGGGGCGCGGCTTTGCTGGAGCAGCCCTCTGCCCCTGCCGTCCTGGCGAGGCCGCCGCCGCCGCCCAGCTGGCCGCCTTCAGCCAGAGAGCCCTGCTCGACTACGAACAGGGCCGCAATCATCCCGCCGAACCGGGAACGTCCGGGCTGAGTGCGGCGTTGCGGTTCGGCACGCTCAGCCCCCGCATGGCCTGGGCCGCGGCCCAGGCCATGCGGGGGCTGAGCGTGCCGAACCGCAACGCCGCACTCAGCCCGGACGTTCCCGGTTCG
>JAHLYW010000041.1 GCA_025128135.1 Synechococcus sp. CS-1325
CTTCTGCTGAAGCCTGTGGATGCGCTTCTCCTCATCCCAGAATCCACGCTGTCCCATTCAGCTGTATTGAACTGAACCAATTCTATTGCTTATTTCAAAGTCTGTCAGGGAGCGACGTAGATTTTTCGAGGTGCCCTTCAGCCATCGGGCCCATTCACCGGGCGTTTGCTCCAGACCTTGCCCCATCTCCGCCTGGTCCACCATAAATTCAAGTGATGGCCTTCAGCGCAGACCCCACCGAATCCTTCGAGCTGATCGTGGTCGGCGGCGGCCACGCGGGTTGTGAGGCGGCGCTCACCGCCGCGAGGCTGGGAATCAACACCGCCCTGTTTTCGCTCAACATCGATCGGATCGCCTGGCAGCCCTGCAATCCGGCCGTGGGCGGACCGGCCAAGAGCCAGCTGGTGCACGAGGTGGATGCCCTCGGCGGGGTAATCGGCCGGCTCGCCGATGCCACCGCCCTGCAGAAACGGGTGCTCAACGCCAGCCGCGGACCTGCGGTGTGGGCCCTGCGCGCCCAGACGGACAAACGCCAGTACGCCCGCCAGATGCTGCAGCTGCTGCAGCACACCCCCGATCTCTCCCTGCGCGAAGCGATGGTGGTCGACCTGGAAGTGGAGGGCGATCCCGCAGCTGGGGACGGCCGGGTGATCGGCGTTCGCACCTATTTCGGCAGCACCTACGCCGCCGCTGCCGTGATCCTCACCACCGGCACCTTCCTGGGAGGGCGCATCTGGGTGGGGAACCAGTCGATGCCGGCGGGCCGGGCCGGGGAGCAGCCCTCCGAGGGGCTCACCGAGGCGCTGCAGATGCTGGGCTTCACGACAGGCCGTCTCAAGACCGGCACCCCCGCCCGGGTGGACCGGCGCAGCGTGGCACTGGACCAGCTGGAGGAACAACCCAGCGACGCAGCCGATCAGTTCTTCTCCTTCGATCCCGCCGCCTGGGTGAGCGGCGAACCGATGAGCTGCCACCTCACCCGCACCACGGCGGCCACCCACCAGCTGATCCGCGACAACCTCCACCTCACGCCGGTCCATGGCGGTTTCATCGACAGCAAGGGCCCGCGTTACTGCCCCTCGATCGAAGACAAGATCGTGCGCTTCGCCGACAAGGACAGCCACCAGATCTTCCTGGAGCCCGAGGGCCGCGACACCCCTGAGCTCTACGTCCAGGGGTTCTCCACGGGCCTGCCGGAGCGGCTGCAGCTGGAGCTGCTGCGCACCCTGCCGGGGCTGGAGCGCTGCGTGATGCTCCGGCCCGCCTACGCCGTTGACTACGACTACCTCCCGGCCACCCAGCTCAAGCCCTCCCTGGAAACCAGGCGACTGGCTGGCCTGTTCACAGCCGGCCAGCTCAACGGCACCACCGGCTACGAGGAGGCCGCCGCCCAGGGGCTGGTGGCCGGCCTCAATGCCGCCCGCCGGATCCGCGGCCAGGAAGCCGTGCATTTCCCCCGCGAGGGCAGCTACATCGGCACCCTGGTCGACGATCTGGTCACCAAGGACCTCAAGGAGCCCTACCGGGTGCTGACCAGCCGCAGCGAATACCGGCTCGTGCTGCGGGGCGACAACGCCGACCGGCGCCTGACACCGCTGGGCCGCGAGCTGGGGCTGATCGACGCGCGCCGCTGGCAGATCTTCGAACGCAAGCAGGCGGCGATCACGGCCGAGCAACAGCGGCTGGCCACGGTACGTCTGAAGGCGAGCGACCCGGTGGCGCCGGCGGTGGAGGCTCAGACCGGCGCGGCGATCAGGGGCTCGATCACCCTGGCCGACCTGCTGCGGCGCTCCGGCTTCCACAGCGCCGACCTGGTGCACCATGGCCTGGCCGATCCCGCCCTGCCCCGTGAGGTGCGCGAAGCCGCCGAGATCGATCTGAAGTACAGCGGCTATCTGGCCCGTCAGCAGCAGCAGATCGACCAGACCGGCAAGCAACAGAATCGCCCCATTCCCCCCGACACCGACTTCCACGCCATCACCACCCTCTCCAAGGAAGCCCGCGAAAAGCTCAGTGCCGTGCAGCCCTGCAACCTGGGCCAGGCCTCCAGGATCCCGGGGGTGAGCCCTGCGGATGTCACGGCCCTGCTGCTCTGGCTCGAGCTCAACCGGCGCCGCTCCCTGGCCGCGACCGGCCCCTCGTCAAGCACCGGGACTGTCGTTACGGTGGGCGCGCCCGACGTTTGAGCCCAGCGGCCTCGATGGCAACTTCCCGCGGCATCACCAGTTCCCGCGCCTACTGGGAACTCAAGACCGATCAGGTGATGGACCGGGTGTTCGCTGCGTCGACGCCGGCGATCCGGGCCGCGGCCGCGCCGCTCGGGTCGGTGGACTCCGCGCCGATCGATGTGGTGGTGCGGGACGAACCGCCCTGGCGGCCCCAGCCCGCCGGGGTCGCCGCCACCAGCCCGGAGCCGAAGCGCGGCCAGCCTCCCCTGGTGCTGGCCTTGCTGGCGTTGCTCTCCCTGCTGGGCATCGGCACCACCCTGCTGCTCTGGCAGCAGTGGAGCATCAGCAACCAGGCCCTGGTTCAGGAACGCAACCTTCAACTCCTGGAGCGGCTGCGCTCACTCGGGGCCGCTCCCCCCGACAGCGGATCTGCGATCGCCCCACCCGCCGCCATCGCGGCCCTGGGTGGGGCGGAAGGCCTGCCCGTTGATCCCAGCTTGCCGCCGCCACCGCCGCAGGAACCCTGGCTGCAGGAGCTGGGTTCGCTCGAAGGTGGCGGCCAGGCGATCCAGGCCCGACCGCTGCGGGTGCCCCTGCGCGGAACGCTGCAACGTCCGGTGCCCGCGGCCCCCGTGCTGGGCAACGCCCGGCCGATCGGCGTCGGGGAATCCGTCAGCCCCGCTTTCGGCGCCGGTGCCGGCGCGGTGGCGATCGGCTCGGCGCCAGAGCTGGTCGGGGTGGTCCAGGCCAATGGCAGGGGTGGATCCGCCATCTTCAGCCTCGAGGGCAATGCCACCAGCACCGCGGTTGGCGAACCGATCGGCTCGACCGGTTGGCGGCTGCACTCCACCTCCGGTGATTCCGTGGTGATCGAACGCAATGGCCAGCAGCAGCGGGTCAGCATCGGCGGCTCCCCCTGAGATGACGGAATCGGCCTGCTCCGGCCCCGATCAAGGGCTGCGCAGACCGCTGGCGGGCCCTGCGTTCGCCTCACCCGAGCCGATCTGGGAGAAACCCTTCGGGGCGCTGGCCGAGGCCAGCACCAGCCAGCTTCTCAGCGGCCCCTGGCGACTGCTGCTGCTGGGTGATGGCAGCCCCACCCGCCACCTGGAGCTGCTCACAGGGGCGCCTGTGGAAGTGGAGCTGATCACGATGGCAGCCGATCAGGCCGCCGATAACCGGGTGCCGGTCGAGGTGGCTGAGCTGAACATCCCCCTGCTGCGACGTCAGGTGTGGCTGCGTTGCGATGGGGTGGCCCTGGCCTGGGCGGAGAGCTGGTGGAACCAGATCGAAGCGGATCAGAGTCTTCGCGACCGTCAACTGCCGATCTGGCGCAGCCTCAGCGCCGATCGGGCTGAGTTGTTCCGGGAAGTGGATGGGCTTGCCCAGGTGTCGGCGGCCTGGCTGGAGCAAGGCTTCGAGCGGCAGGGTCCGTTCTGGAGCCGTCACTACCGCTTCTTCCGGGGCGGCAAGCCGCTCACCGTGATCCGGGAGGTGTTCTCGCCGGCCCTGGAGCACTGGCTTGGCCCCAGCCAGTGCTCCGGGTGATCGCGGCCCAGTTCAGCCGAGCCGCAGGGCTTCGGCCTGCTTACGGCTCTGCTCGAGCAGCTCCCGCAGGCGGTCTTCGTCGGTGTGGCTGAGGCTGGTGCGCAGCAGCTTCGCCTGGGGGGCGTAGCTGCGCAGGCGCTCGATCACCCGGTCGGGGGTGGCATCGCGCACCAGCAGGCAGAGGGCCGCGCTGCCCTTCGGCAGGGTTTCCCCCACTTCGCGCAGGAAGTTGTCGTTGATGCCCAGGTCGCTGAGGGCTCCGGAGGCGGCACCGACGCCGGCACCGACTGCCGCGCCGAGCAGGGGATTGAGAAACAGCAGGCCCACCAACGACCCCCAGAAGCCTCCACCGAGAGCTCCGGCGGCCGTGAGGTTGACGGCCTGTCGCAACTGCACCTGGCCGTTGTCGTCGTGCTCGACCACCACCGCATCCTCCAGGGAGATCAGATGCTCCTGCTGGATGTTCACCAGTTCCCGCCGCACCGAATCGGCCTCCTCTGCCTTGGGAAAGCCCACCACGATCAGGTTGCTCATGCCAGCTCGGTCCATGGGTCGGATGTCCTGTTCAACCTAGAGGCCCCGGGGCCGCTGGAGGGTTAAGGACGGCTCCGGCTTGAGCGGGGCAGGGGCCTCTGGGGGGGGGGAGCGGGCTGCACCGGGTTTGCGGGTTCAGGCCGCTGCCAGCGCGGCAGGTCGTAGCTCTCGCGGGATGGCCACTCCCCCTGCTCCGCGGCCGGCGGCAGCAGGGGGGCGGCGCGGCGGGAGATGGCCTCAAGGGCTCGCCGTGGCGGCTGGGCCGCGCCGCCAGGGGGCTCGGGGCGATTCTGGGGAACCTGGGCAGGGCGGCCAGGAGCTCGGAACGAGGGGGAAGCCGGTGGGGTGGAAGACAGGGACCGAGGGGCAGCCTCCCGCTCGGGGATCCGCTCCTGCCAGGGTTCGGGCCAGTCGTCCTCCTCTTCCATGAACCAGTCGAGGCGATCTTCCACCCAGCGGCCGAGCCCCTGGAAGCCGCCGCTGGACGCAGAGCTGCCCAAAGGGGGGCCGCTGCTGGAGCGCCCCTGGGAGCGGGAGCCGGGGCGAGCCCCGGAAACCCCATCAACGAGCTGCCGGCCCGCCGTCATCCACTGATCGAGGGTGCCTCCGGCTGAGCGGCGTCTGCCTCGGCGTGGAGGATCACCGGAACCGTTCATGGCCTTGCCTGACCTGCGCGCAAACTGGTGTTGAACCAACGTTAACGGCTGGGCCCCGGCCGGACGCGTTGCCGCAGCCAGCGCTCCCGGGCCAGTCCGACCAGCGTGATCGAGACGCCGCCAGCCTGGAGCACCCAGAGGAAAAGATCCATGCCTGCGGCCTGCAGCAGCGGGAACCTTAGGTGGCAGTGGTTCCTGGGGCCGAGGCTTCGAAGCGAAGCAGGCAGGCGGCATTCCAGCGGCCACCGTGGAAGCGGTCGCAGCAGAGGCGGCAGGCCACCCCCCGCACCCGCCGGCGATAGGGGGCGGTGACGCCGCAGCAGGGGCAGCGGGCCAGCCAGCGCGCTGTGGTGAGCGGCAGCGGGAAACGGTGGCGGAGGCTCACCTGGAACTGGCTCTGCTCCGCGTTGATCCGCGCCATCCGGGCGCGGAAGTGGGGACCGTGCACTTCCCGCACCCCCAGCACCCGGTCGATCCAGGCGTGGATCATCTCGTGGCAGAGGGTGCCGAGCATCGCCTCGCGTGGCAGGGGCTCCAGCAACGGCCGGGAGAGCACGATCTCGCAGAGGTCCGTGCCATCCGGGCGGCGGCCACTGCGGTAGAGGCCAGCGGTGCGACTCATGCGGCCATCACTCCAGCGCAGCTCCACCAGGCTGCGACCGGTGGGGGCCAGGGAACCCTCGAAATGCTCCCGGTCGAGGCGATGAAACAGGGGAAGCAGGGGCTCAAGGGGCATGCCGCTTCGGCTTCGTGCCTGGACGTTCACCAGTCTGGTGGGATCGTCGGTCAGACTCTGAACCCTGAAAGCGCCTTCGCACACAATGGATTGGGGTCTGGCCCAGACGATCGGCACCAAACTGCTGCTGGGTGCCGCCGGCGCCCTCCTGCTCTACTGGACCTACACGGCCGTGAAGCTGGTGCTCAGCGCCCGCGGCATTAACCCCCTGCTCAAGCAGTTCTTCACCCAGGTGGCTTCAGGGCAGATCGACGGCGCCTACCTGCTCACCACCAAGAACTATCGCTCCCATGTGAACCGGCAGCAGTTCATCCGCTTCCTGGCAGGGCTGCAGCTGAACAAGTTTCGCAACCTCAAATCCGGGCGGCCCCGCCTTCAGGACGGTCAGGTCATCCTGACGGTGAAGCTGAAATCGGAAGCCAAGGACGAACTGCCGCTTGATTTCACCTTCGTGAAGGTGGATGAGGCCTGGCGGGTGGACCGGATCAGCAAGCTGGCTGCGGCCTGAAGGCCGCCACGTCCTCCCCGACGCCCGTGACCGCCTTCTCACTCAGCGACGACGAGCGGCCCGCGGCGACCCCCGTCCAGCACACCCGGGCCATCGAGTTGCGTCGGCTGCTGGCCCGCGCCGCCCACGCCTACTACGTGCTCGACGCTCCTGAGCTGGAGGACGCCGTCTACGACCGGCTGTACCGGGAGCTGGAGGAGCTGGAACGCCGGCATCCCGAACTGGTGACCGCCGACAGCCCCACCCAGCGGGTCGGTGGGGCGCCGGCGCAAGGATTCTCCAGCGTGGAGCACCGAATTCCACTGTTCAGCCTGAAGAACGGCTTCGTTCAGGCCAAATCAAAAGATTCTTCGGAGGGGAAGGTTTGGGATTGGGTGGAACTCGAGGCCTGGTACACCCGCCTGCTCAGGGAACTCGATCGTCTTCCCACTGCAGGTGAGCCCAGGCCTGACCTGACGATGGTCAGCGAGCTCAAGATCGACGGCAACGCCCTCGCCCTCAGCTACGAGCACGGCCTGCTGGTGCGGGCCGCCACCCGCGGCGACGGGGAGCGCGGCGAGGAGATCACCGCCAACGTGCGCACGATCCAGGCGGTGCCGCTGCGGCTGCAGCTGGAGGATCCACCGCCCTGGGTGGAGGTGCGCGGTGAGGCCCTGATCCGCGACGACACCTTCGCCGAGATCAACGCCGAGCGGCTGGGGCGTAATGAGGCCCCCTTCGCCAACCCACGGAATGCCTGCGCCGGCACCCTGCGCCAGCTCGATTCCCAGGTGGTGGCCTCCCGTCGGCTGGATTTCTTCGCTTACACCCTGCACCTGCCAGACGACTGGCGGCCGGCGCGGCCCAGCAGCCAATGGGACTCGCTTCAGTGGCTGGCGGCGGCGGGCTTCCGGGTGAACCCCAACGCTGAGCGCTGCGCCGATCTGGCAGCGGTGGAAACCTTCTTCTCAGCCTGGGAAACCAGGCGGAGCGAGCTGGCCTACGCCACCGACGGGGTGGTGGTGAAGCTCGACGACCTGCGGCTCCAGGACAGTGCCGGCTTCACAGAAACTCACCCGCGCTGGGCGATCGCCCTCAAGTACCCCGCCGAGGAAGCCCCCAGCCGGCTGCTGCGCCTGGCGGCTCAGGTGGGTCGCACCGGCACCGTGACCCCGGTCGCCGAATTCGAACCGGTCCAGCTGGCCGGCACCAGCGTCAGCCGTGCCACTCTCCACAACGCCGACCGGCTGGCCGAGCTCAACCTGCACGCCGGTGACACCATCGTGGTGCGCAAAGCCGGTGAGATCATCCCGGAGGTGGTTCGGGTGCTCAGCGAGCTGCGGCCAGCCGGCGCCAGGCCCCTGGAGCTGCCCAGCCATTGCCCCGAATGCAGCTCGGAGCTGGTGCGGGAGGAGGGGGAGGCGGCGACCCGCTGCGTCAACAGCAGCTGCCCGGCCATCCTGCGCGGCGCCCTGCGCCACTGGGTGAGCAAGGCAGCCCTCGACGTGGATGGCCTGGGTGGCAAACTTGTTGAACAACTGGTGGACCGGGGCCTGGTGGCCTCGATCGCCGATCTCTATCGCCTCGATCGAGCCCTGCTCGCCAGCCTGGAGCGGATGGGGGATAAGTCGGCCGAGAACCTGGTGGCGGCCCTGGCCGCCTCGAAGGCCCAGCCCTGGCACCGGCAGCTCTATGGCCTCGGCATCCACCATGTCGGGGCTGTGAACGCCAAGGCACTGGCGCGGGTCTTCCCCTCAGTGGCGGCGCTCGGCACCGCCGCCGCCGAGCACCCCGAGGCGATCACGGCAGTGTTCGGCATCGGCGCCGAGATCGCCGAGTCCCTGCGCCAATGGTTCGGAACTCTGGCCAACCGGGCGCTTGTGGCCGAACTGGCGGGCCTGGGCCTCTCGCTCGCGGCCAGCCAGAGCGACCATCCGGCCGGCGGCGGGCAGGCTCCAGGTGGCGGCCCCCTGGCCGGCCTGAGTTTCGTGCTCACCGGAACCCTGCCGAGCCTGAGCCGCAGTGCCGCCCAGGCCCTGATCGAGGCGGCCGGGGGCAAGGTGAGCGGTTCGGTCAGCCGCAAAACCAGCTATGTGGTGGCGGGCGAGGAGGCCGGCAGCAAGCTCGGCAAAGCCGAGACGCTCGGTGTGGCCGTGCTTGATGAGGCGGGACTTCGGGACTTGCTTGAAGCGCTGGCTAGCGTTGAATCCGGGCAGCTTCCAACGCCCGGCACCGCCCTTCCCAGCCAGCCGCCGCCATGAACCGCGATCCCGCCGGCGTGCCGGCTGCGCACCGATGGATCAAAACCGACTGCGGTCGGGCCAAGCACGCCGAGCTGGCGGCTCGCCAGGGCCCGCTGGCCCGGCTGCGCCTGGCCTGGTTCGTGCTGGTGGCGGCGATCCGGGATTGGCGACTGCCGGCTCAGCCCTGATCACGACCCCCAGTGCCCGTCTCCAGGGCCCGGCGAGCCGCCCGTGCCGCCAGCCAGATCGAGCCCAAGGTGGCGCCGATTCCCAGCAGCCGAAGGGACCAGGTGGTGGCATCGGCCTCACCGGAGAGCACGGCGCCGAAACGGGCCACATCCCCGGCCAGTGCGCCGAGGCCGCAGAACAGGATCGTGCCCGGCAGGATCGCCACCAGGCCGATCACGTAATCACGGAAGCTCACCTCGCTGAGGCCATAGGCCAGGTTGAGCAGACTGAACGGAAAGACAGGCGAGAGCCTGGTGAGCAGCACCAGCATCAACCCCTCGCGGCTGACGGCCTGCTCGATCGCCAGCAGCTTGGGCGTGGCCGCCAGCCGCCGCCGCGCCCAGTCGCGCAGCCAGCTGCGGCCCAGCAGGAACACCACGATCGCCCCGCTGCTCGCCCCCGCGAACACCACGGCGCTGCCGAGCCAGGTGCCGTAGAGGGCGCCAGCCAGCATGGAGGCCCAGACGCCCGGCAGCAGCAGGGTTACCCAGAGCGCATACAGCGGAATGAAAGCGACGGCCCCGGCCGGGGAGCGCAGGGCCGGCAGGAGCTGGTCGAGCAGGGCGGCGGGCTCCACGCACGGGGGTCGGCAGGCCACTCAGGTTGACACCCGGAAGCGCCTTCGCCTTGATACTGCTGCTGGGATGTTGAGGGAGCCCTGCCTGCCTTGTCCCCACTTCCGAGAGAACAGGAGGGCAGATGATTGTTCAGAAAGCCTTGCACATGGCTCAAGCCAGCCCATGAACCACCTGCCGCCAAGAGGTAATCCGTCTTCTTCCTAACTCTGATCGCGATTCGCATAGACAGGCAAGTGAAGGACAGACACTTCATCCCGCTCAGGACGATCCAACTTGGCAGCAGAGACAGGCGCGGCTGTTGTCATGACTTTCGTGCGGCTCTGGGATTTCCAGAACTCGTATTTCAGCAGTGGAAGGCTGGCAACGGTCTGGGCCATTGACCAGAAGAAGATGTAACTCGCCAGCAACCTTCGGAACGAGCCGAATCGTGATTCACGTAAAGACTCCATGATCTTGTCCCCCTGGCGGTCAGTTCCGAACTCCTCACAAGCCTTGTGAACCGGACTGGGCAGAACAATGCCCTCGGCAAATCCTTTTGTGCCAATCGAAGGATTTGAACCAACCAACAAGATTTCCGGCCCTGTCTTCAGATGTTGAATCCCATGGGCCTGCCGGCCGGCCATCAGGGCTGCCGTTTCTTCGCTGCGCTGCTGCTCACTGCAGCGACCATCAGGGATGCCCAGGAAGAGGAGCGTGCCTCTCACGATCCGATGGGCATAGGAGTGAACCAGATCGTCCTGAGGGTTGGCTGCCTGGACCTCCAATGACGTCACTCCATAACTTAACGAGAACAGTTTGCTGACAAAGTTGCTGAGAATCTGATGGACCCAGGGGGTTTCTCCAATGACCAAGGTTCGTTTCCCGGCTCTGGCGAGCAATTGCCGTCCCTGCGCCAAGCGAAGCCCAATTGTCCAGATCCAGGGTCCAAAGATGTAAATCCCTAGATCAGCCATCGCCAATGCTCCTGAGAGCACCTGAATCAGGAGCCAATCAGAATTCAGACCGAAGGCGTCGATCAGCGCATTCCACACGGTCTGCATCAGCGGGATCGTGTGCCCAAAAGGAATGGCCCAACCAACTGTGATCGCAACATAGAGAGCCTGAATGGCCCAGGCTATTGGGTGTTCAAGGACATGAAATCCCCAATGTCTCCCCCCTGCGACGATTTGTCTGTAAAGTCGCGTTGGTTTTCTCTCTCGTTTGCAGTCAGCTCCAATGATGTTGACTACAGACTGCAGGAATAGATGATCTTCCATGCCTTCTAGCACCAACAGACTCGTGGAGCTCAGGGTCATGCCAAGCGGGTGCTGATCAGGAAAGGCCAACTGGATCTGTCGACAGAGACAGAAGAGCAGCTCAGTCAGCGTGTGGTGGAGCGCAGCAACAGAGGCTGTCGCTGGTTCGGCCGTACGGCGTCCACCACCACTGTTGAACAATCGCCTCGAGAATGGTTCACCCGCACAGGCTGACTGCATCATTGACGAGCCGACAAAACTCGTTGGCTCGCCGGTGAGCACAAACACCTCACGGATCACATCTTCCCGGACAAGCAGATCACAGGCCTCCATGACCTGCCTTGTGCAGAAGGTTTGACCTGACTGGCTGATTGCCAGCACGACCGTTTGCCTGGCTAGACCCAGTCCATCAAAATCATACTGAAGGCTCTGAAGGACCTGGTTGGAGGAAAGTGTCTTGATCGTCAACAACGGGAAAACAGAGGCCAGGTCCTTGGCAAACTGGGCGCCAACCCACAGACTGTTCTCCACACCAGTCACAAGAATGTCCACATGACTGGACTTGGCCAGCGACGGATCCAGGCCAACCTTTTTCAGCAGGGCCTGCTTATCCTGGAGATGATGGGCCTTGGCGATCAGAATGTTGATGAAGTAGTCTGCACTTTGGCGATTCAAAGACGATGGATTGATCCAGTCATCCTTGATGGCATGCAACATCCAGGGAATGTCGCGCAAGTCAGCTGCTACGGGATCCCTTCTTGCTTCTGTGGATGGATGGTTGGGCTGCAAGTGGGGATGCTTTTTATAAAGAATCTTTCTGTCCAGAAGTTCATCGGCTGAAAGATTACGCATGTCTGATAGGGAGTAAACCCTTAGACATGTGGATGTCAGGACTGCGACTTCGCCTGAATTCTGATTCAAATCAATCCTGAACGCTTGCGGCCTCAACGCCAACGCTGCATCAATCGAAGCGGGTTCTGAAGCATAGAAAGACACCCGGTCTTCAGAATCAAAGCCAGTTGATAGTGGTTGTCCAAGACAACCCAGAACGACTTGATCAGGTGTAAGGGTGGAAAGGGTAATGAGGCCGAAGCTCCCTCTGGCCTGAGTTAGAAACAAACGGCTGGCTTGCTCCGGATCATTGTGAAGAAATGCATGTACCGTCTCGTCTATCAAGTTCCACAGGCGATCCGCCCCGTTCATGCTCAAGTGAGAATCGCGGCTTAGGTTGTCATGGATGCGGCGTTGCAGCTGCTGCCGCCTGAGCTTGTCATCGCTCCATCCCCGCTCTGAATAGGTTTGGGCAAAGTCTACAAAGCATGTTTCGAAGATGGATGCCCAGTGCTCAAGAGTCGAGCGGGAGGGTGCCGTTTGAGGCGCGGTCCTTGCTGGAGTTCTTCCGCCAAATGCAGTTGAAACGTCTTGCGCAATCGCCATTTGATAGCCCAGCCTAACAGCTGAACACCAGTTTCCCTTGCAGATCAGGAGGTCCAGTATGCCTGCGATCTTAGGGGAATCTCCCAATGTTTTGTTGGCAACGTGGAGGACTCTCTCCAGCCACAATCCAAGGGTTTCGTAGTCAACAACCCTGTTGAAGAGCTTGAAACCCTCGAAGTCTCCGTTGTGAGTGATCCGATGGTTGATGTTTTTTTCGGTCACCGACCAGAGGCCATCGTGTTGCTCCCAAATTCGATCGACTCGGGCCGGGCACCATTCGTGCCAATGGGTTTCAAGAACAGATGGCGGTCCACTGGTCCCGAAGCGATAGTGCCAAGCTGCCGTAATGCAGGAGTTCAAGGGCCTGTAGCCCGCTCGAACTGCCTGACGCCGCTTTCGCGCAAAGGCCGATTCAAGGTGGAGGGTCAGATTTTGCCGTTTGGTGTTGACCAACTTCTCCCCGACAAACCGGATGTATCCCGCTCTGTCACAGGCAAGAACGAGGCCCCCTCCAGCCTGCTCTCCACGAACTTCCGTTTCGTGGCCCATGGTTCGGAACCGCTCAATCCCCTGTTGTGACAGCAACTCGTTGGCTGAGATATTGTCTCGCTCGGCAATGAAGCCAAAATTGCCGCAGTAGAACCAATCAGCGTGCCCTGTGAGCAAGGCAGCCCAATCAGTTCTTGAGCAAGCCAGCAGCATCCCGTTGCTCGCCAGCACGCTCCACACCATGCTGCTGCTAAGCCAGAATGGAAGGAGGCCGGTGTGTTGCGCCAGGTTGAACTCTGGCGATTGGATCGCGGCAAGTGCCGCGGCAACAGCCACGCCGTTCAACACCAAGCCACCAGTCGCCTTGATGCGAAGTTTCCAGGCCGCTGGGTCTCCAACGTGGACCCACGGCAAGGCATGTCCCCAAGTCCATGGGCCACCGATCCATTGAAACGGCATCAATGAGCGGGCCAGCATTAGGAGATTCTGATGTTCGGCAATGTTGTCAATGTTCAGAGCCTTGCCGTTTCTGTCCACCGCGGCAATCAGCAACGTATGTCCCAAGCCGTGCAGCAGAACCGCAGCGTTCCAACCCGTACGAATCACGACGGACAGGATCAAGATCACTCCGATGGATGCCATGACCTCACGGTCGGAACCAACATCCAATCTCCCCAACCCGAGGAGCACGGAGACAACTTCTGGCCAACAATGTGTCCCTACAACGTAACGACGGGATCTGGAAGTGAATAGGAGTGTGGTCATTGCCCGGATCTTCCTTCTCGACGTTTCCATCGTGAAAGCGTCCTTGGGGATTCAGAGTGATCTCAGCCCTGAAACCTGGTGATCCCGATCACCTCCATTTTCCAGCCAACCGCGGGTCGACAACTCCCCGCTGGCTTCCTTCCCATCCGCAGATTGAGTCGGAAGGACTGTTCGCTCAGGGGTCTTTGAAGGAGTGAAGCGCCCCATCCTGTGAGTCGGATCACAACAGTCCTTGTGCTTGGTCACTGTCTCAGTGCAGGATCGATCACCAGACTGGGTTGCACCCGATGAGGGACCGGTCCATGGCATCTCCACTAACTTCTTCCCCCAGGGTCGGAAGGCTCACGATCCGGGCAGCTTTGGCCGCCATCCTGCCGGTCTTGTCTCTTGTCGCGCCGAAGGCCACAGCAGGAGACAACAGCCGCAAGTTTCCCGTCTATCGGGAGGCAGGTGGCAGCCGGGATCTGTGCCTTTCCCGGAAGGTAGCCCACCTGGTGCCTTTAGACAGCCGGTTCGCTCCGGGCAAGGCCCGCAGAATCGCTCTCCTGGAAGGACAAAGTCCCGATCCTCGGCCCCTGATGGTGCGCCTGGAATCGCTTGGACTGTGGACGCTGCCGCCGAGGCCCGCCGGGGTGCGGCTGCTGACGATTCCGTCCATCGATCGCGAGGTGCTCTGGGAAAGCTTTCCCCGTTGCCAGGATGCGGACCAACCTGAAGGGCTGTCCGGCGCTCCGCCAGCCCGTTCGTTGCTGAAGCCGCTCCCAGGCGCTGATGATCAGGAGGCCGTGCTGGAGATCCAACTGCTCAGCCGAACCTGCGGGGGGACCATTGCCACCGCCGGATTGCTGGCCGTGTTCTCCTATGAGCACCTGATGGGTCAACTTCCAGCACGTCTCCCGGTGTCCTGCGAGGGGTTGTCAGGAGCCTCGGGGCTTGCCCCATCGATCAGTTCCCAGGCTTCCAGCCCTTCCGAGCGCCCACCAAGCGGCACCATCCCCCGGGGTTTCCAGGCACCCTGAACCCGATCAACGACCAACCGATGGGTGGTGGATGACACCATCACCTGGCAATGGTGGGTGATGGTTGTTTTGGCGAAGGATTCGATTCGGGAGGCGCAGTTGACCACATCACCGATCAGGCCGAACTCCCATCGTTCCGGGCTCCCGACCGACCCGGCAATGACCCAACCGCTGTGCAAGCCGACCCGCAGTTGCAGCAAAGGTTGGCCTTCCAGCTTCAGGAATCCATTCAATTGCCGGAGCTGTTCACGCATGGCGGAGGCCGAGTTGACGGCGGCGGTCGCGTCTTCGGCGACTCCCTGGCTGAGGGGGGCCCCAAACACGGCCATCAGCCCATCGCCGGTGAACTTGTTGACGAGCCCACCATGCTTGTGAACCGATGACACCATCACGCCCATGCTCCGGTTCAGCCAAATGAGCAAAGCATCTGGATCGAGGCGTTCGGCCAGGCTGCTGAATTGAGCGATGTCCGCGAACAGCACTGTGACGCACACTTGGCGACCGGGGAATCGCCCGCCCTCCAGCAGCCCCTGCCGCTTGTCGAGAAGTTCGTGGGCCATGGCAGCCGAGGTGGTTTGGCCCAGCAGGCGCTCCAGTTCGAGGCCCTGCCTTTGCTCTTCCATGCCACGGCGGGTCCAGGCGGCGGCGGAGCAAGCCGCCAGGGCAGCCAGGGGCAGCGCGCCGTCAAACCAGGCCCCTTGGCCCAGCGCCACCGCGCCGGCAAGGGCAGCCAGGAGAGCCACGGCGCCGACGGCCGCCAGGCTGCGGCGCAGGCTTCCGATCCCTTCTCCGAGGCCGATCCCAAGCCCCAGGCCTGCCAACACCAGAAGGCCATTCGCCCAGCCCGGTGCCGCCATCAGGCCGAAGGATTGGCTGTTCTCCTGGGCCAGCAGGGCCGCGGTGCGATGGGCGTGTATTTCCACCCCCGGCATCTTGCTAAGGCCCCGCGCAGCGCCGAATCGGCTGAAGGGGACACGGAAACTGTCTCGGAGCGAGGGCGCCAGATTGCCGATCAGCACGATCTTCCCCCTCAGCTCGGCGGTGGGCACCCCTCCACTGAGCAACCGGCTCAGGCTCCAGGTCGGGAAACTTCCAGCCCGGTGAAAGGCCAACATTCTTTGCACTCCGGCATTGTCGAGGTCGGTGTAGCCACCGCCGGATTGCTCCAGGCCTGAAAGGTTCGAATCGCCGCGCTCAATCCGCTGCCGCAACAGGGTTTTGCCAGTGGCAACCTCAAGCAGACGCATCGGCAAGCTCACCCCTTCTGGGCCCAGTCCGCGCACATGGAGCAGATCACGGCGCACGACACCATCCGGGTCAATCGTCAGATCGATGTATGCACGTCGGTCTGGCGGGGTTCCCGGAATCGCACCGATCCGGTCCACCGCGCTATACACCGACACCAGGCGGCCGTGGCGGGCTGCCAAGGCGCGCAGGCGTTCTTGATGAATGCCGACACCAAGATCCCGATAGAGATCAAGACCGATGGCGCCGACGCCGGCCCGATCCAGACGCTCGATCGCCTCTGCCAACAAACCATCATCCAGGGGCCAGCCCAGTTTCCTCAGATCCGCTTCCCCGATCCCGATGATGGCGATCGGCGTTTCCCGACCAGAGGGGGCGGCTCGCCACTGGGTGACCAGGTCGTAGAGAAGGAGATTCAGGCTCTCGCTGAGGTGACTCTGACGGAGCGACACCAGCAGCACCAGGGCCGCGGCATAGGGAATCAGGTGCCGCAGGCGCTTCCAGGCAGGGCGCCCCGGAATTGACCGATCCATCCACTTGGGGGCCATGACGTCGGGCGGAACTAGAAGCGATAGCTCAGCTTGGTGTAGATCCCACTTCCGAGCAGCCAATCTCCCAAGAAGGGTCGCTGTTCGGTGCCGAACTGGTTGGTCCAGCCCAACTCGACGAGCCAGCCCGATCGATTCAGCCAGCGCAGCAGGAGCCCCCCGGCCCCGGCGCTGTCCGTGAGGGTTCCATCGGGTGTTTCGGTGCGGATTGCGCCCGCGCCGATGAACGGCACCAGCTGAAGCAGGCTCTGGCCCTGGCTCCAGATGCTCCAACTGAGTTCGGCCCTTCCGAGCAGGCCACTGTCACCGCTGATCACCTGGCCAGGAAGGCCCCGCAGCCCGTTATCGCTGCCAAGGGCAAAGCCCATCGGGCCGGTGAGCGGTTGGAAAGCAAGCTGGCCCGCGGCGCCGAGTTGGAGCTGCCAGCGGGGGGCAAGGGCCCAGGCCGCGTTGAGCTGGCCGCCGATGCTGCGGGCTTCTCCAGGTTGGATCCCGAACGAGGCCAGGGAGTTCAGCTGGGCCGTGGTGCTGAGGCCGGAAATCCCCTGGAGCCCGTAGACACCGCCGCTCCAGGCGAAACCGGGACCGCTGCCCTCGGCGTTGATGCCCGCTCTCAGAAAGCCGGTGCGAAGCCAGCCTTCGCTCCCCCCGCCGGCGATGGCGGGGAAGCTGGCTCCGGCCAGGTAGGCGTCGCTGCGGCTGACGCTGAGGCCGGCGAAGGCGGACCAGCGACTGGAAAGGGTTTCCCAAAGGGTGACCTCCAGTTGCCCCAGCAGTTGCAACTGGCGAAAGGAGAGCTGATCGAACGGCGGGCTGGCTTCGACAAGATTGCGGCGACTGAAGCCGAAGGCGGTGGTGAAGGCGAGGCGATCGCCCAGAGGCAGGCTGTAGCTGATCGAGCCGATGGTGTAGCCCAGGCTGGGATTGGAATCGGTGTCGAGCTCACCGAACACCAGCAGGGTGTCACCGCCCAGGGCGAGATTGTTCTTCAGCAGGGTGGCCAGGCCCCGGAATTGGCCGCTGCCGCCATTGCCGTCGTTGCGGAGGGCGACTTCTCCCTGCAGTTGCTCTGCAGCGGCTTCGGCGTTGACCTCCAGCACGGCCCGGGTGGAGTCGCCACCGAGCCGGTTGAGCTTGGCGTCCAGTTGGCCAACACCGGAGAGTTGTTGAAGCCGTTGGATCGTGAGCTCGAGGCTGGGCAGGTGCAGAACCGTGCCCTGCAGCGGCAGCAACACCCTCTGCAGCCTTCGGGTCAGGCGTGGGCTGGTGCTGGTGATAGTGATTTCGACGATCCGCCCCTCGACCACTTCCAACACCCCTGGGAAGGGCGTGGCCAGTGGATACACCCTGCTGTTGACGTAGCCATCCAGCACCAGCCGGGTGGTGAGGGCGGCGGCACAGGCGCTCAGCCTCTGGGCGGGATCGGCGATGGCGGCACAGGGAGCCAGGATCCTCCTGAGTTCATCGGTGCTGTAGCGGTCCAGCCCTTCGACCCGCGGCAGAACCTGCGGACCTGGTTCAGCGGGTTGGCTCCCATGGGGGGGCTCCGGCTGCGGCTCCCTTGGCAGGCTGGGCACCACCTCCTCGCTTGGCAGCTGAAGCTGCGGGATTGGCTGCAGTTGCTGGCCCGGTGCCAAAGGCGGCTGAACGATGCCGGAACCTGGCAAGCGCACCGGCCCCGGTTGAAGGGGCGGGGCGACGAGTTGGGCAAGCAGCTGCAGGGCGATCAACGCTTGATGGTGGCGGTTGGTTCCTGTGCAGGAACCGGTTCAGGCGATGGCTGCTCGGCCTTGGAATTCTCAGAGGGCCCAGTTTCTGCTACCAGCACGAATGAGGTGTCCAGGACGTTCAAGGACGGATCAGCGGGTTCAATGGCCAGCGGCCTGCCGCGGCGATCGGTGAATTCGGCGATGACGGTTCCAGGATTGCCCTCACTTCCGTAGGCCTGGGTGTCGTTGCTGAAGCTCGCCAGAAGCCCGCGGGTGGGGAAGTAAACCAAAGGGATGTGGGAACCTTGGCTAGGGAGCTGAAGGCCCTCCTCGCTATTTTGAGGCAACCGGGCAATGAAGATCGTCTGGCTGCCTGCTTCCAATTGCTTGCCGTTGAACATCATCCGCTGATCATCCGGGTCGAAGACCAGTAGAGAATCCGCAGGTGAGAATCCCACCAGCCTGGCGACGCCGGGCACGGGTTCAAGTGGGGCCACGCGACCTGGCCAGCGCGACCAAAACAGGAGGGCAAGAATCAGAAGAGCCGCAAGCAGCCCAAGGGATAGGGCCAGCAATTTGGGCCTGAAACTGTTGAGCGGCTCGACAGATGGTTCGATGGTGTTGTTCATGGCTTGAAGGGGATGGTCAGGGAACAGGGGTGATTGGACAATCACCACCGATCCAACCGCCTGTTGAATTGAGATTGCCGCCGCCATAGGTAGTGGCTCCCATGACGAATTTACTCACATTCGAATTCCAGTAATAGAGGCCGCTTAGGCATGTACCAGTCTCCATGGCTCGATTGATATAGACGGCATCGTTCGTGCTGGATCCAAACGTAACACGATCTTGTTCGCTTGCAATTCCGGTTGTACTTACGGCAAGGCAATCTATGCTGCCTGTTGCGGCGCAAGAGGGCAGCCTGGTGATGTTTGTTTGGGCAGAGTTACCCAGCACATAGGTAGTGGATCGACGACCACCAACAAAGGTGTTTGAGCTAATGTTGCCCACCATTATATTCGGACCGACAGTAGAACTGCCGTTACCAGTTCCATTCAAGGGGAGGTTCCCAGCCAAGGTAAGTCTCGAAATCTTGCCAGAAATTCCGATAGTAGGATTTGTTGGAGGAGCATCCTGGGGATGCCAGAATACAGTATTTTTTGGCGGTTGACCTAGTGGGTTTTGCCTACAGCTTGGATCGCCTAAATTCGAAGTTTTGCAGATCACGACATTGTTCGGTTGGGCTGCCAACGCCCGTTCCGGCAGGATGACCCAAGCGATCACGATCGCAGCAAGCAGAGTGATACCGCAACGGATCAAGCTTGGAATCAAGGAGGGCAGAGGGAGAGCGTTGGGATGGTTCATGCTATAAAATTGTGAAACTATATTCTCTGAGCAGTTAAAAAAGGTGCTAGTGGATACATCTCATGCATTTTTACCAGGGCCTGCCGGTAAGCAAGGCACCTGCCCAGTAATACGGATGGGTGAGGCCTTGGGAAAATCGCGCCTGATCACTGCGTGAGAGGTCACGGATCAGAACGTGACCGCCAGGCCCGATCAAATCGGATCCGGAGACCCTGATGTCCCCTTGCTGAAAGGCCCGGCGCGTGGCTTGCAGGGCCACGTCCTTGGTCATACCTCTTTGCAGGTAGCGGTAGAACTGGACGAAAAAGGCCGCGTTGCCGACGTCGTCCACCGACCAGAGAGTGCCGAGCCCTGAATGGCCACCGAAGGTCAGGGCCGCTCCAAGCAGGCCAAGCTCACTGCGCTCGTCGCCCAAGGCTGTTCGGCAGGCGCTGAGGCTGACCAGATCCAGCCGATTCGGTGTACGTTTTCCCCCTTGAAAGCTAGCGAGCTTGAGTGTTCCATTGGTGGTGTGGAGGATGCCGAGGCCTGCTGGGCCAGAGCTCAGTTCCGCATGGGTGGCGATGTGGATCTGGGAGTAGTTGGTGTTGTTGATCCGGGCACGAAGCTCGGCCCCATTGAACGCATCATCCAGAAGTAGATCGGAGAGCTCACCGGTCGAGATCTCCCCAAGTTCCTGTTTGACGAGGGGAAGTGGAACCAGGCCCGAACGGAAAAAGCTCGCCCCGGCCAGCAGGATGCGCCGGGGAGCATCTCCTGGATCTGGGGATGGCGTACTGAGATCGGTGAGGCCAAGGGAGGGAGTGATGGTGAGGGCAAAGCGCTGACCGAAAAAGCTGGTTTCCGTGAGGGGAAGGGCGGCAAAGGGGATCGCCTGAAGCTTCCGATCCGCTGAAAGAAGAACCGATGTAATCCGTTCCTTCTCCAACACGGGGAGAACATCCGCCAGCAGGAGTGAGGCGAGCTGACGGCCATCTGGCGTTTGCCCGGCCTGATCGAGCGATTCCATGCGGCTGAACTGTCGCTGCACGTTGCCAATCAGTTGATGGAGGGCCTGCTGGTTGACGCGGTGCTGCCAACCCAGCAACGGACCGTGGGGAGGGATCAACACCACATCGATCAACACCTCACCCGTCGGCAGGGGCCAGGCGTTGAACCTCAGGATGGCTGGGGAATAGGGCGTTCCGGGGCCACCCTCCATCCCCAAAGGGGGAAGAGCCTGATGGCGCCGATCGGCCTCACTCGCCCGCAGGTTTTCCTGCAGCCTGGCCACGCTTGGCACCACGGTGTTTTCACCAGCTTCGAGGCCGAGAGCCTGAATGGTTGTCTTCAGAGCAAGGCTTTCTCCGCGCTCAAAGCTATCCGCCCCTTCGGGAAAACTCAGCAGCCGCACCGTGTTCAACGGTGGGGGCGAGGGCCCCTGAGACGGGATTGGCATCCTCACTGCAACCAGCTTTGCCCCTTCGCTGAGCGAGCCCCCAGCACCCTCAGGTGTTGGCATGTTCATCGTGATCGCTCCACCGCCAAGTGGAGGCTGCACAACAGGGGGAACGGCCGTGAAGGGCGCGGGGGGGAACCACCAGTCACGGGGTGGTGGTTCCCATGGGAAGTCCACCGGATTCAGTGAGGCCGGAGTGTTCGAGGATGCCGACGTGATCGAGGTGGAGGTGCGTTTCTCATCCGGCGTGGTGGTGATCAATGTGATCTTTTGTTCAGGCCGATCAACAATGATTGGGTTGTTGGTGCCCCCCCCAGGCTCAATAACGATGGTGTACCCATTGACCAGGCCTGTCTCACGGCTCTTGTTCACAAGCCCTTCGGTACCGTCCAGAACGGTATCGATCGCCCTACCACCATCGACTTGAATGCCTCCTTGGACTTCCTGAAGAGCGTACCGACGTTCGTCAAAGCCTGCCTGGATTTCCCCGCCAACCTCTTGAGGGGAGCCGATGCTGATCTGCAGGGATCCTCCAGGAGTTTGCAGGAGGCCAGAGACATCGGACAGGGCCGCAGCCGATCGCAGCGTGATGGAGCCGGTTGCTGCAGGATCCAGTGCTGATGCCGTGCGTCCAGTCGTGATGGAGCTGTTGATGGTGTTAATCGCACCAAGGCCTGTGAGAGACACGTGGCCGGCTGGAGCAAGGGTGGCTTGATCACCGCTGATGTTGAACCTGGTGTTGCTGATGGTTTGCGGACCACGGCTGTCGGCCCGAATCGCCCCTTGGAAGCCGAACGGATCGGGCTGAAACGGGTATCCAAGATCTGGGGTGATTGTATTGCTACTGCTCACATCAAGTGTGGCGTTGGTCAAAGCGATACTCGAATTGCTGTAAAGGTCGATCCGGCCCCCTCGGCCGAAGAAGAAATCATTTCTCAGATCCTTGGCGGTGTTGAACAGGGTTCCACCGGTGCGTGCTGTCAGCGTTGATTCCTGGTCGATGGTTACTCCTTTCTGGCTGTCATTCGAGAGAGTGAGGATCTGGATACTGCCGCCGAAGCTTTCAAGCTGACCACCGAGGCTTGGTGAGCTGTCAACATACAGAGTGGAGCGGTCTGTGACATGAATACCTGCTTGTGAAATCAAGCGAATCTTTCCCCCCAAAACAGTAAATCCGGTGTCTCCATCAACGGCATTGTCTGTGCCGTCGGTTCGGTCAGTGAAACGCACTATGGGACCATTTTCCTGGGAATTCACGAATGTGCGGTTCTCCAGTGGTCCGGCGGACGTGTGATACGGGGCATTCAACGTGGAGCCTCGAATGGCGATTCCTCGATCCGTCGAGCTATTGAGGAGGGTGATTTCCCCTCCTGCAAAGTTACTGATTGTCTCCCAGCCGTTTCTCCCTTCGGAGCCTGCTGGGAAATGGTTGCTTTCGGCAATCAGTTGGCTGTTGATCAGATCAATGCCTGCAGTGCTGCTCAACCGCAGATCTCCTGATCCCGCCCCTCCACTGGCGCTCAACAGGGAGTTGGACACGTTGAGGCCTCCGAGGCCTTTGGACTGGAAGGCAACGTTTCCCGCCAGATTGTGCGAGGCGTCGGCACGGGCCACACTGCTGCCGAACTCAATGCCACCATCAGCAGCCAGCACTACAGTGCCGCTGGTGTCTGTGAGTTGAATCGCGCTGCGCGGCAGAGCTGGATTCTGCTCCATGAGCGGTGTCAGAATTTGGGAAGCGTTTAGAGACGATCCATCAACAAGGATGTCGCCCTTGGAGAACAGGCCGATCAGCGGGTCAGGGTCAGGTTTGATAAGCGTCGCCCCGCTATCGAATACGACGGAGGTGATGGGAGAGACTAGGTCTTCGAGTGTGTAAACACCCACATCCAAGCTGCTGTTTACCACGGATAACGGTTGGGCTGGGTCGAGGCTTTCCAGGCGGATCAATCCCTTCGGCGCCAGCAGCCTGCTGTTTTCAGTCACCGAAACCGTGCCGGCCCGCAGGAACAATTGCTTGCCCTCCAGGATTGAACGCTGCAACTGAAGGGCATCGATCGCCTGGAGGTCGATGGCCCCTCGTTGGCCGGGCTGGCCGGACGTCAACTGGATGTCGTTCAGCTCGATCTGCTGGGCGCCGAGCTGCAATCGATCGAGACCGGCATCGGTGCGAGGCAGGGAACCCGCCGCGAGCAGGCTGTTGCCGCCGGCCTCGCTGCGAATGGCACCGTTGCCGGCCTCCAGAATCAGGGACCGGTCCACCGTCAACCGACCACCGGCCAACACGATCGACCCATTGGTTGTCCCCAACCCAAGGCTGTCCAGGGTTCCCAAACTCGTTTTGAGCGCCTGCCAGCTCAGCTCCGGCGGTGCGCTCAGGGCACCAGCCGCGGTGGCATCGGTACCAACGGCATCGAAAAAGCCACTGGCACCTAGCTTCAGTCCTGTGGAGGTGGAGAGCAGCAGATTCGTGGTGTTCTGCACCTTGGCCCCAGGCCCCAGCCAGATGCCGCCGGGTGAGAGCCAGAACAGATTGGCCGGGGCCGAGAGACTCAGCGTCTTGTCGAGAAAGGTGCCGAGCCGGTCGCTGACCCCCACGATTACATTGGCGCGTCCCTGGGTATCGATCCCCACCCCGTTGATCCCGCCGCGGGTGTCGAACTGGCGGAAGCGATGAAACAGATTGGGGCCTGCCGCCGTGCCGCCGCCAACGCTGCAGAAACCGCTGCTGCAACGGCCTTCAGTGGCACCGTTCACCCGGGTGCCCAGCCCCCCCCCGACCACGTCGGCGATGGCTGCATGGGGGAAGAGCAAAAGGGTGACCACCCCGATCTGGAATCGTCCGACTCCCCGGATGCCCTTAGCAGTCTGCTTCAGACGCATCACTGGACCAAGAAACGATGTCCTGGGTCATTGGAGCAACTCCCGGTCGGGGTCGTTGTGATCCAGATCACAGATCGAGCGGACATGCCATCTTAGGGTCCAATCCTGAACTTCCATCCCGCATCTGGCGATGTCACCGAAGGAATTGATCAACCCGCTTTGATGTCTGGACAGTGATTGGTTCCTGAATCACCAGGCGAGGGCCGGATGGTTACGCAAAGCCCCACCAAAGCTTCTGATCTTGCCGAAATCCCCCTGTTCGCCTTGCTCAGCGAACAGCAACGGCAAAGGCTGTTGGAGCAACACCGGGGGGTCACCTTTGCCGCTGACCAGATGCTGATGCTGGATCAGGATGAATCCCAGGGCCTGATCCTTCTGCGCAATGGCATCGCCAAGGTCCGCCGTCTCAACAACGATGGCGAGGAGGCCGTGCTCTCCCTCCTCGGCCCGGGTGATGTGTGTGGGGAAATGGCTGTTCTCAACAACGGCCGCCGCTCAGCCGATGTCGTCAGCCTCACGCAATGTGAAGCCGTTTTCCTGCGGGTCAGTCCCTTTCGCGAACTCCTGAACAGTGAACCCAGGCTTTCCCTCGCCTTGGCCAGGCTTGAAGCCAGGCGGTTGCAGGATCTCAACCGTCGTTTCACCTTGCGCGGAGCTGATGCCACGACCCGCCTGCTTGCCACGCTCTGCGACATCGCAGTGCGGACACACCAGGGCGCCGACCCCACAGCGGTCATTCCTCCCCTTCCGCATCGTGAGCTAGCGTCCCTATCCGGTTTGGCCCGAGAGACCACATCACGCATCCTTAGCAAGTTGCGTCAACGCGGCATCATTGAGGAAGTGCATGGTGGCGGCCTCAAGATCATCAACAGTGAGACCCTGCATAAGCGGAACTTGCTCTAGCACGGGTACCATTTAATCCCATAACTTTCGTTCGCCTCATCACGATGAGAAGGCCTTCCGCCAGGTTGTTAGGCGCTGTCCTTGGAGGAGGGGCATTGATGCTGACAATGGGCTTGGCCGTCTGCCCAGCGCCGTTCATCCCCAAGACCGCTGTGGTTAAAGATGCCACCGCATTTTTGCTGCCCGCTGATCCGGCCCGGCCCAGGGATGCCAGCGGCCGCCAGTACCCCCTTGTTCCCACCGATCCGGCCGAGCTGGCGACCCTGCTGGCTGGCGTGGAGGAGGCCCTGCGCTCGCCGCAGACCCCCGCCGCCGAGCTGCCGGGCCTCGGCCATCAGCAGCAGGTGATCTATCGGGTTCTCTCACACCAGGAAACCCGCTCGCAACAGGTGCGCCGCTTCCTTCCCGCCGCCTGGCTGAGCACCTACGACCGGCATCTGGTGGCGCGGCGGGCCTTTCTGGCCATGCATCGCCGGGGCCGCAAGCCCACGACCCTGCCGGCCTGGCGGATCATCCAACCAGAGCCAGCCGAAGCCCTGATCGGCTACTACAAGAAAGCCGAGACGGCCACCGGCATCGCCTGGGAGGTGCTGGCGGCGGTGAACCTGGTGGAATCGGGGATGGGCCGCATCGATGGGGTGTCGGTGGCCAACGCCCAGGGGCCGATGCAGTTTCTGCCCACCACCTGGAGCCAGGCGGGCATCGGCAAGGGGAGCATCCGCGATCCCCACGACGCCATCCAGGCCGCGGCGCGCTACCTCGTTCGCCGGGGAGGCCTCAAGGACATCCGCAAGGGACTCTGGGGCTACAACAACAGCGACAACTACGGCATCGCCGTGCTCACCTACGCCTCCCTGATCCAGGAGGACCCCAGGGCCTATGTGGGGCTCTACAACTGGGACATCCACTTCGGCTCCGCTGCCGGCGACATCTGGTTGCCGGTTGGCTACGACCAGCCCCGCCCGATCGAGGTGGCCACTTTCCTGAAGCGGTTTCCGGCCAGTGCTCCGCCACCCGGCTCCTCGGGCTACTGACCCTGCCGGCTCCCGACTCTTTACCGGTCGGCCGCAGCCGAAAAGTGGTGGTTCTGCCGGCAGATTCAACCGAGACAACTCGCTGACAGCCAATCGCATCTCAGCTGGGTAATGGTTCAAAAAGGCAATGCGTACCAAGCCCCGCACAGGCAATCATCTTCTCCCTGAAGACTGATCAGCAGATGGGGTTCAAGCTCAGCACAACCGGCCCGCTGGCATGGGTCAGTCGGGGCGCCACCAATGGATGGCTCCACCGAGTGGCAATGATCAATGTTACCAATCCAGGCAGCAACAGAAGAGAGCAATGGCCCGGCATTGATATCAGATGCAGCGACTAATATTTCAGTCCAGGGAAAGACCATTGACTCGCTGAAAGAAGTGTTGATCATCGCTCAAAAAGTAACAGCCAGGTCGACAGCAAACCCAACTGGCGAAAACCCACTTGATCTTGATGGCCAAGAATCCTCTTCATGATTGCGCCCGACACCGGGGCCTCTGATAAGCCACGAGTTCGTCATGGACCTCAGAAAACGAACAGGCAAGCCGAGGCACAGATCCTTCGATCAACAGCATAGATAGATAGGCAGGATTGACAAGAACTTAATGCCCACTTAACGGGTTCTTGTTCTCTATGGCTGAAAGGCATGTCATGGTCCAACCAGCTTGTAACGACTCTGACCATGCCAACTGCCGCCATCCCAGTTGTGCTCCCTACGAATGCGTTGCGCATACTTCCGATTGGCACGACAGCCTTGGCAGGCGCCGAGATCTCTGCCTTCGACCCTGGCAGCGATCGCCTCTTCGTCACCTCGAGCAGCGGTCTTCAGGTCGTCGACTTGAGCGATCCAACCGCACCCAACTTGATTGCCCTGATCAACTTCACGACACTCGGCTTCGCCAGTACAGATATCACTTCCGTTGCAGTGAAGGAGGGAATCGTAGCCGTGGCTCTGCCTGCGTTGGACAAGGGCGAAAACGGTCAGGTCGTGCTGCTGAATGCCACAGATGGCAGCCTGATCACCAGCGTAGATGTCGGCCCGTTGCCAGACATGCTGACTTTCACACCGGATGGCACCAAGCTGCTGGTCGCCAATGAGGGTGAATTCCTCAGCAACGGTACGGCCGGCGGTGCGGGCTCAGTCTCGATCATCACGCTGAACGGCACCAACTCCACTGAGGTGACCGTCGACTTCACCGCCTTCAACGGTCAGGAAACAGCTCTGCGAGCGGCGGGCGTGCGCATCTTTGCCGGGCAATCAGTTTCACTCGACGTGGAGCCCGAGTACATCGCCATTTCGGCCGATGGAAGCACGGCCATGGTGACCCTGCAGGAAGCTAATGCAGTGGCGATCCTCGATATTACGACGGCCACTTTCACCGAAATCGTGCCACTGGGAAGCAAGAGTTACGCAGGTCTCTTTACTGATTTCTCCGATCGTGACGGGCCTGAAAATAGCAATCTGATCAATCTGACATCCAGCAATCCAGTCTCTGGCCTTTACATGCCCGATGCAATCGATAGTTACCAGGTTGGGAGTTTAAGCTATTTCGTGATCGCGAACGAGGGCGATGACCGTGACGACTTTCTGAATCCGGACGAAACCATTCGCCTGGGCAACTCCAGCTACGATCTCGATGACACTATCTTTCCAGATGAGGCCTTACTGAAAGCCAACACTGATCTGGGCCGCCTTACAGTGTCGAATGCGCCTGGGCTTCGCGGCGATCTTGACAACGACGGCGACATCGATCAGATCCTTACCTATGGCGCACGATCCTTTTCGATCCTTGATGAAAATGGGGCAATAGTATTCGATAGCGGTGACATGATTGAGCGAATCATCGCTACCGAATTTCCCGGCAGCTTCGACGACGCTCGGAGCGATAACAAGGGACCCGAGCCAGAGGGCATCGAAATTGCAACCATTGCCGACAGAACTTACGCCTTCGTCGGGCTCGAACGCTCCAACATCACACTTGCCTTTGATATAACAAATCCCAATGAAGTGAGCTATACCGCCTCAGCATTGAGGCCCGGTGATGTCAGCCCAGAGGGTCTGCTGGTCATCGCCGCCGAGGACAGCCCAACCGGCTCTGCCTTGCTGGTTACCAGCAACGAGGTCAGCAACACACTCTCCATCTTCAGCGTGGCGCCAAACTTCCGCCTGCAACTCCTGCACTTTGCCGATGGGGAGGCGGGGCTGTTGGCTGCCGAGACGGCACCAAATCTGGCTGCACTGGTCGATGCATTCGACGACGATTACGTCAATACGCTGATACTGGCAGGCGGCGACAACTACATTCCAGGCCCATTCTTCGCCGCCGGTACCGATCCGACCGTCTCAGCTACACACAACAGGGGCGACAACCCCGGCGCCGCCGACATCGAAATCCACAATCGCATCGGTGTGCAGGCCTCGACCATCGGCAACCACGAGTTTGATTTCGGCACGCGCGTCTTCAGCGATATCGTCGCTGACGCTGCCTTCCCCTATCTCTCCTCCAACCTCGACTTCACGGGTGACAGAGACATCGTGGCCCGCTTCCAGGAGACGGTAGCCGTGGGTGGACTCGAGGAAGCCGCAAGCCTCGCGAGCAAGATTGTGCCCTCAACTGTGGTGACGTCCGGCGGCGAGCAGATCGGCCTGGTCGGTGCCACGACACAGATCATCGAGACCATCTCCTCCACAGGCAATGTCGAGGTGAAGGGCTTCGCGGAAGGAACCGAGGCCAACAACATGGTGTTGCTCGCGGCGCAACTTCAGCCTGTGATCGACGATCTGATCGCACAGGGTGTCAACAAGATCATCGTGATGGCGCATCTCCAGCAGATCGCCCTCGAACAGGAGTTGGCCACCCTTCTGCGCGGCGTGGACATCATCCTGGCAGCCGGCTCCAACACCCGGCTTGGTGACGAAACTGATCAAGCCGTGCTCTTCCCAGGCCATGCTGCGGATTTTGCGAACACCTATCCCATTGTCGCCACGGGCGCAGATGGAGGTACGACGTTGATCGTCAACACGGACAACGAATACACCTATCTCGGCCGCCTCGTCGTGGACTTCGACGAGGCGGGCAAGATCATCGTTGAAAGCCTCGACAAGGACATCAACGGCGCCTATGCCTCGACCACTGAAAACGTGGCAGCGGCCTGGGGCGTCGATGCCGCCGATCTCGCCACGACAGCCTTTGCCGAAGGAACCAAAGGTGAGCAGGTGGCTGAAATCACCGAGGCCGTGCATGCAGTGATTGAAGCGAAGGACGGCAACCTCTTCGGCTTCACTGACGTCTATCTCGAAGGTGAGCGCAACCTCGTGCGCAACCAGGAGACCAACCTCGGCAACCTCAGCGCCGACGCCAACAAAGCGGCAGCAGAAGCGGCCCTCGTCGGGGGCACGATCGTGGCCTCGCTGAAGAACGGTGGCGGCATCCGAACCGCAATCGGCTCTGTGGAAGTCGGTTCGGGCGACAAGAACCCGCCTCTGGCGAACCCCGGTGCAGGCAAGACGGAGGGCGGCATCTCGCAGCTTGACATCGAGAACTCGCTCCGATTCAACAACCTGCTGATCGTGTTCGACACCGACGCGGCGGGCCTCAAGGCCATTCTCGAACACAGTGTTGCGGTGCTCGGCAACCAGGGCCGCTTCCCGCAGATCGGTGGAATCAGCTTTTCCTTTGACCCCGACCTTGCCGCTGGATCGCGCATTACCAGCATCGCTGCAATCGCTGCAGATGACACGGTAATCGCCCGCCTCGTTGAGAATGGTGAAGTCAGCATTGATGCGCCGAGCAGCATCAGTGTCGTCACACTGAATTTCCTTGCCAATGGAGGCGATGGCTACCCGATCAAGGCAAACGGTCATAACTTCCGATATCTCCTGGCAGATGGCACCATCAGTTCTGCCATCGATGAGACACTCGATTTCACAGCCAGCTCGACATTCACAACGGTTGGTCAAAGCGCTCTAACGATCCTGGGAGAGCAAAAGGCTTTTCAGACCCATCTTCTCGCCGAATATGGCAGTCCAGCCACGGCCTTCGACCAGGCTGACACGCCAGCGAATCTTGACCAGAGAATTCAGAATCAAATCTTCACTGCTGATAAAATCTTCACAGGTTCCACCTACGAAGCCACGGCTGGATCTGATGTCTTCAGCGGCACTGCAGCCGATGACAGCTTCTTCGGTGGCGCCGGTAGTGATCAATTCCTGGGTGGGGCTGGCAATGATCAGATGGATGGCGGCAACGATGACGACCAGTTACTGGGAGGGCTCGGGAATGACCAGCTCATTGGTGGGAACGGCAGTGACCTGATCCTTGGCAATTCTGGCGACGACTCGATCTTCGGGGGAACAGGAAATGACTGGCTCCTCGGTGGAGAGGGGAAAGACTTTCTATACACAAGTTTCTTTGCAGGCACAGCACCATCGACAGAAGTCGCCTCATCGAGTGCCTTCGGTGAAGGCGGTGATGACACGATCATTGCCAATGGCAAAGACTTTGGATTTGGCGGAGATGGGAACGACCTTCTCTATTCCACGACCGAAAATGCAGTTAGCTTTTTCGGGGGGAGCGGCGATGACAACCTGATTGGCAATCAAGGAAATGATATCTTACTCGGCCAAGAGGGATCAGATGTATTGATCGGTAACCAGGGAAATGATATCCTGCTTGGTGACATGGGATCAGACGTTCTGATTGGTAACCAGGGAAATGATGTTCTTTACGGAGGAGATGGGCTTGATTTCTTCGACTTGCGAGATGACATCGTTGCCAACGAGTTTGATTATATCGCTGACTGGTCTGTGGGCGGAACACCTGAACTGATCATAGTGCCAATAGCTATCCAGTCTTTCACACAGTTTCATCAGGTTGGATCAGGATCAGTGATTCTGGCTCAACTCGGCGGCGGAAGTTCCTATTACAGCTACGTTGCCAATTCTGTCGTTACCAACGTCCAGGCTCACACCGCTTTTCTCTGATCAGCGCCGGCGCTGGATAGCGACAGAGCACTGGGCGGCTCTGTCGCTATCCGGTCACTCGTCGAGCGCCACCAGATCGCGGAGCTGACCGGGGTCGAGCCCGCCCAGCCACTCCTCTCCTGAACCCACGATGTCTTCGGCGAGACGGGCCTTCTCGCGGATCATGCGGTCGATCTTCTCCTCCACCGAGCCGCTGGTGATGAACTTGTGCACCAGCACCCGGTTGGTCTGGCCGATCCGGTAGGCCCGATCGGTGGCCTGGTTCTCCACGGCCGGATTCCACCAGCGGTCGATGTGGAACACATGGCTGGCCCGGGTGAGGTTGAGGCCCACACCGCCGGCCTTCAGCGAGAGCAGGAACAGCTGCGGGCCGCGCGGGTCGTCCTGGAAGCGATCCACCATCGCCTGGCGTTCGTTCTTGCTGGTGCTGCCGTAGAGAAAGGGCACCTCCTGACGGAAGCGCTGTTGCAGGTGGGCCTGGAGCAGATGTCCCCATTCGGCGAACTGGGTGAACAGCAGGGCCCGATCACCGGCTTCAATCACCTCTTCGACGATTTCATCGAGCCGTTGCAACTTGGCGGAGCGGGCTCCGAAACCCTCACCCACTTCCGATTCCTTGAGAGCCAGGGCCGGGTGGTTGCAGATCTGCTTGAGCCTGGTGAGCAGGCCAAGAACCTGGCCGTGCTTCTGGCCGAGGGGCGCGCGGGCGATCGCCTCAAGGGTTTCATCGACGGTGGTGCGATAGAGCCTGGTCTGCTCCGGGGTCAGGCCCACCCATTCCCGCAACTCAACTTTTTCGGGCAGGTCGGAGATGATCGAGCGGTCGGTTTTGAGCCGGCGCAGGATGAAAGGCCCCACCCTTGCCTTGAGATCCCGCAGCGATGCGGTGTCGCCGTAGCGCTCGATCGGCAACCGGTAGCGCTGGCGGAAGAACTCCTCCTCGCCGAGCACCTTCGGGTTGAGAAAGTCCATCAACGCCCAGAGTTCGCTGACCCTGTTCTCCACAGGGGTACCGGTGAGGGCGATCCGGAAGCGGCCGCCACCACCCTGCTTGCCGCAGCGGGCCAGTTCCCTCGCCGCCAGGGACTGCTTGGCGGCGGGATTCTTGATCGCCTGGGCCTCGTCGATCACCGTTCCCTGCCAGTCCATCGAGGCCAGCAGCGTGCTGTCACGCTGCAGTAGCCCATAGCTGGTGAGCACCAGATCCACACCCTCCAGGGTCTTGGCCAGGGCCGCCGGCGTGGAGGGCCGCTTCGGACCGTAGTGCTCCAGCACCGTGAGTTCCGGGGTGAAGCCCGCCGCCTCCCGCTTCCAGTTGGTGAGCACCGAGGTGGGAGCCACCAGCAGCACCGGGCGTTTCAGTTCCTGCTCAGCCTTGAGGTGCTGCAGAAAGGCGAGCAACTGGATCGTCTTGCCCAGCCCCATGTCATCGGCGAGGCAGGCCCCCTGATCGAAGCGATGCAGGAAAGCCAGCCAGCCGAGGCCCCGTTCCTGGTAGGGGCGCAACTGGCCGGCGAAGCCGGCCGGGGCGGGCAGGGGATCAGGAGCCTTCTGCTGGTGGTATTGCTCCAGCACCGCCTGCAGCCTGGGGCCGGCCGTGAAGCGGTGCACCGGCAGACGCTGCAGGGTTTCGCCTTCGTTACCGGTCAGCCGCAGGGCGTCATCGAGGCTGAGGGCGGGATCGAGGGCGCAGAACTTCTCGGCATTGCGGAGATCACCCGGTCGCAACTCGATCCAGACCCCCTTGTGCTGCACCAGCGGGCTGCGTTTGCCGGCCAGCCGCTCCAGATCCCTGAGGGTGAGGGTGACACCGCCGATCATCAGCTCCCAGCGCCACTGCAGCGTTTCGCCGAGGCTGAAACCCCGCGACGTCGCCGGCAGCTCGGCTTCGATCGAGAGCCCCAGGCGGCTGGCCAGGCCACCGCTGAGGCTGGCCGGCAGCAGCACCCCAACGCCCACGTCCCGCAACCGGGCTGCGGCGGTGCGCACCAGCACGAAGGCCTCGGCCGGGGCCAGCTGCATCCGCTGGGGTGTGGCGGCATCGAGGCCCCGCTCAAGCGGCTCGAACACCTGCAGGGCCCGGCCGAGACCCTCCAGCAGCAGCTCACCGGGCTGGGGAATGGTGACCTCACCGAGCTGAAGATTGGTTTCACCGGCGGCCCAGACCGCTGCCGCCGGCAAGGTCAGGCTGGGATCCGACTCGGCCTGAAGACAGAAGCGCAGCTCCCAGAGCTCATCGCCCTCCGCAGGCGTGTCCAGCTCCAGGCAGGCCCGGGCCGGGGCCAACCGGCCGGCCACCGCCTCCCGCCAGTGGTGCGTGGTGGTGCTCAGCCTCTCCACCTCCTCGGCTGAAAGCCGCAGCTCCCCCTTGCCGGGGCCCAGGGCCTGCTGCCAGGCCGCCAGCAACGGATCCAGGCCATCAACGCTGGGGCTGAAGCCACAGCGCAGCTGGGCGTCCACCAGACGGGAGAGGATCTCCACCAGCCGCAACCGCCCTGAGCCCGGACGCCAGCAGGCCAGGGGAGGGGTGCCGTTGGTGAGGGGACCGCGCCAGAGGGCGGCCACCGCCACCTGGGGCAGCCGGGTGGCCAGATCCTCCAGCCGGCGCCGGTCGTCCTGACGGTTGAGCAGGGGAAGCCACTGGGCCCGGCCCTCCTCCACCTGGGGCAACCAGCGCCCCCTGGCGATCAGGCTGAGGCTCCAGCGCTGCAGATGGCTCCACCAGCGCAGTTCATCGGCCAGGTCGGGATGGTTGCCGGAGAGGGGCAGACGCTCCAGCCAGAGCGAGGCGGCGGCTGGATCCAGCCAGAGGCCCTCCACCTGCCAGGGCCACCACTCCACCTGTTTCGGGATCGGTTCGCCGGCCTGCAGGGGCAGCCCGCTCCAGCCGGCCATCTCATCCTGCTTCCGGCCCCGGGAGCTCTGACGGCGACTGGGCAGGCTGAGGCAGGCGGTGGCGGGCCGGAAGGATTCGGTCCAGAGATCCCACTCCTCCAGCCAGGCCCCCAGATCGTCCTGATCGAGGCTGAGCGGATGGGCCAGGGGCGCGTTGGTGGGGGTGGCCGGGCCGGCCACGCGCCAGGTATCGGCCCAGAGCAGCAGACCGGCGACCGCCATTCCGCTGGCGTCGGCCGGTAGCCAGGTGGCGTGCAGAAGGCTCATCGCCGAGGCGCGGCCAGGTACGGATCGGCGCCATCATCTCCGATCGCCGGCCCCGGGGCCAGATGAGCCGCTCAGGACGGCCGGCATGGCCGCATCGCCGGGAAAAGACGCACTCCGGCCTGCAGCAGCAGGGCACCGCCCACCAGGGGCAGCCAGCGCGGCCACCAGTCGCGCAGCAGCTGAAGCACCAGGCTGGAGAAGCCCCCGGGCAGATTCCCCGCCGCCGTGAGGGCCGGCTCGGCGGACACCCCCAGGCTCAGCAGTCCGCAGACAGCCCCGATCAGACCGGCCTGGAGATGGCCGTCGTCGGGGTCGACCCGCTGGAGGTGAAAGGCCAGCAGCCCATAGAAGAACCCACTGCCACCGGCCCTGAGGGCTGGCTCCAGACCGAAGGCCAGGCCGATGCCCATGGCGCCGGCGGCGGCCAGCAGGGCCCAGCCGATCGAGCGCAGCCGCAGCAGCCGGCGGTCCTCTGCAGGCGTCAAAGGAGTGGGCACGGCGGGGCGCAAGCGGGTCGGGACCTGTCCTGGGCGATCATGCCTTCTTCAGAGGTGTCACGCCGCATCGGGTCATGGCAGTTGCTTCTTCTTCAAGTGGCGCGGCCGCCAGCCACCCCAGGCCCCGCAGCGGCGCCGAGATCCGCGAAGCCTTCCTGGCCTTCTACGAGCAGCGGGGCCACCGGCGCCTGCCCAGCAGCTCCCTGGTGCCGGACGATCCCACCGTGCTGCTGACGATCGCCGGCATGCTGCCGTTCAAGCCGGTCTTCCTGGGTCAGGCGGAGCGGCCGGCAGCTCGGGCCACCACCGCTCAGAAATGCATCCGCACCAACGACATCGAGAACGTGGGCCGCACGGCACGGCACCACACCTTCTTCGAGATGCTCGGCAATTTCTCGTTCGGGGATTACTTCAAGGCGGAGGCGATCAGCTGGGCCTGGGAACTCTGCACCAAGGAGTTCGGCCTGGATCCCGGGCGGCTTGTGGTGAGTGTCTTCCGTGACGACGACGAAGCGGAGACGATCTGGCGCGATGCCATCGGCGTAGACCCGAACCGGATCATTCGCATGGATGAAGCCGACAACTTCTGGGTGTCGGGTCCGACCGGCCCCTGCGGCCCCTGCTCGGAGATCTACTACGACTTCCACCCCGAACGTGGTGACGCGGCCATTGATCTCGACGACGACAGCCGTTTCATCGAGTTCTACAACCTTGTGTTCATGCAGTCCAACCGCGACGCCGCAGGCACGCTGACGCCGCTGGCGAACCGCAACATCGACACCGGCATGGGGCTGGAGCGCATGGCCCAGATCCTGCAGGGCGTGCCGAACAACTACGAAACCGATCTGATCTTCCCGCTGATCGAAACAGCCGCGGCCCTGGCTGGTGTGGATTATCACCAGCTCGACGCAAAAAGGCAGACCTCGCTCAAGCTGATCGGCGACCACAGCCGCGCCATCACCCAGTTGATCGGCGATGGCGTCACCGCCTCGAATCTCGGTCGTGGCTACATCCTGCGCCGCCTGTTGCGCCGGGTGGTGCGCCACGGTCGCCTGCTGGGGATCGAGCAGCCGTTCCTGGCCGCGATGGGTGCGGCGGCGATCAGCCTGATGGCCCCTGCCTACCCCCAGCTGCTGGAGCGCCGTGACCTGATCACCGCAGAACTGGTGCGGGAAGAGGCCCGTTTCCTCGAAACCCTCGAGCGGGGCGAAAAGCTCCTGAGCGAGCTGCTGGCCGCCAGCCCCAGCCGGATCAGTGGAGCGCAGGCCTTCGAGCTCTACGACACCTTCGGCTTCCCCCTGGAGCTCACCGAGGAGATCGCCGCCGAGCATGGCCTCACCGTGGACCTGGAGGGCTTCGAAGCGGCGATGGTGGCCCAGCGCCAGCGGGCCAAGGCGGCGGCGGTGAGCCTGGATCTCACCCTGCAGGGGGCGATCGAGGCGATCGGCTCGGAACTGCCCGACACCCATTTCAACGGCTACGACGGGCTCGATCACCCCAGCCAGGTGATCGCCCTGGTCACGAACGGTGAACCAGCCAGCCAGGCGGTTGCCGGAGACAGCGTGCAGGTGGTCCTCGACGTCACACCGTTCTATGGGGAGTCGGGCGGCCAGATCGGCGACCGTGGACTGCTCACCGAAGAGGGTTCCGGTTCAGCCGATCCCGGTCCAGATCCCAGTCCAGATCACAGTCTCGATCCCGGTCCAGATCAAGGTGCCGATCACGGCTTGATCGTCAGGATCGAATCGGTGGCGAAGAACCGCAAACTGTTCGTGCACCATGGCCGGATCGAACGGGGCCGCCTTTGCCTCGGTGACAGGGTGCTGGCCCGGGTTGATCGGGCCTGCCGCCGCCGTGCCCAGGCCCACCACACCGCCACCCACCTGCTGCAGGCGGCCCTCAAACAGGTGGTGGATCCGGCGATCGCCCAGGCCGGTTCGCTGGTCGACTTCGATCGACTGCGTTTCGACTTTCACTGCCCCCGCGCCGTGACCCCCGCCGAGCTGGAGCGAATCGAAGCGCTGATCAATGGCTGGATCGCGGACGCCCATGAGCTGGAGGTGCAGGAGATGGAGCTGGAGCGGGCCCGCTCCGCCGGCGCTGTGGCGATGTTCGGCGAGAAGTACGACGCCCGGGTGCGGGTGGTGGACGTACCCGGCGTCTCGATGGAGCTCTGCGGCGGCACCCACGTGGCCAACACCGCCGAGATCGGCCTGTTCAAGATCACCTCTGAAGTCGGGGTGGCGGCTGGAGTCCGTCGTATCGAAGCGGTGGCAGGCCCGGCCGTGCTCGCCTACCTCAACGCCCGCGATGCGGTGGTGAAGCAGCTGGGCGAACGCTTCAAGGCCCAGCCCGGCGAAATCGTGGCCAGGGTGGCCGCTCTGCAGGAGGAGCTCAAGGCCAACGGCAAGGCCCTGGCCGAGGCCCGTGGCGAGCTGGCCCTGGCCAAGGCGGCGGCGCTGCTGGGCCAGGCCGAACCCGTCGGGGAGTTCCAGCTGCTGGTGGCGCGGCTGGACGGGGTGGATGCCGGACCGCTGCAGACGGTGAGCCAGCAACTGCAGGAGCGCCTCGGCGGTGGGGCGGCCGTGCTGCTGGGCGGCGTGCCGGATCCAGGCGAAGCCGACAAGCTTTCTCTGGTGGCCGCCTTCGGCCAGCAGGTGATCGCCAGGGGCCCCAAGGCCGGTGTCTTCATCGGCACGATCGCCAGGCTCTGCGGTGGTGGCGGTGGCGGCAGGCCCAACCTGGCCCAGGCTGGTGGGCGCGATGCGGCCGCCCTCGATGGCGCACTCGCCGAGGCCCGCAGCACCCTGAAAGCCCTGTTGGGCGAGAGCGGTGGCCAGCCCGAAGGCCAGGAAGCACGGTAACAACCGTTACAGCTAACGCCATCTTGATGGCCTCAGATCGGGCTCTGCTTTGCTCCGACCTCTTGATGGCGTCTTCCAGTCCCAAGGCGACCGTGATCCAGGGGCTGCTTGAGGGACTTCATGATCGTTTTCTCTCCTTGGATGAGGGTGCACCGGCCGACTACATCCCTGAACTGGCCAAGGCCGATCCCCATGACTTCGGCATTGCCATCGCCACGGTGGATGGACGCCTTTACAGCGTGGGAGATACGAACAAGTTGTTCACGATCCAATCGATTTCCAAGCCATTCGTTTATGGCCTGGCGCTCGATCTGCTCGGCACCGAACGCATGAAGGCGAAGGTGGGTGTGGAGCCCTCTGGGGAAGCCTTCAATGCAATCAGCCTCGACCCCGCCACCGGCAAGCCCCGCAACCCGATGATCAATGCGGGGGCAATCGCCACAACCGCGCAGATCAGCAGTCATGACCCGGACAATGCCGAGGAGATCCTGCTCGATTACTTCGCCGCCCTGGCCGGTCGACGGCTGATGATTGATGAACAGGTTTATCAGTCGGAGCGCGCGACCGGCCATCGCAACAGGGCAATCAGCCATCTGCTGCGAAATTTCAACATCATCGAGTCCGATCCTGAGCAGGCCCTCGATCTCTACTTCCGGCAATGTTCGATTCTGGTCAATGGTCATGACCTGGCTGTGATGGCCGCCACCCTGGCTTGCCAGGGTGGCAATCCGTTCACCGGTTCACAACCACTCACCTCTCAGACCACCACAAAGATTCTGGCCCTGATGGCCACCTGCGGCACCTACGATTTCGCCGGGCAATGGCTCTACGACGTGGGCATGCCTGCCAAGAGTGGGGTGGCGGGTGGCGTACTGGCCGTGGTGCCTGGCCGTCTTGGCATTGCCACCTATTCACCGGCACTTGATTCGCTCGGCAACAGCGTGCGTGGCATCGCGGTCTGCCAGGAGCTCTCCAAGCAGCTCGGCCTCAGCCTGTTCAACCAGTATCCGGAGAACAGCACCACGATCCGCCGCTCCTACAAGGGCTCCCAGCGTCACTCGCGACGGTTCAGGCCACCGGCCCAGCTGAGCTGCCTCCAGCAGAATCGCGACTCGCTGCGCATCGTTCACGCTCAGGGAGTGCTGGATTTCGCCGCTGTTGAGCGGCTGATTGCCGAACTGGCTCAGTTGCTGATCAATTCCTGGATCCTGGTGATCGATTTCGCCAATGTCTCCGAGCTGCCGGAAGAATCCAGGCACCTGTTGGTCCAGGAGCTGGCCTCACTGCGCTGTGAAGGGGTGATCGTGCTGCTGGTGCGATGCCATCACCTCGGCCTGGAAGCCGAACCCCTGGCTGGGCTGGATCATCAACCGATGACCTTTCTGCATCTGGATCAGGCGATTGAGCGGGCTGAAGATCTGCTGCTGGAATCAGTGCAACCAGAGAAGCTTGATCAAAGCATGCAAGAAGAGCATGATTATGGGGGCTTCCTGGAGTTGCTGGATCCAAGCTATCACCAGATTCTCTTCTCAATCGCCGAGCTGAAAACCTTTGACGTTGGTGATCATGTGATCAGAAAAGGAGATGCCGGCGATGAGCTCTTCATCGTCAAAAGTGGTCGCTTCACCGTCACAATCGATCTTCAGGGCAAGGACGGCATCCTGCATCAATCCCGCCTCGCCACCTTCGAACCGGGAATGTGTTTCGGTGAGATCGCTTTCCTCTCCAGGCAGACACGCAGCGCTGATGTGATCGCTGATCTGCCTGGCAGTTGTTGGGTCCTGTCTCGGCCCGCTTTCGATGCGTTGCGGCTCAAAGACCCCAACACGGTGACGGAAATGCTCCTGGCTCTCACCGGCGACCTTGGCAAGAAACTTGGGGTCACCAGCTTTCAATTGATGTTGATGGAGTATCTGTAACACTCCAGATTCATTGGATCAGAGACGCAAACAGTTGCTGCATTCTTTTCAGCAGCTGGTTCTCCTGAATCTGAACCGTTTCCCGCTCCAGGCCTTCCAGCTGGCCGCGCCGCTTGCTGACCAGATGGGCCAGGCCGTCCATCAGGGCAGGATTCCGCTTCAGCAGGGGAACCAGCTGCTCCCTGGAAACCTCCAGCAGGATCGACTCCTGGAGGGCGCGAATGGTGGCACTGCGCTCGCTGCCGCTGAGCATCGACATCTCACCGAAGATCTCGCCTGAATCAAGGCAGGCCAGCTGGAGATCCTCTGCATTCGGCTTCCGCTTCAGCACCTCGACCTGACCGGTGACCACCTGGTACATAGCTCCACCGGCTTCCCCTTCCTGCATCACCGTTTCCCCTGGCGCAAAGCGCAGGCAGCGGGTGTTGGCGGCGAGGCTGGCGATCTCCTGATCGGTGAGCCCGGCGAAGATCGGGTTGACGCGGAGAATCCCGGCCCGGGTCGATTCACTGCGGAGGATCGACAGAGTCCCATCCGCTGAAGGCCGCTGCCGGCGCAGCTCCCGGACCGGATAGGGAACTGAGGCCCCTTCCCGATCCAGTGCATACCAGATCTGCTCGAGCAGCTCGCTGCGCAGATCCAGAACGTCCGCCAGGTTGCCGGGCTTCTGAAAAACGATGATCTCGTAGTCGATCGCATACTCTCCGAAGCCCTTGATCCGCACGGCGGCGGCGGGCTCACTGAGGATGCGGGGATGGCTGCCGACGATTCCCAGCAGGATGCGGCGTGCCTGGGCTGGAGGCATGCCGTAATCCAGGGCGATAGCGAAGCGATTCCCCATCGATCCGAAGGCCCCGTAACTGCGCAGCACCACCGAGGTGATCACGGCGTTGGGCACCATCACCATCGCTCCGGTGACATCACGAAGGCAGGTGTCACGCCAGTCGATCGAAACAATCACCCCCTCGGTGGTCTCGTTGACGCGGATGAAGTCGCCGACCTTGAGTTGATCATCCAGTTGCAGTTCAAAGCCGGCGAACAGATCCTTGAGCGGCTCCTGGGCCGCCAGGCCGAGCACGGCGGTGAGCACGGCCGAGGTGGTGACCAGGCCGAGCAGATCGAAACGGGCCAGCTCCTTGAACACCACCACCGTGACCACCGAGCCGCTGGTGAGCATCAACAGCTGCAGCAGGACCGGCGGTGGCTGCGCCCAGGCACCGAGTGATGCCGGCACCTCGATCCCGGCCCAGAGCAGAACGCGGAGGCCGGCGTAGCTCAGCATCAGCTCATCGATCAGCTCCACCCAGGGGCGATAGCTCGCCGGAAGCAGGGCGACAGGCAGGATCCGCACCAACACCCACGCCCCGGTGGCCAGCAGCGGCAACCGCAGCGGGAAAGGCGTCAGACGGATGCGGCGGCTGAGCAACCTCACCAGCAGCAGCAGGGCCACCACACCGATCGCGGGAAGCAACACCGCCAGGACTCGCATCATGGGCAGGAGTGCGTGGCTGGGACGATCCCAGCCGAGAAGGAATTCGGCACGATAAAGGCTGCGATGGTCATGGTTCAGTCAGAACCGGCGAGCAAGCTGGAAGCTCCCCTGCCGATCATTGATGGAGTTCTCCCGACGAATCCGCTGCCTGGCAGCGGTGCTTGGAATCCTGCCTTTCAGCTTGACGCTGACCCCGGCGGCGGTGGCCCAGCAGGTGCAGCTCCGCTGCGACGGCACCCTGCTGGAGGCCTCGGGCCAGGCCGAGCGGAAGCGCAGCATCGAGAGCCTGCGCCTCTCGCTGGCCCTGGAGGCCGATGCCGCCACGGCTGATGGGGCCCTCGCTGCCCTGCAGGAGCGCCTGGCAGCGGTGCGGCTGGCCCTGCGGCAGCTGGCCGTCAGGGAGCTGGAAGTGAGCTCACCGTCCACCTGGCAGCGGCCGGCCAGCCGCAACCAGCCCGCAGCCGTGCAGGCCAACCTGCAGGTCAGCGGGCAACTGCCCCCCGCCCAGTTGCAGAACCTGATCCGCACGGTGGGGGCCCTGCCGGGGGTTCGCCTGGCACCGGTGAGCAGCGAGGCCGGCAGGGGGGACGACGCAGTTGTTCAGCGGCAATTGCTGCGGGAGGCGTACCAGGATGCCCTGACCCAGGCACGGGAGCTGGCTGGGGCCATCGGCTTGGCCCAGCTGAGCCCTTTGGAAGTGCAGCTTGATAGAGGCGTCCGTCCTATGATGAATAGGGCCGCGACCACTGATGCCTCCTCGCCCTTTGATCCGGCAGAGTTGCCCCCGCCCACCGACCGCACAAGCATGCTCGTGCGGTTCTGCGCCCACTGAAGCTTCCTGTGAAAGGGGTAGCAGCAGAATTTTGAACGGAAGAACTTGCGCCACAGCTTCGATAGGTGCTTCAGGACGAGATAGGCACCAGGACCCAGGGCCAACATCAACCGTTTCCGCACTTCCAGTGCGGCTCAGGCCATGGCTATTTTTTCTAGTCGGGCCGGTCGGCACCAGTTGCCGTGCTCGCTGACTCCTCTCATCACCTGCATGCGCTGGACCTGTTCCTGATGCTCGTCATGGGGCATTTCCTAGGGGATTTCGGCCTGCAGAGCGACCGCATGGCGACGGAGAAATGCCCGGGTCATGACGTCACCCTGCCCTGGTACTGGTGGCTCGGAGCTCATGCCGCCATCCACGGCTTCCTGGTGGGTGTGATCACCGGCGTGCCTCTGCTGGGGCTGGCGGAATGGGTGGCCCACTCCCTCACCGACATCGGCAAGTGCCGGCACTTTTACCGCCTGCCTGGGGATCAGACAATCCACCTGGCTACCAAACTGTTTTGGACTTTCGTGCTGGTGCGATGGTGAAGTCAGGAATGAGCGAACTTCGCACCCAAACGATGATCCACATTCATACCTACGTTACCCGCAGGTTGCTGGGAGTCCTCGCTGTGGCTGTCCTCAGCTTTGAGGCCACGGCCTCCCTGGCCCAGACCAACCTGCGTTCAACCTTCCCCGGCCGCCGCATCGGTGGCGGCACCCGCGGTGAGTGCACCGCACGGGTGCTGGCCCACCTGGTGCCCAGGGACAGCGTCTTCGCCCCAGGCCCGGCGCTCTCAGTAGCCCTACTGGAGGGACCCACGCCCACCCCCCGACCCCTGCAGGTTCAGTTCCGGCCCCAGGGCCCCGGAGGCACGGCCGCCGGCCCCGCCGTGAAACGGGAGCTGCCCCCTTCTGTGGCGGGAGTCACTCTGCTCCAGCTGACCAGCTTCACAAACACCCAGGTCTGGGAATCCTCCTTCCGCTGCGATGCCGGTGCTCAGCCCGTGGCTGACGATCCAATCAACTTCGTCGAAACAGTGGCACCCCCGGCCCTGAGCCTGCTGGTGAGCGAAGGCTCGGCCGACGACCGGAGCCTTCAGGCGAATCTGAAGAAACTCAAGAATCTCTGCGGCTCCCAGGTGGCCAAGGCGGAGCTGGCCAGGACTTTCGGCCTCGAAGACGTCATTGGTGCGGACTGGCCGGCATCGCTACCGGTCCGCTGCCCCTGAGTTCCCAGACATCAAGCGGTTCCGTTCGACCCTTCACCTGCAAACTGCCCCAGGCCTCCCACTCCACGGCTTTGGGAGCGCTCAGAAGCACCAGATCGCGCGTCACGGAGGAGACCAGCACCCGGCAGAGGCCGCTCTGACGCTCTCTCTCCGAGCTCTCCAGCCGCGAGGCGCAGTTGACCGTGTCGCCAATGACGGCGTACTCCAGCCGCTCGCTACTGCCCATCGATCCCGCCAGCACAGCGCCGGAATGAATGCCGATGCGCATCCGCATCGCGGGTTCCCCATCGGCGGCCAGCTCGCCGTTGAGTTGCTCCAAGCCGTGCTGGATTGCCAGGGCGGCGTCGATGGCATCGGCGGCGTCGGCCACCTCCCCCTTGCCCAGCGGTGCCCCGAACACCGCCAGGAAGCCGTCGCCGGTGAACTTGTTGACCATGCCGCCCCGCTCGGTGATCGCCGGTACGCAGATGGCCATGCCGCGGTTCAGCCAGGCCAGCAGTTGGGCTGGCTTGATTCGCTCGGAAAGGGAGGTGAAATCACAGGTGTCCGAAAAGAGCACGGTGACGGCAAGCAGGCGGCCTTCGAAGCGCCCGTCGCTGAGCAGTTCATCCCGTTGCTCCCAGAGCTGCTGGGCCACCGCCGGTGAGGTGGTTTGACCCAGCAGGCGTTGGATCTGTTGGCGCTGCTGCTGGCTGGCCGCCCCGCGCCGCAGCCAGGCGGCCCCCGCCATCAGAGTGAGAGCGGCCATGGGCAGGGTGGTTTGCACCCACACCCCGTTGAACAACAGCGCCACGGCGCCGCCCAGGCCCAACATCACCACAGCGGTCACGGCGAGGATGCTCCGTCGCAAGGTGGCGAAGCTCTCCCCCAGGGCCACCCCCAGCCCAAGGGCCAGCAGGAGCAGCAGCGTGCCGCTCCAGCCCGGCAGAGCCCGAATCCCATGGGGTTGTCCATCGGCGAGGGCCAGCAGGGCGGCGGTGCGGTTGGCATGAAGCTCCACGCCGGGCATCTGGATCTGGCGGGCCGCCAGCACAAAGCGTGTGTACGGAACGTTGAACAGATCCCGCAGGGTGGGGGCGGTGCTGCCGATCAGCACGATCCGGCTGTTGATCTGTGCTTTGGGCACCTGCTGGCTGAGCAGCTGATCCAGTGACCAGACGGGAAAGCTGCCCGGCTGATGGAACGCCAGCATCTGCTGGAAGCCTGCGGCATCGAGGTCGAAGTAACCACCCGAATCGCGCTCGATCCAGCCCTCGGCGTTGGGTCGAGCCTCAAGGCGTCTACGCAGTTCGCCGTTGCCGCGAAACACTTCCACCAGCCGCAGGGGCAAGGCCACGGTGGCGGCATCCTGGCCAGACACATGAACCAGGTCCCGGCGTACGACGCCATCGGCGTCGACCACCAGGTCGTTGAAGGCCATGCGGTTCGCAGGGGTGCCCAGGATCGGGCCGATCGATTCGGCCACGTTGAAGATCGATACCAACCGTGGATTGGCACGGGCTTGAGAACGCAGGCACCTCTGCTTGAGACCGACGCCCCTGTTGCGGTAGAGATCCAAGCCGATCGCCCGGGCGCCATCGGCGCTCAGGGTGTCGATGGCCCGGCACAGCAGCCGGTCATCGATCGGCCAGCCGTGGCGAGTGATGTCCGCTTCGCTGATGCCGATGATGACGATTGGCGTCGTGGCTCCTGATGGCGCCGGCCGCAGGTAGGTGATCAGGTCGTAGAGCAGCAGGTTCAATGATTCGCCGATACCCGTGACCCGAAGCGCCACCACCAAAAGCGCTGCCACTCCGTAAGGGGCCGTCAGCAGCAGCACCTGGCTCAAACGATTGGGGCGAGATGATTGGCCCATGGAGGCGCTCAGAACCGGTATTGCACCTTGCCGTAAAAGCCCTTGCTCAGTGTCCAGTCGGCCCAAGGGCCAAGGTTAGTGCCGGTATCAAGCTGGTCCACCCAGCCGGCTTCCAGGGTCCAGTCGTCGCCGACGAGCCAGCGGGCGAGGATGCCGGTCGAGCCCACATAGTCGATCAAACTGCCATGTTTCAACTGGGTGTAAACGCCTCCGTAGCCGAAGAAGGGAACCAGCTGCAGCGCCTGCTGCTGATTTTCCCAGAAGGTCCAGACCAGTTCAGCAGTGCCCAGCCAGCCGCTGTCCCCGCTGATCAGCTGGCCCGGCAGGCCGCGCAGGCCCACATCAGAGCCGAGGGTGAACTGCATCGAGGAGGTGAGCGGGTTGTAAGCCACCTGCCCACCGCCCCTCAGATTGAGCTGCCAATTCGGTGCGAATCCCCAGGCGGCCGAGATCAAAGCCCCAAGGGCAGTGGCCTGACCGGGGGAGATGCCCCCCTGGGACAGCTCGCTGATCTGAGTGGCTGGGGTGAAAGCCCCGATCCCCTGGAGCAGGTAGGCGTTGCCACTCCAGCCCACGGATTGGCTCAGGCCGCTGCCGCTCAGCCCCACTCGCAGGAAACCCGTGCGGGGGGAGCGCACACTTTCGGGCAGGAAGCTGGGCAGGGCCTTGCCTGCCAGGTAGGTGTCGCTGCGGTTGATGCTCAGCCCCGCGAAGGCGGCCCAGCGCTGGGTGAGGGATTCCTTGAACACCCACTCCAGCTGCCCCAGCCCCTGGAACTGGCGGGTGCTGAATTCATTCGCAGGAGCAGGCAGCTCGATCAGGTTGCGGCGGCTGTAGCCGAAGGAGCCCGTGAGGTTGAACTGGTCGCTGAGGGGATAGGTGTAGCTGGTGGAGCTGATCAGGGTCCCCAGGGAAGGGTCATTGTTGAAGTTGAGCTCGCCGTAGAGCAGCAGGATGTCGCCGGGTGCTGCCAACCCCCCCTTCAGGAGGGTGGCGACCGCCCGGCCTTCGCCGGAACCACTGGAGCCGTCGTTGCGCAGGGAGAGATCGCCCTGGAGCGGCTGACTGCCCAGCTCCGCGTTTACAGTGAGTACAGCCTGGCTAGGGTCGCTTCCCAAGCGCGAGAGGTTGCTACGGATGCTCTGGATGCCCGCCTGCCGCTGCAGAAGCCGCAGTTGGCGCTCTAATTCACCCAAGTTCAGCACTGCGCCTTGCAAGGGCCGCAGCAGACGGCTCACCCGGCGGCTCAGCCAGGCATTCTTGGCATTGACCCTCACCTCCACGATCTGCCCTTCCACCACCTCCAAGCGACCAGGGGCGGGGCTGGTTTCGACAAAGACGCGGCTGTTGACATAACCATCGGCCACAAGCCGGGCCGTGAGGCTGGCGGCGCAAGCCTTGAGCCGCTCGGCCGGATCGCTGATCGCCAGGCAGGGCTGAAAGATTTTGGTCAATTCAGCGCTGGAGTAGCGCTTGAGGCCCCGCACCTCAGGTGGCTGGGTGGTGGTGGGGGGTGTCGCCGGCGGGTTGGTGGTGGGTGCACCGGGGCCGATGGGAGATGGACCAGGGGTGAGCGGGGCCGCTGGCTCCACCGGCTGCAGATCGATCCATGGGGCGGGTCGATCGCGATCCGGCCGTTGCTCCCCGGCGCCAGGTCCTGGGAGGCGCACCGGACCTTGCTGCAGTGGCGGAGCCACCAGCTGGGCCAGCAGCGGCAGGGGGAGCATGAACATTCAGCGAAGTTGCCGAAGGCAAGTTATCGGAAGTGATTGAATATGGCAGATTTCCAGGCCCCTTAAACAATCAATCCCCGCACTCCTCCAATCGTTGTCGTTGGTGCTTCCCCTGGAAGGGCCGCAACACCGTCGCATGATTGCTCAGAGCCAAAGTGTTTACCCAACATCTCGAATATCCGCTACCTCGTGTCGGCGGCAACAATCGCCTCCATTAACCTCTGCTAGCTCTGGAGAGTTTGATGTCATCAACCCTTCTCATCAACATTATGGTGGCCTTTGCATGGCTTTGAGCTCCCCATTGACCCCAGCGCTTGGGCAGGGCGTGGCCGTGGCGATGGGCTTAACGGCCCTGCTGGCTGGGGCTCCGGGCCTGGCAGGCGAGGTGAGGGCCACCGCCGGCGCATTGGGGCTTGGCACAGCAGTGAACGGCCGGGTGGGCGGAAGCTGCGGAGGGGGTTTGTGCCAAGTGGGCGGGGGCAAAGCAGCGGGCCGCAACCTGTTTCACCGTTTTTCGGCCTTCGACACCCGCGGCGGCATCAGCGGAGTGAACTTCGCCACCGGTGGGCACCAAAACGTGTTCGTGGGGGTGACCAATCCCCTGGGCAGCTTCATCGACAAGCTGATCTCGTTTTCGAGCCCCGGCAACCTGTTCTGGCTCTCCCCGGGCGGCATCGCCATCAGCGGCGCCGGTGGATTCGCCAACATCCAGCAGCTGAACCTGAGCACGGCCACGGGCTGGCGCGTGGGCAACGGAATCTTCGATGCGGCGGGCACCACCGCTGGCCAGGCGGCGTTGCTCAGTGGCACACCACTTCAAGGATCGGCCGGCCCACTCACCAATCCAGCCAGCCTGGCGGCAATTGGCCTGCAGAAAAACGGTGATTTGAGCCTCTCAGGCGGCCTGCTCACGGTGGATCAGAGCCTGCTGCTCGATGCCCAGGGCGGCAACGTGCTGCTGCAAGCGGCAGGGATCCAGGCGCCCGCCGCCATGGTGGCGATCACCGGGGCCTCGGTCTCACTGGAATCCAGCACGGTGGATGTGAGCGGCCCCACGGGAGGTGGCAAGGTGCTCCTGGGTGGCGGCCTGCGTGGCGCCGACCCCACGATCACCAACGCCCAACGCACGGGCGTGGATGCGGCCAGCGCGGTCCGCGCCGATGCCACGGGCTTGGGATCGGGCGGCACCGTGGTGATCTACGGCACGGACAGTGCCCGGGTGGAGGGCGCCCTCTCGGCCCGCGGTGGCCCCCAGGGTGGCGATGGCGGCCTGGTGGAAACCTCCGGTCGCCGCGAGCTGCTAGTGAGCCAGGCGCCAGACGCTTCAGCTTCGAACGGTAAAGGGGGCACTTGGCTGATCGATCCCAAAAACGTCATGATCCAGGCCGCTGGGCCCGACAGCAACGTCACGGGTCCACCGGCCGTGACCACCACCGGCGACAACGCGGTGCTCACCACCGCCACAGTTCAGGGCGCCCTGAATGCAGGCACCAACGTCAGTGTGGCCACCAGCGCCGCCGGCACTCAGGAGGGCAACATCACCGTGGCTTCACCGATCAACAAAACGGCCGGGGGCGATGCCACGCTCACCCTCACAGCCCACAACAACATCAACCTCAATGCGAGCATCAGTAGCAGCAGCGAACAGCTGAATCTCTCGCTCAATCCCGACAGTGATGCCAGTGGTAGCGGTGCCTCCATCCTGGCCAGTGGCGCCACCCTCGCGCTCAACGGCGGCACGGCGGCTTTCAACGGCAGCACCACCTTGGCAGGAACGATCATCGGCAGCACGATCACGGGGTCGGCGCTCACCTCAATTAATGCAACGCTGCAAAACATAACCTTCGGCAGCAATCTCACCACCAGTGGATCGATCTTGTTCACCGGATCGTCGACCACCCTGGCGGATGGAACCCTGATCAACTGGAGTTCCGGGGACTGGAGTTTTAGCCCCAACCACACCCTGCAACCAGCGATCAGCGGCAGCGCGACGATCACCAAGACGAACGGCAGTGGGCTGTACATCGCTCGGGGGGGGCCTGGAGCGCTGACGCTGGCGCCTGGCCTCACCCTCCAGGGCTTTGGAAGCATCTTCCCGTGGAGTGGCCCTGCAACGTTGAACAACCAGGGCACGATTCGTGCCAGCACAGCAGGCCAGGCATTCACGATCAGCCCGACGACGCTGAACAACAGCGGCACGCTTGGCGCCACCACCGGAAATCTCAGCATCAGTACCACCAACCCATTCATCAATGCTGGCGTTCTTGAGATCGGCCAAGGCAGTATCAGCACTGGCAACCGCAGCTTCACCAATGGGGCGGGTGGCACGATTCGGGGTGGTCCAGGGCTAGGGGGGGGCAACCTCGATCTTGGTACGGGCACACTCACCAATCTCGGCACCATCAACCCTGGCGGCGTTGGCATGGCAGGCGCCTTAAGGCTCACGGGGAACCTGGCCCTAGGCAGCACCTCGGTCCTCAACCTGGACCTCGGCGGCGCCACGCCGGGCAGCCAATACGACCAGCTGGCGGTTTCAGGCAACGTGAACATTGGTGGCACGATCAATGCCCCGTTGATCAATGGTTTCAGCCCCAGCCTTGGCCAGAACTTTGATGGGATCACATCCGGTGGGATGGCCACCGGCAGCTTCACCAGCTCGAATCTGCGTTCCGGATTCAATGGCGCAATCGTCGGCAGCATCTACCGCCTTACCAACTCCGGCCTGAGCTGCCTGGGTACGTGCTGGGATGGCGGCGGTGGCACCACCAATTGGGAAACCCTAGCCAACTGGAACAGTGATCAGCTGCCCACCGCCATCGATGTGGCCTACCTGAATCTGGTGGAAGGTGTCGATGTGACCCTCTCCAGCAGCCAGAGCATCAAGGGGCTGAATAGCATCGCCGGCAACAACCTCACGATCAATTCCGGAGGATCGCTGACGCTGAACGATTCAGGAACGAGCTCCACCCTTGCCGGAAGTCTCACGGTCGCTGGCGCGCTGGACGGCAGCGGGAACCTCACGCTGGCTGGTGGTAGCACCTTGAGTGGTGGTGTGATCAGCGGCTCGGGCCTGCTGATCACTGATTCCGACACCCTTGTGAACGGCTTAGTGAAGTTCAGCGGCAAGACCTTGAACAACCTGGCCGGCCGCACAGTGACACAAAGTAGGAACTCTAAAGTGTTCCTCACTGGCACTAATACTGTCAACAATGCCGGCGTCTGGCGTATAGAGAGCAGCGATGCCACGCCCATTGTTGGCGTGAACTTCAGCATTGTCTTTAACAACAGCGGCACGTTGACCAAGGCCGAGGGTTCGGCTGCCATCACCACGTTCAACTTAGAAGGCAGCTTCAACAACACCAGCACGCTCAATAACACAGGAACACTCAATGTGGACGCTGGAACGCTCGTCCTGCCATCCACCTTTTTCTCCAATGACGGTCTGATCCATATGGCATCCGGGGCCACACTGGTGCGCAGAGGAGGCTTCACCAATACCTCCAGAGGCACCCTCTCTGGCTCTGGCACCATCGATGTGGGCGCCGGAAACACGCTCACCAACCTCGGCACCATCAGCCCTGGCGGCATTGGCGTCCCGGGCATTCTCAGCCTCACCGGTGAACTGGCCCTAGGCAGCACCTCTGTGCTGAATCTCAACATCGGTGGCTCCACACCCGGCAGCCAATACGACCAGCTATCTGCTTCGGGCAACATGAGCCTGGCTGGCGCGATCAACACCCAGCTGATCAATGCCTACAACCCCAGCCCGAGTCAGAACTTCGATGTGATCACATCCGGTGGTACGGCCACCGGCAGCTTTGCCAGCTCGAATCTCCCTTCGGGATTCAATGGCGCGATCATCGGCAGCGTCTACCGCCTCACCAACTCCGGCCTCAGCTGCCTGGGTGCGTGCTGGGATGGCGGGGGCGGCACCACCAATTGGGAAACCCTGGCTAACTGGAGCAGTGATCAGCTGCCCACCGCCATCGATGTGGCCTACCTAAACCTGGTCAACGGTGTCGATGCCACCCTCTCCAGCAGCCAGATCATCAAAGGGCTGAACAGCCTCGCCGGTAACAACCTCACGATCAATTCCGGTGGCTCATTGACGCTGAATGATCCAGGAACGAGCTCCACATTGAATGGTGGCCTGAGTATCAACGGCGGCGTGTTGACCACCAATGGAGCGTTGACACTGAATGGATCTTCGCAATGGGCCGGCGGCAGCCTGAATGGACCTGGAGTGCTGACGGTGGGAAGTGGGGGAACGCTGGTGGTGAGCGGCGGTGGCTCCTATGGCTTGAGCCAATTGACCAATCAGGGAACCCTGCAATGGACGGGCGGCAATGTGGATTTCAGTGCCAGTGGAGTGATCAATAACAGCGGCCTGTTTGATGTGCAGACGGATGGTTTCTGGGGGAACAACGGGAATTTCACGATGGCGTTCAATAACCTGACGGGTGGAGAGCTGCGCAAGAGCGCCGGTCTGGGGACGGCGTCTCTGGGAGTGGGCAGCAACCGGGTGAACCTCACCAATGACGGCTTGGTGAACGTGAGCTCGGGCACGTTGGCGATCAGTCCTACGACGGCGATGCAGAACAATGGCCGGATTCTGACGGCTTCAGCTACAACCTTCCAGGTCGCCTCCGGCGGCCTCACAAACACATCCACTGGCACCCTCTCGGGCTTCGGCACCATCGATATTGGCGCCGGTAACACGCTCACCAACCTTGGCACGATCAGCCCCGGCGGCGTTGGCGTGGCGGGCACATTAAGCCTCACGGGTGGCCTGATCTTGGGCAGCAGTTCCGTACTCAACCTTGAGCTGGGCGGCCTCACCTCCGGCAGCCAATACGACCGACTGGCGGTTTCAGGCAACGTGAACCTCGGTGGCACGATCAACACTCAGCTGATCAATGGCTTCAGCCCAAGCCCAAGCCAGAACTTTGATGTGATTGCCTCCGGTGGCGCGGCCAGCGGCAGCTTTGCCAGCTCGAATCTGCCATCGGGATTTAATGGGGCGATCGTGGGCAGCGTCTACCGCCTCACCAACTCTGGCCTGAGCTGCTCCGGAGTCTGCTGGGATGGCGGCGGCGGAGACACCTTCTGGGAAACCCTGGCCAACTGGAGTAGTGATCAGCTGCCCACCGCCATCGATGTGGCCTATCTGAACCTGGTGAGCGGTGTTGATGTCATCCTCTCCAGCCGCCAGAGCATCAAAGGGCTGAACAGCATCACCGGCAACAGCCTCACGATCAATCCCGGTGGTTCGTTGACCCTCAGTGATCCCGGTACCACGTCCACCCTCACCGGCGATCTCACGGTCGCTGGCACCCTCACCATCCAGTCTCCCCTCACCGCATCGTCGTTGGCATTCAACGGCGGCATTTTGAACGGCAACGGCAGCCTCACGGTCACCAACGCTTTCACACGCCTGGGCGGAACCACGGGCACCGCCCTCAGCGGGGTCACGCTCAACCAGGCCAGCGGCGATCTCAGCCCAGGCGCCTGGGCTGTCAATGGACCGGTGTCATTCACAGCGACAGCAGGAAACCTCCTACTCGACGGACCCGTTTCGGCCACCACCCTTCTGGGCCGCGGGGCTTCAGGACTGACCTTGCAGATGGGTGCGTCGCTCAATGCCAGCGCGAGTACGGCAAGCGCTTTGGTGCTCGATGCCGGCACGGGCGCTTTCACCAACCTGGCCGGCGCCGGAGCGCTTGCGGTGGCACCAGGGGCGCACTGGCTGGTCTTTTCCGCCAGCCCCCTGAACGACAACCGCGGCGGCCTGAGCTACGCCTTCAAGCAATACGGCATCGATTACGGCAGTGCAAGCCCCGTGCTGGGAGCCGGCAATGGCTTCCTCTACAGACTCTCGCCAACGATCACAGCAAGTCTCACCGGCAGCATCAGCAAAACCTATGACAGCACCGTGGCTGCACCGATCGCATCTGGCAACTATTTCGTCAGTGGCACGATTGACGGCGACACTATCCAGCTGAACAATCCCACGCTCGGGACCTACACAACGGCCGGCACGGGGAGTGGTTTGAAAGATGTCGGCAGCGGCAAGGGTGTTTCGGTTGCTGGGATGGCGATCATTGGCGCCAGCGAAGCTGCCGCCACGGTGTATGGCTACCAGTTGGCCAGCCCCAACGCGAGTGGCACCACCGTGGGAGCGATCACCCCCCTGGCGCTCACCGGCGCCGCGATCGCACCCTCCAGCTCGATCTACGGCTCAGCGCTCAGCCCCGGTGCCGTCAGCTTTGACAATCTCTTCGCTGGCGATCTCGTCAGCTCCGCCGCCTCCGTCAACACCGGCGGCGTCAGCAGCAGCGGCAACCCGATCGCTGGCTCCTACTCCCAAACCGCCAGCTCCTCACTCACAGGCAGCGACGCCGCGAACTATTCCTTCTCAGGCTTCACCACAGGACGTGCGAGCTACACGATCAATCCCCTCAATCTGTTCGTCACGGGGGTCAGCGCCAACAACAAGGTGTACGACGGAACCACTTCGGCCACGCTCAACACCACTACCGCCACATTCAACGGCCTAGTTGCCGGCGACAGTGTGAGTCTTGACGGCAGCGGCTTCTTCGCCGACCCCAACGTTGGACTGGCCAAGCGCGTGGTCGTCAACAGACTAACGCTCAGCGGGCCCGACGCCGCTAACTACAGCCTCATTGGCTTCCCCAGCGTCCCCAACGAACCAAGCTCCGCTCCACTGGCCACCGCCGACATCAGCATCCGCCCACTGGCCACCTGGAAAGCCAGCACGGCGGGCAATTGGAGCGATGCGTCCAACTGGGATGCCCTGCCCAGCGGCTTCAATGTGGCGGTCGTGGCGATCCCTGCCGGCAGCGGCGCCCTCATCTACGACGCCGCCGCAGGCAGCACCAGCCTCCAGAACCTGTACAACAATCAGAGCCTCAACCTCACCGGTGGCTCCCTGACAGTCAGTGGCTCCACCACCGTGGGAGCGGGTGCCACCTTGAGCCTCAATGGCGGCAACTTCACCACCGTCGCCCTGCTCAACCAGGGGCTTCTGAATGGCAGCGGACCGCTCGTTCTTAACGGGATCTATACAGAGAATGGCGGCAGCATCGGCAGCGATTTCTCCAGCGTCGCCATCACCCAGAGCAGTGGCAACCTCAACCTCGGGGGCGTTGGGGCCCTTGGCACAATCACCCTCAGCAGCCCGGCAGGCGGCCTCAACCTCAGCGGCGCGGTGAGCTCCGCCGGTGGCCTGATCAGCCTCAGCTCCAGCGGGGCAACCCAGCTCACATCAGGTTCATCGCTCACCAGCCCCGGCGCTCTGATCTTCATCAACAGCTCTGGCCCCCTGAACCTCACTGGCGCCCGCGTCGATGCCAGTGGCGGCAGTGCCGGCGGAACCGTGCAGCTTGATGGCAGCAGCATCAACCTCAGCAACACCATGCTGAACACGTCAGGCGCCGGCGATGGCGGTTCGATTCAGATCGGCCTCAAGGCCCAACCCAGCAGCGTCACGATCAGCAACTCCAGCTTGATCGCCGATCCACCAGCCCTCGGTGGATCAATCACCATCGACGCTGCCAGTATTGCCATCAATGGCTCCGCCCTCAACGTATTCGGGCTCAGTGGCGGTTCCATCGTGCTGGGCTCAGCCAACACCGACAGCCTCAGCCTCGATGCGTTCACCTCCTTGGTGGGAGGCGGCGAGGCCAGGTTCAACCTGTTCGGCAGCTCGATCCTGAACAACGCCAGCATCGTCGGTGGCCGGTTGTTCGTGAACGGGGTGGATGTAGCTCTGAGAACTACGCCGCCCGAGCCTCCCAAGATCGTTGACGTGGCACCGATTGTGGCTCTACCCACTGAGGGGAGGTTCCAGCTCAGCGTCAATCTGGGTCAGGTTTCTCCGCTGGCCACAATTGACTACACCGCACCGGGATCAGCGCTGTTCTCCCAATGGGCAGAACTGGGAATCGATCCGCTCGCCTTCACCCTCACGCAATCCGCCTTCCTCTCTGCCGATCTGAGCTTGGGGGATCTTCCATCCACAGGTGAATCCGGGGTATTTGATCGGACGGTGCAGCAACTCACCCTCCTTCAGGTGCAGGAACAGTTCACCACCGCCGAGCAACGGGCGATGGAAGAGACCGCAGCGAAACTGGGGCTCGACCCAACCGACCGCCGAGCGGCACCCTCCCCCTCCCAGCTGCAGGCGAGCCTGCGAGAGGTGATCAACGCCGTGCGCAAGCGGATCCGCGGGAGCCAACCATGAGCAGGCTTTCGCGCCACTGGCGGAACCGTTGTCTGGCGACCTCGCTGCCGCTGCTCCTCGGGCTCGCCCTGGCCCCCCCAGGTGCCCTTGCGTTGCAGCCAAACCCCTCCCAACCACTCCTGAACCGGGCATCCGACGGTGCATCGCCCTTCGATCCGGCCCTCTACAACCCAGCGATTCTGCGCATCGGCTTCAGTGAAGCCAAGGGGAAAACTGCCAATCCCCAGGCGGATGCCTTCCTCGATCTCACCCTGGTGCCGCCCGATGGGGACGTGCAGGGCTCCCGCATTGAGGTGTCGCTGAAGCGCTTCAACGAGCTGCTGCGCAAGCTCTACGGCCAGCTGGCCAGCCAATCACCACTGGATGTGAGCGATCCCAGCTCATCGGCCAGGCAGCTCGACTCGATTCTGATCCAGCCAATTGCCGAGCACCTGCAGAAGAACAAGATCACCACTCTGCTGATCTCCGCCGATGCGGGCCTGCAAGCGGTGCCCTTCGCCGCCCTCCATGACGGCCAGGCCTACCTGGGTGAGCGCTACGCCATCTCCATTACGCCGGCCCTGGGGCTCACCAAACTGACGCTGCTGCCCGAGAAGGCCAATCCACAATTGCTGGCGGTCGGCGCCTCCGAGTTCGTGGGCCTCAACCCACTGCCACTCGTCCCCCAGGAACTGAACCGGGTGGGCAAGGACAAGACAACCCTGATCTTCCTCAACAAGAGCTTCACGCCCCAGGTGCTTCTCGAGAAAGCCAGTGACCCTCGCATCAATCGGGTGCATGTGGCCACCCACGCCGATTTCCTGCCGGGGGGGCCGGCGGCGGCTCGACTTTACTCAGGGATCGGACCCATGTCCCTCGACCAGCTAGCCCAGCTGCGCCAGCGACGTGGTGAGGATCAACTGGATTTGTTCAGCCTCAGTGCCTGCCGTACTGCCCTCGGAGATGCGGACAGTGAACTGGGCTTCGCGGGGTTGGCACTGCAGGCCGGTTCCCGCAGTGCAATCGGCAGTCTCTGGTACGTCGACGATGTGGCCACATCGGCTCTATTCGTGCAGTTTTACCGCTTCCTGGATCGGGGCCTTCCCAAGGCAGAGGCCCTTCAATTCACCCGCCGGGCCATGGCGAGCGGCACGATGCGGCTCATCGGCGATCAGGTGATCGGGGCCGGAGGCGATGTGCTCCTCTCCGGCCTGACCACTGCCCAGCAGCGACGCATCGGCGGTGGGCTGGAGCATCCGTTTTTCTGGGCGGGCATTGTGTTGCTAGGCACCCCTTGGTGAGTGGTGTCCTGGGCTATTTCCCCTTGGGTTGGAACGTGTTGACTCCAGGAGCTCACTGGAGCGATACGGCAATCCCTCTCACCGCCAGAGATGGGAGGCGCAGCGTTTTGATGAAGAGGGTGGATCTGGGCATGCATCGATCCGATCACTGCAGGTAGGTGATCTGCCCCAGACTGCTCTTCAAGTGAGCCATCAGCCGCTGGGCATCGCTGATGCGCAGATCGCCGCTGCTGATCGCCGCCTCGCTGGCCACCCGCAGCCGCTCCAGCAACAACTCCGGCTGGTGCTCCATGGCCTTGAGCACATCGGCATTGGTGTCGCCACGCACCACGTGATCAAGCCGGTAGCCGCCGGCGGCGGCCAGGCGGATGTGCACGGCATTGGTGCTGCCGAACAGGTTGTGCAGGTTGCCCATCACCTCCTGATAGGCCCCGCCCAGGAACAGGCCGATCCAGTAGGGCTCGCCGGGCTGGTGCGCGTGCAATTCCAGAAGCGGCTTCACCTGGCCGCCATCGATGAAGCGGGCCAGCTTGCCGTCGGAGTCGCAGGTGAGGTCGGCGAAGCTGCCAAGGCGGCTCGGGCGTTCATCGAGGCGATGGATCGGCATCACTGGGAACAGCTGATCGATCGCCCAGGTGTCGGGCGCCGAGCGGAACACCGAGAGATTGGCGTAGTAGGTGGTGGCCAGGGCGGCCTGCAGACCCTTGAGCTGATCCGGAACCCCGACGGTCGGCAGCCGCTGGGCGATTGACTGGCAGCAGGCCCAAGTGAGCTGCTCAGCCATGGCGCGTTCCGGCAGGCTCAGGTAGCCGAGACGGAAGGCAGAGAGGGCGTCTTCCTTGAACTTGAGCGCATCATTCCAAGCCTCCTGCAGGGGCCGGGTGTCGCCGTGCTCCGTGGCACTGATGACGGCCAGGGTGTCACGCAGGTTGCGCACGATCAGCGGTTCACCCTCCAGCACTTCGGGCACCGCATCCGGCACGCCGGAAGCGCCGAGCACATCGAACACCAGCACGCTGAAGTGGCTGGCGAGCGCCCGGCCGCTCTCACTCACCAGGGTGGGCAGGGCAACGCCCAGGGGTTCACAGCACTCCCGCACGGTCGCCACCACGTCGTTGGCGTAGTTCTGCAGGGAGTAGTTGGTGGAGGCGGCAGTGGCGGTACGGCTGCCGTCGTAATCGATGCCCAGGCCACCACCCACGTCCAGATAGCCCATCGGCGCCCCCAGCTGGGCCAGCTGCACATAGATCTGGCCGGCCTCCTGCAGGGCGTCCTTGATCACGGCGATGTCGTTGATCTGGCTGCCCACGTGGAAGTGCAGCAGCCGCAGCTCCCCCAGCAGCCCCTCAGCCCTCAGCCGCTCCACGGTGGTCAGCAGGTCGGGGATCGACAGGCCGAATTTGGCCCGCTCTCCCACCGAGCTGCCCCAGCGGCCACTGCTGCGGGCCGAAAGTTTGGCGCGAACGCCGATCAACGGCGCCGCCCCCAGACTGGCGCTGGCGGCAATGATCCGCTCCACCTCGTCGGCCTGCTCGATCACCACCACCGGCTGGCGGCCGAGCCGGCGGGCCAGGATCGCCGTTTCGATGTAGCGCTGGTCTTTGTAGCCGTTGCAGATCAGCAGCGCTTCTGGATCGTCCACCAGGGAGAGGGCGATCAGCAGCTCCGCCTTGCTGCCGGCCTCCAGGCCGAAATGCCAGCGGCGGCCGCTCTCCACCAGCTGCTCCACCACGTGGCGCTGCTGGTTGCACTTCACCGGGAACACCCCCTGATAGCGGCCGGCGTAGCCGTACTGGGCGATCGCCCGCTCGAAGGCGGCATGGAGCCGCTCCAGCCGGTCCTCGAGGATGTCGTCGAAGCGGATCAGCAGCGGCAGGGAGAGGTCGCGGCTCTGCAGGCCCTCCACCAGGTCGACCAGATCGAGGGAGCCACCGCGATCACCACGGGGCTGCACCATCACGTGACCACGACCGTTGGCGCTGAAATAGGGCTCGCCCCACCCCTCCAGGCCGTACAGCCGCGTGCTGTCGGCCACGCTCCAGGGGGCGGAAGCACCGGGGAGCGCGCCCGGCGGGCGGGTCGGGTCGGCGAGCACCATCGGAGCCTGGCTTGCGGCGAAATCTTTGGACGGAAATCTAGGCGGGATGCCGTTGCCGCACTGGATCCAGGGCCTGACGTCCTGATCAGCAGCCAGGGGGGGCGATGCCGGCGCTCCAGGCTTCCGTGGCGTTGCGGAGCCCGATGATCGGTTCAACAAGGCGCTCCAGTTGCTGCTGCTGGAGCAGGTCGTCGGCCAGCTCCGGCCGGCGCAGATCCGGCAGCGGCCCCGTCTGCTCACCGCGATCCAGAGCCGAGGCGAGGGCCGTGAGTGTGGTCAGCATCTGATCCCGCAGCGGCCGGAGGCTGAGCGCTGCCGGGCTGCCAGCGGCCGGGCGACCACCACTCCCAAGCACCAGGAGGGCATCGATCAGACGCTGGCTATGCAGCAGAAACGCCATCAGAGGCAGCGCCATCGGCCGGTGCGAAGCCTTCTCGCTGAGATAGCGCTGAATCGAGACCTGGGCGTTCCCCATCGCCAGGCGCACGGCGACAGGAGTGCTGGGCGGCCCAGCGCTGGTTGGCGGGCCCTCCAGAACCCGATCCAGCACCTCCGAAACGAACCGGGCCTGGCAGCGCAGGCTCTCCGCCAGGCGGGCCGGCAGTTGCTCCCGTTCCCAGCGGGGCAGGATCAGGTGGATGGCGGCCAGGGCCAGGACGGCGCCGATCAGGGTGTTGGCGATCCGCCACAGGGCCAGGCTCCAGTCGCCGGGTTGGGCGATGTCCTTGTAGAGAACGATCCAGGGGGTGAGGAAGAAGACGAAAAGCCCGTAGTTCACCGGCAGAATCGCCATCATCACCAGCGTGAGCGGCACCAGCAGCAGCACGATCACCAGGGGATGGGGGAAGAGGGTGGCCAGCACGATCGCCAGGATCCCGCCCAGCACCGTGCCCAGCACCCGCTGGCTGGTGCGCCTGAGGCTCTCACCGGCCGAGGGCCGCAGGATCACCGACACGGTCAGCGTGATCCAGTAACCGATCGGCAGGGCGAACAGGGTGTAGATGCTCACCGCAGCGGCCGAGGCGACCCCGAAGCGCAGACCGTGGCGGAACACGCTCGAGTCGAGCGTGAGGTTCGCTCCCAGGGTTCTCCAGCCCTGGGCCACAGCAGCCCGCAGCGCGCCGCCGGGGCGTCCAGGCGAAGACATTCGGCGGTTGAGCGCCGCCGCCGGAATGGCTTCCCCCAGCTCGGCGAGGGTGGTGATCCACTGGAGCTGGCTGAGCTGGGCCTGCTGGAGAGCGATGCCGGGTGCAGCCGAAGCCTCGATCGCTGCCGCGATCCGGCGCGCCTCGATCACGAGTTCCTGGCACGGGGGCAGCCCGGCGCGCCCCAGCAGCGCCTGCCCCAGCTGACGCAGCGCCACCACACCGTGCCGATTGAGCGCATCGAGCCGCAGGCGGAGCTGGGAGACCTCCGGCTGCGGAATCTCCGCCAGCAAGCTGCCCATCGCCGCGCTGGTCACGAACAGCGCGTCGGCGGACTCGATCAGGCGGGTGAAGGCCCCATCGGCCGGGCTGTCCCCGAGGCGGCCGCTGCGGGTATCCGCCAGGGTCGCCTGGGCGGTGGCGAGGGCGGCGCGGACCCGGAGTTTGCCCTGGAAGAGCTGGTCCTCAGCGGCTGGACTCCCGCAGCTCCCCGGGCAGGCCTGGCTGCAGAACTCAGCGATCGCCCCCAGCAGCTCAGCGCTCGCGAGCCGGACAGGCCGGTAGGGCCGCAGCGGCCAGATGGCCACCGCCAGCAGGGTGGCCCAGGCCCCTCCGGCCAGGTAGAGCAGGGAGAAGGACAGGGCCTTGGCTGGATCGGGACCGGCCACATTGATGCCGATCAGGAAGCACCAGGCGGTCACCAGACCGATCAGGGCACCGGCATTGCCGTAGAGCGAGAGCAGACCGCAGCCCAGCCCGACGGCGAACATGGCCGGCACGCACAGCCAGGGCCAGGTGGCCAGGCCGATCCCCCCGCCGAGCGCCACGGCGCCCAGCAGGGAAGCGCAGGCCATCGCCATTGCCCTGGTGCGGTAGGCACCGCCTGTGTCGGCCATGTTCACGTAGAGCCCCCCCAGAGCCATCCAGATCAGGGCGGGCTCAGGCAGCAGCGCGGCCGCCAGCAGCGGCAGCACGCTGGCCACGGTGGTGCGCAGGCCGAGCCGGAGGTTGGGGCCGATCCGCGGTGCCGCCAGCCAGGCGGCGGTGAAGGCTGGCGCTGCAGGCATCGACTCAGATCCAGCCGCAGGCCCGATCGTATGGCGCTTGTCAGCTCCGGGCTTGCTTGCCAAGCGGCAGGCCCAGCGCAGACGATGGCTGCATCTTTGTCTGATGGTTCCATGGCCACCGAACGCACGTTTCTCGCGATCAAGCCCGATGGGGTGCAGCGCGGGCTGGTGGGCGAGATCCTCGGCCGCTTCGAGCGCAAGGGCTTCAAGCTGGTGGGCCTCAAGCAACTGGTGCCCAGCCGGGAGCTGGCTGAAAGCCACTACGGCGTGCACCGCGAGCGGCCCTTCTTCGCCGGCCTGGTGGAGTTCATCACCAGCGGTCCGGTGGTGGCGATGGTGTGGGAAGGCGATGGCGTGATCGCCAGTGCCCGCAAGCTGATCGGCGCCACCAAGCCCCTGGAGGCCGAGCCCGGCACGATCCGCGGCGATCTGGCCGTGAACATCGGCCGCAACGTGATCCACGGCTCCGATGCACCCGAAACCGCCGTCTTCGAGATCGGCCTCTGGTTCAGCCCCGAAGAACTGAGCGACTGGACGCCGGCCGATCAGGTGTGGCGCCTGGAGCCCTGAGCGGCCATGGTTGGAGGCAGGTCCGGGGCCACCAGCCATGATCCCTGCTTCCGCCTTTTCCACCTGTGTTTCCACCCTGAGCCCGCCAAGCGGTCGTCTGGCCAGGCTTGCTGCCGCCACGACCGGAGCCGTCGCCTTTGCGATCACCCCGGCGGCCGCCGAGCTGCGGGTTCCCCGGGTGCTCGATGTGCCCTCCCACCCGGCGTTCATCCGCCCCCCAGGTGCCACTGAGCTGAAGGCCCGCACTGGTCAGGTGATTGCTCCGCTCTCCCAGCTGCGCACCGAGAAACCGGGCCGCTTGCAGGTGCTGCTGGCCGATGGCCGAGCCTTTCGCCTCGGCGGCAATGCCCTGCTCCAGCTCGATCCGGATGGGCTGAACCTGCTGGGTGGTCAGATCATCGCCTGGATCCAGCCTGGGGCATCTCGCCACCGGCCGCTGCGGATCCGCACCCGGGTGGGCACCGCTTCGATTCAGGGGACCACGGTGTTCATCGAAGACCAGCCCGAGGAGGTGCGTTTTCTCAGCTGGGAGGGCACTGTGGAGGTGACCACCAGCTCCGGGACCGTGTTCAGCCTCTCCAGTGGAGACATCCTGCGTGCCACTCCGGACGGCTGGGTCGGTCCCCGTCGCCTCAGCGCCGAGGAGGTGCGCCAGCGCCGACAACGGAGCATCCTGCTCAACGGTTTCGAGGCCCCGATGGAGACACTCCCTGTGATCGAGCGCGAACTCGGCCTGACGCCTTGATCGGGCCGGGCCCCTGCCGCTGGAGGCGGCTGTGGTGGCTCGGCCTGGCGACCCCCCTGCTGGCCGGCCTCGACCGGCTGCCCGCCACCCCTGCGGGGCAGGCCTTGAACCTGCTCGACAGCCAGATCCAGATGCTGTTCTTTCACCTGCGTGGTGCCCGAGCGGCCCCCGTTGATCCGGTGATCCTGGCGATCGATGCCGAATCCCTGGAGCTGAGCGAATTGATCGGCTCCGACGAGCGGCGGCTCTCGCCGCTCTGGCGCCAGATGGGCCCCTGGCCCTGGCCGCGGGCCCTGCAGGCCCAGCTCGCCGCCAGCGTGCTGGAGCGGGGGGCGGCACGGGTGCTGTTCAACATCGAATTCAACCAGCCCAGCCGCTTCGGCCCCGCGGACGACCAGTCCTTCCTCGCCACGCTGGTCCCCTGGCGCTCACGGGTCCACCTGGCCGCCCGCTACGGACTGAGCGAGCAGCAGGGCGTGGAGCTGGTGCGGCTGCTTCTGCCGCTCCCATCCCTGGCTACCCCTGGTCTCACCACCCTGCTGCAGACACCCCAGGGGGTAGCGGAGGCCGTACCAGGCCAGGACTGGATCGAGAGAAATCTGGCCGGCTTTCCACGTCCCCATCCGAGCCCGATGGCCTTCGTGGCCGCCAGGGCGCCCGTACCAGCCGCAGCGATGGGGCTCAATTACCACGGCCCGGCGGGCACGCTGCGCCAGGTGCCGGCCTGGAAGATCCTCGCCACCCCGGCTGGTTTCTGGAGCGGCCGCACCGTGTTGATCGGCGTCACGGCCCCAAATCTGGGCGACCTTCAGGAGACCCCCTTCGGTCCCCAGAGCGGCACCGAGGTGCAGGCTGTGGCCCTGGCCAATGCGATCCAGGCGGAAGGCCTCTGGCGGCTGCCTGGCTGGGGCGAGGCCCTGCTGTTCCTGCTCTGGGGGGTCGGCGCGGCCTGGGGTCTGGGCCGTGGTGCCACGGCGGGTCGCACCCTGCTGGTGATCATGGTTCTGGCGAGCCTGGCCCTGCTGAGCGGCTGGGGGCTCTGGCTGGGCGCCCTGCTGCGGCTGCCCCTGGCCGCCTTGCTGCTGGCGGTGCTGATCGGCGGCGGCGGGCGGTCCTTGGCTCAGTCCCTTGGGGAGAGCCGTGAACGGGCCTACCTTCACAAGGTGCTTGCCCGCCGCGTTTCCCCAACCCTGTTGAGCGACATCCTGCGCAATCCGGGGCCGATCTGGACCCAGTTGGTCGGCAGCCGGGCTCGATGCGTCGTGCTGTTCAGCGACCTGGTGGACTTCACCAGCCTGAGCACCAGCCTCGCCCCCGACCAGCTCTTCGCTCTGCTCAACCGCTACTTCGAGGCGATGGCTGCCGCGGTGCTGGCTGAAGAGGGCCTGCTCGACAAGTTCATCGGTGATGCGGTGATGGCGGAATTCGGGGTGCCCCGCAGCAGGGGTGACCGCCAGGAGGCACGCGCTGCGGTACGGGCGGCCCTGACGATGCAGCGGGGGCTTGAGCAGCTCAACCGGGAACTGATCGCAGCTGGCCAGGAGCCATTGCGCCATGGCATCGGCCTGCATGTGGGGGAGGTGATCGCCGGCAATCTCGGGGCTACTCAGCGGCTGGAGTTCACCGTGGTGGGGACCAGCGTGAACGTGGCCAATCGCCTGGAGCGTCTCACCCGCCGCTACCCGCAGCATCCGATTCTGATCAGCGCTGAGTTGGCGGCCCTGCTGCCCGGGGAGTTGGAGGTCAAGCCGCTGGGGCCCCACCAGCTCAAGGGCGGGCGGGAGCCTCTGGAGGTGCTGGCCCTGCTGGGGCTGCGGGATCCAGCCCCACCGGAGCCCTCAGAATCTCCATGAGTGTGTCCAGACCTGCCTGATCGCCTTGCTGTGGGCTCACCCATCTCCCCGTCATCTGGTTCCGTTGCCGGACGTCCAGCCAGGACGGCATCTGCATGGTGGCTGCTGACCTTCCTCGGCCTGGTGTGGCCCATCCAGCCAACGCCGCTGCTGGCTGCCGAGAAAGCCAGGGTGGTGGAGATCCTTGATGGCAGGGAGGTGTTCATCGATGCCCGCCAGGCCGAGATCAATCAAACGGCCCTGTCGCCCCAGCAGCTCAACACAAGGAACAGTCGCGCTCACCTCACCTTTCGATCGGGTGCGACGGCCCGTCTGAATCGATTCACCCAGTTGCGGCTCGGCAGAAACTGCTTCCTGCTCGCCAAAGGTCAGGTGCTGGTCTCCGGCAAACAGAGTGGCTGCACCAAATCACTGCGGCTGAGTTCACGCGGCACCACTTTCATCATCACCGCCAACGCGGATGGCAGTACCGATGTGATCGTGCTGGAGGGGAAGGTGGAAGCCGAGCCCCTACAGCACGCGGCGCCATTCGAGCAGCCATCGAACGACCTGCCCGTCTTGCTCAGTCAACTGCTGTTCGAAATCAATCAACGGCGTATGCAACTCGGCAAAGCGGCGTTCCCATCCGTTCCCGCTGTTGTTCAGGCTGCGATCGAGCCCTACGGCCTTCTGCTGATCAATGCGATGAAACGAACCGGTGGCTGCTTCCACGGTGGCAGCAATGGGGTCGCTTCACCCTTTGATTTCGTCCGTCTTCCCAGGGGCTGGTCCGTCGTCGGGGAGGTGCTGGGGTGTCCGACCGTACCAGGAGTCTGGGACCCGGCAATTGTCGCGCGGATGCTGCAGGAGTCCCCCACCCACAAGCGGATTGTCTATGAGTCCCGAAAGGCCACCGCCATCGGCTGTGTCTGGTCAAAAGCCATGAGCAAGCACGACACCGAGGCGATGGTCTGCTTGACGATGAGAAATGATGGCCAGACTGCTGTGGCTGCCGCACCGTTGATCATCAACGCTGGCCACAGATTCAGATTCTCAGACACAGGGTCGTTTCTCTCGTCCGCCGAACTGCGGGCGGCCGACTACGACACCATTCTCAGAGGTCCTTTTTTTCTGGGCTTCGTCTCGACCTTGCTGGAGCAGGATGCTCTCAATCGCCATCTGCGCGACCAGCCTTAACAATCACTCGAGCGGGATCCCCTGCCGATCCACAGAAGTGATTCTGACCAACCTGATGGAACGGATTCACGCCGAACCGACCGACGCTGGCGGAACGGGCCGCAACGGGAGTGAGGATCACCCTAATGAGATCCAGTAAGCTCTGGATAATCAGTTTCCCAGACTGCCCCCTTGCCGCTGATTCGGCCCTTGGCGTTGCTGGCCCACCCCGCGAGCATTCTGCCTTCACTCGCTCTGCCGGTATTGGCCGGAATGCTGGCCATGGCACCTTCGGCCGTAGCTGCAGAGGCAGCCACGGTGAAGGAGATTCTTGATGGAAACGAGCTGTTCATCGATGCCCGCCAGGCCAGGGTGAATCAAACCGCCCTTACTCCGCAGGAGATCACCACCCTGAACAGCCGGGGCCAGCTGCTGTTCAGGTCCGGAGCCGCCGCCCGCATCAACCGGTTCACCCAGTTACGCCTCGGCAAGAGCTGTTTCCTGCTCGCCAAGGGTCAGGTGCTGGTCTCCGGCAAGCAGAGTGGGTGCACAAAATCACTGCGATTGAGCTCGCGCGGCACGAATTACATCGTCCTCGCCAATGAGGATGGCAGCACCGATGTGATCGTTCTGGAAGGCACCGTGGTCGCCGATTCCTACATTGATTCTCTTCAGCCAGCCGAACAATCCCAGCTGCTCACCAAGCTTCTCGAACAACTCAACAATCAGCGCCAGCAACTCGGCACACCAAGATTTCAACCCCTGCCGGCGGCTGTTCAAGAAGAGATCAATAACTATGGGGATTCCCTGATCAAGGCGATGCGGCAATCCGGCGGTTGCTTCCACGGCGGCAACGCCGGGGTGAGCTCTCCCTTTGCCGCCGTCAGGCTTCCCTCCGGCTGGTCTGTGCTGGGCGAAGTACTGGGTTGTCCGGCCGAGGGAGGGCTCTACACGCCGGAATCACTGACCAAGCTCTGGTGGGGATCACCCATCCACCAGCGCATTGTTTTCGCTTCACAAAAGGCCACATCGATCGGTTGTGTCTGGTCGCAACCCAAAACCAACACTGACAAAGAGGTGATCGTCTGCCTGACCTTGAAGAACGACCAAGCAACCGCGGTTGCGCCTCCGCCGGTTGAGATCAAGGCCGGTTACCAATTCAGATTTTCTGCGGATGGCAAGATTCTCTCCAGCGTCAAGCTCGGCCCTGACGACTACAAAGCCATTCTGAATGGCCCGCTGTTTGTTGGGTTCACCACCACGATGCCCGAATTCGAGGCGCTGTATCGTTACATCACCGAGACCTTCAAAGGTGTTTCATTGCCTGGCCCGGCGGAATCCTGAACGCATCGGGCTGCTGCTGATCCTGGTCGCCTCACTCCACCTGGTGGCACCGGTCTCCGCGGCCACCCCAGCCGAAACGGCCACGGTGAAGGAGATCCTGGATGGCAATGAGCTGTTCATCGATGCCCGCCAGGCCAGACTGAACCAGCAGGCCGTCAGTCCGCAGGAGATCAGCACGGAGAACAGCCGCGGCCAGCTCAGCTTCGCGTCCGGTGCGGCCGGGCGGCTCAATCGCTACTCCCAGCTGCGGCTCGGCAGCGGTTGTTTCCTGCTCCGCAAGGGTGAAGTGCTCGTCTCAGGCAGGCAGAGCGGCTGCACCCGCTCCTCGCGGCTGAGCGTGCGGGGCACGAACTATGTGCTGCGGGTGGATGACGAGGGTGGCTCGGAGCTGACCGTCCTGGAGGGTTCGGTGGAGGTGGAACCCCTGACCGAGGGGGGGGAACCATCCGGCCAACCCAGCACCACCGTCAACGGCGGTGAACGGTTGCGTCTTTCCGCCACAGGCGTGGTGCTCACCTTGCTCAAGCTCAGCAGCGGCGATTACTCCGCCATCCTGAAGGGTCCGCTCTTCCTTGGCTTCACAGCGCCCCTGCCCGCGATCGGCAGCCTGGAGGGCTATTTGCGCTCCAACCTGCCGGGGGTCTCACTGCCTTCCCTGCCCGGTGGATCACCGCTGATCCCTCTCCTGAATCTGCCCCGCTTCTTCTGATGGGGGCTGAGCTGTGCTGATCGAGCGCTCGCGCCTCACGGCCCTGGCCTCAGCCGCGGTGGTGATCGCCGTCGGTGTGCTGAGCGGCTGGCCGCCGACGCGGTGGCAGGAATGGGAGCGTGGCCTTGAAGACCAGCTCGTGGTGTTGCGGGGCCCCAGGCCAGCGCCCCGCCAGGTGGTGCTGGTGGCCATTGATGACGCCACGCTCCAGCAGGGAAGCTGGTTCGCCGATCTGAACTCTGAGCAGATTCCAGCCTGGGCCCGTGGAATCGACACCCTGCCCTGGCCCCGCGCCGCCTATGGATTGCTGGCCACCCGGCTGCGGGAGGCCGGCGCGGCCGTGGTGGCGATCAACGTCACCTTCGCGGGACCAAGCAGCAAAGGACCCGCCGATGACGCGGCCCTGGCGAAAACCCTGGAGCCCCTGCGGGGCCATGTGGCCCTGGCGGCGGAGATGCTCGAGCCCCAGGACGGCGAAGTCGGCAGCGGCCTCACCCTGATCCGTCCGGATCCGATCCTGCCCGCCCTGACCGGTGAAGGATCGCTTGGTCTCACCAATACTCTGCCGAGGGAAGCCGGCCAGCCGGCCCGCCACCCCGATGCCTATGGCCGCGGCCTCCTGCCCGACAACGGCGTGGACCCCTTCCCCTCTCTGGCTGGCACAGCCCTGCGGTTGCTGGGACGCCCCAGCCGCCAGAACGACCCCGCCATGGCCCTGAACTTCTACGGGCCGGAAGGCAGCTTCCAGAGGATCTCCGCCTGGGAGGTGCTCGATCCGGCTCGCTGGCAGCGCCATTCCAGCCGGGGAATGCTGAAGGATGCTTTGGTGCTGATGGGGCCTGTGGTGTCCCAGGGCGAGGCGGGCAATCCAACCCCCTTCGGCCGGATCTCGGGCCTGGAGATGCTGGCCACCGCCACGGCCAATTCCCTCCAGGGAGATGGCCTGGGCCCCTGGCCGGCAGCGGCACCGGCCAGGGGCCTGCTGGCGATGGCACCGTTGCTGCTGGTGGCGGCTCTTGGGCTGCGGCTGTCGGGCCTGCCGTGGCGGCTGGGGCTGGTGATCAGCGTGCTGGTCCTTCAACTGGTGGCGGGCTTCGTGGTGCTGCGCCAGCTGGATCGCTGGCTGCCGCTGCTCGCCCCGGCCAGCGGCCTGGTGCTGCTGGGCCTGCTTTACGGCGGCGACGCCTACCTGCGGGAGGAGAAGGAGAAGAGGAGGCTGCGACGCACTTTCGAGCGCTATGTGGCCCCCAGCGTGGTGGCCGAGATCCTCTCGGATCCCGATGCGGCCGAGGGCATCCTGCGGGGAAAACTGCTGCCCGTCACCGTGCTGTTCAGCGACCTGAAGGGGTTCACCCAGCTCACCCAGAAACGCAGCGCCGAAGGCCAGATTGAATTGCATGTGCGCCAGTTGAACGACTATCTCGGCGGCATGGTCGAGGTGATCAGCGCCCACGGCGGCACCGTCGACAAGTTCATCGGCGATGCCGTGATGGCCGTGTTCGGTTCACCGATCGGGCGTGGGCCCCGGCAGGAGGCCCTGGCGGCGCTGCGCTGCGCCGAAGCGATGCGGACCCGGCTGGAGGAGCTCAACGCCCAGTGGCTGGCCGAGGGCATCGAGCCATTCAGCAGTGGCATCGGCCTGGCCAGCGGCTCGGTGATCGTCGGCCAGATCGGCAGCCCCCGCCGCCTTGATTTCACCGTGATCGGCGACAAGGTGAACCTGGCCAGCCGGCTGGAGGGGCTCACGCGGCTGCTGGATGTGCCGATCGTGATCGATGCCGGCACGGCGGAGCTGGTGGAGCAGGAGCTGCCGGTCCGTGCGCTCGAACCTCAGCAGGTGAAAGGCATGGGCATGATCCCGGTTTACACCGTGGCTGACGCCGAGCCGAGCCCCGTTGCCCTGCCCAGCTGATCGCCGGCCGCCGGGCGGCCAAAGCGTCTGGCATCGAACGGGGCGAGCAGCGCCGCATCGCCGGAAGCGCCCGGCTCGATCAGGTTCGCGATCAGGCTGGCGCTGATCGCGGCGAGCAGCACCCCGTTGCGGTAGTGACCCGTGGCCAGCCAGAGGCCGGCGATCTCCGCTGGGCCGAGCAGGGGCAGGCCATCGGGGGTGCCGGGCCGGAATCCCCACCAACGCTCCATCGGCGGCCAGTGGGCCGCCTCCGGCAGGAGGCTGACAAGGCCTTGCTCCAGCTGGCTCTGGCCCTGGGGCGTCAGCCCGGCCGCAAAGCCGGCGTCCGGCTCACTGGTGGCGCCCACCACGAGCAGACCGTCTTCGCGCGGCACCAGGTAAGTGCCAGGCCCGAACAGCACCCGTTTCAGCGCCTGGCGGGGTGCCTGCAGCGAGAGCATCTGACCCTTGATCGGCTGGACGGGCAGGCCCGGCAGCAACCGGGCGCTCCAGGCGCCGCAGGCCAGCACGGCCCGGTTGCACGGCAGGGTCACCACCTCACCCTCCGTCCGGCGCAGGCGGATCGCTTCGAGCCGCCCGGCCGGCGCCAGCAGTTCCAGCACCTCGCTGCCCTCCTGAAACCCCACGCCCAGGGCAACGCAGGCCGTTTCAAGGGCGCGCATCAACTGACGGCGGTTGTCGATCTGGCCGTCCTGATCAAACAACAGACCGGCCTGCCAGGCCGCACCGATGCCGCCGATCTCGTGCCGCAGATCGGCGGCATCGAGGGCCAGGCCGAAGCGGGCGGTGGGGTAGGCGTCCCGCTCAGCGGCGGAGCGGAAGGGAACCACGATGCCGCAGGGGCGAAAGCCGCAGGACAGGCCGCTGTCGGCCTCGATCTGGGCCACCCAGCCGGGAATCGAGCCGAGGCTGCGTTGGCCCAGATCCAGCAGCGGGCCACTCAGCCCTTCGGCATGGGGAGCCAGCATTCCCGCCGCCACGAACCCGGCCGCCTCACTGCGCCGCCGACTCAGCACCAGCACCGACTGGCCACGGCGGGCCAGCTGATGGGCGATCGCCAGCCCGATCAGACCGCCGCCGAGGATCAGCACGGCAGCCGCACCTGAATCGAACGACTCTGCCGAGAATGGAGCGGTCAGGGAATCGGCTGCAAGGGCATCCATGATTTCAAGCTATCCAACAGCTCATCCCGGGGAGATCAGCCTGCTCAACCTGCGGCTGAGCCCGGGTTGCGACCTGCGCGGTGCCCTCGAGACCCTGGTGGCCGAGCGACAGATCGACGCCGCCTGGGTGGCCTCAGCGATCGGCAGCCTCGATCAGCTCAGCCTGCGGCCGGCGGGAGCCAGCGAGGCGCTGCTGTTGCCGGGGCCCTGGGAGCTGCTCAGCCTGCAGGGAAGCCTTGGACCCGACGGGGTGCATCTCCACCTCAGCGCCGCCGATGCCCGAGGCCACTGCCGGGGCGGCCACCTGCTCGCCGGCAACGGCATCCGCACCACCGCCGAGATCGCCCTGCTGCTGCCGGTGGGGGTGCGGTTCAGGCGGGTGCTCGATCCCCGCAGCGGCTGCCGCGAGCTCTGCTTCGAGGCCCCGGCACCGTGAGCCGGGCGGCTGCATAGGATCGATTCCCAGCACGTGCAAGCAGGCAGAAGGAATGGCGGCGGTGAACGGACAAGGGGCCTGGGAGGCGGTGATCGGCCTGGAAACCCATGTGCAGCTGGGCACCGCCAGCAAGATCTTCACCGCCGCCTCCACCAACTTCGGCGACGACCCCAACACCCACATCGATCCGGTGGTGCTGGGACTGCCCGGCACCCTGCCGGTGCTCAACGAGAAGGTGCTGGAGTATGCGGTGAAGGCGGCCCTGGCGCTCAACCTGCAAGTGGCTGAGCACAGCAAGTTCGACCGCAAGCAGTATTTCTATCCCGACCTGCCCAAGAACTACCAGATCTCCCAGTTCGACCAGCCGATCGCCGAGAACGGCTGGATCGAAGTGGAGGTGGCTGAGAAGGGCAAGGACACCTACCTCAAGACGATCGGCATCGAGCGGCTGCACATGGAAGAAGACGCCGGCAAGCTGGTGCACGCCGGCAGCGATCGCCTGGCGGGCAGCACCCACTCCCTGGTGGATTACAACCGCGCCGGGGTGGCCCTGGCCGAGATCGTCAGCAAGCCCGATCTGCGCACAGGCAGAGAGGCGGCCGAATACGCCTCCGAGATCCGTCGGATCATGCGCTATCTGGGCGTGAGCGACGGCAACATGCAGGAGGGATCATTGCGCTGTGATGTGAACATCTCGGTGCGGCGGGGCCCGGATGAACCGTTCGGCGTGAAGGTGGAGATCAAGAACATGAACTCCTTCTCGGCGATCCAGAGGGCCTGTGATCATGAGATCGCCCGCCAGATCAAGGCGATCGAGGCCGGTGAGCCGATCCGGCAGGAAACGCGCCTCTGGGATGAGAGCAAGCAACTCACCAAAAGCATGCGCTCCAAGGAGGGCAGCAGCGACTACCGCTACTTCCCGGAGCCGGATCTGGGCCCGATCGAGGTCACGCCGGCTCGGCGGGAAAGCTGGCGCGCTGAACTGCCCGAGCTGCCGGCGGCCAAGCGTCATCGCTACGCCGAGCAGCTCGGGCTCTCGATCTACGACGCCCGGGTGCTCACCGATGAGCGGGCCATGGCTGAATACTTCGAGGCGGCCGTGGCAGCCGGTGGCGATCCCAAGGGCGTCGCCAACTGGGTCACCGGCGACATCGCCGCCTATCTCAATGCCGGCAAGCTCTCAATCACCGATCTGCCCCTGAAACCCGAGGAGCTTTCGGAGCTGGTGGGTCTGATCGACGACGACACGATCAGCGGCAAGATCGCCAAGGAGATCCTGCCGGAGCTGCTGGAGAAGGGCGGTTCCGCCAAGGGGATCGTGGCTGAGCGCGGCCTGGGCATGATCAGCGATCCCGCCGCGATCAGCGCGGAGGTGGAGGCGTTGCTGGCCGCCCATCCAGCCGAAGTGGAAGCGTTCCGGGGTGGCAAGACCAAGCTGCAGGGCTTTTTCGTGGGGCAGCTGATGAAGCGCACCGGTGGCCGGGCCGATCCGAAGCTGGCCAACTCAATCCTGGTGGCGAAGCTCAAGGGCTGAAGGCAGACTTGGCCCATGACGCTCCACGCCGAGACCTACTGGCTGCAGCGCTTCGCGGCCGATCGCCAGGTGCTGGAGCAGCGGCGCCAGGCAGGCCTCAGCCAGGCTGAGCGCTCCGCGCAGGTTTTTCGTGAGCACTGGCCCCAGCTCAGCGGGCTCTGGGTGCATGGGTCCTTGTTGGGCTCTGGATTCAAGGAGCATTCCGATCTCGATCTGCTCGTGCAGGGTCTGCCCGCTGATCAGCTGCTGAAGGCCATCGCTCTGGCCGAGGCGGCTGGGCCGCTGCCGGTTGATCTCAAGCGCCTGGAAGACCTTTCTCCTGAGCTCGCCGAGCGGTTGCTGCGCCACGGCCGAACCTTGATGGCAGGCGCACGGGTTGCCCAAGGACTCCTTGCATCGGGTTGCAACGGCGGCGATGCAGCCTGAGGATCTGCGTGAGCTCCGCGACGACCTGCGCCGCGAGCGTCAGCGGCTGGAGAACCTGGTGGCGTCCCTGGCCCGCAGCCTGCCTCGACTGGGGGAAGGCCCCGAGCCTGTGGAGGCAGCAGCGTTGCGGCTACACAGCTTCTACACCGGGATCGAGCGCGTGTTGCTGCTGGTGAGCCGCTCACTCAATGGCGGCACGCCACGCCAGGGGGACGGCTGGCATCGTCGGCTGCTGGAGCGGATGGCGATGGCCACCGATCAGCGTCCGGCGGTGCTTCGCGAAAGCACCCAAACGTCGCTGCAGGAGTATCTGCGCTTCCGGCATCTGGTGCGCAACCTCTACGCCGATGAGCTGCGCCCTGAACCCATCACCGCCCTGATCAAGGCGCTTCCTGAGGTTTGGAGCAGGCTGGAGGCCGACCTGAAGGCTTTCGAAGACTGGGCCGCGGCGTTGGCGGAGCGGGCCTCAGCCGACTGAAGGAGCAGAGCGCAGAGCCTGCTCCACCTGATCGGCCAGTGCCTCCTCGCTTCCCCGGTTGTCGATCAGAACATCGGAACGGTTGCGCTTCTCGCCCATGGGCCATTGGGCCGCGAGGCGGGCCTCGGCCTCGACGTGATCGAAGCCGTCGCGGCGGCGGAGCCGTTCCAGTTGCTGCTGGGCGTCGCAGTCCACCAGCCAGATCTCACTGCACATTCCCTCGAGGCCGGCTTCGAACAGCAGGGGGATCATCAGCACCACCACCGGTGCGGCCGCTAGCCGCTTCAGCTCCAGCTCGAACCTCTTCCGCACCAGCGGATGCACCAGCTGCTCCAGCCAGGCCCGCTCGGCTGGGTCGCTGAACACGATCCGCCCGAGGGCGGCGCGATCGATGCTTCCTGCAGGCGCTCGCACCCGCGCGCCGTAGCGCTCCAGCACTGATTGCTCCCCCGTGCTGCCGGGCGCCAGGGCGTCCCGGGCGCAGGTGTCCGCATCCAGCACCGGGAGCCCATGCCGTTCGGCGAGCCAGCGGCCCACGCTGCTCTTGCCGCTGGCAATGCCGCCGGTCAGGCCGATCCGCCGCTGGCCGCCCTGCCAGCGGGGCCGATTCAGCCGCTCCAGCATGGCTGGAGGCCCCAGTTGCTCCAGAGTGAAGCGGCCGCCATAGCTGGGGGTTGGGCGTTCGGAGTAAAAGCGGGTGTTGCCCTGCCCCCGCGGCCAACGGCGGGCCAGGCGGCTGCGTAGGCGCAGGCCGCCCAGCACCAGCTGCTGCAGCCAGTCGGGGCTGCTGGTCCACCCCAGGCTGCCGCAGACGTCGCGGCTCACCAGCGCCAGCAGTACCCCGCGTAGTGCCGGACGCAGGGGAGCAGGCCAGTCGTCCAGGAGCATCGCCAGGGTGGATTCGGCGATCCGCCGGTTGCTGGGGGCGCTCTGGAAAGCCTCAAGCTCGAAACTGTGGTTAAACGCCATCAGCGCTGCCAGGTTGTCAGGGATGGCCTGAATTCCCATCGCCTCGCCCACCTGGCGCCAGAAGAGGAATAAGCACGTCTGCTCCCGAGTGCTCAGGGCCCTCCAGCCGTAGCGGGCCAACCAGCGGATCGGTTCAGCCACGAAGGTGGAGAGCACGTAGAGGAAATCACGGTTGCTGATCGCATAAGCGCCATGGATCCGGTTCATCCGGGTGATCACCGCCTGCCCCTCCGGGCTGCGGGGGCCCCAGCGCAACAGCTCCGCCACCATCAGGCCGGTGTCGTCGTAGCGCTTGCGCGGTCTGTGGGTGAATTCACCTGTGCGCTCCAGCAGGGCGGATATCGAGGGGACGCAGAAGGTCTTGAGCAGGGCCAGCTCAAGGGAGCGGGTGGTGTCCCAGGGGAAGTGCACGCCGGCCAGCTCGCAGCAGAGGGCCTCCACTTCCCTCGGAGACGGCGATTCGGGCGTGGTTGGCTCCGCCATGGCGGCTCGGCAGGATGGTGTGAGTCATCCTGCCGCCGTGTCCCTTCCCTGGCACCCGATCCCCGGTGGCCTCACCGCTCCCACCGGCTTTCTGGCGGCCGGCAGCACCGCTGGCCTCAAGGCCTCCGGCAAGCCTGATCTCTCGCTGCTGCTGGCCCCGGCAGGGGCCGTCTGCGCGGGCAGCTTCACCACCAACCGCGTGCGGGCCGCCTGCGTGGATCTCTGCGCCGAGCGCCTGGCGGCCAGCGGCGGCCGCGCCCGGGCGGTGCTCACCAATTCCGGCCAGGCCAATGCCTGCACGGGTGATCTGGGCCTGATCGACAGCCTGCGTGCCACCCAGGCCACCGCCGATCTCCTGGGTCTGGCGGCTGAGGAGGTGCTGATCTGCTCCACCGGCGTGATCGGCGTGCCGATCCCTATGCAGATCCTGCTGGCGGGCCTCGATCCCCTGGTGGATGCCCTGAGCCCCGAGGGGGGCGCCGCCGCCGCCACGGCCATCCTCACCACCGATCTGATCGACAAGCAGATCGCCCTGGAGGCCGACCTGGGCGGCCGGCGTGTGCGCCTCGGCGGCATGGCCAAGGGCTCCGGGATGATTCACCCCACCATGGCCACGATGCTGGGTTACCTCAGTTGCGATGCCGGTGTGCCGGCGGAGCTGTGGCAAGGGATGGTGCGGCGGGCGGTGGATCGTTCCTTCAATGCGATCACGATCGACGGCGACACCAGCACCAACGACACGTTCCTGGCCTTTGCAGCCGGCGAGCCCTTGAGCCCGGAGCACTTCGACGCGCTGGAGGGCGGCCTGACGGCGGTGTCGCAGCACCTGGCCAGGGCGATTGCCCGCGACGGCGAGGGGGCCACCTGCCTGATCGAAGCGCGGGTGGAGGGGGCGACGGATGACACCGGCGCCCGCGCCATCGCCCGCACCATCTGCGGGTCGTCGCTGGTGAAGTGCGCGGTCCACGGCCGTGACCCCAACTGGGGCCGGATCGTGGCCGCGGCTGGCCGCGCCGGGGTGGAGTTCGACCCCGAGGCGGTGGCCCTCTGGCTGGGGGAGCACCAGCTGATGGCCGCAGGTCAGCCCCTGCCCTTCGACCGCCCGGCCGCTTCCCGTTTCATGGCTGAGCGCGCCGCCGGCGCCTATCTCAGTGGCGACACCGTGACCATCCGCCTGGTGGTGGGCGACGGTCCCGGCAAGGGTCTGGCCTGGGGCTGTGATCTCTCCGATCAATACGTGCGCATCAACGCCGACTACACCACCTGAACGCCGGTGTGCCAAGCGGTGACAGCAGCACCGATCGGCTCAGGGTTGCGCTGGCTTCCGTGCAACGCTCCAGTCACGAATCGTCCAGTCGGTGGCGGCTGCCGGGCTGCTGCTGCTGATTGAACAGGCCTTGGTACGAGCGATCTCTCTGATATCGATCCTGCCCGGTTTGCGGCAGATGCGCGCCTATCAACACGCCTGGCTCAGGGGGGACCTGCTGGCGGGAGTAACCGTGGCGGCCTATCTGGTGCCGCAGTGCATGGCCTATGCGGAACTGGCCGGTGTGGCGCCGGTCGCTGGGCTGTGGGCGATCCTGCCGCCGATGTTGCTCTATGCCCTGCTCGGTTCCTCCCCCCAGCTTTCGGTGGGGCCCGAATCCACCACGGCCGTGATGACGGCGGTGGCGATCGCGCCGCTGGCCGGGGGTGATCCCCTGGCCTACGCCAGCCTTGCCAGCCTGCTGGCCCTGTTCGTCGGTCTGGCCTGCCTGCTGGGGGCCTGGAGCCGGTTGGGCTTCCTGGCCGATCTGCTCTCCAAGCCGATCCTGGTGGGCTACATGGCCGGGGTGGCCGTGATCATGATCAGTGGCCAGATCGGCAAGATCAGCGGAGTGGATCTTCAGGCCGAGTCGCTGCTGGACCAGCTGCGCGAGCTGGCCGGCCGCAGCGGTGAGATCCATGGGCCCACGTTGGTGCTGGCGATCGGGGTGCTGGTTTTTCTGCTGCTGGTGCAGCGCCTTTTCCCCATGGCCCCCGGACCGCTGCTGGCGGTGCTGCTGGCTGTGGCGGTGGTTTCGGTGCTGCACCTCGATCAACGCGGCGTCGCAGTGATCGGGGATATTCCGGCCGGGCTGCCCAGCTTTCACCTGCCGGAGGGCGTTGCGCCTCAGAAGCTCAGATTCCTTTTATCTGCTGCTGTGGGCATCGCCCTGGTGGGCTACTCCGACAACGTGCTGACGGCCCGAGCCTTCGCGGCCCGAGGCGGTTACCGCATCGATGCCAACCAGGAGCTGCTGGCTCTGGGGGCGGTGAATCTGGGCAACGGTCTGATGCAGGGCTTCCCGGTCAGCAGCAGCGGCAGCCGCACGGCCATCGGCGAGGCGCTTGGCAGCCGCTCCCAGCTGTTTTCGCTGGTGGCTTTCGTGGCGGTGTCGCTGGTTGTGCTCTTTTTGCGGCCGCTGCTGGCCCTGTTCCCGAAGGCGGCCCTGGGCGCAATCGTCATCTATGCCGCTCTGCGCCTGATCGATATCTCGGAGTTCCAGCGCCTGCGGCGCTTCAAGCTCAGTGAGTTCCGCCTGGCGCTGGTCACCTTCGCGGGTGTGTTGCTCACCGACCTCCTGATGGGCGTGGCGCTGGCGGTGGCGCTGTCGGTGATCGATCTGTTTGCCCGCCTGGTGCGCCCCCATGACGCGGTACTGGGTAACCCGCCCAACCTGGCCGGCCTCCACGACGTCGAGGACTGGGAGGGCACCAGCACGATCCCCGGGCTGGTGCTCTACCGCTATGACGCGCCGCTTTGCTTCGCCAATGCCGAGGACTTCCGCCGCCGCGCCCTGCTGGCGATCGATGCCGAAACCGTTGCCGTCGACTGGTTCGTGCTCAATGCGGAGGCGATCGTGGAGGTCGACATCACCGCTGCCGATGTTTTGCAGGAGTTGCAGCAGGAGCTGGCTGGGCGGCACATCGTCTTCGCCATGGCCCGGGTCAAGCAGGACCTCTACCTTCAGCTCGTCAGAGCCGGCGTGGCGGAGAGGATCGGCGCCGAGCACTTTTATCCCACCCTGCCGACGGCGATCGCCGCCTTCCAGGACCAGGCTTCGAGAGGCGCCGCTGGGTCCGTCGGTTGAGCCTGATGCAGAGCTTGAGGTGAAGGCAGTTGCATCCGGCTCCCATACCAGAGACAGCGGCCGGAGCCCGGCCCCGATCCCGTCGATCCGGCCTTGAGTCTCGCTTCCTCGCCGAAGCGCTGGGCCTCCTGGGTGCTGAGGCGGTCAAGCTGGACCAGAGCTTTGCTGTCCAGCCTGGATCTGATTCAGCAGGAGAGCAGCAAGCAGAGCGAAGCAGCTGAAGCCTGGTCTGGCCTGGGGCTGTGATCTCTCCGACCAGTACGTGCGCATCAACGCCGACTACACCACCTGAACGCCCCGCCACGCCGGTGGGCAGCTGAGGGGAGGATGGGGGCAGATCGCGCCCGTTGCCGCCATGCCCTCCGCCGGTGCCCAGCGCCCCCCGCGTCGCCGCCAGCCGGCGGCTGAAGCTCCACTGCCGCCGCGACGCCGCTGGCTGGTTCCCCTGCTGGCCGGCCTCTGTTTCGGGCTTGGCTACGCGATCACCGATCGGCTGCTCAGCCGTGGCGGCGACGCGGCGCAGCCGCTGGGACTGGACTTCGGGGTGAAGCCGTTCCCGGGCACCAGTCTGGAGAGCCTGCGGATGCGCTTCGGCACTGATCGCACCGAGATCCGGGGCGATCTCGATCGCCTCGAGTTCGAAGCCAACCAGAAGCAGGAGGAAGCGAAGCGGCGTCGCCAGGAGCTGAAGGACCGCCAGGCCGCAGAGGAGGCCGCCACCAGGCCGGCGGCAGCGGAAGAGCCACCCTTCGAGCCGCTTCTCCCGCCGGAAGCCGCTCCAGCCGAACCCGGACTACCGGAGCCACAGCCACCGGCGCAGGCCCCAGCTCCCCTGGCCCCACCGCCGCCCACGTCGTTGCCCTGATCTGCCACAGTTTGGCCAACCGGCAGGCCTGGAGATGAGTGCGCCCCAATCCTTGATTCAGGCGGCCCTGAACCGCTTTCAGGCGAGGCTTGGCAGCGGTCTGGCCGATTCCCTGGCCGGGCTGACCGTGCTGGCCCAGGAGGCGCCGGAGCGGCTCCGCAACGAATGGGAACTGTTCTGGCAGGAGGTGGAGCAGGAAGCGGAGCGTCTGGAAACCGACGCCGCATCCAGCGCCAGCTCCCCTGGGCCAGCCGTCCCAGGGGCCACCGGTTCCGCCACGGCCCGCCCCAGGCAGGCCCAGGAGCGGATCGATGCCCTGAGGGCCACGGTGGCGGCCCTTTCCCGCCGCCTCGAGGACCACGCCTGATGGGGCGACTCTGGGCGCATTGGCAGGGGTTGAGGCGGTCGCTGCGGATCTGGAGAGCGGTGCTGCTGCTGGCCTTCGGTCTCTGGATCGACGGCCAGGCCTGGAGCTACCGCGGTGGGATCAACCCGGAGCACCGCAGCCTCCGGCAGCGGTTGCGGGCCCGCTGGCTCACCGCTGAACTGATCAGCCTGGGCTCGGCCTTCATCAAGCTGGGGCAGTTGCTCTCGGCCCGCCCCGATGTGCTGCCGGCCGGGTATGTGGAGGAGCTGGCCAGCCTTCAGGACAAGGTGCCGGCCTTTCCGTTCAGCGTCGTTGAAAACCTCCTGGAGGAGGAGCTCGGCGAGCGTTGCGCCGAGATCGTGGACCTCGAGGAGCGGCCGCTCGGTTCGGCCAGCCTCGCCCAGGTGCACCGCGCCAGCTTGCGCAGTGGCCGCCAGGTGGTCTTCAAGATCCAGCGGCCCGGCCTGGAGCGCCTGTTCCGCCTCGACCTGGAGGTGCTGCAGCAGGTGGCCGCCTTGCTGCAGCGCCACCCGCGCTGGGGCCAGGGCCGTGAATGGGTACCGATCGCCCAGGAATGCCGGCGGGTGCTGCTGCGGGAACTTGATTTCCGTCTCGAAGCCGAGCATGCGGCCCGCTTCCGTCAGCAATTTCTCGAGGATGCCGGCATCCGGGTGCCGGCGGTGGTCTGGGAACTGAGCAGTCGGCGGGTGCTCTGCCTGGATTACCTGCCGGGCATCAAGATCACCGACCGCCCCGCCCTGGTGGCGGCCGGCATCGATCCGGCGGCGGTGGCCGAGAAAGGGGCGGCCAGTTATCTCCAGCAACTGGTGCGCTTCGGCTTCTTCCATGCCGATCCCCACCCCGGCAACCTGGCGGTGGCCGCCGATGGCGCCCTGATCTACTACGACTTCGGGATGATGGGGCAGATCTCCCAGCGCCTGCGCAGCCGCCTCGGTCGGATGGTGCGGGCGGCAGCGGCCCGGGACCCCGCCGCGCTGGTGCTTGAGCTGCAGGGGGCCGGCGTGATCGCCGCCGGCATCGACACCGGGCCGGTGCGCCGACTGGTGCGGGTGATGCTCAACGATGCCCTGACCCCACCGTTCTCCTCCAACGTGCTGGAGAAGCTCTCCGGTGACCTCTACGACCTGGTGTACGGCCAGCCGTTCCGCCTGCCCTCGGAGCTGATCTTCGTGATGCGGGCCCTCTCCACCTTCGAGGGTGTCGGCCGGGGCCTCGATCCCGGCTTTAGCCTGGTGGCGATTGCCCGCCCCTACCTGCTGCCCCTGATGACCGCCAGCGGTAACGGCCCCAACGACTTCATCAACGAACTCGGCCGCCAGGCCGCCGAGGTGGGCAGCCGCGCCCTGGGTTTGCCGAGGCGCCTGGAAGACAACCTGGCCAGGATCGAGCAGGGCGACCTGCAGGTGCAGATCCGGGCCGGAGAAACCGACCGCCTGCTGCGGCGGCTGGCCCTCGCCCAGCAATCCACCGGCCAGTCCTTCCTGCTCGGTGGTCTGGCGATCGCCGCCGCCCTGCTGGCCGCCAGCGCACGCCCCGCCCTCACCGCCGTGCCGCTGGTGCTGGGCCTGCCGGTGGGGTTCAGCTGGCTGAAGCTGCAGGGCAAACTGCGCCGGGATGGCCGGATCGAAAAGCTGCCGGTGGCGGGCGGCTGACCGCCGATTCCGGCGGAAGCCCCCCAGCACCGGAGCGCTCAGAAAAAGAACTTCACGCCAGCTTCGATTCCATTCTCATTGACGTTGAAGGCGTTTTCGGGGTTGGCACCATTGGTGCCGCCCAGGTGCAGATAGCGCCAGGACAGGTTGAGCTGGGCGGAGTTGCCGATCGCGTAGCCGAGGCCGGCCTGGGCGTTCCAGGAGTAATCATCGGCATTGTTCAATCCGAAGCCACCGATGTCGGCGCGGGCGAACAGCCTCAGACGGGGGGAGAGAAACACCATCGCCTGGGTGCCCAGCAAGGGCTGAACAACGGTGCTGTCGAAGGAATGCTGCCCCCGCAGATTCAGGCCCTGCAGCGTCCGGGAACCCTCCAGATTCGGCCCTCGAAACGTCAGGGTCCGGCCGGGGCCCTGAGCCTGCAGAGCCAGGTCGTACTGCATGTTGACGACCCTCATCCCGGCATAGGGGATGAGGGTGAAACTGCCCGGCCGTGCCACAGCTGCTTCACGGTCACCGAAGCGATAGCGCAGGGCCAGGTCGTAGATGCCCTGGATGTTGGCGATTCCAGCGTCCACGCTGCCCTGGCCATCGGGGGTGAGGGTGAGGCTGCGTTTGCCGAGGGGGCCTTCGATAGACCGCGTCCTGATCTCCTGGAGCTTGCCTTCCTGTCCCGCAACGGAGACGTAGCTGATGTCGGTGAGCAGGCCGAGGCGGCCATGCTCCACGCTGCCGCGGATGGTGGCCGCTCCCGTCAGGGGCCTGAGCACCTGGCCGAGGTCGAGGTCAAAGTCGGTGTTGAAGCCCCGCACTGTGGTGCTCCCGAACGTGCGCAGCGGCGCAAATCCATAGAGCTCCACGGTGGCGGCCCAGGGCGATGGCGACGCTTCCATGCTGCTGGCCTCAGCAGGGGCAGGCTCAGCCGGTTCAGCGGCCCGCGCCGCAGTCGGATCGATGGCCAGACCCAGGAGACCGCCCAACAGGCCCGCACCGATCCCCAGGATCAGCAACGGAGAATGACCAACCGGAAGGGTGCGGAGACGCCTGGCCAACGAATTAAGGGCAAAGGAAGAAATTGACCTGTTTCCAGCAACCTTCGGAAACCTGGAAACAGATTCCCAGAGCATCTCACAAGGAACCAATCTCTGCAGAAAGCTGGAGCGGTGATCTCATCGGGTGTGACTCCGCAAAGCCGCAATTCCATGACGAAGCTGAGAGAAACCGGAGTCCAAGACGGAGTGGGATTGTCGGCCGAGGTGCCTTCAGCGGCGGAGGGAGGCCAATCGATAGCGAAGCGCTCCACCATGGATAGGTGGGGTGCCGGTCGGCTCAGTCGGCGCCGGTCCTTGAACGGCGCAGCAGCACCGAGGGGGCGATGCCGTAGCGGCGCAAGAAGCTGGCGGCGAAGGAGGACAACTGCACGAAGCCATGGCGGCGGGCGATGGCGGCCACGGTTTCCCCGGGCTGGGCCCGCTGCAGATCACGCTGCACGGCATCCAGTCGCTGCCGCTTCACCCACTGCATGGGGCTGCAGCCGAGCCGTTGCTGGAACAGATACTGCAGATTGCGCCGGGAATAGGCACTGCGCCGACTGAGCTCGGTGGGGGTGATCGGGGTGTGCAGGTGAGCCTGGATCCACTCCAGGAGGTCGTCGAGGGGTGATCCTGACGCGGGTCGGTCAGAGAACCACTCATTCCCCTGACCGCTTCCGGGCACACCAGCGCTGCCACCAGCCGATAGAGCAGATCCTCGAGCTGGGGGGCCGCGATTCCGCCCACCGAGCCCAGCAGCGGGGCGTCCACCATCCGCAGCGCCAGGTGCAGATGGCGGAGGAGATCGGCCTGCTGGTTCGCCTGGCTGCCATCGACCAGCAGGGGGCATTCGAAGCGGGGCCAATGGCGGCCGGGATCCCTGCCGGAGCCCGCGAAGCTGGAGGCCGTTGCGGCGAGCCTCCGGCGATCCAGGCAGATCATCACTTCCTCGAAGGTTCCGGTGCTGGCCGTGAAGGCGGCACCGGGCAGGTAGGCGGCCATCGCCCCCCCCCTGCAGCCGCAGCGTCTGTCCATCCGTTCCCACCTGGGCCTCCCCCGCCAGCGGCAGGATCAGGGTGGCGAGGTCACCGTCATCGAAGCCGATCTCCAGGGGGGAGTGGCGGCTGCAGGACACGGCCACGTCGCCGACGTGGATCACGCCGCTGCGATGGAAGAAGCCGCCGCACTGGGGACCCTCCAGGAAGGCGTTGAGGGGGAAATTCCGGGCCACCCGACCGAGCAGGGCGTCGGGGTCGTTCACCTCCACCGCCCGCGACTCCAGCAGCGTCAGCGGAGGCGTGGCCGTCATTCGTTGACGACCGAGGCCCTCACCTCGATCGAGCCATCGCCGCACTGCACGATCCTGCCGCTGGGATTGGCCACCAGGGTTCCGAGCACAAGCTGAGGATCGGCGGGACGGATCTGGCCCGGCTGATTGTTCATGCAGAGGATCGTGGTGATTTTCGGGGTCTGGCTGGGGGTGAGGAAGGCGGCTCCTACATAGGCATTGAGAAGACTCACCTTCGCCCCCTGCGCTGGAATCACGTAGCTGTAGGCGGCCTCTGTGGTGGTGCGAACGGCGTAGTCGAAGGAGACCGGCAGGGTGATACCGAAATCTTGCTGGATGTTGGAGACTGTGGCCCGGAAAGCCCCGTTCTTCTGGTAATAGGTGCGCTGGCCTTCCATCATTTTGGCCACGGCTCTCAGCGCGGCCTTCTGATCAGGATTCGCCTGGGGCTGCGCCCCGGCAACGGGACAGATCGCCGCGAGGCCGAGGACCAGGCAGGCCAGCAGCACTGGGCCGGTGTGGCGGGGGCAGGACATGGGCATGGGTGGGAGTGGGGAGCGATGGACGCGGCAGGGTCGGGAACGCAGCCGTGGGACTCGACCTCCGGTGCCCTCAGGACTGTGTCCGATCTTCGGACGGGCCAGCGTGCCACGTTCCTCGCCGTTCATGACAAGATCCGCGCCGCACTTTTGCGCCGAGGCGACAGACTTGCCGTCCTGCATTCAATGGCCGCCGGGCGCCCGATGGCGGCGCCGGCGCGCTGTGCCAATCCGCTCTGCCAACGAGTGTGTCGAAGGTGATCGATGCGACCCTGAACCGCTCATTCACGCCCTCAAAATGCGATCCGTGAGCCATCCGCAGGGCCCAGCGAATCCGTGCTTTCTCGAATCCTTGCTTGTGCATCGTCCTGAAGCCTGGGAGTTTCCGGTGCTGGCCACCCTGCTGATCCTGGCTCTGGGGATGGGGGCGGTGCTGCTGGGGTCCACCCCTGCCCAGGCGGCGGACTCCTGCCCGCCGTCGATGGCGCCGATCCCCGGCGGACGCTATCGGATCGGAGCAGCGGGGCGGCTGCCGGAGGAGGCGGGAGCGCCTGTGCGGCTGGAGCCCTTCTGCATGGGGCTTGAGGAGGTCACCAATCGTCAGTTCTCGGCCTTCGTGGCCGCCACCGGCTACCGGACCCAGGCGGAGCAGCCCCTGCCGCAGGAGCAGTTCCCGGATCTCTCGGCCGCTGAGCGTCGGCCCGGCTCGGTGGTGTTCCGGCCCCCCTCCGCCGCCGAACCCCCGCAGGAGCTCAGCTGGTGGCAATGGGTACCGGGGGCCGATTGGCGCCATCCCGAGGGCCCCGGCAGCTCGATCGACGCACGGCTGGACCATCCGGTGGTGCATGTGTCGCTGGCGGATGCCGAGGCCTACGCGGCCTGGGCCGGCGCCAGCCTTCCCAGCGAGGCCCAGTGGGAGTTCGCCGCGCGCGGCGGACTGCGGGATCGGGCCTTCAGCTGGGGCGACACCTGGCGGCCCGGCCTGGCCAACACCTGGCAGGGGGAGTTTCCCGTCCGCAACACGGCTGAAGACGGCTACGCCGGCACCGCACCGGTGGGCCGCTTCCCCCCCAATGGCTACGGGCTGCGCGACATGACCGGCAATGTCTGGGAGTGGACGGCGGACTGGTACCGGCCTGGCCACGACCTCCTGGCCGGCCAGGACGACCCGGTGCTGGTCGACCCTGCCGCCAGCCTGGACCCGCGGGAGCCCGGGGTGGCCAAGCACGTGATCAAGGGCGGCTCCTTCCTCTGTGCCCCCAACTTCTGCAGCCGCTACCGCCCGGCCGCCCGGGAGGCCGAAAGCCCCGACACCGGCACGTCCCACATCGGCTTCCGACTCGCTTCACCGCTCTCCCCCACCCATGGCTAAACGTTCCGTCCGCGCCACGATCACCCGCTTCGCTCTGCTGACGCTGGCGGTGCTGCTGGTGGGCTGGCAGCTGGGCGGTGTTCCGGCCCTGGCCCAGCGGATCACCGGCACGCCGGGATCCCCCAACGCCACCACCACGCTCGCCGGCAACCAACTGCCGGCCCCCGCTCCCCCCTTCGGCGGTGTGATCAATGACGGCGCGTTGCAGTCCAAACCCTGGTGGGCGCCGCGGATCACGCCGCCCCAGAGCGCCCCAAATGTGCTGCTGATCATCACCGACGACGCCGGTTTCGGCGTGCCCGGCACCTTCGGCGGGGTGATCCCCACACCGGCGATGGACCGGGTCGCCAAGGCGGGGCTTCGCTACAACCGCATGTTCTCCACGGCGCTGTGCTCACCCACCCGCGCCGCCCTGATCACCGGCCGCAACCACCACTCGGCCGGTTTCGGGGTGATCTCGGAGCAGTCGACGGGCTTCCCCGGCTACAACAGCATCATCGAGCGCGACAAGGCCACGATCGGTCGGCTGCTCAAGGACAACGGCTACTCCACCGCCTGGTTCGGCAAGGACCACAACGTGCCCGCCTTCCAGGCCAGCCAGAGCGGTCCCTTCGATCAGTGGCCCACCGGCCTGGGCTTCGAATACTTCTACGGCTTCGTGGGGGGGGATGCCAACCAGTGGCAGCCGAACCTCTTCCGCAACACCACCCAGATCTATCCCTTCGAAGGCAAGGCCCCCGGCAGTTGGAACCTGGTGACAGAGATGGCCGATGACGCCATCGACTACATGACGCGGATGCATCAGATCAACCCCGCCAAGCCGCTGTTCATCAAGTACGCCCCCGGCGCCACCCATGCGCCCCACCACCCCACCAAGGAGTGGGTGGAGCGGATCCACGCCATGCATCTGTTTGATGATGGCTACGAGAAGCTGAGAGAACGTATCTTCGCCAACCAGAAGAAGCTCGGCGTGATTCCTGCCGATGCGAAGCTCGATCCCTGGCCCGCCGATCTGATCACCCCCTGGGACCAACTGAGCCCAGATGCCCAGAAACTGTTCATCCGCCAGGTGGAGGTGTTCGCCGCCTATGCCGCCTACAGCGATTATGAGATCGGCCGGGTGATCCAGCAGTTCGATGACCTCGGCAAGCTCGACAACACCCTGATCATCTACATCAATGGCGACAACGGCACCAGCGCCGAAGGCGGTCCGATGGGCACCCCCAACGAGGTGGCCTTCTTCAACGGCCTCAACAAACTTCCCGTTGAGGTGCAGATGAAGTTCTTCGATGTGTGGGGCACCGAGTTCACCTACAACCACATGTCAGCGGGTTGGAGCTGGGCCTTCGACACCCCGTTCAGCTGGTTCAAGCAGAACGCCTCCAGGCTGGGTGGCGTCAACCAGAACATGGTGGTGAGCTGGCCGGCGCGGATCAAGGACAAGGGCGCCCTGCGCGAGCAGTTCGTTCACGTCATCGATGTGGTGCCGACGATCCTGGAGGCGGCCGGCCTGAAAGCGCCCGAGCTGGTGGATGGGATCCCCCAGAAGCCGATCGAGGGTACGAGCTTCGTTTACACCTTCGATCGCAGGAATGCCAAGGTGCCCTCAAGGCACGAGCGGCAGTACTTCGAGATGATGGGCCAGTGGGCCCTCTACGACAAGGGCTGGTTGTTGAGCACCAAGGTGAACAGGGCGCCGTGGGACGCCTTCGGCCCGGCCAACCCGGACCCGCTCAACAACCAGACGCTGCAGCTCTACAACCTCAACGAGGATTTCAGCCAGACCAACGACCTGGCGGCCCGGAATCCCCAGAAGCTGAAGGAGATGAAGGAAGCCTTCATTGCCGAAGCGAAGACGTACCAGGTGTTCCCGCTCGATGCCTCGGTGGCGGCGCGCCTCGTGGCGCCCCGGCCCAACATCACCGCCGGCCGCAGCACCTTCGTCTACACCCAGCCGATGGTGGGCCTGCCCCAGGGCGCTTCCCCCATGTTGCTGAACACCTCCTACACCGTGACGGCCGACATCGAGGTGCCGGCCGGCGGCGCCGAGGGCATGCTGCTCACCTCCGGTGGCCGCTTCGGCGGCTACGGCTTCTACCTGAAGAACAGCAAGCCCGTGTGGCTGTGGAACATGGTGGATCTGGAGCGCCTCAAGTGGGAGGGCACCGAACCGCTGTCCCCCGGCAAGCACAAGGTTGAATTCGATTTCGTCTACGACGGCAAGGGGCCCGGCACCCTGGCCTTCAACGACTTCAGCGGCGTCGGCCGCCCCGGCACCGGCACCCTCAAGGTGGACGGCAAGGTGGTGGCCACCAAGACCATGGCCAAGACCCTGCCGATGATCCTGCAGTGGGACGAGAGCTTTGACGTGGGCTCCGACACCCTCACCGGCGTCAACGACGCCGACTACCAGCCACCGTTCCGCTTCACCGGCACGCTCAACAAGCTCACCCTCAAACTCGATCGGCCCCAGTTGTCCCCGGATGAGATCAGGAGCCTGGAGGCGGCGATGCGCACCAAGGCCGTCAGTGAGTGATCAGGGAAGCTGCCGCAGCTGAGGATGCCGATGCCGGTGCCGGTGATCTCGAACGGCGACGATGATCAGCGCGCACCAGAGCAGCAAGCCATGGGCAAAACCACCACCCCCTACTGGAATCCGCTGGTGGCCGATCAGGCGCACCACTGGCGCTGGCTCGATGGTCTGGAAGGCCAGGTGCAGGAGCTGATTCTCAGCCAGGATGCGGCCACAGGCGAAATCACCCGCCTCACCCGCTTCCTGCCCGGCGCCGACACCACCACCTTCGGGGGCAAGGCCCACCCCTTCCCCGAGGAGATCATGATCGTCAGCGGCCGCCTTTTCGACGCGGCCTTCGCCCTTTGGCTGGAGCCAGGGCACTACGCCAGCCGGCCGCCCGGTGAGGTGCATGGCCCCTTCCGCACCGATGAAGGCGCCCTCGTGCTCGACATCAGCTTTCCTGGCCGCTCCCCCACTGCATGTCCGTCCGCCTGATCGACCAGCCGGAAGCTGTTCAGGAAAGGGTGCGGCCTGGAGACCGCAGAACTCAGCTCTTCCCCCGTGGCCCCCGTTCCTCGGCGCCGGCATAGATCGCCTGGCTGCCGAGTTCGTCTTCGATGCGCAGCAGCCGGTTGTATTTCGCCACCCGCTCACTGCGGCTGAGTGAACCGGTCTTGATCTGGCCGGCCCGGGTGGCCACGGAGAGGTCGGCGATGGTGGTGTCTTCGGTTTCGCCGCTGCGGTGGCTGATCACGCTGGTGTAGCCGGCGCGGCCCGCCAGATCGATCGCCTGCAGGGTTTCGGTGAGCGAACCGATCTGGTTCACCTTGATCAGGATCGAATTGGCGATGCCTTCTTCAATGCCCCGCTGCAGGCGGGTGGTGTTGGTCACGAAAAGGTCGTCGCCCACCAGTTGCACGCGGCTGCCCAGCCGCTGGGTGAGCAGGGCCCAGCCCTCCCAGTCGTCTTCGGCGAGGCCATCCTCGATCGAGACGATCGGGTAGCGGCTCACCAGCGCTTCGAGCTGATCCACCATCGCAGCGGCGCTGTAACTGCCGCCGCCGAAGGCATAGAACCCGTTCTTGTAGAACTCCGTGCTGGCCACGTCGAGCGCCAGGGAGATCTGCTCGCCCGGTTTGTAGCCCGCCTTCTCGATCGCCTGCACCAGCAGGGCGCCGGCGGCGTCGTTGCTCTCCAGATCCGGCGCGAAGCCGCCCTCATCGCCCACCGCCGTGGAGAGCCCCTGGGCACTCAGCAGGCCCTTGAGCGTGTGGAACACCTCGGCGCCCATGCGCAGCGCCTCCCGGAAGCTGGGCGCCCCGTGGGGCACCAGCATGAATTCCTGGAAATCCATGTTGTTGGCGGCATGGGCGCCGCCGTTGATCACATTCATCAGCGGCACCGGCAGCAGCGTGGCCATCGGCCCGCCCAGGTAGCGGTAGAGGGGCAGACCGACGCCATCGGCCGCGGCCCGCGCCACCGCCAGGCTCACCGCCAGGATCGCGTTGGCCCCCAGGGCCGATTTGTTGTCGCTGCCATCAAGGTCGGCCATCGCCGCATCGACGGTGCCCTGGTCGAGGGCGCTGAGCCCACAGAGGGCCGGAGCGATCTTGTCCTCGATGTTGCTGACCGCCTGCTGAACTCCCTTGCCGAAGTAACGGCTGCCGCCATCGCGCAGCTCATGGGCTTCATGGGCTCCGGTGCTGGCGCCGCTGGGCACGATCGCGAGGCCCTGGGCGCCGCCTTCCAGCCGCACTTCCGCTTCCACGGTGGGGGTGCCGCGGGAGTCGAGCACCTCCCGGGCCACGATCGAATCAATCACCAGGTCGAGGGAGTCGATCACGAATAGGGCCTGGGCATCAATGCTGCAGGGATCTTATGGGGCTTTTCGATCACCCTTTTTGTACCTGTGGGCACGGTCTGACAACCCAGACCTGATCCTGAGCCGGTCAGAATGGCTGAGCCAACCAATCCTGAGCGATGCGGCTGCTTCACACCATGGTCCGGGTGGGCGATCTGGAGCGATCGCTGGCCTTCTACACCGAGGTGCTGGGCATGACCCTGCTGCGCCGGCGGGACTATCCCGAGGGTCGCTTCACCCTGGCCTTCGTGGGCTACGGGGAGGAGAGCCACAACAGTGTGATCGAGCTGACTCACAACTGGGACACCAGCTCCTATGAGATCGGCACCGGCTACGGACACATCGCCCTCGGGGTGGAGGACATCACCACCACCTGCGACGCCATCGCCGGCAAGGGCGGCCGGGTGGTGCGGCAGCCGGGCCCGATGAAACACGGCAGCACCGTGATCGCCTTCGTGGAGGATCCCGACGGCTACAGGATCGAGCTGATCCAGCTGGGCAGGAGGCCGGATGCCACTGCCTGAAAGCCTCGACACCAATCCCCGGGGCGAAGGATCGGTGGGCCTCGGCAGCCTCACCAGCGAGCCCGATCGATTCAGCGAGGCCGCCTGGGAACTGCTGCTCGCCGGCCAGGACCAGGCCCGCCGCTGGCGCCATGGCCAGCTCGATGTGGAACATCTGATCCAGGTGCTGTTCCAGGATCCGCGCTACAGCAGCTGGGTGGAGCCCCTGGCCACCGACGGGGACAGGCTGCTGGATCAGCTGGAGGGCTTCTGCGCCGAGCAGCCGTCCGCCGTTGCCGCTGAGCTGTTCATCGGCGATGCCCTCGAAGACCTGCTGGAGGCCGCCGACCGGCGCCGTGCCAACTGGGGCTCCCGCCTGATCGACATCCCCCATCTGCTGCTGGCCCTGCTGGAGGAGCCCCGCATCGGCGCCGCCCTGCTCAACGACCAGGGCCTGAGCGAAGAACGGCTGCTGCGGCAGTTGCGGCCCGCCCCCGCCGCGGTCGCCACCGATGCCTGGATCGATTCACCCACCGCCGCGCCGCCGATCGAGGCCCGCCCGCCCAGCCCCGGCCGTTTTGCCCCCACCCAGGTCCCAGCCAACCAGCCCCCGGCCAACCAGACCCCACCCCCCCAGGGCAGCCCAGCCCCAGCGGAGGCCGAGGGCCTGACCCTGACGGCCGAGCCACCCGCCCTGGAGCAATACGGCCGCGACCTCACCGCCGCCGCCCGCGCCGGACTGCTCGATCCGGTGATCGGCCGCGACACCGAAATCCGCCGCCTGATCCAGGTACTCTCCCGGCGTGGCAAGAACAATCCGGTGCTGATCGGCGAACCGGGCGTCGGCAAAACGGCGATCGCCGAGCTGCTGGCCCAGCGGATCGTGGCCGGCGAAGTGCCGGAGTCGCTCAAGGGCATCCGCCTGATCGGCCTCGATCTCGGCGCCCTGATCGCCGGCGCCAAGTTCCGCGGCCAGTTCGAGGAACGGCTGCGCAGCGTGCTGGCCGAGGTGAGTGCCAGCGACGCCAGCGGGGCCGGCGCCGGCGTGGTGCTGTTCATCGATGAGCTGCACACCGTGGTGAGCTCCGACCGCTCCAGCGCCGATGCCGGCAGCATTCTCAAACCCGTGCTGGCCCGCGGCGAATTGCGCTGCATCGGTGCCACCACCCCCGAGGACTACCGCCGCACGGTGGAGAAGGATCCCGCCCTCAACCGCCGCTTCCAGCAGGTGGTGATCCGGGAGCCCAATCTTGAGGTGAGCCTGGAGATCCTGCGGGGCCTCAAGGAGCGCTACGAGCTGCATCACGGCGTCACGATCACCGATGGCGCCATGGTGGCGGCCACCCGACTGGCCGACCGCTACATCGCCGACCGTTGCCTGCCCGACAAGGCGATCGACCTGATCGACGAGGCCGCCGCCCAGCTGCGCATGGAGGTCACCTCCAAGCCCCGGGTGGTGGAGGAGGCCGAAGCCGAGCTGCGCCGCGTCGAGCTGGCCCTGCTGGCGGCCGAAGCCGCACCGCTGGCCGAGCGGGTGCAGCGCCAGGACGACCGCCGCCAGGCCCTGGCCCACCTGCAGGAGCTGCAGCAGCGCTGGCAGGGGGAGCGGGAGCAGCTGGCCGAACTGCATGAGCTGCAGCAGCGGGACGACGACCTGCGCCACGCCATCGCCGAGGCCGAGCGCGACGGTGACCTCGAAGAGGCCGCCCGCCTCCAGTACGACCAGCTCCATGGACTTCAGCAGCGCCGGGCCAGCCTCGAAGCCGATCTCAAGGCCGACCAGCAGAGCGGCCTGTCCCTGCTGCGGGAGCAGGTGGAGGAGGGCGACATCGCCGATGTGGTGGCCCGCTGGACCGGCATCCCGATGCAGCGGCTGCTGGCCGGCGAACGCCAGAAGCTGCTGGAGCTGGAGGCGCGGCTGGGGGAACGGGTGATCGGCCAGCCCGAGGCGGTGGCGGCGGTGGCGGCGGCGATCCGCCGCGCCCGCGCCGGCATGCAGGATCCGCGCCGGCCGGTGGGCTCCTTCCTCTTTCTCGGCCCCACCGGCGTCGGCAAGACCGAGCTGGCCAAGGCGCTGGCGGCGGCGCTCTTCGATGAAGAGGAGGCCCTGGTGCGCCTCGACATGAGCGAATTCATGGAGCGCAACGCCGTGGCCCGCCTGCTGGGGGCTCCGCCCGGCTACGTGGGCTACGAAGAGGGCGGCCAGCTCACCGAGGCGGTGCGGCGCCGGCCCTATGCCGTGCTGCTGCTCGATGAAGTGGAGAAGGCCCACCCTGAGGTGTTCAACCTGCTGCTGCAGGTGCTCGACGACGGGCGGCTCACCGATTCCCAGGGCCGCACCGTCGACTTCCGCAACACCGTGGTGGTGATGACCAGCAACCTGGCCAGCCGCGCGATCCTGGAGCGGGCCCGCCGCGGCCAGGAGGAGAAGCCATCGGCTGAGCGCGAAGCGCAGCTGGATGCCGGTCTGGATGCCGCCGTGGAAGCGGCCCTGGCCGCCCAGTTCCGCCCCGAGTTCCTCAACCGCATCGATGAGCTGATTCGTTTCCGCCCCCTGGCCGCCACCGATCTGCAGCGGATCGTGCGCCTGCAACTGGCGGAGCTGACCAGCCTGCTCGCGGAGCAGCGGCTGGAGCTGCAGGTCGATGAAGCGGTGATCGACCGTCTGGCCTCCCTTGGCTACGAACCGGAATACGGGGCGCGGCCCCTGCGCCGGGTGCTGCGCCGCCAGATCGAGAATCCACTCGCCACCGAGTTGCTCGAAGACCACTTCGCCGGCGCCTGGGGGGTGAAGGTGAGCCTGGCGGCCGATCCGGCTGGTCCGCTGCTGTTCAGTCCCCTGGGCGAAAGTCGCCAGGACGTCCGGTAGGGTGATTGTTTGCCGGTACGCGCGTCGACCGGTCGGTCGACACCCTTGGACTCCACCAGCCGCTCCTCCAGCCCCGAAGACCCCCAGACCGCCGAGCCGCTTCCCCCAGCTCCGGCCAGCGGTCCGGCCGGCTTCGTTCCTGCGCTGATCGAGGAGCTCCGCAAGGTGGTGTGGCCCAGCCGCCAGCAGCTGTTCAGCGAGTCGGTGGCGGTGATCCTGATGGTCACCCTTTCCGCCGCCGCCATCGCCGCAGTGGATCGCTTCTACAGCTGGGGTTCCACCCAGGTGTTCCGTTGAGCCTCCCGCCCACCTCCTTCCCCAGCCGTCCCGCCAGCCAGCCCGTGTCCGAAGTCGATCTCCTCACTGCCGACAGCACCCCAGCCGCTGTCGAGGGCGCCGTTCTGCCCGCCGCCGGGGCGGAGGGAGAAAGCCGTCCCCAGACCGCCCGCTGGTATGCGGTGCAGGTGGCCTCCAGCTGTGAGAAGAAGGTGAAGGCCACCCTGGAGCAGCGCGCCATCACCCTCGGGGTCGACAGCCGCATCGTCGAGATCGAGATCCCCCAGACCCCCGCCATCAAGCTCAAGAAAGACGGCAGCCGCCAATCCACTGAAGAGAAGGTTTTCCCGGGCTACGTCCTGGTGCGGATGGTGCTCGATGAAGACACGATGATGGCGGTGCGCAGCACCCCCAACGTGATCAACTTCGTCGGGGCCGAGGAGCGGCGCGCCACCGGTCGTGCCCGGGGCCATATCAAACCCCGCCCGCTCTCCCGCCAGGAGGTCGAGAGGATCTTCAAGCGGGCTGCCGAGAAGAAACCCGTCGTCAAGGTCGACATCACCGAAGGCGATCAGATCCTGGTCACCGCCGGTCCATTCAAGGACTTCCAGGGCGAAGTGATCGAGGTGTCCGGAGAACGCAGCAAGCTCAAGGCCCTGCTGTCGATCTTTGGTCGGGAAACCCCGGTGGAACTCGAGTTCTCCCAGATCAGCAAGCAGAACTGATCCGCTGTGGCCGCCTCCCTGCGGAGGGCGGCCCTGGGTGGAACCGCCTCACCAGGCGGGGCCGCCGCCACGCCTCCCCCGCCGGGTGAGGCGATCCGCATCGCTCCCGTCCCGGGAGCTCCGTCCCCACTCCCGCCAGGGAGTTCCGCTCCCCAGACCAGCCGATGGCCAAGAAAGTCGTAGCCGTGATCAAGCTGGCCCTCAATGCCGGCAAAGCCAACCCAGCGCCGCCCGTGGGTCCTGCCCTCGGCCAGCACGGGGTGAACATCATGGCGTTCTGCAAGGAATACAACGCCCGCACCCAGGAGAAGGCCGGCTATGTGATTCCGGTGGAGATTTCGGTCTTCGAAGACCGCAGCTTCACCTTCATCACCAAGACCCCGCCCGCTTCCGTGCTGATCTCCAAGGCAGCCGGAATCGAAAAGGGTGCCGCCACGTCCAGCAAGGGCAGCGTGGGCGCGATCAGCCGCGCCCAGCTCGAGGAGATCGCCAGAACGAAACTCCCCGACCTCAACTGCACCAGCCTGGAATCGGCCACGCGCATCATTGAAGGCACCGCCCGCAACATGGGCGTCGCCGTCAACGATTGATCGCCGGCCCGATTCCGGTTCGCCCACCCCTTCCACCCATCCACCCATTCGGGGGAGACCCAGGACCCAGAGCCGCCTCGCGGCCCGCCGTCCCGTCGCTCGCACCCCATTCGAACCATGACAAAACCCTCCAAGCGCTTCACCGCCCTCGTCGAGAAAGTCGAAGACCGCGCCTACGCACCGCTCGAAGCGCTGCAGCTGGTCAAGGACACAGCAACGGCCAAGTTCGATGAAACGATCGAGGCCCATGTGCGCCTCGGCATCGATCCGAAGTACACCGACCAGCAGCTGCGCACCACCGTCGCACTGCCGAACGGCACCGGCCAGACCATCCGCATCGCCGTGATCGCCCGTGGCGAGAAGGTGGCCGAAGCCACCGCCGCCGGGGCTGATCTGGCCGGTGACGAAGATCTGGTGGACGCGATCGCCGGCGGCCAGATGGACTTCGACCTGCTGATCGCCACCCCTGACATGATGCCAAAGGTGGCCAAGCTGGGACGGGTCCTCGGCCCCCGGGGGCTGATGCCGAACCCCAAGGCCGGCACCGTCACCGTTGATCTGGCCGGCGCCATCCGTGAGTTCAAGGCGGGCAAACTGGAATTTCGCGCCGACCGCACCGGCATCGTCCACGTTCGCTTCGGCAAGGCCAGCTTCACGGTCGAGGCGCTGCTGGCGAACCTCAAGGCACTGCAGGAAACGATCGATCGCCAGAAGCCCAGTGGTGCCAAAGGCCGCTACTGGCGCAGCCTCACCCTCAGCTCCACGATGGGGCCCGGCATCGACGTTGATTTCACCGCCCTCCAGGACATCAAGCAGGACGGCTGATTCCTGCTGCGGTGTATGGTGAAAAACTGGCTTCGGCCAGAGGGCACGCGCCCGACCCAAGACAGCAGGTGATCCGTTCGCGGTCATAAGTCCTGCCGAGGTGCACGCGGAAGTTTTGTTCCCCCGGGTCACGCCAGGGCTGCGAATCGTCAGGCGACCTCGAAACCCAGTCGGCTCCGCCGGCCCCGGGTTTGCCTGGCAGGTTCCCATGCGGAGCGAGTCAGGCGAATTGTCGAGGCCGCGTGTTCGGCTTGTTCCCTCGATTCGTATCACTCCTATGGGCCGCTCCCTGGAGAGCAAGCAACAGATCGTCGAAGAGCTCAAGGGGCTCCTCAACGGAACTGAAATGGCGCTGGTCCTTGATTACAAGGGTCTGTCCATCAAGGAGATGTCTGACCTGCGGACCCGTCTGCAGGCCAGCAACGGCATCTGCAAGGTGACCAAGAACACCTTGATGCGCCTGGCCATTGATGGCAATAGCGCCTGGTCGGAACTCGACCCCCTGCTCACCGGCACCAATGCCTTCGTCCTGATCAGGGGCGATGTCGGTGGCGCTGTCAAGGCCGTGCAGTCCTTCCAGAAGGACACCAAGAAATCGGATGTGAAAGGGGGCCTCTTCGAGGGCAAACTCCTTTCCCAGGCCGATGTCAAGGCCATCGGTGAGCTTCCCTCCAAGGAGGTGCTCATGGCTCAGATCGCCGGTGCGATCAATGCCGTGGCCACCCAGCTGGCGGTTGGCATCAACGAAGTTCCCTCCGGTCTCGCCCGGGCGCTCAAGCAGCACGCCGAAGGCGAAGGCAGCTGAGCTCTGCCGTACGGCGCCGATTTTCTGTTTCCCATCTCCCGATCTGTTGCTGATTCTCAACCATGACGACAAAGACCGACACCATTCTCGAATCCCTGAAAACCCTCTCGCTGCTTGAGGCTTCCGAGCTCGTCAAGCAGATCGAAGAGGCCTTCGGCGTCTCCGCCGCCGCTTCCGCCGGCGCCGTGATGATGGCAGCTCCTGCCGCCGCCGCCGAGCCTGTCGAAGAGCAGACCGAATTCGACGCCATCCTCGATGGCTTCGACGCCGCTTCGAAGATCAAGGTGCTCAAGGCCGTGCGCGAAGTCACCGGCCTCGGCCTGGGCGAAGCCAAGGCCCTTGTGGAGGCCGCACCCAAGGCGATCAAGGAAGCCGTCTCCAAAGACGAAGCTGAAGCGATCAAGAAGGCCGTGGAAGAAGTGGGCGGCAAGGTCACGATCAAGTGATCCCGCTCGGCCACTAGCCTCCTGCCGGCCCCCGGGGGCCGGCTTTTTCATGCTCGGGCGCCATCGAGCCAAAAAAAAGCCCCGCCGAAGGCAGGGCTTTAGAGGTGGAACGCTTTCGGGAGTCTGTCCTTGTTTCGACCCTGAAAGTGGGTTCCGCACCCCTCACACGAATGCAATGTATGGGATCCAGCGGCGAGCGCCCGTGGCGGGGGTCGCTGGTTCAACTGTCCCCACCGCTATAACCGGGCCCTACTCCCGGAACGGCACCACCGGGAGGGCCACCGGCCCGGCCCCGGGGATGGCCCGCTCGGCTCGCCCCGATGACAGCCTGGAGCGGCCCATGGACTCCAGCCGTTGCGGGTTGCCGCGGCCGGACCGGAACTCGGAGGGGACGCTGCGGCCAGCCCGGGCGATCAGCTGGGTGATCGGGGTGGCCGTGGCGAAATACACGTGGTTGAGGGTCTGGCGGCCGAACACCCGCCGGCTGAGTTGCCAGTCGGGCTCCAGGGTGATCGCCACGAAGCCATCCCGATCACGCCGCCCCAGCGTGCCCCGACCGACCAGCACCGTGGCGGTCTGGGTGGGGCTCATGGCCTGCAGCTGCACCTCCTGACCCACCTGACGCAACCGCAGGCGGTAGGAGCTGCCCAGATCCTGATCCCCTGCCCGGATCGAGAAGCCATTGCTGTCGATGTAGCGGCTGCAGATCCCGGTGAAATCGAACCGGTTCAAGCTCGCATCGATCAGGCCATCCGGCCGGCGCTCCCAGCAGAGCGGCCGGCTGCGGATCTGCTCCAGCACCAGCAGAGACCAGTCGGCGAGCCCCACGGGCTTGCCCAGGATCACGAAGCGGGAGCCATCGAGGGGCTGGCTGCTGAACAGCCCTTGGGCGCTGGCGACGGGCCAGGGCAGACCCTGGAGGGTCAGGGCGCCGATGCCCAGTCCAACCAGGGCAAGGTAAGTTCGCTTCATGGTGGTGACTCAACGACCCGACTCCGGCAACACGTTCTACCCGACCTTCGCCGCCCCACCCAGTGGCCAATGACCCGCCACGGGTGGTGGCTGCAGCCACCGATGGGGCCTGCAGCGGCAACCCCGGTCCAGGCGGCTGGGGAGCGCTGTTGCGCTTCGAAGACGGCACCGTGCGGGAACTGGGCGGGGCAGCGGCGAACACCACCAACAACCGCATGGAACTCACCGCCGCCCTGGCCGTGCTCGAGGAGCTCAGGGATCTCCCCCTCCACCCCGACCTGACGATCCGCACCGACAGCCGCTACCTGATCGATGGACTGGGCAAGTGGATGGCGGGCTGGAAGCGCAAGGGCTGGCGCACCGCATCGGGTGCGCCGGTCCTGAACCGCGACCTCTGGGAAGCGCTGGACCGGGCCCGGCTCCCGGCTGTCCCCCTCGAACATGTGCGCGGCCACAGCGGCGATCCCGACAACGAACGCTGCGACGCGATTGCGGTGGCTTACTCCAAGGGATCGCGCCCACCGCTGGCGGAGACCAAACACCTGGCGGAGGCCAAACCGCCTGGGGATCGAGCCCTGAAGGATCCGGCGCCGCCAGGCCTGAGCCGGCTGCTCAGCCGGCTGGAGCTGGCCGATCGCCTGGCGACCGGGGGGTACACGCTCCGACCGGCCGAGCTGGCCCAGCTGGTGGAGCTGCCCCTGGCCCGACTGGAAGAGAAGCAGGAGGCCTGGAGCTGGCGTGACTGGCGGGTGAGCCCCGCCGGTGAGGACCGCTGGCGGCTGGAGCGGATCTGATGGCAACTCCCCCCACCACCGGCTCCCTCTACCAGCGCTGGGTGGCGCCCTTGCTCTGCCAGGACGAGGGGGCGGATGCGGAACAGCTCAGCCGGCTCACCCTGGCGGCCCTCGGGGCGGCGTCGACGCGTCGCCACTGGCCACTGATCTCCGGCAGCCTGGCTGGACTCGGGGCAGAACTGCAACGCCGCGACCATCGCCTGGAGCAGACCCTGTTCGGATGCCGATTCGCCAATCCGCTCGGCCTCGCGGCCGGTTTCGACAAGAACGGCGTGGCGGCGGGGTTGTGGCACCTGTTCGGCTTCGGCTTCGCCGAACTGGGCACGGTGACCTGGCACCCCCAGCCGGGCAACCCGAAGCCACGCCTGTTCCGGCTGGCGGCGGAGCGGGCGGCACTGAACCGGATGGGCTTCAACAACAACGGCGCCGAAGCGCTGAAGCGAACCCTGGAACGCCAGGCCCTGGAGCCGCCCGGTCAGCGGCCGGCCGTGCTGGGCCTCAACTTCGGTAAATCGAAGCTCACCTCCCTGGATCTGGCACCGGATGACTACGCCTCCTCGCTGGAACTGCTGACGCCCCTGGCGGACTATGCGGTGATCAACGTGAGCTCCCCCAACACCCCGGGGCTGCGGGAGCTGCAGGATGCCTCGCAGCTGCGGCGGCTGGTGGAGCGGTTGCGGCGGCTGCCGGCCTGCCCACCGCTGCTGGTGAAGATCGCCCCCGACCTCGAGGACGACGCGATCGACACGATCGCCCGCCTGGCCTACCAGGAGGGACTGGCCGGTGTGATCGCGGTGAACACCAGCCTGGACCGACTGGGACTGGAGAACCGGCGCCTGGTACAGACCGGTCGCACCCTGGCGGAGGAGGCCGGCGGGCTGAGTGGCGCGCCACTGCGGGCGCGGGCCCAGGAGGTGCTGCGGCGGCTGCGGGCCACCGCCGGCCCCGCCCTGCCCCTGATCGGCGTCGGCGGCATCGACTCCCCCCAGGCGGCCTGGGAGCGGATCACGGCCGGAGCCTGCCTGATTCAGATCTACACCGCCTGGATCTATGCGGGGCCGGCCCTGGTGCCGGCGATTCTGAAGGGCCTGCAGCAGCAGCTCGATCACCACGGCTGCCGCTCGATCAGCGAGGCGGTGGGCAGCGGGCTGCCCTGGGTCTAGGCGAAGGGGATGCCAAGCCTCTCCCCTGCCGATAGGCTGCCGCCCAGGATTGCGCGCAGAATCATTGGTTCTTGCCGGGTTACGGGAACGACTGGATCCGCTGCTGGCGAGGATTTTCCCTCCCCGCATCCTTCTGGTCCTCGACGACGACGCCTTCACCCTGCTGGGCTTGCCGGGCCAGGCTTTTCAGGCGGGCTCAAACCGGCTGCGCCGGGTGCCGCTGCCGCGGGGGGCCTGCGTCGACGGCCTGCCGCTCCAGAAAGCCGCCCTCGGCGACCTGATCGGCGACCTGAGTCTGGAGCTGGGCCTGCAGGGGGCCCAAGTGGTTGCCAGCCTGCCGCGCTCGGCCGCCGGGATCCGGGTGGTGCAGTGGCCGTTCGATGCCTGGCCTGAGGAGCCCGAGCAGGCCCTGCGCCAGATCGATCCCGACCTCACCCTGGGCTACCCCCTCAACCAGGCCTACCTCAGCCTCACCCCCCTGATCGGCCTCGATCCCCAGCTGCCGCTTGCTTCCCTGCTGGTCACGGCACCGCGCTCGTTGGTTCTGGCCTGGATCGAGGTGTTTTCGATCGCCGAGCTGCATCTGGAGCGGCTCGAACCCGCCCAGGTGGCGGATCTGCGGGCGATCGAGCCCCTGATTGCCGATGCCCCCGCCGATCAGCTGATCGCCCTGCTCGAGTGGCGAAGCGGCGGGGCAGATCTCACCTTGATCCGCTACGGCATCCCCGAGTTCAGCCGCCACCTGCCGGCGACGCAGACCGATCTGATCGCTGGCCTGCACCAATGCATCCACTACTGGCGCCAGCGGGATCCGGCTGTCAGCCAGGTGCGGCTGCTGCTGGTCAGCTCCGGCAGTGGGCTCGACGACCTGGCCGATTCCCTGGCGGCAGCGGGCGACTGGGAGGTCGAGATCGTCGATCCGATCGAACTGGACTGGCTGCCCTGGGACCCGGGTGCCGATGATCCGCTCAGCCCCACCGATCTGGACGGTTCCTCGTTGCTGCGCCTGAGCGGCCTGAATCGAGCGGAGCCAGGCCAGGCGAGCCCTGCCGCCGGGGAGCTGCCTCGATGACCACCACACTCACCCCGGTTGATCTGCTCAGGGAACGGCGCCTGGAGCTTGGCCTACCGGCCGACCCACCCCGTCCCGCCGATCCACGCCGCCTGCTGCTGATCGGTGCCGCCGTGGCGGCCGGCCTGGTGACAGCGGCGCTGGGAATGGCGCTGCTGCTGCGTTGGCAACAGCAGATGCTGAGCAATGAACTGGAGCGCCTGGCCCCGGTGCAGACCCAGGTGGAGACCCTGGAGAAGCAGCTCGCTGTGGAGCGTGCCGCGATCGAAACCAGCCGCAAGGCCAACCAGCAGCTGGCCGAGGGCCTGGTGGCGGTGCGCTCCGGCACCGCCCTGATGAGCGACCTGGCCGGGCGGACCTCCACCGGGCTGCAGCTGACCGCGCTGAAGGTGAACAAGGACGACCTGGAGCTCAAGGGCCGCAGCAGCGACCCGGGCGCCTTCGAGCGCATCAATGCCCTGGTATTGCGGTTGAAATCCTCACCGTTGCTGGATCCCGCCAGGGTCAGGCTGGGTCGTGCCGAACGAGGCGCTCCCGAATCCGGCACGAAGCCGGGTCCAGCACCGCTGGTCAACTTCGAGCTCACCGCCGCCTTCCGGGAGCCACTCACCGGCCCGGCCCAGCTTCGGCTGCTGCAGGGGCTTGGGGCGGATGGCATGGCACTGCGCCTGCAGCTGCTCCAGCGGGAGGGCCTGCTGCCATGACGAACCTTCAGGAGGGTGTCAAACCGCCTTCGGAGCAGGCCCGCACGGCGTTGTTGCTGGGGCTGCCGATCGGGGCAGGCCTTTTGCTGGCGGGGCTGGTGGTGGTCGGGGGGGTCTGGCAGCCCTGGAGCAAGATCCGCCAGGACCAGATCCGCCTCGACGAGCTGCGGGCGATGGAGCAGCGGCTTCCCCTGCTGCGTCAGCAGCAGTTGCAGCAGATCACGGCGGCCGAGAAGGTGAAGGTCCAGCAGACGGGCCTGCTCCAGCTGATCGCCGGCAGCGGCGGGATCGGCACCGTGCTGGCCCAGCTCAACCGGGAGGCGAGCGCAACCGGCGTCCAGCTCAACCTGTTCGAACCCGACGCAGCGGCGGCAGCGCCGGCAGCTGATGCCAAGGGCGCCAATCCCGCCACACCACCACCTGCGGCCACCCCGGCGGAAGGGCAGCCGCCGCCGCCACCGCCGGACCCGCTGGAAGCGCAGGGCCTGAAGAAATCCACCACCCTGCTCAGTGCCCGGGGCCGGTTTCCGAACCTGCTCAATTTTGTTCGTCGGCTGGAGCGGCTCGGCCTGCTGGTGGTGCAGAGCGACCTGACCCTCACCACCGAGGAGGTCAAGGCGGACGCGCCGCCACCACTCACCGAGCTGAAGCTGAACCTGTCCCTCTACAGCAAGGAGCCAGCGCCCCCTGCCGCCAAACCCGCCAGCTGAGCTGAATCCACCGGATCCCCCTCTGGTTGAGGGCACTGCAGAGCGATAACGTCCCAGCAAAGCTCCGATGCTGCATCGCGTGAACCAGAAGCCAACGGGGTGCCATCCGCCTGCGCCACTGGCTGCGGCTCTGCGCCGGGCTGTTTCGTTGCCGCTTGCGCTGGCTGCCACGCTGCCCCTGGCGGGGCTCCTCAACGGACCCGCCGCCCTGGCCCAGGCCATCCAACCGATTCCGGTGCAAACCCTGCCGGGTGAAGGAGCACTGGAGCTCAAGGTGCGACGGCTGCCCGATGCGGTGGAGGTGGTGATCGAGGGCACCGGCCCGGGTCCCCAACTGCAGCAGTTCACCAACAGCGCCGGCTGGGAAGGCCAGCTGATCCTGCCCAGGCCGAGTGGCCTGCGGCGGGGGGCGCAGCAACTGGCCCTGCCGGAGGCCGGCTTCAAGACGATCAGCCTGGAAGGGGTGGGCGATCGCTTCGTGATTCAGGTCACGCCGGTGGCGAACGGCCCGGTGAACCGGCCCGTTGTGAGCGCCGATGGCCGCAATCTGATCCTCAGTTTTCCCGCCGTTCCCCAGTCGTCCTTCCAGACCGGCCGGCTCGACCTGAACACCCCTGGCCGGGTGCCCCAGACCGCCTTCGTGCCGCCGCTGCAGCCCCGGGCCGCCGCGCCACCGCTGGGGGACATGGCGGTGGGAAGCATGGTGCTGCGCAACCCCAGTTATGTGAACGTGCGGGGCCCGAGCGTCACGATGACTCTCCGGAATGCTCCCGCCAGAGATGCCCTGATGGCCGTGGCCCAGCTGGGGGGGTACGGCTTCGTGTATGTGGATGACACATTGACAAATACTCCTTCACTAGGAGCGCTGAGCCCACCAAGTGGCGCCCAGAGGCTGGTATCGATCTCCTTCCGGAATGAGGGCTATGCCAGGGCCGTGAACTCGATCCTGCTGGCCGCCGGCCTGCAGGGCAAGTTGGAGGGGAATCTGATCATTGCCGGTCCGAGAGTGCTGAGCAAAACCTTCGGCACCCAGCTCTCGAAGGTGTATCGGCTCAATCAGGTTTCGGCCAATTCCGCTGCCGATTATCTCGCCAGCCTTGGCGCCACGATCAACAAGACCTACACCACCACCTCCACCTCCAGTGAGGTGTCGTCCACCGGCACACCCGCCAACAACACGGCCAATTCCACCGCCACAACCTCCACAACCACAGAGATCAACTCCTTTGGAGCCGGCCAGGGGCCACTGCTGGGTTTGATCGGCACCACCGACTCCCGCCTGGGCACGATCACCCTGGTGGGCGATTCCTCGATCGTGCTGATCGCCGAGAACTATCTCAAGCAACTGGATCTGCGCCAGCGCCAGGTGGCTCTGTCAGTGCGACTGCTGGATGTGAACCTGGAGAACAGCCAGGACATCGCCAACAGCTTCGCCTTCCGCTGGGGCAACAACTTCATCGTCAACGACAACGGCCAACTGCTGGGTGCGTTCGGTCGGTTCCTACCACCCACGGTCGACAACCTGCTGGGACCTCCCACCGCGAATCCCAGCCTTCAATACCCGCGCGATAGCTTTTTCGACTTCGTTCAGGCTCAGATCGTTTCCCGCAACACCAAGTTGCTGGCCAGCCCCACCCTGATCCTTCAGGAGAACCCTTCCCGCCTGAGAGCCTCCGGAGGTGGCGCCTCCGCTTCAGGCAGCACCGGCGGCCTGGATGAATACACGATCGACTCCCCGATCGGCCGCAGCCAGGCCAATGAGGCGGCCGTCCGTGTCGGCACCAACGTGATCACGAATGTGGAGGTCACCACCGATTCGGTGAGCGGCAGCACCCAGTGCCAGCTCGAGCTCTCCACGGCCGGGCTGACGCTCGGCGCCCGAGTGGAGAAAATCGATGACAACGGCTTCGTCACCTTCTCGCTCTCCCCGTCGGTGTCCGCTGTCACCGACACGGTGCCGGGCCCTCCCGCCTGCACCTCGGAAATCAGCATCCTCAGTGTGCGGCGCCTTGACACCTGCGCCCTGAGGGTGAGGGAGGGCCAGACCCTGATCCTCACCGGCGTGATCTCCGACTTCGACGTGGCGGAGGTAACCAAGTGGCCGATCCTTGGCGATCTGCCCCTGGTGGGCCAGTTCTTCCGGGCCTCGAGCAACCAGCGCCAGAAACGGGAGCTGGTGATCATGGTCACCCCGCGGATCATCCGCGACGACGACGGCGGAACCTTCGGCTACGGGTTCCAGCCCTCCAGCCGCGAGATGCGTCAGTTCGTGAGCAACCCCCGGTAGCTCAGAACGCCAGCGGCACAAAGGCCTTGATTGCCAGCGGTGCCAGGAACTGCAGCACTCCCATCGTGCCGCTGAGGATCTGGGGACCCAGCCCGTTGCCGCCTTTCCCCTTGTCGGGGGTGGCATCGAGCTGGAGGGCCGCCTCCTTCAGCTGCTTGCTCGTGTCGATCTGACCCTCCTGGGCGTAGAGGCCAGCGGCATAGGTGAAGTCCTGGGCCGCCGCCGCCGTGTTGCCCTGCTCACTGCGGCTGATGCCCCGCGCCACCCAGCTGATCGCCGCCTCCGGTTGCCGGCCGATCGCCGCACTGAAGAACTGCTCCGCTTCCGGGAAGCGGCCCCGCGTGGCGGCGTCCACACCGGCGTTGTGGAGGGTGGCATAGCTCTGCTGGGCCGGGTCGATGCCCCGGGCGCCCTGCCAGTGGCTGCTGGCGAGCGCGCTGGCATCGAGCAGGGCCCCGCCCAGGTCGGCGTCGCGCAGATCGGTGCCCAGCAGGCGGGCACCCCGCAGATCGGCCCCCCGCAGGGAGGCCCCCTGCAGGCTGGTGAAGCTCAGATCGGCGCCGGCCAGCCGGGCGCCATCGAGGCGGGCGCCGCTGAGATTGGCGCGCTGGAGCTGGGCGCCATTCAGCTCGGCATCCCGCAGATCGGCCTGCACCAGATCGGCATCGGCCAGGCGGCACTGCTCGCAGCGCTTCGTGCTCAACAGACGGATCAGGGCCTGGCTGTCGGCCGCCAGCGCCGCCGCCGGCAGCAGCAACACCAGCGAGGCCAGCCCGATCAGGCCCGGCAACGGGAGTCGGGCAGGGGGAGCGGTGGCTGGGATCACGGCCGAAGGCGGCGGCAGGAAGGTTGTCTAACCAGTTTCCGGCTGATCGGGGCGCGCCGCCAGCCCCCGGGGCAGCAATCGCCCCAGGAGGCGCCGGGCAGCCCGTTGCTCAGCGGCTGAGCCCGGCGGGCCGAAGCGCTGGGCCAGGTAGAGGTTGGCGAAGCGACGCAACGGGGTGCGCAGCTCAGGCCGATCAGCCGCCACCCGCGCACAGAACCCGCCCAGATCCTCGCCGGCTGTCGGTTCGAAGCCCAGCCGCCGCAGCCGCACCAGGCCACGCTCCAGCTCGCGGCGCAAAGGGTCGACGCCACCACGGTTCTGGCCCCAGCGCAGCAGAGGCAACGTGACCGCCAGGCAGAACGCCACCGCCGCCAGCAGCAGCAGCCCCAGCCAGTCGCGGCGGGCACCGAGCAACCGCTCCAGCAGGGCCGCCTGGGCCTGACGGTTGAAGCCGAGAACCCAGCCGGTCCAGCGCAGGTCGAGGCCGCGCCACTGCTGCTGCAGCCAGACGAGCGGACCGGTCTCGGCCGCGCGACGCTCCGTGCTGCCTGGCAGGCCCGGATTGATCCGGGCCGGTGCCACCCAGCCGGTCGGGTCCACCCGCTGCCAGCCGACCCCCGCCAGCCACACCTCGCTCCAGGCATGGGCATCGCTCTGCCGCACATCGAGGTAGCCACCGCCGCCCAGTTGCGGCACCCAGCGCCCCCCCTGGTAGCCGGCCACCACCCGGGCCGGCACCCCCGCCGCCCGCATCAGGGCGGTGAAGGCGGCTGCGTAGTGCTCACAGAAGCCTTCCTGGGTGTCGAACAGGAAGGCATCGAGCGGGGCCTGGCTGGACAGGGAGCCGGGCTGGAGGGTGTAGCGAAACGCCTGACTCAGGAACCACTGCCGCGCCGTCTCCAGCCGCCGCTCCGGCGACTGGCCGGAGGCCCAGCCAGCGCCGAGGCCCTCCAGGCGCGGATTGGCTCCCGTGGGGAAAGCCGTCGCCGCCGCCACCGCCCCCGCCGAGAGCGGCGCCGTCTGCCAGTCGCTGGTTCGGTCGGTGGCGCCCAGGGCATAGCCCCGCCGCTCGCCTGGCGGCCGGTCATTGATCAGTTCACCGGCGCTGCCGACGGAGAGCTCCGACTGGAGCGGCTGCCCCCGGCCACTCCAGGGCAGCAGCGGCAACCTGGAGGGTTCCGCCAGCCACAGCTCGTCGCGGCTGGCGGCCAGCGGCGGGCGGGTACCGCGGAACGGGGGGTCGGGGGCGTCCCGCTCCCAGCGACGGCCATCGAAGCGGTTCAGCACCAGCACCCGCCAGTAACGCTCCGGCTCGGCCGGTGGCTGGCCCGCCTCGAAGCCGATCCGCACGGCCGGCGCGTCGATCGCCACCAGGCTGGCGATCGAGCCGGGCTCGATCCGGTCACTGAGCCCCGTGCGGGCCGCCTGGTTGAGCGGCACGCTGAACACCGGACCCAGCCGCGGCAGCAACAGGAACAGCACCAGCACCAGGGGCAGCGCCGCGGCCAGCAACCGGAAACTCCTGCCGAGCAACTGCCGGGGCAGCAGGCCATCGCCGAGCTCCTGGGCCAGCAGCGCGGCGAGGGCCACCAGGGTGGTGAGCACTTGCAGCAGGCTTGGACCCAGGCCGGGCAACAGGGCCGCCATCACCCCCGTGGCCACCAGCAGCAGCAGGCTCATCCGGCGCAGCTCGGCGGCGCGGCGGGCTTCCCGCAGCTTCAGGGCGCCCAGCACCACCAGGGCGATCGCCCCCCAGCTGAGCGGCAGGGCCGTGTCAAGGCCCGGCAGCTGCAGCCCCAGCAGCCCCAGTCCAAGCCAGTGCAGCCGCCGCACCCGCCTCATGGCAGCAGGGCCAGCACGGCCAGGCAGCGGTCGCGGTGGCGCGGTCCCAGCCCCGGCGCGATCGTCTGCTCCCCCACGGCCAGTCCGAAGGGCAGCCCGGCAGCACTGAACCGGCAGAGACGCTCGCAGAGGTGCTCAAGGGCCTGCTCCCTGGCCAGCCCGGGCTGCGGGCTGAGCCAGCAGGCCTGGGGCGCCGGCGCGTCGAACACCTTGTTGTGGGCCCCACGCCCCCGCGCCAAGGTCTTCCAGGCCAGGCGCGCCACTCCCTCTTCGGCCCGGTGGGGCCGCAGGTCGCACCAGTCGCCCGCACCGCTGCTCAGGCCGGAACCGGCCGCCTCCGCTTCGGGGCCGAGCGGAGCGGAACTGCGCTCCAGCACCGGCCCGGGGCGCTGGGCCGGGTAGACCAGCTGCGCCACCTCCGGTTGCCAGAGTGACCAGCAACGGAACAACCCCAGCGGCGCCGTGGAACGGACCCGCAGGGTGCCGGGTCGCTGCAGTCCACGGCGGCTGGCGGGCCAGGCGATCGCCAGCCACTGATCCCCTGGCTCGATCACCAGCCCCCTGGCCTCACCCCGCCCCTGCAGCGCTCCCCAGGAGCGGGACGCGGGTTCAAAACTCAGCTCCACCTGGTACCGGCGGAAGCGGCTGCGGATCTGGAGGGGGTAGGGCAGGGGATCACCGGCGAAGCCAGCCGCCGGCTCGCCACAGGCCAGCTCCAGTCCCTGCAGGTTGCCGGCGGTGAGGTGAAGGGCAAGCACGAACAGTCCCAGCAGCAGGAAGGACATGAACAGCGGCCCGTTGCTCTGCTGCTGAATACCCACCAGCTGCAGCACCCCCGCCCCGGTGAGCCACAGGAAACCGAAGCCGGTGGGGAGGATGTAGAGGTTCCAGCCATTCAGGCGGAGCCGCGTCCCCTGCTGGGGGCGGAACAGACGGCGGCCGCCACCCCCTGGCAACCACCGCCTCCCTGACCGTTCAGCGAAGACCATCCACTCCGGCCTGAAGCTGGCGGCTGCTGGATGAGCCCGGTTCACCGCCATCGAGGCGGTGATCGCAGACCGCGGCCAGCACGGCCTGCACATCGGCGGGGATCACATACTCCCGGCCCTCCAGCAGCGACCAGGCCCGGGCAGCGGCCAGCAGGGCCTGGGCAGCCCGCGGCGAAAGCGGTGCACCATTGAATCCAGCCTGGCGGCTCAGCTGCACCAGGTCGAGCACGTAGGCGATCAGCGCCGGTTCGGCCCGTTGCGCCGCTGAGCGCCGTTGCAGCTCCTCAAGATCGGCGGGGTTGAGCAGGGGTTCCAGCGCCTCGCTGCCCAGCCCCTGGCCGGCCAGCAGGGCCAGCTCGGCGGCACGGGCCGGAAAGCCGAGGCTGATCCGCATCAGGAAGCGATCCAGCTGGGATTCCGGCAGGGGGGCGGTGCCCGACTGATCCTGGCCATTCTGGGTGGCGATCACGCAGAACGGCCGGGGCAGCTCGTGGCTGACGCCATCGACACTGACCCGGCCACTGGCCATCGCTTCGAGCAGGGCGCTCTGGGTGCGGGGGCTGGCCCGGTTGATCTCATCAGCCAGCAGCACCTGGCTGAACAGCGGGCCGGGCTGGAACCGGAAGCTGCCACTGGCCGGCTGCAGCACGCCGATGCCGGTGAGGTCGGCCGGCAGCAGATCACTGGTGAAGTGCACCCGCTTGAAGCCGAGTCCGAAACTGCGGGCCAGCGCCTCGGCCAGGGTTGTCTTGCCCATCCCGGGTAGATCCTCGATCAGCAGATGGCCCCGGGCCAGCAGGCAGGCCACCGCCAGGCGGATCTCACGGTCCTTGCCCAGCAGAACCCGGCCGATATGCTCCACCACCCGCTGCGGCAAGGCTCGCTGGTCCACTGTTGGAAACACTTCAGCCGACCCTAAGGGAGGAAATCAGACCATGACAGGGGGCGACCACCGGCATGGCGGCAACCTGGTGGCCACCGCCCGGCGGCTGGGTTGCCGCCCCGACCAGCTGCTCGACGCCAGCGCTTCCCTGGTGCCGTTCGGCCCGCCGGCCTCGGTGCGGCGGCGGCTGGGCAGTGTCCTTGGCGCCCGGGCCGGCTGTCCCTCACCCCTGCGGGACTACCCCGATCGCGGCTACACCGGGCTGCGAACGACGATCGCGGCCTGTCATGGCCTGGATCCGGCCGCCGTGCTGCCGGGCAATGGAGCCGCCGAGCTGTTCACCTGGGCGGCGCGGGATGCGGCTGCGGCCGGCCTGAGCCTGCTGCCGACCCCCGGCTTCGCCGACTATCGCCGCGCCCTGGCCTGCTGGAGCGGCGACTGGCAACCCCTGCCGCTGCCGTTGGGCGGGGAATTCCCCGCCACCGATGCCGCCACTGCTGCCGCCACCACTGCCGGCGGCGTGCTCTGGATCACCAATCCCCACAACCCCACCGGCCAGCTCTGGAGCCGCGCCCAGCTCGAGCCGCTGCTGGAGCGCTTCGCGCTGGTGATCGTCGACGAGGCCTTCCTGCCTCTCGTGCCCGGCGGTGAGGACCAGTCGCTGATTCCGCTGCTGGCTGGACATCCCCAGCTGGTGGTGATCCGCAGCCTCACCAAGTTGTTCGCGATCGCCGGCCTGCGCCTGGGCTATGCCCTGGCGGCGCCGGAGCGGCTGAGCCGCTGGGCGGCCTGGCGCGATCCCTGGCCGGTGAACGGCCTGGCCGCCGCCGTGGGTGAAGTGGTGGTGGTGGATCGACGCTGGCAGAAGCGGGTGCAGCGCTGGGTGGCGAGCGAGGGGCCCTGGTTCCATCGCCAGCTGGAGGGGCTGCCCGGCCTGACGCCGTTGCCTTCGGCGGCCAACTTCCTGCTGGTGCGCGGCGAAGGCTCCCTGGTTGCCCTGCGCGAACGGCTGGAGCGCCACCAGCGGGTTCTGCTGCGCGATTGCCGCTCCTTTGAGGGGCTCGGTGAGCAGTGGCTGCGGATCGGCCTCCAGGACCGGCGGGGCAATCAGCGCATCCTGCGGGCCCTGCGCACCGAGGCGGTCCGGTAGGTGGCCGCTCAGGCCAGCTGCTGCAGCAGCTGGACCAGCCGCTGGTCCGCGTCCCGCACCGCCAGTCGTCCCATCCCCGCCTGCAGGGCCAGCAGGGGATCGACCGCCGCGACGCCCCCCCCCAGCCGAACACCGAGCAACTGCCAGAGGGTGTCCGCCAGGGTTGGATCAGCAGGGCCCTGCTGGGTCACCACCACCGCCGCGCCGAGTTCGGCCGCAGCGGCGGCGTTGGCGTCCTGGTGCCGGTCGGCCGCCTGCGGGAAAGGCACCAGCACCGCCGGTGTGCCGCTCACGGCCAGTTCACTGAGGCTGCCGGCCCCGGCACGGCTGATCGCCAGGTCGGTGTGCTGCAGCAGGCCCGCCAGTTCATCACTGAACGGTCGCTCGACATAGCCGGGAGATGAAACCGCCCCAGCCTCGGGATCGTTCGATCCGGTGAGATGCACCACCCGGCAGCCCGCCGCCAGCAGCCTGGGCACCAGGGGACGCACCATCCGGTTCAGGCCGACGGCACCCTGGCTGCCGCCCATCACCAGCAGCAGCGGGCCCTCCCCCCTGGGCACCCAGTCAGGCAAAGGCGCCGCCTCCAGGAAGGCACGGCGCACCGGGGTGCCGCAAAGCAGTGGGCGACAACGGGGCAGCAGCACCGCCGCGGCAGGCAGGCCCACCGCCACCCGGCTGCAGAGGCGCCCGAGCAGCCGGGTGACGCGCCCGGGGATGGCATTGGACTCATGCAGCACGACTGGAACACCGCACCAGCGGGCCGCCAGGATGGTGGGGCCGGCGATGTAACCGCCGGTGCTGAACACCACTTCGATGGCCTCGCGCTGGATCAGCCGGCGCACCTTGCCGGTGGCGGCCACCAGCTGGATCAGCTGCAGCAGCTTGCGCACACCCCGGCCCTGCAACCCACCGGCGCGAATCGTGTGCAGGGGGTATCGGGCCGGCACCAGCTCGCGCTCCAGCCGGTCGGGCACCCCCAGCCATTGCACCGACCAGTCGGGCGGCAGGGCCTCAGCCACCGCCAGGGCCGGAAAGAGATGTCCGCCGGTGCCGCTGGCGGCGATCAGGAGCCGGGTCATGGGCCGTTGCTGACGCGCCGGGCGCCCAACCAGAGAGCGCCTAACTTATGAGAGCCCGTCCGGCCGCTTTGATGTCGCTGCTCCGCTCCAGCCTGCCTGCCGTGCTGGCGGCAACAGCGCTGAGCTTCACTCCGGCGAGCTGGGCCGCAGCCCCGAGCGCGGCGCTGCTCCTGAGCCTCGAAACCGCCCTCAACAGTGGGTCGTCGAGCAGTGTTTCGGGCCTGCTGAAGGCCGGCCCCGGGCTCGACCCGGTCCAGCTGGAGGCCCGCTACGGCGCCCTGCGCTCCCGCTTTCCAGATGCCCGCTGGCAGGTGAGTCCGGGAAGCCCGCTCAAGGATGGCCGCAGCACGGTTCAGATCAAGGTCAGCGGCAGCCGCCAGGAGGGGCCCTATCGCTACCGGCTCGAGGCCGAACAGCTGCTGGCCCTGACCAGCGGCGAGGGCCGCCTGACCGGCGAGGAAGTGATCCAGGAAACGAGCACCCTGCGCAGCGGTTCCACCGATCTGCCGATCAGCGTGCTGATCCCGGACGCCGTGCTCACCGGCCAGCGCTACGACGTGGACGTGGTGCTGGATGATCCCCTCGACGGTGCGGTGGCGGCGGGAGGAATCGCCGCGATCACCACCGCCCAGATCAACCAATCCCAGAGCCCTGACCTGGAACTGGCGGCCCTGGGCGGCGGCGGGGTGTTCAAAACCGTTCAGGCCCCCTTTCAACCCGGCAGCCAGACCTGGGCGGTGCTGCTGGTGCACCCGCAAGGCATCGTGAGCACCACCAAACGGGTGCGGGTGGTGGCCGACAAAGCGGCCCTCATCCCCTGAACCAGCGAGCCAGGGCGGCCACATCCTCGCCGCCGTGCCCCGCGGCGATCAGGCTGTCCTCGATCGCCGCCACCTGGGCCGTGATCGGCAGTGCCAGCCCCTCAGCGGCAGCGGCCGCCAGGGCGATGGCCAGATCCTTGCGGTGCAGGGCGAGCTTGAAGCCGAGCGGAAAGGATCCCGCAAGCATGGCCTCGGCGCGGTGCTCCAGGGCCCAGGAGCCGGCCGCTCCGCTGGCGAGGGCCCGGCGCACCGCCGCCATCGGCAGCCCCAGCCTTTGCCCCAGTGCCATCGCCTCGGCCACGGCGGCATAGCTGCCGGCCACCAGCACCTGGTTGACGGCTTTGGCCTGCTGTCCTGCCCCTACCGGCCCCAGGTGGGTGATGCAACCGCCCACCACCTCCAGCAGGGGGCGAACCCGCTCCAGGTCGGTCGCGCCGCCGCCCACCAGCACCGAGAGGGTGCCGGCCCTGGCGCCCTCGGTGCCACCGGTGACCGGGGCATCGAGGTAAGCAACACCCCGGTGCTCCAGGCGCCGCGCCAGGGAGCGGCTGATGCCGGGATCGATCGTCGAGAAGTCGATCACCACCGACCCGGGCCGCAGTCCCGCCGAGGCGGATGCCGTCCCCGCGCCGAACAGCACGGCCTCCACGTCCGGTCCGTCGCTGACACAGAGGCAAAGCCACTCGGCGGCTGCCCCCGCCGCCGCCGGACTGGCCGCCGCTGTCGCACCAGCCGCCACCAGAGGTTGCTCCCGCTGCCGACTCCGGTTGTGAACGGTGAGCGGGAAGCCGGCCGCCAGCAGATTCATGGCGATCGGAGCGCCGAGCGCCCCAAGGCCGATGAAGGACACAGCGGGCCGTGAGGATCTGGTCATGGGTGGGGCGGAGCCAGTCAGGACTCAGACGGGTGTTAAGGCCAGCATGGGAGTGTTCACAGGGAATCCGATGACACGATCGATGACACTGCAGCGTTGGTTGCTGCCGCCCGCCACTGCCGCCCTGGCCTTCGCCCTGCAGGTGGGAGCCGGCCAGGCCCAGACGGCACCCATCCCCCAGAAATCACCGGAAGCTGGTCGGCGCATGGAGCAGCTCCAGAAACTCACCGACAGCCAGAAGCAGGAACTGTTCAGTGCCCGTCGCAGCATCGGACTGAAGAGCTATCCCGCCCAGATCGCCATCCTCCAGAAGGGCGAACGCTGCCTCAGCGGCGCCAGGGATCTTCAGGAACTCAGTGCCTGCCGGCAGGAGGAGTCGAACACCCGCCGTGAGCTGATGGAACGCAACCGGGAGGAGCTGCGAACCGCCTATCAGCGTCTCGGGCTGTCGATGCCGGGCGGTCGCTGGGGAGCTCGCAACAAGAGCCTCTGAGCCGCTGCAGCGGCTCAGGCGTCGTTGAGGGCGGCGACGCCAGGCAGCACCTTGCCTTCCAGCAGCTCCAGGCTGGCGCCACCGCCGGTGGAGATGTGGCTCATCTGCTCGGCCACACCCACCTTCTCCACCGCGGCGACGGAGTCTCCGCCGCCGATGATCGTGCAGGTGCCGGTGGCGGTCAGGCCGGCGAGGGTATGGGCAATCGCATCGGTGCCGGCGGCGAACTTGTCAAACTCGAACACGCCCATCGGGCCGTTCCAGATCACGGTCTTGCAGTCGGCCAGGGCCGCTTCGAACGCCTTGATCGAGTCGGGGCCGATATCGAGGCCCATCCAGCCGTCGGGGATGGCATCGATCGCGGTGATCTGGCTGTTGGCGTCGGGGGAGAAGTTGTCGGCCAGCACCACATCGGTGGGCAGCAGCAGCTGCACCCCCTTGGCGGCCGCCTTGGCCTCCAGCTCCCTGGCCAGCGGGAGCTTGTCTTCTTCCACCAGGCTCTTGCCCACCGCGAGGCCGCGGGCCTTGTAGAAGGTGAAAATCATGCCGCCGCCGATCAGCACCTTGTCGCACTTGTCGATCAGGGCTTCGAGCACGCCGATCTTGCTGCTCACCTTGGAGCCGCCCACGATCGCCGCCAGGGGACGCTTCGGCTCATCGATGGCGCCCTGCAGGTACTGCAGTTCCTTCTCCATCAGGTGGCCGGCCACGCTCGGGCTGAGAAATTTCGTCACCCCTTCGGTGGAAGCGTGGGCGCGGTGGGCGGCACCGAAGGCGTCATTCACGTACACCTCGGCCAGGGCCGCCAGCTTCTGGGCGAAGCCGGGATCGTTCTGCTCCTCCTCCGCGAAGAAGCGCACGTTCTCCAGCAGCACCACACCGCCATCGGCCAGGGCGGCCACCTTCGCCTCGGCATCGGGGCCGATGCAGCTGTCGGATTTCTCCACCGGCACCCCGAGCAGTTCGCTCAGCCGAGCCGCCACCTGGGTGAGACGCATGCCCTCGTTCACCTGGCCCTTGGGCCTGCCGTAATGGGCCGCCAGGATCACCCGGGCGCCATGGCCGGTCAGATAGGTGATGGTGGGCAGGGCGGCACGGATGCGGGTGTCATCGGTGATGGCCCCGGCGTCATCGGCCGGCACGTTGAAATCGACCCGAACCAGGACACGCTTGCCACTCAGCTCGGCGGTGGAGAGGCTGGCCAGGGTGCGCTTCGGCATGGCAGGGGGCGAGACAAAACGATGGCAGAGGTTAGCCCGCAGCCCGTCAGGCGCTAGGACAAGAGCAGGGCCCCCTGGCCCTTCCTCCCCTCAGGACCGTGAACGATGTTCAGCACAGTTCTGTTTCCGATCGACCAGAGCCGCCAGACCATGGAAACCGCCGCCGTGGCCCTGGAGCTGGCCCAGCGTCACGCCAGCAGGCTGGTGGTGCTCTCGGTGGTGGAGCCTGAGCAGGGCGCCATGCATGACGCCGCCGCCGTGGCTGAACTGCTGGAGCAGGCCCGCCAGCATTTCGAGCAGGCCGGGATGGCCTGCGAGGTGATCGAGCGGGAGGGCAAGCCCGCCTTCGTGATCGGGGATGTGGCCGATGAAATCAACGCCGATGTGATCGTGATGGGCACCCGTGGCCTCACCCTCGCGGCCGATGAACCCAGCACCGCCTCCCGGGTGATCCAGCTGGCCCCCTGCCCGGTGCTGGTGGTGCCCTGATGGAGGCTGTCGCCACTGGTGGACCAACCCCGGCGGGCCATGGTCTCAGCGTCTCCGCTCCTTCGATCCAGTGGTATCCGGGCCACATCGCCAAGGCGGAACGCCAGCTCAAGGATCAGCTCAGCAAGGTGGATCTGGTGATCGAGGTGCGGGATGCCCGTATCCCCCGGGCCACCGGCCACCCCCGTCTGCAGCGCTGGATGCAGGGCAAGCAGCGGCTGCTGGTGATCAACCGCCGCGACATGGTGAATGAAACCGCCCGGCTGGCCTGGGACCGCTGGCTGCGGGACCAGGGGGAAACTCCCTGGTGGTGCGACGCCAAGGTGGGAACGGGTGTGAAGCAGCTGCAGGAGGCGGCGATCCGGGCCGGCAGCCAGCTCAACGCCCGCCGCAGCGGCCGCGGCATGCGGCCCCGGCCGGTGCGTGCCCTGATGCTCGGCTTCCCCAATGTGGGCAAGTCAGCCCTGATCAATCGTCTGGTGCGCCGGAAGGTGGTGGACAGTGCCCGCCGTGCCGGCGTGACCCGCACGCTGCGCTGGGTGCGGCTGGGGCAGGAGCTCGACCTGCTCGATGCCCCCGGTGTCCTGCCGCCCAGGCTCGATGACCAGCGCGCCGCCCTGCTCCTGGCCCTCTGCGACGACATCGGCCAGGCTGCCTATGACGGTGAGGCGGTGGCCATGGCCTTTCTTCGCCTGCTCGATGAGCTGGCCCGGCGTCCAGCGGCCGACTTCAGCCTCTCCCTGGTGGAAAAGCGCTACGGCGTGCCGGTACCGAGGCTCAACCCCGCCGATCCCCAGACGGCCGTGGATGGTTCGGCCTGGCTGGAGTCGGCCGCCGGCCGTCACACCAGCGGCGACACCGCCCGCATGGCCCAGCGGCTGCTCGACGACTTCCGCCGCTCCCTGCTGGGGGCGATCGCCCTGGAGCTGCCCCCAGCCGCTGCGCCACCGTGACGCCATTCGGCGAGGGGGAAGGCGAGCTGATCTGTCTGGTTTACCCCCGGCCACTGCCGATGCGACTGGACCGCTGGTTGGTGAGCCAGCGACCGGAGCAGAGCCGCGCCCGCATCCAGAAGTTGATCGAGGCGGGCGTGGTGCGGGTGAACGGCGACACCGGCCGCGCCAAGACCCCCCTGCGCCCGGGGGATGCGGTGGAGCTCTGGATGCCACCGCCCGAGCCGCTGGCCTATCTGCTCCCCCAGGACATCCCCCTGGATGTGCTCTACGAGGACGCCCACCTGATCGTGCTCAACAAGCCGGCCGGGCTCACCGTCCACCCTGCTCCAGGCAACAGGGACGGCACCCTGGTCAATGCCCTGCTGCACCACTGCCCTGATCTGCCGGGGATCGGCGGCGAACGGCGGCCTGGCATCGTCCACCGGCTCGACAAGGACACCACCGGCTGCATCGTGGTGGCCAAGAGCCAGGAGGCGCTGGTGAAACTGCAGGTGCAGATCCAGAAACGGATCGCCTCCCGGGAGTACCTGGCGGTGATCCATGGGGTGCCGAAAACGGCAAGCGGCACGATCGAAGCGGCGATCGGCCGTCACCCGATCGATCGCAAGAAGTACGCCGTGGTGGAGGAGAGCAAGGGGCGCCATGCCTCCACCCGGTGGCAACTGATCGAGCGGCTCGGCGATTATTCCCTGCTGCGCTTCCAGCTCGACACCGGCCGCACCCACCAGATCCGGGTGCACTGCGCCCACCTCGGCCATCCGATCGTGGGCGATGCCACCTACGGGCGCTGCCGCAAGCTGCCCCTGGCCCTGCCCGGCCAGGCCCTCCATGCGGAGCGGCTGGGCCTGGACCATCCGATCACTGGCGAGCGGCGGCTGTTCGAGGCGCCGTTGCCGGAGCGCTTCGCCACCCTGCTGGACCTGCTCAGGAGCCGGGGCTAACCATCCGCGCCAGCCTGGGTGGGCCCGGTCTGGTTTTCGCCGCCGTACAGCTTGAAAGCCAGCAGGGCGGCGGTCACCAGGACCGTTCCAGCTCCGGAGTAGAGCAGCTCGATGCCATTGGATTGCTGGCCCTTGATCGAGCTCTCCAGATGGCTGAAGGTTTCCAGGAAGGAAACGGCCATCGAGAGGATCAGGAAATTGGCGAACATGCTCTTGACCTCATGGAAGCTGCGCACCCGGATCGGCTCCGGCAGGTTCAGTTCGCGCACGAACAGGGAGAACATGCCGATGGCCAGGGTCAGGCAGCCGCTGCCCACCAGGAACAGATCGATGGCCTGCAGGATCTGGACCTCGAACTGGCTCAGCTTCTCGAAATTCCCCCAGAAGGCCTCATCCAGCTGGTCCACCACCAGATGGGCTCCCATCAGGTAGGTGGCCGCCGTCGCGGCCAGCAGCCCGAGAACGGCAACGACGATCAGAAAACGCGCCTTCGGCAGGAAGCGATGGATCATGGGGTGGCGGTCAGCGATGCCGACAGATCAAGGGAGAAGATCCTTAGTTTGATTGCCTCTGCTGTTCGTCGCAGCGATGGGCGACGCAGCGCCGGCCGGATTCAGCCCCCCCGAGTCCAATTCCCCTGCTGGCCCGGGCACCCCCAGCCTGGGCGGCGGCTGGCCCGTGATCGACGGCTGGGCCAAAGCCACCCTCTCCCCCCGCGGCCCGCTGCTGTGGCAGACCCTGCTGCACAAGAGCGCCTGCCTCTCCTGCGCCTGGGGCACCGGCGGTCAGAACGGCGGCTTCGTCGATGAGCTGGGTGAGCCGCTGCAGCGCTGCCTCAAGAGCGTCGAGGCGATCAGCGCCGAACTGCAGGCGGCGGTGCCGGAATCCGTCTTCTCCGGCCGCAGTATCAATGAGCTCCAGCGCCTGAGCTCTCTGGAGGCCGATCGGCTCGGGCGCCTCAGCCATCCGCTGATCCTGCGCGAGGGCCGCAGCCACTATGAGCGCCTCGGCTGGGACGACGTCTTCGAGCTGGCTGAAGCTGCTTTCCGGGTGCCGCCGGAGCGGCTGGCCTCCTACAGCTCCGGCCGCTCCTCCAACGAGGCCGCCTACCTGCTGCAGCTGCTGCTGCGGGCGCTGGGCTCCAACAACCTGGCCGACTGCTCCGATCTCTGCCACGCCCCCTCCACCGTGGGGCTGGGCGAGGTGTTCGGCTCGGGCACCTCGATGGTGAGCCTGGAGAGCCTGCAGCAGGCCGACTGCGTGGTGCTGGTGGGCTCCAACGCGCCGGCCAACCACCCGCGGCTGATGAACGAGCTGATCCGCCTGCGCGACCGCGGCGGAGCTGTGATCGTGATCAACCCGGTGCTGGAGGTGGGCCTGCTCAAGTTCGGCTCGCCAGCCTTCCCGATCAAATCGATGCTGCGGGGTTCGGAGATCGCCTCGCTGTTCCTGCAGCCGGTACCGGGCAGCGACACGGCCGTGTTTGTGGGGATCCAGAAGGCGTTGCTGGAATCCGGCCACGTGCGCCATGACTTCCTCGCCGCCCACACCGAAGGGTCCGAGGCGGTGCTGGAGCAGCTGCGCGCCACCGCCTGGGAAGCGATCACCGCCTGCTGTGGCCTCAGCCGTGAGGAGATCGAGCACGCCGCCGCTGTGATCGCCCGCGCCAGGGGCGTGGTGTTCGCCTGGGCGATGGGCATCACTCATCACGCCAACGGCACCAACAACGTGCACGCCATCGCCAACACGGCCCTGCTGAGCGGCAACGCCGGCCGGAGCGGAGCGGGCACGATGCCGATCCGCGGCCACTCCAACGTGCAGGGCTTCGGCTCGATGGGCGTCACGGTGAAGCTGCGCGCTGAGATGCAGCAGGCACTGGAGGCGCTGCTCGGCCGCCCGCTCAGCCGCGTCCCCGGCTACGACACCCGCGCCCTGATCGGGGCCGCCGAAGCCGGTGCGGTCGACACCCTGCTCTGCCTGGGCGGCAACCTCTGGGGCGCCAACCCGGATTCGGAGCAGGCCCGCCGTGCCCTCGGCCGTATCGACACCGTGATGTACCTGGCCACCAAGCCCAACCAGGGGCATTTCCATGGGCTTGGCACCCGCCAGACCCTGGTGCTGCCGGTGTTCAACCGCTTCGAAACACCGCACCGCACCACCACCGAAGCGGGCAACAACTTCGTACGCCTCAACGAACCGGGCCAGACCCACCTGAAACGAGCCGATCTGATCAGCGAGGTGGGCTTCCTGGCCGAGCTGGCCCGGCGGCTGATGGGCAGCGATCCGATCGACTGGGGCCGCCTGCAGGATCCCGTCTATGTGCGCCAGTTGATCGCCCGCACCGTGCCCGGCTACGGCCCGATCGCCACGATCGATGCCACCAGGCGCGAATTCAGTGTGGAAGGACGGCTGTTCGAGCGGCCCTGCTTCCCGACCCCATCAGGGAAAGCACGGATGGCCCCCACACCCCTGCCGGCGCTGACGCTGCCTGAGCCGGACCAGTTCGGCGGCCTGGCGCCGGGGGAAGCCGGCCTGGTGCTGGCCCTGATCACCGCCCGCAGCTACTCCCAACACAACACCGTCGTCTACAAGCAGGGCGACGCCTACCGGGGCATGCCGCACCGCCAGACAATCCTGATGAACCGCGCCGATCTGGCCCGCTCAGGCCTGAGCGCCCACCAGCGCGTGACAGTGCAGGGCGAAGCCGGAAGCCTGGAGGGGATCGAGATCATCCCCGGCGAGATCCGCGAGGGCGCCGCACTGATGTTCTACCCGGAGGTGAATGCGATCATCCGAGCCCCGGTGGATCCCCGCAGCGGCACGCCCGCCTTCAAACGGGTGCCGGTGCTGGTGCGGGGCGGGCTCAGGCCGGCGGCGATGGCCTCAGGCGCCGCGTCAGCCGGTGCAGGGGAAAGCTGAGCAGGATCAGGCCGAGGGCGCCGGCGCTGTTGGCGGTGTCGTTGCGGATGGCGGCGATCAGGAAGGCGAAGGACCCCAGCCACACGATCGCGGCGCTGATCGGATAGCCCGGATCGCGGAAGGGCCGCTCCAGATCCGGCTCCCGCCAGCGCAGCAGCACCAGGGCGGTGATCCCGCTCAGGTAGAGCAGCACATAGAGAAAGGAGGCAATGCCCAGCAGGATCGTGAAGTCGCCGAAGATCACCAGCAGGCCGGCGCTGGCGGTGGTCACCACCAGCCCCAGCACGGGGGTGCCGCTGGCGCTCACCGCAGCGAACTGGGGCAGGAAGAGGCCATCGCGGCTGAGGCCGAAGAGGATGCGCGGCGCGCCCATCACCACGGCATTGACGAGCCCGAACGAGGAGATCAGGGCCAGCACCACAATCAGCTGAGCGCTCCAGGTCCCGAAGATCACCTCGGCCGCATCGGCCAGAGGCAGCACCGACCCGGCGATCCGCGAGACCGGCAGCAGCCGCAACAGCGCCAGATTCACCAGCAGATACAGCCCCGCCACGCTGAGCACACCACCCACCAGGGAGCGGGGCAGATCCTTGCTGGGCTCGGCGAATTCCTCGGCGAAATAGATCGGGCTGTGCCAACCGTCGTAGGTGGTGATCACGGCCTGCATGGCGAACACCACGCCGATGCCGAGGCTGATGCCTGAGGCCGCGATCGGCTCTGCGGGCTCGGCGGCATCCAGCAGCGGTTCGGCCAGGCCCGCCAGATCTCTGAGAGGGGCATGCAGAAAGCAGGCCGTGATCAGGCCGAGGAAGGCGATGGCCTTACCGAGGCTGAGGATTTTCTGGCTGAGGCTGCCGGCCTCCAGGCCCAGCTGCTGGATCAGGGCGAAGCCCACGAGCACCAGCAGGGCCACAGCCTTGCCGCCCACGGGCAGGGCCGGCAGCAGACCGATCGTGTAGTCGCCGATGGTCACGGCCACCCAGGCCAGGCCGGCGCAGTGCCCCACCCAGTCGATCCAGCCCACGGTGAAGCCGGCCTGATCCCCCAGGGCCCGCCGGGCATACACGGTCCAGCCGCCGGCACGGGGCAGGCTGGCGCCCAGCTCAGCCACCGCGAGCGCACCGAGCAGGGCATAGAGCGCCCCCGCCACCCAGGCAGCCACGATCAACGGGCCGCTGCCCAGTTGCGCAGCCACCAGCCCCGGCGTGCGCAGGATGCCGGCACCCACGGTGCCCCCCACCGCCCCGGCGATCCCGAAGCTCACCCCCAGGATGTGCAGCAGGGTGGACGGCGGGGCTTCAGCAGCTTCCGCAGCCTGGTCGGGTGAGGACATCGAGCACCTGGCGATCAGCGCGGGATCCGAGCCGGCTCCCGCCATGGGCGAGTCTGCTCGCTGGTGAGAATGCCGTTCGTCTTGGCTGCGGAACACCTCCCCCAGCTAGTGCACCACCCACCAGGCGTGGTTCATGGCTGCCAGTCGGGCAGGGAGTGGCGCAGGGCGACCAGGTCCGGGGCCTGGCGCAGGGCCGTCACCACCGCGGCCAGGGGCTCTGCGAACACCTGCGGATCGGTGCGCTCGCCGGGGAGGCGCGCCGAGTAGGCCAGAGAGAATGCCGGTGGCTCGAAGCGGGTCGCCACTCCCTCGCGATCGCCGCGAGCATCGAGTGGATGCCAGCCGAAACCGGGCAGCGCCACCCAGTTGAAGCCATGCAGGGCGAAGGGCGGGCCGCTGTCGTTGAGTGAGAGGCGCTGATACCCGAAGCCAGCCGGGATCCCTTTCGCCCGCAACAGGGCCGCCAGCAGATGGCTTTTGGCGAAGCAGATACCGCTGCGCTGCTCCAGCACCTCCGAGGCCGTGTAGGGCACTGGTGTGGCGGCAGTGGCAGTGGTGGCAGTGGTGGTGCCCATGGATGTGGGGTCTGCGCCGACGATGTCGAAGCTGTGGCGCACACGGTCGCGGACCCAGAGAAAGCAACGTTCGGCAACCTGCAGCTGGGTGCCATCGCCCAGTTGCCGCGCCAGTGACCGCACGACGGGTGTAAGCCAGTCAACGATCGCGCTGCTGGCCAGATGGTCTTCGGCTGGTGGGGTCGTTGGGCTCCAGCTGGCAGTGGGGCTCGGCTCGTTCATGCTCAAAGACCGGTTAAAGGCCAGGCGCGGGTGGAGGCGATCAAGGCCTCCTCGGGGAGGGCATCACTGCGGCGCACCTCAGCCTGGCGTGACTCCGCCACGGTGCGCTGCAGAGCCTCCCCCATCGCCTCCCTCAGCACCGGGCTGGCCTCGAACGCCTGCACCGCCTCCGAGAGGGTCTGGGGAAGCCGCGGGGCCACGGCGGCAGACGCGGCAGCGGGATCGCCCGAAAGCGGCGGCGGCAGGGGCCTGGGCTGCTGCAGGGCGTTCTGCGCCATCGCCAGCACAGACCCCACCAGCAGATAGGGGTTGGCGCTGAGATCGGCCACTTTGAGCTCAAGGTGGCCGATCTCGCCCCCGCCGGCCGGCACCAGACGCAGGGCCGCCTCCCGGTTCTCCACCCCCCAGACCTGGAAAGGTGCCGCCCAGCGACCCGGGGCCAGCCGCTTGTACGAGACCGCCAGGGCGCAGGCCAGGGGCATCAGGGCCGGCAGCTGCTCCAGCAGACCCGCCAGCAGCGCTTCCCCCCGGGCCGTGAGGCCAGCGGTGCCCGTGCCGCCACCGAGAAGGGGCACACCCTGGTCCGCCACGCTCAGGTGCAGGTGGCCGCCATTGCCCACCAGATCAGCCGTCACCACAGGGGCAAAGCTGCAGATCCAGCCAAAGTGACGGCTCACCTGCTGGATCACCAGGCGCGCCGCCACCAGGCGATCGGCGGCCTCAAGCGGCGGCGCCGGCGCCAGCGACAGCTCGAACTGGCCGGCGCCGTACTCCGGGTGCAGCTGCAGCCAGGGCAGCTCGGCCGCATCGAGGGCCTCGGCCACAGCGGTGAGGTAATCGAGCCCCTGCACCAGGCGATCAGCGCCGTAGGGGCCGCCCACCACCGCCGGACTCCAGCCCCCGGCACTGCCAACCGGCTGGGGCAGCCCCACCATCCACTCGATCTCGAAACCGGCCAGGGCGCTCAGGCCGGCAGCCGCGAAAGCCGCCTGCTGCCGGGCGCAGAAGCCGCGCTGATCCAGGCCATAGACCTCACCATCGCGGCCATGGCGGACGCCCGGGGCCCAGGCCCAGCCGGAGGCAGGGTCGAGCGGGCGCAGCGCGGTGAGATCGGGCTTCAGGCGCAGGTCGCCATCAGGGCGGGCCAGGCTCTGCTGCGGATCGATCAGGCCCGTGGCCCCGAAGGCATCGGCCACCGGTGAAAAGCCCACTCCCTGGCTTGCCACCAGCGCCAACCGCTCCAGCGGCACCCCCTTCACCAGCACCGATCCGGCGTGATTCACGAAGGTGATCGCCAACCGGCGCAGGCCGCGCGCCAGCAGTGCGGTGGTCTGGGCAGTGGTCTGGGCAGTGGTCTGGGCGGTGGCGCTGGGGAGGTCCGGCACGGCAAGGCAGCCACGGGCCAGGAAATCATTGCCCGATTCGGTGACAGAGGCCATGGTGGAGGCCGCGGTCCCTGCTCCCTTGGCTCCCACGGCCCTGCTCCTGGTTGACATCCAGAACGGCACCTGCGGACCGGCCGGTCCCACCGGCAGCGCTGGAGCCACTCCACTCGCCACGCTGCCGCAACCGCCGCAGCCAGCTCGGCCGCCCGGCTTCGACGCCCACTTCCAGGCGGCGGTCCTGCCCCGGCTGGAGCAGGCGCTGGGCCACGCCCGCTCGAGCGGCCTGGAGGTGATCCACACCGTGATCGCCAACCTCACCGCCGATGGCCGCGACCGCAGCCTCGACTACAAACGCTCCGGTCTGGGCTTTTCCCCGGGCAGCTGGGAGGCCCGGGTGATCGATGCCCTCGCTCCCTGGCCCGATGAACTGGTGCTGCCGAAGAGTTCCTCTTCCCCCTTCAACTCCACCAGCCTCGATTACCTGCTGCGCAACATCAGCATCACCGAGCTGGTGGTGGCGGGCTTGCTCAGCGATCAATGCATCGATCACACCGTCAAGGATGCGGCCGATCGCGGCTACGAAGTGATCTGCCTGATCGATGCCTGCATGGCCGAATCAGCCGAGCGTCACCGGGCGGCACTCAGCTGCTTTCGGGGCTATTGCAGACAGCTCTGCGTGGCTGAGTTCATCAGCACGTTGGCTTGAATCCCAGCGTCATTCACCCCCCCAGGTAGGCCATTTCTGCATGGGAGCGTTGGGTTGTGACGGTCCCTGGAGAATGCTCTTCGGCGCGCTCCTCGCTGTAACGGTCGTGGCGCCGGCTCCAGAGACTCCGCATCGCCCCGCTCAGGGACTCCCCAGCGGCTGAAGGCGAGCGCAACCAGGGCTTGAGATCCAGGCCGCTGGAGGCGAACAGGCAGGTGTAGGCCACACCGTCGGCGGTGATGCGGAGCCGGTCGCAGTCGCCGCAGAAGGGGGCCGAGATCGAAGCCACCACGGCGAGATGCCCCCCGCCATCGCGGTAGCGCCAGCGGCTGGCCGTGCCATGGGCCTGCCGACCCAGGGGCTCAAGCGGCCAGCGGGCGCCGATCCGCCGCACCATCTCGGCGGCGGACAGCACCAGATCCGGCTGCCAGCCATTGCGGTTGCCCACGTCCATGAACTCGATCAGCCGCAGTTCGATTCCCCGTTGCCGGGCCAGCTCCGCCAGGGGCAGCAGCTGATCCTCGTTGCGGCCGCGGGCGATCACGGCGTTGAGCTTGAGAGCGCCCCTGGCGGGATCGAAACCAGCGCCAGAGGCATGGTCGAGGGCCCTGAGCACCTTCTCGAGCACGGCCTCTCCAGCCATGGCCCCACCGGCGAGGCCCGCCATGCGCGCCACGCTGGCGCCATCGGTGCCATCGAGGCTCACGGTGATCCGATCCAGGCCCGCTGCCCGCAGTTCCCGGGCCCGCTCGGCGCTGAGCAACACCCCATTGGTGGTGAGAGCGATCTCGCTCAGCCCCGGCGAACCTGAGCCGTCCCGCGCTCCGCGCAGGGGCCGCAGGGCCGCCACCAGCTCCTCCAGACCCCTGTGCAGCAGGGGCTCACCGCCGGTCAGCCGCAACCTGCTGAAGCCCAGCTCCGCCGCCGCGCCCACCAGCCGGAGCCGCTCCGCCTGGGTCAGCAGCTCCGGCGGGTCCTGGCTGTCCGGGCAGCAGTAGGGGCAGGCGAGGTTGCAGCGGGCGGTGAGGGAGAGACGCAGCACCCCTGGCGGGCGGCCGAGGCGATCACGGAGCAAGGCCGGTCCGAGCATCGGCAGGGGGTGGGATGGCACCGCCCGCCAAGCCTGGCGCAGCTTCACCCCGATTGGTTGCGGCTGGCCGGCCAGTCGGCCGGAGTGTTGGCGTTGACCAGCTGGAGCGGATCCAGGGCGACGGCACGGAAGCTGCGTTCCTGGCGCAGCCAACGCAGCAGGCTGCGGCCGCCACGGGCGGTGAAGTCGTCGAGTGAATCGCAGTGGTTCAAGCTGGCGGGATAGATCCCAACGAGGGGTTGAAGGCGCTGGCCGTCATGGGCAACCTGGATCCTGGCCGGGTCATGGTCCGCTGCCTCCACCAGCTCCTGCAGGGCCTCGAGGCGAAGCCAGGGCATGTCGACCGGGGTCAGCAACAGCCGCTGACCCCTGTGGTGAAGCATCAGGCGCCTGAGAGCCAGCAGGGGCCCCTCCCAGGGCGGCGGCTCCAGCAGCACCTCAAGGCGGAAGCCATCGCGCTCAGCGCACTGAAGCGCCAGCTCGCCGTGCTGGGGATGGCGGCTCAGCAGGGTGACCGGCTGCTGAAATCGGCCCAGCAGCCCCAGACTGTGCTCCAGCCAGGTGCCGCCGCAGGGATGGGCCAGCAGGGCCTTGTCGGTGCCCATCCGCCGGCTCTGCCCACCGCTGAGCAGGCAGGGACGAAGCGGTGGGAGAGAGGCCATGACTCCAGGCTGTCAGAAACAGAACGCATCAGCGCCTTCATTCCCCGTCTTTCGAGCCAAGACCAAGCCCGAGCAACCCGATGCTCACCAGCAGCACCATGGTGGCCATCACATGAATCTGGGGCGAGATTTCCCGTTGGAATGCCCCGGCGATGTAGAGGGGGAAAACGATCACCTGGCCGGCGGTGAAGGCGCTGATGATGTAGTCATCCAGGGAAAGGGAGAAGGAAAGCAGGAAGGCCGCCAGCAATCCAGGAGCCAGCAGTGGCAGGGTGATCTGCCCGAAGGTGCGCAGCGGGGTTGCGCCGAGGTCCTGGGCGGCGGCTTCCAGGCTCCAGTCCACCCCGCCCAGCCTGGCCTTCATGGTGAGGGCCGCGAAACTCAGGCAGAAGAGGCTGTGGGCCAGCACCAGGGTGCCGAAACCGCGGGGCAGGTTGATCTGCACGAACAGGTTCAGCAGTGAGGCGGCCAGCACGATCTCCGGGCTTGTCAGCGGCAACACCAGGAGCAGCTCGATCGCCCCATGGGCCCGCCCCTGGGAACGGCTCAGGCCGATCGCCATCAGGCCGCCGAGCACCGTGGCGATCAGGCTGGCGGCGAGGGCAAGGCTGAGGCTGGTCAGGAACGCATCGGTGAGGGCCCTGTCCCGGAATGGATGGAGCCAGTTCTCCAGCGTGAAGCCCTGCCAGATCAGGTTGAAGCGACCGGAGGGGAGGTTGAAGCTGAACAGCACGATCACAACGATCGGCGCGAACAGCAGCCCATAGGCAAGACCGGCCCAAAGAGTGAGCAGGCGTGCGGCGATCCTGCTCATGACGCCGTCAGTTCCCTGCTGCCATGCCGCCGCACCTGGGCCAGCACAGCCCCGGTCATCAGCGTCATCAGCAGCAGCGCCAGGGCGGCCGCCTTCGGAGCCTGGCCCTGCACCAGCACCAGGTTCGAGATGGCGTTGCCGATCATCCGGTCGTTCGGACCGCCGAGGAACTGGGCATTCACCACATCCCCCAGCCCCGGAATCAGGCTCAGCACCACACCGGCACTGAGCCCCGGCAACGAGAGGGGCCAGATCACCCGATAAAACGTGCTGAACCCACCGGCGTGCAGGTCGGCGGCGGCTTCGAGCCATTGAGGCTCGATCGACTCCAGGCTCACCACCAGGGGCAGCACCAGATAAGGAAGCATGTTGTAAGCCAGGCCGATCACCACAGCCGCGGCCGTGTTGAGCAGACGGCCATCACTGAGCAGGCCGATGCTCTCCAGGCCGCCGTCGAGGCCCAGGGCCCGGACCAGGCTCAGCACCGGCCCCTGATCGGCGAGCAGGGTCGTCAGGGCGATGGTGCGAACCAGATAGGAGGTGAAGAAGGGCACCACCACCAGGCCAAGCAGCAACCCCTTGAAGCGGCCACCGCGAAAGCTGATCCAGCAAGCCAGGGGATAGGCGATCAGCAGGGCGATCAGGCTGGCGCTGCCGGCGATCTGCAGGGAGCGCAGCAGGATCGGCGCGTACTGACCGATCACCTCGGCGTAGTTGTCGAGGCGTCCTGTGAAGTTCACCGCCAGGCTGAAGCGGTCGCGTGGCTCCGACAGCGACATCGGCACCAGGCTCGCCAGAGGCGCCACGAACCAGAGCAACAGCCAGAGCAGACCAGGGGCCAGCAGCGCCCACGGCCAACTCGGACGTGCCTCAGCCACTGATGATCGTGGCGAAGCGTTCATTGAACCGGACCTCCTCGCTGGGCGTGAGCGGACCGAAGATCTTCAACCGTGCCTCCAGGGCCGCATCGGGGAAGTTGAGGGGATTGGCGGCCAGGGCCCTGGTGGCGGGATCCTTCGCCAGCAGCTGCTGGACGCCCTCAACCGGGGTGATGTACTGCACCGCCGCCGCGATCCGCGCTGCCTCGGCGGGGGTGTAGACAAAATTCATCCACTCGGCGACAGCGGCTGGATGGGAAGCACCCTTGGGCATCACCATCACATCGGTGAAGAGCATCCCACCGCTCTCAGGCACAACGAAGCGAAGTTTCGGCTGTTCGAGCGCCAGCTGGGCCACATCGCCCGACCAGGCCACACAGGCGGCGAAATTTCCCGCCAGCAGATCGTCCTGATAGTCGTTGCCGGTGAAGGCGCGGATCTGACCGTTCTGTTTGGCCTGCTCAAGCCGTTTGAACGAAGGTTCGGCGGCGGCGTAGCTGGGCTGGCCTGGATCCTTGCCATCGGCCAGCATCAGCAGGCCGATCGTGTCACGCATTTCGGTGAGGAAGCCCACCTTCCCCTTGAAGGCCGGATCAAACAGATCGTCCATCGAGTCGAGCTCACGCCCGGTGACTTCGCTGTTGTAGGCGATCCCCGCGATGCCCGACTGCCAGGGCAGGCTGAACGCTCCGGTGGGATCCCAGGATGGCTTGCGCAGGGTCGGGATCAGGTTCGCGGCATTCGGCACGGCGTCGAGGGGCAGCGCCTCCACCCAGCCCAGATCGATCAATCGTTGCGCCATCCAGTAAGTGGTGACGAAAATGTTCTGGGGGATGGTCTTGCCTGCAGCCAGCACCGGCTGGATCTTTGCGAAGAACGCATCGTTGTCGTTGTAATCCTCGTTGTAGGTCACCGGAATGCCGGTCTGCTTTGTGAAGCGCTCCACCGTGCCGGGCACCCCGTCCTGACTGGGATCGATGTAAATGGGCCAGTTGGAGATCACCAACGACCCGCGGGCGTCACCGTCAGCGGCGCCCGGACCACCGCCACCACGGCAGGCCGCCAGCAGACCAGGGCCCACCGCGGCTGCGGCGCCCGCAAGGGTGAGGCGGCGCAGCAGGGTGCGGCGCGTCAGGCGGGGACTCAGGGGCAGGGGCATGGCTGGGCTGATCGGTCAGACGGTGAGCCGGTGGGCGGCAGCGGTCTGCCACACCACCCAGAGGCTTTCGCCCGACCGTACCGACGCCATCGCATCCCAACGGTTCAGCCTGACCACTAAGGGGCTGCCATCGGCGGCATCCAGCTCGACCAGCAGCGACGGACCCTGGAAGGTCACGGCAGTGACGCGGGCCCTGACAGCCTGCTCAGCCGGATCCGAGGGCAGGGGATCGGCCTGCAGCCGCAGCTGTTCAGGCCGCAGCAGCAGCTGGCTGCGGCCGTCGCCGCCCGCCAGCAGGTTGGCGCGGCCGATGAAGCGGGCCACGAAGGAGGAGCTGGGGGCGTCGTACACCTGGCGGGGCGGGCCGATCTGCTCGATCCGACCGGCATTCATCACCGCCAGCCGATCGCTCAGGGCCAGGGCCTCTTCCTGGTCGTGGGTGACGATCAGAAAGCTGATGCCGCACTCCCTCTGAATGCGTTTGAGCTCTTCCTGCAAGGTGCTGCGCAGGCCGGGATCGAGGGCGGAAAGCGGCTCATCGAGCAACAGCGCCGCCGGTTGATTGACCAGGGCCCGAGCCAGCGCCGCCCGCTGCTGCTGCCCACCGGAAAGCTGCCCGGGGCGTCGAGCCGCCAGCTCGGACAGGCGGACACGCTCCAGGATCTCCCCCACCTGACGCCGCACCTCCGGTTCGGCCAGGCGGCGCGAGCGGGGTCCGAACGCCACGTTGTCCCACACGCTGAGGTGAGGGAAGAGGGCGTAATGCTGAAACACCGTATTGACGTTGCGGCGATGGGGAGGAGTTGCCGTCACATCCACCCCTTCCAGCCGGATCGTGCCCTGGCTGGGCCGCTCGAAACCGGCGATCATCCGCAGCGTGGTGGACTTGCCGCAGCCGGAAGGACCGAGCAGGGCGAAGAATTCGCCGCGCCCGACGCTCAGATCAATCCCCTCAACGGCACGGGTGGCGCCGAAGTGCTTGCCAACCTGATCAAGGGCGATGACGGAATCCAGGGAAAGCGAGCCTTGCTCGCTGCAGGTTGGCGGAAGCCGGCGATCGCGGCGGTTGCGGTTCAGAAAAGCTGACCCGCTGAGGCGAGCTATCAGCCCAGAGCCTTCGCCTTCGCCACCACGTTGTCGACGGTGTAGCCGAACTTCTCAAGGCAAACGCCACCCGGAGCTGAGGCACCGAAGCGATCCACCGAGATCGTGTCACCGTCGAGGCCGGCATATTTGTGCCAGCCAAACGAGCCCGAGGCCTCCACCACCAGGCGCTTGCGCACCGCAGCGGGAATCACTGACTCGCGGTAGGCGGCATCCTGTTCCTCGAACAGCTCCACGCAAGGGATCGAAACCACCCGCACGTTGCGACCTTCGGCCCGCAACACCGCTGCAGCCTGAACGCAGAGGTCGAGCTCGGTGCCTGAGCCGATCAGGATCAGCTCGGGGGTGCCGTCGCTGTCTTCAAGGATGTAGGCCCCCTTGGCCACCTGCCCCGCTGAAGAGTTGGCCTGATTGGCCATCGCCTGGCGGCTGAGCGCCAGCACCGTGGGGCGTTTGCGGTTGGTGACCGCCACCTGATAGGCGCCGCTGGTCTCGTTGCCGTCACCGGGGCGGATCACCAGGAGATTCGGAATCGAGCGGAGCGAAGCGAGGGTTTCCACCGGCTGGTGGGTGGGACCATCTTCGCCAAGGCCGATCGAGTCGTGGGTGAGCACGTAGATCACACCCAGTTCACTGAGGGCCGAGAGGCGCATCGCCCCCACCATGTATCCCGCGAACACCAGGAAGGTGCCGCCGTAGGGGATCAGTCCGCTGCCGTGATAAGCGAGGCCGTTGAGAATGGCCGCCATGGCGTGCTCCCGCACACCGAAGTGCAGATAGCGGTTGGCCTCACCCCCTTTCTGAAAGCTGGCTTCACCCTTGATGTCGGTAAGGTTGGAGTGGGTGAGATCTGCCGAACCACCGATCAGCTCGGGGAGGTTGGGTCCGATCGCATTGAGGCAGTTGTAGGAATGCTGGCGGGTGGCCAGGCCCTTGTCGGCAGGAGTGAAGCTGGCCAGATTGGCATCCCAGTCCTGGGGCAGCTCGCCACGCAGCATCCGTTCAAATTCCGCTGCCTCAGTGGGGTATTGGCTGCGGTAGGTCTCCAGGCCGCTCGTCCATTCCGCCTCGGCGGCTGAACCTCGGCTGATCGCCTCGCGCCAGTGGTCATAGGCCGCCTGGGGCACCTCGAAGGTGCCATAGGTCCACTCCAGCGCCGCCCGGGTGAGCTCGGCCTCATCGGCGCCGAGGGCCGCGCCGTGCACACCAGCAGTGTTGGCCTTGTTCGGGGAGCCGTAACCAATCGTGGTGGTGACCTTGATCAGGCTGGGCCTGTCGGTGACGGCCTTGGCCGCCTCGATCGCCCGGGTGATCGCCGCCACATCGGTGTTGCCGTCGGCCACATGCTGAACATGCCAGCCGTAGGCCTCATAGCGCTTGATCACATCCTCGGTGAACGACACGCCGGTGTCGCCATCGATGGTGATGTGGTTGTCGTCGTAGAGAGCGATCAGCTTGCCGAGGCCAAGGTGGCCGGCCAGGGAGGCCGCCTCACTGGAGATGCCCTCCTGATGGCAGCCATCGCCCATGATCACGTAGGTGAAGTGATCAACGATCTGGGCACCGGGCCTGTTGAATTTCGCCGCCAGATGGGCTTCGGCGATCGCCAGACCAACGGCGTTGGCGATGCCCTGGCCGAGGGGGCCGGTGGTGACCTCCACGCCAGGGGTTTCGAAGGTTTCCGGGTGCCCCGGTGTTTTCGAGCCCCACTGCCGGAACTGCTTGAGGTCTTCCAGGCCAACGCTCTGATAGCCGGTGAGGTGCAGCAGCGAATAAAGCAGCATGCAACCGTGGCCGGCCGAGAGCACGAAGCGATCCCGGTTGAACCACTTGGGATTGCTTGGGTTGTGGCGCAGCACCTTGTCCCAGAGGGCGTAGGCCATCGGCGCCGCACCCATCGGCAGGCCGGGATGGCCGGAATTGGCCTTGTTGACCGCATCGATCGCCAGGAAGCGAATGCTGTTGATGCAGAGCGTGTCGATGGACAGGGTGTCCACTGCGGGGGCGGCGACCATGGCGAAGAGGGGTGGGGTGGAGAGGGTTTCCTCTGGGGGAGCGGAACGGACGTTCAGCTCATCCGGCGGAAGGCAAGGCAAACATTGTGACCGCCAAACCCGAAGGAGTTCGAGAGCACGACGTTCATTGTCTGTTCCCGCGCCTGGTTGGGCACGACATCCAGATCACAGGCCGGATCTGGAGTGTGGTAGTTGATCGTAGGGGGGACCAGGTTGTGGGCCATCGCCATCACGGCGGCCACAGCCTCGATGCCGCCACTGCCTCCAAGCAGGTGGCCGGTCATCGATTTGGTCGAACTGACTGGAATGGCCATGGCACGGGCACCCAGCGCGGACTTGATCGCAGCGGTTTCGTTGCTGTCATTGGCCTGGGTGCTGGTGCCGTGGGCGTTGACGTAATCCACCTCTTCCGGCTCCAGCTGGGCATCGGCCAGAGCCAGGCGGATCGCCTCCGCCGCTCCCACCCCCTCTGGCGAGGGCAGGGTGTAGTGATAGGCGTCGCAGGACATGCCGTAACCCACCACCTCAGCCAGGATCCCGGCCCCTCGGGCCCTGGCATGGTCGAGGCTTTCGAGCACAAGCACCCCGGCGCCCTCGCCGATCACGAAGCCGTTGCGTTCCAGATCGAACGGCCGACTGGCCGTGGCCGGGTCATCATTCCGGAAAGAAAGAGCCTTGGCGCTAGCAAAACCAGCCACCCCCAGCGGCGTGATGGCCGATTCGGCTCCGCCGCACACCATGGCGTCTGCCAGCCCGAGCTGGATCAGGCGATAGGCATCGCCGATCGCATTGGAACCGGCGGCGCAGGCGGTGGAGGCCGACGTGCTGGGCCCCTTGGCCCCAAGGGCGATGGCCGTCAGCCCGGTGGCCATGTTGGGAATCATCATCGGCACACAGAAGGGGCTGACCCGATCCGGTCCCTTTGCGGCCAGCACATGGGCCTGGGTCTCCATCATCAGCAGACCCCCCACCCCGGAGCCGATCGAAACCCCGACCCGCCCAGGCCCGACAGCTTCGATGTCCAGCCCCGCCTGGGCCACGGCCTGCTTGGCGGCCACAACGGCAAACTGACAGAAACGATCCCAGCGCTTCGCCTCCTTGCGCTCAATGCTCCCACTGGGATCAAAATCCTTGACTTCCGCCGCAAAGCGACAGGAATGGCGGGACGCATCGAACAGGGTGATCGCTGCGACGCCGTTGCGACCCGTGCTCAAGCCCTCCCAGAACTGGGAGACACTGTTGCCGATCGGTGTGACCGCGCCGAGGCCCGTGACCACGACGCGGCGGAGACCCTCCACCATCGACAACCTCAGGCCTGCTTGTCCTGGATGTAGGTGACGGCATCGCCGACGGTGGTGATCCCTTCCGCGGACTCGTCGGGGATCTCGATGTCGAAGGCTTCTTCCAGGGCCATCACCAGCTCGACGGTGTCAAGCGAGTCGGCACCCAAGTCGTTCTGGAAATTCGATTCGGGCTTCACCTCGGCGGCATCGACGCTGAGCTGCTCGGCAACGATCGAGCGCACTTTCTCGAAGATCGCTTCCTGTGACATGACCGATGTGTGGGAGGCCGCATCCTACGGGTCGCCCCGCACGGTCTCCGGAACCGACACTATGAAAAAGGATGACGGCCGAGGGCTGCTCTGGTCGCCAGAGCGACCGGTCTCGGTACTTTGGCCCCACGCCGTTCGCTTCCTGGCAGGGCATGTCCCATTCCGTCAAGATCTACGACACCTGCATCGGTTGCACTCAGTGCGTCCGTGCCTGCCCCCTCGACGTGCTCGAGATGGTCCCCTGGGATGGCTGCAAGGCCGCCCAGATCGCTTCATCACCCCGCACTGAAGACTGCATCGGCTGCAAGCGCTGCGAAACCGCCTGTCCCACCGATTTCCTGAGCGTCCGGGTCTATCTCGGTGACGAGACCAGCCGCAGCATGGGCCTCGCCTACTGAAGCTGCGCTCCGGACCCTCCATTGATACCGCAACCTGCATCCAGACCCGGCCCAGGCCGGGTTTTTTGCTGGCCGGATTGCGTTCTGGTTTGCTGCCCATTCCAGGTCCCGTTCCGGTTCAGGCCCCAGCTGGTGCCAGGCTCAACGGACTCCGGCAACGGATCGACGCGATGGGCGGACTGGACCTCTCCAGTTTCAAGCGACGGCGTTATCCATTAGAAACACCCTGAATTGCTGCCCATCGGCCATGTGTGGCATCGTCGCGGTAATCGGTTCCAGGGAGGCCGCCCCCCTGTTGCTCGAAGGCCTCCGCCAATTGGAGTACCGCGGATACGATTCCGCCGGTCTGGCCACCGTCGAGGCCACCCCAGCCGGGCCGGGGCAGCTCACCTGCCTGCGGGCCGAGGGCAAGCTCGTCAATCTTCAGCAGCGTTACGAGCAATACCCGGCCGCCGGGCATTGCGGGATCGGCCATACCCGCTGGGCCACCCACGGCAAACCGGAGGAACGCAACGCCCACCCCCATCTCGATGGCACTGGCCAACTGGCGGTGGTCCAGAACGGCATCATCGAAAATCACCGCAGTCTGCGGGAGCAGCTCCAGGCCAGTGGTGTCGTCTTCCTCTCCGACACCGACACCGAAGTCATCCCACATCTGATCAGCCAGTGCCTCGCCCGGCTGCGCTCCAGCGGCCGGGCGGCCAGCGGCAGCCTGCTGCTTGAGGCCGTGCAGCAGGTGTTGCCCGAGCTGCACGGCGCCTATGCCCTGGCCGTTGTCTGGGGCGAAACCCCCGGTGCCCTCGTGGTGGCGCGCCGCCAGGCGCCCCTGCTGATCGGGCTTGGGGAAGGGGAATTCCTCTGCGCCAGCGACACGCCGGCGCTGGCAGGCTTCACCCGCACGATCCTGCCGATGGAGGACGGCGAAGTCGCCCTGCTCACCCCCCTCGGCATCGAGCTCCACGACGCGCTGGGGAACCGGGTGCAGCGCACACCCAGCCTGCTCACGGGCACCGAACACGTGGCGGACAAGCGCAGCTTCCGCCACTTCATGCACAAGGAAATCCATGAGCAGCCCGAAACGGCTGCACTCTGGGTGGCCCGTCACCTGCCCCCACCGAGCGATGCTCCCGGCTCCCCCTCGCTGGTGGCTCTTCCCCTGCCGGCAAAAGTGTTCGAGGGGGTGGAGCAGATCCAGATCCTGGCCTGTGGCACCAGCCGGCACGCTTCGCTGGTCGGCGCCTACCTGCTGGAGCAGCTGGCCGGCATTCCCACCAGCGTCTTCCACGCCAGCGAATTCCGTTACGCACCCCCACCCCTGGCCCCGCACACGCTCACGATCGGGGTGACCCAGTCGGGGGAAACGGCCGACACCCTCGCCGCCCTGGTGATGGAGGAGGAGCGGCGCGGCCTGATCGCCGACCCCGCCTATGCCGCCAGGTTGCTGGGCATCACCAACCGCGCCGAGAGTTCGCTCGGCCGGCTGGTGCCCCACCTGCTCGACATCGGCGCCGGCATCGAGGTGGGGGTGGCGGCGACCAAAACCTTCCTGGGGCAGTTGCTGACGTTCTATGGCCTGGCTCTGGCCTTCGCCGAGAGGCGCTCCAGCCGCAGCCCCGCCCAGCTCCAGGATCTGGTGAGTGGTCTGCGGGCACTGCCTGCCCAGCTGAAGGAGCTGGTGGAGGAGCACGATCGACGCTGTGCCGAGCTGGCCCATCTGTTCGCCGATACCCAGGATGTGATTTTCCTGGGCCGTGGCATCAACTACCCCATTGCCCTGGAGGGAGCCCTCAAACTGAAGGAGATCAGCTACATCCACGCCGAGGGCTATCCAGCCGGGGAGATGAAACACGGTCCGATCGCCCTGCTGGATTCGAGAGTGCCGGTGGTGTCGATCGCCATGCCTGGTCGGGTCTTCGAAAAGGTGCTCTCGAACGCCCAGGAGGCGAAGGCGCGCGATGCCCAGCTGATCGGCGTGGCCCCTGAGGGCCCCGACACCGCCTTGTTCGACGTGCTGTTGCCGGTCCCGGCCGTGGACGAACTGCTCTCGCCCCTGCTGACCGTGATCCCGATGCAGTTGCTGAGCTATCACATCGCCGCTCACCGCGGCCTTGATGTCGATCAGCCCCGCAATCTCGCCAAGAGCGTCACCGTGGAGTGATCCCCCCTTCCCTACCCCCGTTCCTCTCCATGCGCCTGCTTGCCCTGCTGGCCGCCCTGATCGCTCTGCTGGGTTTCTTTGCCGCTGGAGAATTTGCCCTGATCCGGCTGCGGCCGAGCCGCGTCAAGGTGCTGGCGGCCGAAGGATTCCGCGGGGCGATGGCGGTGGAGCGGTTGCAGGGCCGGTTGCGCCGCGCCCTGCTCTCCACCCAGCTGGGGGCGGCCCTCGCCCTGGTCGCCCTGGGCTGGGCCGGCAGGGGCCTGGCCGTGCGGCTGGATCCCGAAACCAGCCGCCCCTGGATCGACGTGCTGGTGTTTCTGCTGCTGGTCTGCCTGGCCACCCTGTTGGGCGGCCTCCTGCCGAAGGCCTGGGTGATGCATCGGCCGGAAGCCTCAGCCCTGCGGCTGGCCCCGCTGTTGGAGTCGGTGAACCTCACGCTGGCCCCCCTTCTTTCGGTGCTGGAGCACCTGGCCGATGCTCTGTTGCGGCTGCTCGGCCTGCCACGCAACTGGGATGCCCTGGTGCCCGCCCTCTCGGCCGGTGAGCTGGAAACCCTGATCGAATCGAACAGCGTCACCGGCCTTTTGCCCGATGAGCGCAACATCCTCGAAGGAGTGTTCTCACTCCGCGACACGCCTGTTCGCGAAGTGATGGTTCCGCGCTCCGGCATGGTGACCCTGCCGCTCGACGTGTGTTTCGCCGAGATGATGGATGCGGTGCACGCCACCCATCACGCCCGCTTCCCGGTGATCGGCCAGTCCCTTGATGACATCCGGGGCGTTCTGGATCTGCGCCGGCTGGCCGAACCGATCGCCAGGGGCCAGCTGCAGGGTGACACCCCCCTGGCCCCGTTCATCTCGGCGGTGGCCAGCGTGCAGGAAACGGCCTCCCTGGCCGAGTTGCTGCCACTGATCCGCAGCGGCCACCCCCTGCTGGTGGTGGTTGATGAACACGGCGGCACCGAGGGACTGGTCACGGTCGCCGACCTCACCAGCGAGATCGTCGGCGACGAGGACAGCCTGGAATCAGGCCAGGCCGATGTTCAGCAGATCGAGGACGACAGCTGGCTGGTGGCTGGTGATCTGGAAATCTTCGATCTGAATCGTCAGCTGGGGTTGAAGCTGCCGGAGGCGGATGGCCACCACACCCTGGCCGGCTTTCTCCTGGAGCGCCTGCAGCACATCCCGGCCCCCGGTGAGAGTCTGCGCTGGAAAGGTGATCAGTTCGTGATCAGCGTCATGGATGGCCCACGCATCGAGCGGGTGCAGATCACCCGGCGAGCCTCCGACGAGCCGACCGCTGAGCCGAGTGCCTGATCGTTGATAATGACCAGACCGGTGGATGGACGTTCGTTTTGATCCGTGTACGCGTGAAGCGATGACCAGCGATCCCATCGCGCCGGTCAAGGTGGGCGTCATCGGCATCGGCAACATGGGCTGGCATCACGCCCGCGTTCTCAGCCTGCTGCGCGATGGCGAACTGGTCGGCGTCGCCGACCTCAATGCCCACCGCGGTGAACTGGCGGTTGAGCAGTTCGGCTGCCGCTGGTTCGCCGACTTCCAGGACCTCCTGCCCCATGTGGAGGCGGTCTGCATCGCCGTGCCGACCCTCCTGCACCACCGCGTCGGCATGGCCTGCCTGCGGGCTGGCGTGCACGTGCTGATCGAAAAACCGATCGCGGCCAACCAGGACGAGGCCTCCGAACTGATTCAGGCCGCCGAGCTGGCCGGTCGCCAGCTCCAGGTGGGTCACATCGAACGCTTCAATCCAGCCTTCCGTGAGCTGCTCAAGGTGGTCGCCAACGAAGAGGTGATGGTGCTGGAGGCACGCCGTCACAGTCCCCATGCCGATCGCGCCAACGACGTTTCGGTGGTGCTCGACCTGATGATCCACGACATTGACCTGGTGCTGGAACTGGCCCAGGCTCCGGTGGTGCGACTGGCGGCGGTGGGTGGACGCAGTGCCGAAGGTCCGATCGACTACGTCAATGCCACCCTGGGGTTCGAGAACGGCGTGGTGGCCAGCCTCACGGCCAGCAAGATGGCCCATCGCAAGATCCGCAGCCTCAGCGCCCACTGCCGGGAAAGCCTGGTGGAAACCGACTTCCTCAACCGCAGCCTTCACATCCACCGCCGGGCCCACGAGTGGGTGTCGGCCGATCAAGGCGAGCTCCTTTACCGCAACGACGGCTTCATCGAAGAGGTGAGCACCACATCGATCGAACCCCTCTATGCCGAGCTGGAGCATTTTCTGCAGTGCGTGCGCGGCTGTGAGATCCCCGCGGTGAATGGCCAGCAGGCCTCCCGCGCTCTCGTGCTCGCCAACCTGATCGAGCAGGCCGTCGATCAGCCGTCGCTCTGCATGACCCTCGACGCCCCGATCTGAACGGCCACCGGACCTGGGCTTTCGGTGAGCTCGCGCAGGGCGAGCATCTGCCAGCGGCGGCAGCTGGCCGGCGATGCTCGGTAGAAGCGATCCCAGGCTTCCGCCTTGTGGAGGGCATACGCCTCGGCCGACTGATCCGGGTGGCCCAGCTGCCAGCCCACCCGGACGGCGTGGCCGATCACCACGTCGAGGGCCAGATAATCATCGAAGCGGGCGGAGGGGTTGGCCCCGACGAAGGCCACCAGGGAGAGCAGGGTTTCGGAGCAGAGCTGCCGATATTCGGAGGCTTCGATCTTGCTGAGCAGGTGATCCACGAGGGAGGCGAAATTGCGCTCTCCGGGGGTCTTCTCAGAGATCAATGGGGCACTGTCCAGGCGGTTGCGGCGCTCCAGCTTGTCGCCGATGACCAGACCCTGGCAGTGGTGCAGCAGGTCCCAGATGCCGGCATAGAAATCCCTTGGAACCCGCTGCAGGGCTCCGAGCCGCTGGCGGTGCTGCAACCAGCAGACCTTCCCGACCGGCAGATCTTCGAGAGGATCGGGAACATCCCAGCGCACCCGGCCGCTGATGTGGAGCTGCTCCTTGCGGCGCAGGGCCTCCCGGGCATGGTCCACATCGGCCAGCACGGCCCGCAGGCGGCGACGGATCGCATGGGGAGGGAGGCTGCAGAGTGTTTCGAAGGCGTCATCGGGAGTGAGATCCCGCTCCGCGGCCAGCTCTCCGGTGAGCAGGAGCAGCAGCTGGCCGAGTTGCAGGGTGAGGCTGCCCCTGAGCAGACCCGGTTCCTGCCTGGCCAGGCCATCGAGGCCCAGCAGCAGCTCCTGCTGCACCATCCACTCACGGCCATCCTCGCCGCTGAAGCGCTGGATCATGGCGCCGATCGCCCCACTCCCCTGCGGCTGGGTGATCAGGGAATCGCGGGTGTAGTTGCGGCCGACCACCAGCTGCTTCTGCAGCACCAGCAGGTCGGTGAGGGCATCCTCGAGCTGGGGGTGGACCAGGCGCATCAGGCCGGCGCAACGCCGCACCACCGACCAGTTGGACTCGGCCAGGCTGCGGCGATAGACCTCTTCCACCAGAGCCAGCAAGGTCACCGGACCGGTTCGGGACGGCCCCTGCAGGATGGCGGTCTGGCCGAGCCGGCGCATCAACTGATCGAGGAGCTCCGCCTGCTCGCTCAAGGAGGTGCTCTCCCAGAGCCGTTCGGCCAGATCGGCCATCGGGATCTCTTCGAGCTCCTGTTCCTGCTGCAGCGTGAGCGGTTGCTGACTGGTGCTGCTGAGCAGGATCGGCGCTGGGCTGGCTTGCTCAGGGGCGGCGCCGGTCAGCGGATCGGGCAACCTCACCCAGCAGGCCTGATCCGTGAGGGCATCGAGCTGGTCGAGCCGCACCGGAACGCCCTCGAAACAGCCGCTCGCCAGGGCCTGGCCCAGCCGGATCACGGCGTCGGGATCGCGCTGGAAGGGTCCGGCACCCACCGGAATCACCAGCAGGGGGTGGCCGGCGCCACGCCAGTGGCGCTGCAACAGGCGCAGCTCGCTCAGCACCGTGTCCGCCAGCTGGTCAGGGTCATCAACCAGATAGAAGGTGCCCTCCTCGAGGGCCGCCGGCAGGAACGCGATCGGTCCATCGGCATCGTGGTATAGCCGAGCCGTGGCCATGCTTTCCATCCGCACGGGGGGGTGGCCACTGAGCCCGAGCGCGGCGTTGGCGCCCACCCTGGCCATGCGGGAGGCCAGCTCCTGGGAACTGGCCTGTCGCACCACCCTGCCCTCACCACTCACCGGCAGGCCCGCCGCCGTCAGGGCCGCTGCGATCGCCGGGTTGGCCGGGGCGAGGGCCACCAGCACCCGATCCGTCCCCGGCGCCATGGGTTCTCGGCGGCCGCAGGGATCAATGTCCGCCGGCGTGATCAGGCCGTTGAGCAGGAGCTCCCCGAGCCAGGTGAGGCTCTGGGTCCAGAGCAGGGGAACGTTGGGATTGGCGACGCGGGCCTGGCTGCCTGGCTGACGCCGTTCCGCCTCGATCGCGGCAGCCGGCACGAGATAGAGCTCCGGCAGGAGGGGGACTCCCTCCACCTCCACACTCACCGAGGCCAGACGCTGCCGCCAGCCCCAGGCCTCCTCCCAGCGCAGCTCACAACAGGCTGTGACCAGTTCGTAGGCGAAGAAAAGGGGCCATTCGCACTCGATCGCTTCGAACTGGGCCAGCTCCTCCCGCTCGTAATGAAGACGACGGTGGTCCTCCATCACCGTCTGATGGCCATCGCGGCGGAAGCGCTTGTAGCCGTAGATCCCACCCAGGTCGCGGCGGATCTTGCTGCGGGTGCGCTCCACCAGCTGCGGATCCTCCACAGCCCAGGCGGGGTAGCCGATCACCGCCAGGCAGGCGCTGTCGACCTCCTTGCTGGCCGATTCCCGCGGCAGCAGGGCCTGCAGGGCCCGACGCAACCGAATCACCGGCGGCTGGGGAATGTGGAGCAAATGGCTGCCATCCCCATGGCCCCCGAACAGGTCGAGGCCATCGAGAGCTTCGAGCGCCGCCTTGACCAAACCGATCGAACTGGCATTGCGCTCCGGTTCGCCATGGTTGCCCTTGTCGCCCCGCTCCCAGATGCCGTAGTCGGCGACCCGGTAGGCCCGGGCGATGTAATACACCAGATTCTGCAGAAAATCCCGCTCATGGTGGCTCTGAACCACCACAAGGCCAGCGCGGGTGAGCTGGGCCAGCTGGAGCAGGTAGAGCGCCGTGGCATCGAGTTGCAGATGGCCCCAGGCCTCATCGGCCACCACCGGATCGCCTCTGGAGGTGTCGAACTTGGCGTGAATCGCGTCGAGGCGGTGGAGGCTGTTCTTGAAACGCTCCACCTTGTGGGCCTGGCGCATCATCGCGACCAGCAGACCGCGCATCAGCTGAAGCACCCGCTGATCCAGCTCGAAGACCCTGGTGGTCGCTCCATTCAGCCGGCGGTGGGCCAGGGCGAGCCCCCAGACGCACTGAATGGAATAGACACAATCGCGAACCCAGGCATCGCCGTAGTTTCCGTGCACCGTGTGGGCGGTGCTGGCCGGCAGCAGACCACTGATCGGATGCTGTCGCACCAGGACGACCCTGGCGATCTGGGAATCGAGACGTCGCAGCAGATCCTGGGCTTCCGCCTCCGGCAGGGTCCGCGGTGCCTGCAGCGGAGGCTGCTCCGGCCATCCGAGGCCCTGACCAGCGCTGTCCAACGGGTTGAAACTCACAATGCTGGCCATCCTGCCGTTGACCGGGCCGCTAACCGGGCCGCTAACCGGGCCATTGACCGGGAAGTCCAGCTGGATCCGCCGATGGAGTCGCCGCAGATCACATCACGTCGGTACTCTCCTTCCATTCTCCCAGCGGCCCCGAGGGTCTTCAGCAGCGATGGCGACTGAATCGGTGCGGACTTCATCCGGGAGATCCTCCGGGAGGAGTCGGGTGCTGGGCATTCCCGTGGATGTCTGCCCCGATGTGTTCGCCGCCGCGATCGCCCTGCAGGGCCGCGGAGGCGGCCAGATCGTCACCCTCAACGCCGAGATGACCATGGCCGCCCGGGAGGATCCCGCCCTGGGCGCCGTGATGGAAACCGCCGCGCTGGTCATTCCCGATGGAGCGGGGGTGGTCTGGGCCCTGGGGCTGCAGGGCTATCGCGTGCGGCGCAGCCCTGGCATCGAGCTGGCCCACCGGCTGTTGAGCCATGCCGCCGGGGCCGGCTGGCGGGTCGCCCTGGTGGGGGCCAGCCCAGAAGTGATGACCTCCCTGGTGGGGCGGCTGCAGCGGGAACAGCCTGATCTGAATCTCGTTCTGGCGGTCGATGGCTACCAGAGCGATCAAGCCTGGAATGCTCTGGAGCGCGACCTGCTGGCGGCCCGCCCTGATCTGGTCCTGGCAGCCCTCGGCGTGCCCCGCCAGGAAATCTGGATTCAGAGGCTGCATCAGGGGCAGCCGGGCCTGTGGATGGGCGTGGGCGGCAGCTTCGATGTCTGGGCCGGCACAAAAAAAAGAGCCCCCAACTGGATGGGGGCTCTGCAGATCGAGTGGTTGTTCCGGCTCTATCAGGAACCCCACCGCTGGAGAAGAATGCTGTCGCTGCCAGCCTTCGCCTGGGACGTGATCCGAAGCGGAGAAAATCCGCTGAAGCGAAAACGCTGACCAGCCGGCTCTGGAATCAGCGAAAACCGACGGATGCCTGCCAGACGAAGGCCAGCAACAGGAAAAAGAGGGGGATGATCGGCAGCACATCCACGAGTGGACCGAACGCCTGGTAAGCCTCGGGAAGCTGGGCCAGGTTGAGAACAGGCATCCCGGAAAAAACGGCCATTCCTGGTGCTGAAAACAAGATTTGCCTGGACGCTACCACGTGTGTGCCGCCTGAGAGCCGGGCTCCCAGGGAGCGAAATCCTCTGCAAAAGAACCATCGCGGATCGCGGTGGCCATCGCCGCTGTGAACCGGATCAGGTGGGTGAGGTTGTGGAGGCTCAGCAGGGTGCGCCCCAGCATTTCGCCACTGCGGATCAGGTGATGCAGATAGGCGCGGCTGTGGTGGACACAGGCCGGGCAATGGCAGCTGGCATCGAGGGGGGAGTGGTCGTGGCGAAAGCGGGCATTGCGCAGATTCCAGCGCTCCCCTCCCACCAGGGCGGTGCCGTGCCGTCCGAGCCGGGTCGGGAGCACACAATCGAACAGATCGATGCCCTGGGCCACGGCAATCGCCATTTCAGGCAGACTGCCAACCCCCATCAGGTAGCGGGGGATGTGCTCCGGCAGCAGGGGGGTGACCTGGCGGACAATCCGGTGCATCGCCTCGACCGGTTCGCCGACACTGACCCCACCGATGGCGATGCCTGGCAGATCGAGCGCCGCAACCGCCCGTGCCGATTGCTCCCGCAGGTGGGGATAGGTGCCCCCCTGCACGATGCCGAACAGCGCCTGATCCGAGCGGGCGTGCACATCCAGGCAACGCTCAAGCCAGGAATGGGTGCGACGGCAGGCGGCTTCGACGACCGCCTCAGTGGCCGGATAGGGGGGGCATTGATCAAAGGCCATCACCACATCGGCCCCCAGGGCCATCTGTATCTCGATCGAGCGTTCCGGCGTGAGTGTGATGCGCGCCCCGTCGCGAGGGGAGCGAAACACCACACCTTCGTCATCGATGCGGTTGATGGCACCGAGGCTGAAAACCTGAAAACCGCCGGAGTCGGTGAGCAGGGGCCCCGACCACCCCATGAAACGGTGCAACCCTCCTGCCTCGGCTACCACCAGTTCACCGGGCTGCAGATGCAGGTGATAGGTGTTGGCCAGCACCATCTGGGCTCCGGTGGCCGCCAGCTGAGCGGCTGTGACCCCCTTCACGGTGGCAGCCGTGCCCACCGGCATGAACCGTGGTGTCTCGATCACACCGTGGGGGGTGTGAAACCGCCCGCAACGGGCGTTGGTGCGCAGGCAATGGGCGGTGCGCTCGAAATGGAATGGAGTGGGCTCGCTCAAGGGTCGGCGTCTGCACCGGCTTGGAACAAGGCTGGGCTCGGTCCACTGTGGGTTGAACTTAAGAGGTGCCGTCCAGCGGCGATCCACCCGTGAGCTCCCCATCCCCCGGACCTGAGCGGTCGCCCGGCTGGTTGCGCGACCTGGCCGGCGCCTGGGTGTTCTACAGCGTCTTGCCGGCCTGGCCGTGGCTGACGCCACGCTTCGAGCGGATCGCCCGTTTTGCGCCCTGGATCGGCGCTGGCCTGGGCGGGTTTCAGGCCCTCCTCTGGGTGCTCACCGAAAGCCGGCTGGCACCGGCCGCCGTGGTTGCCCTGGTGCTGGCCCTCGGCCTCGTGCTCACCGGTGGCCTGCACAGCGACGGGGTCATGGACACCGCCGACGGGCTCGCCGCCGGCGACCGGTCCCTGGAGGCGATGGAGGACAGCCGGGTGGGGGCCAGCGGAGTGATCGCCTTTGCGGTGCTGGTGTTGCTGCGCGGCGCCGGCCTGCTCTGCCTGGCGGGGCTGGCTCCAGCCGGCGCGGTGGCCCTCGCGCTGATCTGGGCGGCGGTATGGGGCCGGATCGCCCCGCTGCTGGCCATCGCCTGGTTCCCCTATCTCAGGCCAGGGGGGACGGCCGGCTTCCACCGTCGGCACTGGCATGGCCTGGCCCGGGAACTGCGGCCATCAATCCTGCTGCTGGGGCTGCTGAGCCTGGTGGGTGGAGGCTGGTTCTGGCAGGGCTGGCTGGGCCTGCTCCCCGCTGTGCTGGTGCCACTCTGGCTGGGCCGACGGCTGGGCGGCCACAGCGGGGACACCTACGGAGCCTGCGTGGAGTGGACCGAAGGCCTGGGCCTGCTGCTGACGGCCCTGGCCCTTTCAGGCTGAAGGGAGGGCCGGGGGCAACTCCAGGCAGAACGCATTGCCTTCTCCCGGCAGGCCGGGATCAAAGCCAGCTGGCGGCTGGATCAGGCGCAGCTCACCGCCGAGGTTGCGGGCCAGCTCCCGCGCCAGAGCCAGCCCGAGCCCCGAGCCGGGACGGTCCCGGGACCGTGAACCGCGCACACCCGGCTCGAAGATCGCTTGCCGCTCAGCGGCAGCGATCGGCGGACCGCCATCCCAGACGCAGATCTGGAGGCTGGACGGCTCGCCCTGATCCTGCCGACATCGCAGCCCGACCGGAGTGCCCTCGGGGCTGTAACGGAAGGCGTTCTCCAGCAGATTGGCGAGGATCTCAGCCACGGCGGCGCTGTCTCCACACCAGGCGGGGCTCTGGCCAGGACCAGACCAGCCACGGCCCTGCAGCGAGGCCGTGGCCGCGGCCCGCTGCAGCAGGGGCTCCAGCCGCTCCTGCAGCGGTTGCGGCTCGATGGAACTCAGGGTCGGGGGCAACAGCAAGGGCATGGGAGCCACCGCGCCGGGGCCGATGCCGGGACGTTGATCGAGGCTGTCGATCGCATCGACGTATTGATTGAGCTGCCGTTCCTCCGCCAGCAGACCCTCGACAAGGGAGCGATTGGTGGCATCGCCCTCCAGGCGTCGCTTCAGCAGCTGACCAAAAGTGCGCAAGGCGGCCAGAGGGTTGCGGAGCTGATGCACCAGCAGGCGCAACTGCTGGCTCTGAAGCTCCAGACGGTGTTCGAGCCGCTGCTGTTCCAGATCGAGGCGCAGAGCCTCGCTCAGGCAGTGCGCCACCTCCTGCAGTCGCGTGGTCAGGGTTGGTGACCAGGGCAACTGGGTGGTTTCCACTCTCAGGGCCCCCAGCAACGTGCTCTCCTGCCGCAATGGGAACCAGGCGCGTTCGGCACTGGGCTTGAGCAGGCTGGGATCCTCCTCCAGCGCCGGCAGGGCCAGGGTGGTGATCGGCCACCTGCCGACGGGGATCAGCCCGGGTTTTCCGTCGTTGAGAGGCAGGGCGAGATAGACGACGAGAGCACTGAGCTCGGGACGGTCGGCAAACTGGGCGAGCTGATGACCGAGCAGCGACTGGAAGCGGGCCGAGATCTCCATCAGCGACTGGTCTTCAACCGCAGGAAAGGAATTTCCTAACCGACGTTGGAAATCCGTGGAAAAGCCTTAAGATTTGAGTATCGACCAATACTTCGCAATCCGCGAGCCGGAACCCAACGCGAAGCAATGGCGGCATCGGTTGCTCTTTCCTTGCAACGGAGGCTACAGCAGAGGCAGGCACGTCCCTCCGCTGTTCGATGGCCTGTTTTCAGCGCCATCGCGTCGTTGCTCCATTGGGTTCAGAAGTTCTCGGCTGAAAGTTGTTTGGGAGTTGCCAGGTCCTCCAACCGAGAGGGTTCTGGCCACCTTGGCTTGCCAACGCACGTCACACCCTCAACCCCATCCTTCTCCGCCTCCCCCAGGGAGTGGTTCCATGTCTAAGAAGCGCAAGCGGATCAGCCGTCGTCGTCTCGCCGGGCAGCGCGTGCTTGCCCACATCCCCACCCACAACCTCGAAACCGGAGAGCACAAGCCGGTCACGGCGGCCCGTCGCTTCATTGCCGAGAGCGGCCTGCTTGCTCCGGCCCTGCTGAACGTGCGCCGCAATGAGCACACCACCGATCGCTTCTTCTGGGGCGAGAAGGGCCTGTTCAGCGCCCAGTACGCTGAAGAGAACCATTTCCTCTTTCCATCCCTGCGGCTGATCGTCGATCAGATCGGTGAAGAAGCCCTGTTCGCGGGCCTTGAGTCCACCGGATCCGACGACTGGGAGGAAATGGAAGAGTACGAATACGCCTTCGTCTGAACCCCTCCTCTCCCCCGGCTGCGCTCACGGCGACCCGGGGGTCTCCTGCCACTGATCTGCCAGGAAGGCCTGCAGGGAGGGAAAGAGGGAGGCATCGATCGAATGTCCCCCCTTGAAACGAAGCAGATCCGCCCTGGCTCCGGCCTGCCGCAACAGCCGAAGCACTTCCACGCTGGCGGCAGGTGGAACCACCGGATCCTGATCGCCATGGGTCAGCAGCACCCGGGTGAGTGGGGCCTCGGGCGCCCAGCCGGGGTGCGGGTACCCGCTGCAGGCAATCAACCCGGCGATCGGCAATGCACTGGCCACGTCGAGGCCCATCGCCGCTCCCTGGGAAAATCCCAGCACAACCGTGCGCTCCAGGGGCAGGCTGTCATTCAGCTCCAGAAACCTCTGACGCAGGGCGTCCCGGGCCGGCGGCAGGCCGGGCCACTCCGGTTGCTGCAGGTCATACCACTGTCTGCCCACGCCGAGGGGATGGCGTTCAGGCGCTCGCAGGGCCACCAGGGCGATCTCCGGACCGGCCAGCTGCTCGCCGAGATCCAGCAGGTCATCGGCGTCAGCTCCCCAGCCGTGCAGCAGCACCAGACGGTGTTCGGCCTGGGTCGGTCCTTGGCGGAGTTGGTCTGAGGTCATGGCGGAAGTGATGGGGGGATGGCGAAGCTGCGCTGGGTAGGTTGTGACGATTCCGTCCCGCAATCGCGATGGCACCCACGGCGCTCCTGAGTGTGTCGGATAAGGAGGGGGTGGTGGCGCTGGCCGAAGCGCTCCATCACACCCACGGCTTTCACCTGCTCTCGAGCGGAGGCACCGCAGCTGTGCTGGCGGCGGCGGGTCTGCCCGTCACCCGGGTGTCGGAGCACACCGGATCCGCCGAGATCCTGGGCGGGCGCGTGAAAACACTGCATCCCCGCATCCACGGGGGCATCCTGGCCAGACGCCAGAACCCCGAGCACCAGGCGGACCTGAAGACCCACGCCATCGAGCCGATCGATCTGGTGGTGGTGAACCTCTATCCCTTCGCCGCCACCGTCGCCGATCCGGCCGTGAGCTGGGAGAAGGCCATGGAGAACATCGATATCGGCGGGCCGGCCATGGTGCGGGCCGCGGCCAAGAACAGTGCCGATGTGGCCGTGCTCACCAGCCCGGCTCAATACGGCGACTACCTCGCCGCCCTGGCCGCCGGGAGCCTGGATGAGCCGTTCCGGCGCCAGTTGGCCCTGGAGGCCTTTCGCCACACGGCTGCGTACGACGCCGCGATCAGCCACTGGCTGGAGTCCCGTCTGAGCAGCTCGGAGCCGAGCCTGGATCTCCGGCTGCCGCTCAGGCAAACCCTGCGCTATGGGGAGAATCCCCACCAGAGCGCCCGCTGGTTCAGCACACCCCAGGCCGGCTGGGGCGCCGCCAGGCAATGGCAGGGCAAGGAACTCAGCACCAACAACCTGCTGGATCTGGAGGCCGCCCTGGCGACCGTCCGCGAATTCGGCTATGGCGACAGCACCCCGGGCCAGGGCCAGCCTGCCGCCGTCGTGGTCAAGCACACCAACCCCTGTGGCGTCGCGATCGGCAGCAGCGTCGCCGAGGCCCTGGAGCGGGCCCTTGACGCCGACCGGGTTTCAGCCTTCGGTGGCATCGTGGCCTTGAACACCAGCGTGGACGGCCCGGCGGCAAGCCTGCTGACCGGTCTGTTCCTGGAGTGCGTCGTTGCCCCCGCCTACAGCGCCGAGGCGATCGAGCAGCTCGCCGGCAAGGCCAACCTGCGGGTGCTGGAACTCACCGCCACGATGCTGGAGCAGGCCTCCCGCCTGCAGCTGCGCAGTGTGCTCGGCGGCGTGCTGCAGCAGGACTATGACGACCAGCTCGTCACGGAGGAGGCCTGGCAGGTGGTCAGCCGCCGCCAACCGAGCGAAACGGAGCTGGAGGATCTGCGTTTTGCCTGGCGCCTGGTGCGGCACGTGCGCTCCAACGCGATCGTTGTGGCCAGGGGCGGCGTCAGCCTCGGGATCGGAGCAGGCCAGATGAACCGGGTGGGCTCGGCCCGGCTGGCCCTGGAGGCAGCCGGAGCGCAGGCGGCCGGAGCCGTGCTCGCCAGCGATGGCTTCTTCCCGTTCGGTGACACGGTGCAACTGGCCGCCAGCTGTGGGATCACGGCGGTGATTCAGCCGGGGGGCAGCAAGCGAGACGCTGAATCGATCGCCGCCTGCGATCAGCATGACCTGGCGATGATCTGCACCGGCCGTCGCCATTTTCTTCACTGAATGGCGTCGGAACAGCCACAAGTTGTAGCTTCGCTCTGAACGCACCGACCGATCCATGCCGGACGCCCTCGCCTTCAACCTCAACTTCCTCCATCCGCTGCTGATGTGGTCGTTGCTGGCCCTCTCCGGTTACGCCCTGTTTCTGGGGATCAAGGCCAAGAAAACCCGAACGGCCGAACCTGAACAGCGCAAGGAGCTGATCAAGGGCAAGTACGCCCAGCGCCACTACCTGATCGGCAGCCTCGTGCTGGTGATCATGGTGGTGGGCAGCTTCGGGGGCATGGCTGTCACCTACCTGAACAACGGCAAGCTCTTCGTCGGCCCCCATTTGCTGGCCGGCATTGCGATGGTTTGCCTGATCGCCCTGGCGGCTTCCCTCTCACCCTTGATGCAACGAGGCAACCTGATCGCCCGCAAGGCCCACGTCGGTCTGAACATGACGGTGATGACCCTGTTTCTCTGGCAGGCGGTGAGCGGCATCGAGATCGTCAACAAGATCTGGACCAACCGCTGAACAAGGCGACAATCCGAAGCTGAAGCTCAGCCGCCCGGCCTCCAGTTGAAGCTTCTCGATCCGGATGGCTGGCAGGAAGGCTCAGAAGGCGGCACGGCGGCGCGGTGGGCAGACCAGGTCGTGGGTGGCGTGAAAATCCTCCTGCACCTTCCAGGTGAGTTTGCGGGATACCTGCCTGACGATCTGGCGGAGCAGATGATCTCCGCTCGACTGCACCAGGCTTTCCGGCAACAACCCGATCACCGCCGGCAGACGGATCCAGACGCGGAGATCCAGATCCCAGCACACCTGGGTGGCCGGTCCGAGCTCGCCGTTCCAGGACTCCAGCCGCAGGGAGGCATTGAAGTCAACGTCGTAGACCTGCTGGCGCGAGGGAGCGTCATCGGCCAGGGGGACGGTGCCGATGCGATAGACCCCTTCGCTCTGGGGCAGAAGCTCCAGAGCGATCGTTGGCTCCACTTCAAAGCCGAAGTTGCCGAAACGACCGAGGGTGAGGGCGTAGCTGTTGTGCCCCAGCGCCAACACCCGCATCGGCGCAGCACAGCGGCGGAACCAGCCGTCGTGATGGTCGAGGTAATCACCCACCACGGTCGCCGGAGCCGCCATTTCCATCAGATCGGTGAACTGGCTGCTGTAGCAGCGAACCCGGGTGTCGGCCCCACTCCTGAGTGGGGCCGTGGTGGCGGCGGCGGAAAGGTTCGGTGGCTGGGTGATGGTCAAACGGCTCAGCTTTGCCCCCCTGCCAGGCAGGGGTTGCAGATCGAAGGGATATGAACGAAATCTAGGTGCGGCAAGCCTGGGAAACTGCCGCTGCTGTGACAGCGCTCAGCTGTCGCAAAGCTCCATGAGGTGGTGGATCACATCCTCCACGACGCGGTCGGGAGTGGAGGCCCCGGAGGTGATCCCCACCCGCAGCGGCCCATCGGGGAGGAAGGAGGCAACCGTTTCGAGTTCCCCTCCCAGGGGCATGTGCTCGATCCGGTTGCCGGGCCCGATCCGCTCGGGCGTGTCGATGTGGAAGGAGCGGATGCCACGGCTGATGGCGATCTCCTGCAGGTGGGTGGTGTTCGAGGAGTTGTAGCCGCCGATCACCACCATCAGATCGAGTGGTTCATCGACCAGGGAGAACATGGCGTCCTGGCGTTCCTGGGTGGCATCGCAGATCGTGTTGAAGGCGAGAAAATGCTCGTTGAGCTCCACCGGGCCATAGCGCTGCAGCATGGTGCGCTCGAACATCCTGCCGATTTCCTCGGTTTCGCTCTTGAGCATGGTGGTCTGATTGGCCACACCAACCCTGGCCAGGTCTCGGTCGGGGTCAAAGCCTGGGGAACAGGCTTTGGCAAAATGCTGCTGAAAGGCCTGGCGATCGCCATGGCCGAGGATGTAATCACAGACCATCTGGGCCTCAACCAGACCGAGCACCACCAGATAGGTGCCGGCGAAGGAGCTGGTGGCCAGGGTTTCCTCATGTTTCACCTTGCCGTGGATGATCGAGGTGAAGGCATGCTTCTTGTGCTTCTCCACCGTGTTCCACACCTTCGACACCCAGGGACAGGTGGTGTCCACGATGTGGCAGCCGCGCTCATTGAGCAGTTGCATCTCCTGCACGGTGGCCCCGAAGGCCGGCAGGATCACCACATCACCGGTGTCCACTTCTGAAAAATCCTTCACCCCATTTTCCACCTGAATGAACAGCACATTCATTTCACGCAGGTGGTCGTTCACCGAGGGGTTGTGGATGATCTCGTTGGTGATCCAGATCCGCTCGGTGGGGTAGTGGCGCCGGGTTTCGTAGGCCATCGCCACGGCCCGCTCAACGCCCCAGCAGAACCCGAAAGCTTCGGCCAGGCGCACCGTGAGCCGGCCATGGCGCCATTCGTAGCCGTTCTCGCGGATGCTGGCGATCAGCTCGCTCTGATAGGCCTGCTCGAGATGGCTGGCCACCTCCTCTGCCCGGCCGAAGCCGCGGCGGTTGTAGCGCTCCGAGTGGTGCAGCGAACGCTTGAAAGCACGGGTGTCCATCGCGTCGCCTGGAATCTCCTCCCGACTCTATGGGCGAGACCAGGCCACTGGCACAAAAAAACCCACGGCCGCAGCCGTGGGTTGGGGGTTGAAGAAGCGCTTCGAAGGGATCAGCCTGCCGTCGAGACGAAGTCTGGATAGGCCTGCATCCCATGCTCACTGATATCGAGACCTTCGATTTCCTCTTCTTCGGTGACGCGGATACCACCGGAGAAACTGCCGAGGATCGACCAGATGATCCAGGAAGAGACCACCACGAAGATGCCGTAGGCGACCACACCAAGGATCTGCAGGCCGAACTGGGCGAAGCCATGGCCGAACAGGAGGCCCTTGTCGGTGTTGAACAGGCCGACGGCAAGGGTTCCCCAGAGGCCGCAGGTGCCATGAACCGACCAGGCGCCGACGGGATCGTCGATGCCCAGACCATCAACGATGCTCACCGAGTAGACCACGATGGTGCCGGCGATGAAGCCCACCACCCAGGCGGCCGGCATCGAGAAGCCATCGCAACCGGCGGTCACACCGACCAGGCCGGCCAGGATGCCGTTGATGGTCATGGTGAGGTCGGGCTTGCCCGACTTCAGCTGGGAAACCAAGGTGGCTGCGATGCCGCCACCAGCGGCTCCCAGGGACGTGGTGACAGCGATGTAGGGAACGGTTTCATTCATCGCCAGCACCGAGCCGGGGTTGAAGCCGTACCAGCCGATCCAGAGGATCAGGCAACCGAGGGTGGCGATCGAAAGGTTGTGACCGGGAATGGCCTGGGGCCTGCCGTTGACGAACTTGCCGATCCTGGGGCCGAGGATGATGGCGCCGACCAGACCGGCGCAGGCACCGACGAAGTGCACCAGGGTGGAGCCGGCAAAGTCGATGAAACCGAGCTGGTTGAGCCAGCCTGCGGCGTTCCACTTCCAGCTGCCTGCGATCGGGTAGACGAAGCCCACCAGCACCAGAGAGAAAACAACGAATTCTCCGAACTTGATGCGCTCGGCTACGAGGCCGGAAACGATCGTGGCGGAAGTGCCGGCGAAGGCCACCTGGAACAGAAAATCAACGCTGGGGACGAGCAGACCGTCCTTGACCATCTCCGGAGTGACGGCAGGATCGAAGAAAAGCCCGAGCGGACCACCCTTGCCGTAGAAGAGCCAACCAGGAACCACCGCCTCGCCATACATCAGCGAGAAGCCGATCACCCAGTAGGCCGTCACGGCCAGGGCGAAGACGATCAGGTTCTTGGCAAGGATGTTGGTGGCGTTCTTCTGGCGGCACATCCCGGCCTCCACCATGGCGAAGCCGGCGTTCATGAAGATCACCAGAATGGCGGCGATCGTCAGCCAGAGGTTGTTGATCAGGAAGGCCGGGGTGAGTTCCGGCAACTCGGCAGCATGGGCTGAAAGATTGAACAGACCCAGACCGAACAGGGCCACTGGAATACAGGCCAACCAGGTGAGGGTGCGCTCATTCTTCAGCCCCCTGAAGCGGCTGGCCAGAAGGCCAGGGGCCTCAAGCAGGCTGGCCTCCAGAATTCGCCGCGGCTTGGCGCGGCGAGGAGCTTGGGTAGCAACGGTCATGGGGCGATCAAAGAGGAAAGGACGGTGATGGGACCTTGGCGACGCAGGAAGCGTTCCTTCGTGGCTCAAAGTGCATGGTGTTGAACCATTGCCCGGTGGCATCCGCTACAAAAATCTCAAAACGTTCCTCAAAGCTGAGGATCGGGGCCTCTTTCCTCCACCGAGGCAAGCCCCAGCCAGGTGATGGCATGGGCTTCGAAGCGGTAGCGACAGGGCAAAACCTCCACCCCTTTCGCCAACGCTGAGCGAAACAGCTCGCCATAGAGGGGATCGGCGGAATCACCTGGCGCAAAGCGACTGACATCCCAGCGGCTCAGGCAAGGCAGCAGCACGGCGCGGGCGTCGGGCGGCAGGGCTGCCAGCTCGATCAGATGCTTCTGGCCCCGCTCGGTGACCGTATCGGGGAAGAGGGCGAGGTCCCCGCGACTCCAGGTGGTGTTCTTCACCTCCACGAAGATCGGTCGGGGATCCTCAGCCTGTTCGGCCGGAGTGAGCAGCAGGTCGATCCGGCTGCGGCGGCCGGCTCCATAGGGCACCTCTGCCCGGATCGAGGCGATCGGCCCCAGCCAGGCCTCCAGGCAGCCGGCCTCGATCGTGGCCCGCACCAGCCGGTTCGGCAGTGCCGTGTTCACCCCGACCCAGCCGGGTTCGCCATCGGCGCCGATCACCCGGGCCTGCTCCCAGGTCCAGTCGAGCTTCCGCTCGGGCCGCGGATCGTGGCGCAGCCGCACCAGACCACCGGGATGCAGGACGCCGGTCATCGGCCCGGTGTTGGGGCAATGAACGGTGACCACCCTCCCGTCGGCCAGGCGGACGTCGGCCAGGAAGCGCTTGTAGCGCTTCAGCAAAACCCCCTCGACCAGGTTCTCCAGGCTCAGGATCTGGGTTGGCATGGGCAGCGGCCGGGGGGCCATCCTGCCGGGCTGAAGGGGAGAATCAGCCGATCGACCCGGCTTCGGAACCCACTGGATGGCGAAATCCCTGCGGCGCATCGCCCTGATCGTGGCGCTGGCCACGGCCCTGAGCAAGGTGGCCGGTCTGCTCCGCCAACTGGTGATCGCCGCCGCCTTCGGGGTGGGAGCCGCCTACGACGCCTACAACTACGCCTATGTGCTGCCCGGTTTCCTGCTGATCCTGCTGGGGGGCATCAACGGCCCGTTCCACAGCGCCATGGTGAGCGTGCTGGCCCGCCGCCCCCGTGAAGAGGGGGCCCATGTGCTGGCAGCGATCAACACTCTGGTGGGGATTGGTCTGCTTGGTGTGACCGTGCTGCTGGTGATCGCAGCCGATCCGCTGATCTCCCTGGTGGGGCCGGGGCTGACCGACGAGCGCCACGCCATCGCCGTGCTGCAGTTGCGCTGGATGGCGCCGATGGCCCTGTTCTCCGGCCTGATCGGCCTGGGCTTCGGGGCTCTCAATGCCGCCGACGTGTTCTGGCTGCCCTCGGTGAGCCCGCTGGTGTCGAGCGTGGCGATGATCGGCGGCATCGGCATTCTCTGGTGGCAGCTGGGCCCGGCGATCACCCTGCCCGCCACGGCGGTGATCGGCGGCGTGGTGCTGGCACTCACCACCACCCTGGGGGCGCTGCTGCAGTGGCTGATCCAGCTGCCCGCCCTGGCGAAGGAGGGGCTGAATCGGTTCCAGCTCGTCTGGGACTGGCAGCACCCTGGCGTCAGGGAGGTGCTTCAGGTGATGGGTCCGGCCACGCTCTCCTCGGGGATGCTCCAGATCAATGTGTTCACCAGTCTGTTCTTCGCCTCGGGGATGGTGGGTGCGGCGGCCGGCCTGGGTTACGCCAACCTGCTGGTGCAGACACCGCTGGGCTTGATCTCGAACGCCTTGCTCGTGCCGCTGCTGCCGGTGTTCTCCCGGCTGACTGCCCCAGCCGACCGATCGGCCCTGGTCGGCCGCATCCGCCAGGGTCTGATGCTTTCGAACGCCAGCATGCTGCCGCTGGGGGCCCTGATGGTGGGTCTGGCCGGTCCGATCGTGGCCCTGATCTACAAGCGGGGGGCCTTCGATGTGGGTGCGGCCCAGCTGGTGACGAGCCTGCTGATCGCCTACGGGATCGGCATGCCCGCCTACCTCGGCCGCGACGTGATCGTGCGCGTCTTCTATGCCCTTGGTGATGGCAACACGCCATTCCGCTTCTCCCTGGCCGGGATCGGCTTCAACGTGATCTTCTGCTGGTTGTTCGTCGGGGGCCCCACCCCCTGGGGACTTCAGCTCCCGGGGTTCAACTTCGGCGCCGCCGGGCTCGTGATGGCCACGGTGGCGGTGAATGTGCTCACCTGCCTCGGGCTGCTGCTCGCCCTGCAACGACGTCTGGGCACGCTGCCCTTGCTGGAATGGGGCCGCGACAGCCTGCTGCTGCTGCTGGCCGCGATCGGCGCAGGAGTGGCGGCCTGGCTGCTCTCGATCGGGGTGCAATGGCCGGCCGGACTGATCGGCCAGTTGCTGCAGTGCGGCTTGAGTTCCACCCTGGCGTTCGGGATCTACGGACTGCTGGCCACGGCGGCGGGGGTACCGGAGGCGATCGCCATGGGACGGCAGCTTCAGGCACGTTTCAGTCGCCGTCCCTGAGACGCACCTGCCGTTCCTCCCTCACCTGAACGGGGATCTCGATGTGACTGCGGCCCAGCATCTGGGGACCGTCGATCGAGAAGATCCTCGCCTCGATGCCGAACTCGCGAAAGGCCGTTTCCAGTTCCTGAATCAACGCCTTCTCCACCTGCGCCTCAGCGTCCACCACCTTGCCGATCAGCCGGCCGCCCAACCGGCCGATGCGCTGGCGGACCACCTCACGGGCGTTGGTGACCTCGATGACCAACATCCAGCGCCTGCGGCAAGGCAAACACTATGCGCGGTTGGGCTTTCGAGGTCGGCTTGTTGCCGATCGTGTGGGCTCGCCTCAGGGGCAGAAGGGTTCCAGCACGTCTTCGAGGTCCTGCAGCTGGCCTGGCGGAATCAACCGGGCCAGGGGCAATCGCCCGGGGCCCCCTCCGATCGGCACCTGGACCGCTTCGAGGGCCTGGCGGGCACAGATGCCCGCGCCCTGATCCAGTCGGGCGGCGCACTCGATGGCCAGAGCATCGGCCAGCCCGGCATCGCCGAGATACAGATGCCAGCCGGCCACCTGGACATAGAGCCGATCGGCCAGCGCAACGGCCAGCTCCTTGAGTTGCTCTGCCTTCAAGGTCAAGGTCCGAGCTCCGATCCAGCCATCACGATGACGCACCACCGGATGCGGCTGATCCACGCAACCGCCAGACGATGACCAGGTGAAGCAACAGCCCGGCCGCCCAGCCCAGGGTCAGCCAATCCAGATGGTGCCAGGGATGTCGCAACCCCTGGACGAACCAGAGGCCGCTGTTGATTGCGGCGAACAGTCCCCCGTGCACGCAGAGGTTGACGACGCGCTCGAAGTGGCGATAGGTGGGATCAGCGGGGTCGGCGGGTCCGTACCAACGAATGGGCATGGGGAAGAGGCTGGACCCGGAAGGGCTCTGCTGATTCTGGCCTTCGCTCTCTCTTGCCGCCGAGAGTTGACGGATGGGCCCCCCATGCGGTGAGAATGACGGTTCAAGCGCTTGTAGCTCAGCGGATTAGAGCATCTGACTACGGATCAGAGGGTCGGGAGTTCGAATCTCTCCAGGCGCGTTTTCTTCACCGTCCTCCGGGACGGTTTTTTTTGGGGTTCCGCTCCAGGCTCAGGGTGTGTGCAGAGAGGGGGCCGGGACCGGAGGGCTGAGGGCTGGGTTGGTTCCGGATCAGCCTGATCCCGGATCAGCTTGGTTTCGGATCAGGTTGAACCCTGAAGGGGCAAGCGGTTTCTTACGATTGAGGGCCTTGGCTCCGTGCGAAGCGATGACGGCTCTCCCCGATGTGGCCCTGAACCAGACCCTGGCGGCGGGTGATCCCGCCATCGCCGCCCTGATCGGCAAGGAACTGGATCGGCAGCGCGCCCATCTGGAGCTGATCGCCAGCGAGAACTTCACCTCCCGGGCGGTGATGGAGGCGCAGGGTTCGGTGCTCACCAACAAATATGCCGAAGGGCTGCCCCACAAGCGCTACTACGGCGGCTGCGAGCACGTCGACGCGATCGAGGAACTGGCCATCGCCCGCGCCCGCCAGCTGTTCGGCGCCGCCTGGGCGAACGTGCAGCCCCACAGCGGCGCCCAGGCCAACTTCGCCGTGTTCCTGGCCCTGCTGCAGCCGGGAGACACGATCCTGGGCATGGACCTCTCCCACGGCGGGCACCTCACCCACGGCTCTCCCGTGAATGTGTCGGGCAAGTGGTTCAAGGCGGTGCACTACGGCGTTTCGCCAGACACCGAACAGCTCGATTTCGAGCTGATTCGTCAGCTGGCCCTGGAGCACCGCCCCAAGCTGATCATCTGCGGCTATTCCGCCTACCCCCGTACGATCGATTTCGCCGCCTTCCGCGCCATCGCCGATGAGGTGGGCGCCTACCTGCTGGCCGACATGGCCCACATCGCCGGCCTGGTGGCGGCAGGGGTGCATCCCAGCCCGATCCCCCACTGCCATGTGGTCACCACCACCACCCACAAAACCCTGCGAGGCCCCCGCGGCGGCCTGATTCTCACCGGCGACGCCGACTTCGGCCGCCAGTTCGACAAGGCCGTTTTTCCCGGCAGCCAGGGGGGCCCCCTGGAGCACGTCGTGGCCGCCAAGGCGGTGGCCTTCGGTGAAGCCCTTCAGCCCGCCTTCCGCACCTACAGCCAGCAGGTGGTGATCAATGCCCGGGCCCTGGCGGACCGGCTGATGGAGCGGGGGATCCGGGTGGTTTCCGGCGGCACCGACAATCACATCGTGCTGCTGGATCTGCGCTCGGTCGGCCTGACCGGCAAAGCGGCTGACCTTCTGGTGAGCGAGGTGAACATCACCGCCAACAAGAACACGGTTCCCTTCGACCCGGAATCTCCCTTCGTGACGAGCGGGCTGCGGATCGGCAGTGCCGCCCTCACAACCCGGGGCTTCGATGCCGCGGCCTTCACCGAAGTGGCCGATGTGATCGCCGATCGGCTGCTCAAGCCCGAGGACGCGGTGATCGAGCTGCGCTGCCGCGAGCGGGTCAAGGCACTCTGTGCCCGCTTCCCGCTCTACGGACCGTCCCGGGTCCCCCAGCCGGCCTGACCTCGGCTCCCTAAGCTCGTCTGCACCACCGGACCGTTCATGGTCAGCCCGGCCGACCTTTTCAGCAGTCCGCTCAAAGTTGCTGTAGTCACGTTCGGGATCGCCGCCCTGCTCACGGCTCTGATCGTGCCGTTGGTCAGGAAGCTTGGCCTTCGCTACGGTCTGATCGATCCTCCCGATCCACGCAAGCAGCACGACGTGCCAATGGTGCGGCTCGGCGGGGTGGGGATGGTGGCCGGTTTTTCCCTGGCCCTGGCGATCATCTGGGCCCTGGGTGGATTCGGCAACCTGGAGCCCGCCAAGGATCAGCTGATCTGGACCACCCTGGCAGGCGCACTCTGCTTCTTCGTGATCGGCCTGGCCGACGATCTCTTCGCCCTGCCGCCCCTGCCACGCCTGGCCGGCCAGGTGGCCGTGGCGATGGCCGTATGGAGCCAGGGGGTGCGGATCGGCGCGATTGATCTGCCCTTCGGTCTGTTCGGCCAGCCACCTGCCAGCCTCGTCCTTCCCGATTGGCTCAGCCTGCTGGCCACCCTGATCTGGCTGGTGGGGATCACCAACGCGATCAACTGGATCGATGGCCTCGATGGGCTCGCCGCCGGGGTGGGCGGCATTGCCGCCATCGGCCTGCTGTCGGTGAGCTTCAGCCTTCAGCAGAGCGCCGCCGGATTGCTGGCGGCCGCCCTGGCCGGAGCGTGCTTCGGGTTTCTGCGTCACAACTTCAACCCCGCCCGCATCTTCATGGGCGATGGCGGCTCCTACTTCCTCGGCTTCACCCTGGCGGCGATCAGCATCGTGGGACCCGCCAAAGGACTGACCACCGTCAGCCTGCTGTTTCCGGTGCTGATCCTGTCGCTGCCCCTGGCCGACATGTCGGCGGTGATCATGGGACGGCTGAGCGAGGGCCATTCCCCCTTCTATCCCGACCGGCGCCACCTGCACCACCGGCTGCTGCGGGCCGGCTTCAGCCATCGCCGCACGGTGCTGCTGATCTATGCCTTCACCCAGTGGCTGGCGGCCCTGGCCCTGGTGGCGGCCAACGTGGAGATGCGCTTTCTCTGGCTTGCCCTGGCCACGGCGGTGCTGATCGGAGCCGTGACCGGTTCCCGCCGCCGTCACGGGCGGGAGAGGGAGGCGGCGGCCTGCCTGCTGGCCGGGGAGCGGGGGAGTGCCGCCCCGATCGACCACCCCCAGCCGTGATGGGGGAGAGCAACCACTCAGGCGCCGCCGAGATCCTCTGCATCGGCACCGAGCTGCTGCTGGGCAACATCGTCAACGGCAACGCCCGCTGGCTGGCTGAGGAGCTGGCGGCGCTCGGCATCCCCCACTATCGCCAGACCGTGGTCGGTGACAACCGCGAGCGGCTGATCGAAGTGGTTCGGGAAGCGGCCGGGCGCTGCCGCCTGCTGATCTGCACCGGTGGCCTGGGCCCCACTCCCGATGACCTCACCACCGAGGCCCTCGCCGCCGCCTTCGGCGCTCCTCTTCAGGAACGGCCGGAGGTCTGGGCCGATATCCAGGCCAAACTGGCGGGTCGTGGGCGGCCAGTCGCCGCCAGCAACCGCAAGCAGGCCCTGCTGCCGGAAGGGGCCGCCCTGCTTCCCAACCCCACCGGCACGGCGCCGGGAGTGATCTGGAGCCCCCGGCCGGGCTTCACAGTGCTCAGCTTCCCGGGTGTGCCGGCCGAGCTGCGGGCGATGTGGAACGGCACGGCGGTGCCCTGGCTGCGCAGCCAGGCGATGGCGGGGTCGGTGTTCGAGAGCCGGTTGCTGCGCTTCTGGGGAATCGGTGAATCGAGCCTGGCCGAGCAGGTGGCCGATCTGCTGGAGCTGGCCAATCCCACCGTGGCCCCCTATGCCGGGGCCGGAGAAGTGAAGTTGCGGCTCACCGCCCGGGCCGCCACGGCGGATGCGGCCAGGGCACTGCTGGGGCCGCTGGAAACGGAACTGCGGGCCCGCACGGGCCGGCTCTGCTTCGGCACCGACTCCGACAGCCTGGCCTCGGTGGTGCTGGAACGGCTGCGCCAGCGGGGAGAGACGCTGTCAGTGGCGGAATCCTGCACCGGTGGCGGCATCGGGGCCGCCCTGGCGGCGGTGCCCGGCGCATCCGATCGGTTTCTCGGTGGCGTGATCGCCTATGCCAACACCGTGAAAGCAGGCCTGCTCGGGGTTCCTGCCGAGCAGCTCGCCAGCCATGGAGCCGTGAGCGATCCAGTGGCGATCTCCATGGCCGAAGGGGCCCTCACCGCCACCGGCAGCACCTGGGCCATCGCCGTGACCGGCATCGCCGGCCCGGGCGGCGGCAGTGCCGACAAACCGGTCGGGCTGGTCCACATCGCCGTGGTCGGCCCTGGGGGCGGCCGCAGTGAAGCGGTGCGTTTCGGGGCGCAGCGGGGGCGCACCTGGATCCAGACCCTCACGGTGGGTGAGGCCCTGAATCGGCTGCGTCTGGAACTGGGCTGATGGATCACCCGGTTTTAGGGTGTTTGCATCCACGGGAGTCACGGTGAGCGCCGGAACGCTGTACGACAAGGTCTGGGAACAGCACCGGGTGGCGGAGCTCCCCGGTGGTTCCACCCAGCTGTTCATCGGCCTCCACCTGATCCACGAGGTCACCAGCCCCCAGGCCTTCGCAGCCCTGCGCGACCTGGGCCTCGGCGTGCGGCACCCGGAGCGCACGGTTGCCACGGTGGATCACATCGTGCCCACCACCTCCCAGGCCAGGCCCTTTGCCGATTCCCTGGCCGAGCAGATGCTCACCACCCTGGAGCGCAACTGCGGCGAACACGGCATCCCCCTGCACGGCCTCGGCAGCGGCCGCCAGGGAATCGTGCACGTGATCGCCCCGGAGCTGGGTCTCACCCAACCGGGCATGACCGTGGCCTGCGGCGATTCCCACACCTCCACCCATGGTGCCTTCGGCGCGATCGCCTTCGGGATCGGCACCAGCCAGGTGCGCGACGTGCTCGCGTCCCAGAGCCTCTCGATGAACAAGCTCAACGTGCGCCGGATCTGGGTGGATGGCCAGCTCCAGAGCGGTGTCTACGCCAAGGATCTGGTCTTGCACATCATCCGCAGCCTCGGGGTCAAGGGCGGTGTCGGCTTTGCCTATGAATTCGCCGGGCCCGCCATCGATGGCTTCTCGATGGAGGAACGCATGACCCTCTGCAACATGGCGATCGAGGGGGGGGCCCGCTGCGGCTACGTCAACCCGGACGCCACCACCTTCGCCTACCTCCAGGGCCGTCCCTTCGCCCCGCCGGCCGGCCTGGCCTGGGAGCGGGCTGTGGCCTGGTGGAGCAGCCTGAGCAGCGGGGCCGATGCCGTGTTCGACGACGAGGTTCGCTTCGATGCCGCCCAGATCGCCCCAACGGTGACCTGGGGCATCACGCCAGGCCAGGGCATCGCCGTGGATGAGGCGGTGCCGACCCCGGATCAGCTCCACGCCGACGAGCGACCGATCGCCGAAGAGGCCTACCGCTACATGGACCTGCGGCCAGGGATGCCGATCGTCGGCCTGCCGGTGGATGTGTGCTTCATCGGCAGCTGCACCAACGGCCGGCTGAGTGATCTGCGCGCCGCTGCCGCCGTGGCCCGGGGGAGGCAGGTGGCGGCGGGAATCCGCGCCTTTGTGGTGCCGGGTTCCGAGCAGGTGGCCCGCGCCGCCGAGGCCGAGGGACTCGACCAGCTGTTCCGGGCCGCCGGTTTCGAGTGGCGCGAACCCGGCTGCTCGATGTGTCTGGCCATGAACCCCGACCGACTGGAGGGTCGAGAGATCAGCGCCAGCTCCAGCAACCGCAACTTCAAGGGGCGCCAGGGTTCGGCCAGTGGCCGCACCCTGCTGATGAGCCCGGCGATGGTCGCGGCCGCTGCGGTCAGCGGCCATGTGGCCGACGTGCGCAAGCTGCTGGAAACTCCCGCCTCCCGCTCTCTTTCGCCGAATCCTGAAGCCGTGCTCTCCGCGGCCTGCCCGCCATGACCTCCCCCAGTTTCCCGTTCGGTCCGGTGCGCTCCGTGGCTGGCACCGCCGTGGCACTCAACGGCGACGACATCGACACCGACCGGATCATCCCGGCCCGCTTCCTCAAATGCGTCACCTTCGAGGGCCTCGGCGAGCAGGTGTTCGCCGATGACCGCAGCGAGCGAGCCGGAGCCCATCCCCTCGATCGGCCTGAGCACCGGGGAGCGCGGATCCTGCTGGTGAATCGCAACTTCGGCTGTGGATCCAGCCGGGAACATGCTCCCCAGGCCCTGATGCGCTGGGGGATCCGGGCCGTGGTGGGGGAGAGCTTCGCCGAGATCTTCTTCGGCAACTGCCTGGCCCTCGGCATCCCCTGCCTGCAGGGTTCCCACGACCAGATCAGGGCCCTGCAGGCTCTGGTCGAAGCCCAGCCAGCCACTGTGTTCCGCCTGGAGGTGGACACCGCCGGCCTGCACAGCGACGGCGGCGCAGCCTGGCCCCTGGAGCTGGGACCCGGGCCAAGCCAGATGCTGCGGAGCGGCCAGTGGGATGCCACCGGTCAGCTCGTGGCCCACGATCAGGAGCTGCGCGATACGGCGGAGCGGCTTCCCTACCTGAACGGATTTGCTTCTGCCTGAGGCTTGCCCTGGGCTGGTGGAAGGTGTGGCTGATGCAAATCAGGCCCGAAATGCCGCTCAGAACAGGCCGCCGCGCGGTTGACCGGGGGTGACCGGCTGATAGGGAACGAACGGCACTCCGGTGCCCTTGAAGCCGAAATCACCCAGGGTCACCCGCACGCCTCCCAATCCTTCGTAGGGGCTGTAATACACGCTGAAGGAATAGGCGCGGCGCTGCCAGCGCAGCTCCACGAACGACCCCGTCACATCGCCGTAGTTCGGGGAGGAACCATCCACGTTCAGGCCGATGCCGCCATTGAAGAGCAGGGGGCCGGCCAGTTGCTGCGTGAGACCGATTCCCACGGTGCCGAGGTCAACGGCCTGGTCAAAGCCGAACGGGCTCTGGCCCTGACGGACGCCGATGCCTCCGGTGATCGTCAGCTGGGTGAAATCAAGGAAAGGTTTGCTGAAATGGCCCAGGGTGAGCGTGGGCCCGCCGGAGAACGAGAGCACGTTCTGGTTGGTGCCATCTCCGAAGTAGGCGAGGTTGGCGGACAGGTTCGTGTTGATGGTGAGGCCGGGCACGATCGGCACAGGCGAATAACGCAGGGCAGCATCACGGGTTGAAGGCAACGCCGTTCCGGTCCAGAGCGGAATGGAGCTGTTGATCGCGCCGTAGGCATTGGCCCGCCAGAGCTGGGCGAAGTTGTCCTGCTCACTGCCGTTCACGAAGATGTTGCTCTGGTAATTGCCGACCCCGACCCGCCAGAAATAGCTGTTGTACAGCCTGCCCCAGGCCGGCAGCACACCCTTCTGCTCCAGGGAGGTGCCATAGGCGGAATAGACATCCTGTTCGCCGAGCGAGCCATTCCAGATCCGGAAGCGGTAGGCGGCGAACAGCCGCGCCACCGTGTCACCGACCAGGGGCAGACGCAGACTGCGCCGCAGATCCGCCCAGCTGCGGGTGCCATTGGCGATGTTGTCGGGATTGAACGTGGAGATGTCGAGATTGAAGTCGGTCTCGAAGCCCAGCAGCGGCGTGCTCAGGCGTGCCTCAAGGCCGAACAGATCCGCCAGGGTGGTGTTCTGCCCCACCGTGGAGGAGCCGGCGGAGGTTCCAGGCAGGGGGTAACTGTCGGTGGTGCCCTGGTAGGCCCGCTCCAGCAGGAACTGGGGTTCCAGCTGCAGGATGCCCCTGGCACCGATGCCGATCGGCTTGAGGCGGCGGCCGATGTAGAAGCCGTCACGATCCCTCTGGTCGGAGCCGAGCACCCAGCGGTTCTCCACCTCCTGTTCCTTGCGGATGCGGGTGCGGGTCGTCACCGGAATCGACAACCGATCCTCGAACTTGAGGCGATTGCGATTCGAGCGGATCACGATGTCGCCGTTCTTCTCCTGAACCGCCACGACATCGTCGGCGTCCATCCAGACCTGGGCGGGGGTGAAGGGATCGTTGCTGAAGCTGGCCCGGGTCGCCCTCCAGCCGGAGCGGGTGATCGTGATGCGGGGAGCCTGGAAACGCAGGCGGGTGAGGGTCCCCTGCACCAGACCCTGGTTGTTGAGACCTCGCAGGCGCCGCACCTGGGGTGGGGAAGCCGGGCCGAAGTCATTGTTCTGCTGGGTGTCGGTCAGGTCGGTGCCACCGGGAAGACCGAAGCGGCGTTCGGATCGCAGCCCCTCCCGCGCCTGGACATCGGTGACCCGCTGCTCGACGGTGGCGATCGCCGCCTCCCGGGCCCGCTCCTGCTGGCGCAGCTCAGCGAAGCTGCGGCCTGGGGGCGACGCGGTCGCCGCAGCGGGGGCGGGGAGTTGGGTGGCTGGCGCGAGCGGCGGGACCGGATCAGGGGCCTCTCCGCCCATCGCCGTCTGCTCGAGGGCCTCAGAGAGCGAACGGGGTCGATCGGGAGGCTCGGCGCCGCGGTTGGCGCAGCCCTTGGCGGGAAGCATGGCGGCCTGGGGGGAAGGCTTGCTGGCGGGTGCCGCTCCGAAGCGGTGGCGCAACCCCAGCAGATAGGCATTGCTGCCTTCATTGACGCCGTTGTAGGTGCCGAAGGCACCCGAGCGGTGATGAATGCGCCCCACCAACGACCACTGCGGAGAAACAGCAGCCTCCACTTCGAAGCCCAGGTAATTGAGCAGCTGGGAAGACCGGTCGCGGTAGGTGCTCTCGAAGTTGCTGGGGCTGGTGAGCAGGCTCACGCCCTGCACCACCCCCAGGCTCAGCCAGGGCCGCAGCCAGGCCCGCAGACCGATGCCGGCGGTGAATTCGCCGAAACCCTGGGCGGCGGTGTCGAGCCCTGAGCTGTCGCCCCTCGTGAAACGGCCGCTGAAACCGCTTCCCTTCTGGGCGGAGGCCCAGTGACCGAGGGCGTTGAAATCCAGTTCCACAGCAAATGGGCCCGATCGCCACACCCTTCGCTGCAGGCCGGCCCCGACCAGGGCCTCCTGGCGGAACTGACCATTGAAGAGGAAGGTATCGCCGAAATTCGCATCAAAAAGCTGTCCCCCCCAGAGGGTGCCGGCCCAGGGATGGGGATGCCAGTCGGGGATCGGTGGCAGGGCCGGTGGGCAGGCGATCGGCTCAGGCGGTGGCAGGGGCAGCGAAGGCGGCAGCTCGGGATTGAGGTCCAGTTCGCTGGTGGAGAGATCCAGGACCCCATAGACGTCCTCCAGCTCGCCAGTGGCCTCGATCAGGCTGAACCGCAGTCGGCTGGCCTGGAAAGCCTGGGCACCCCGGGCAAAGCGCACACTGCCACTGGCATAAACCGTGCGGTTGGTGGTGTCGTATTCGAGCCGCTCGGCCAGCAAACGCCCGCCGGCCACGGCTGCCTGCACATTGCCGGTGGCGACGTAGCGCTGGATCAGCTGATCGAATCCCTGCTGATCAGCGCTGATCTCGAGGAATTGGGGCGGGGCGGGATCCGGGCTGGGGGTGGGAGTTGAAGCTGGCGCAGGCGCTGGCGGGGGAGGAAGGGGTTGCGGTGGAGATGCCTGGGGTGCAGACGGCTGGAGTTGGGATGGCTGGGGTTCAGACGGCTGCGGCGATGGTGCCTCGGCCTCCAGCTCGATCGAGGCTGGATCGTCAGCCAGGGGAAGAGCCTGAACGGGTCCCCAGCACCCCAGCAGGCCGGCTGTGCCGATCAACCCGATCGTCCAGGGGATGGGGTTCGCCGGGGGCACCGCAGATCCTGAGCAGCCGCCGATCCTGCCACGTCAGATCGACTGACCCGATCAACGGCATGGATTTGCGAGCCTGGGGTTCAGTCTTCGAGATCCTTGCGGCTGGGTGTGCGGGTGGGATCGCTGGCCAGAAAGCCGAATACGAAGATACCGATGAAGAAGAAGACGACCGAGTAAACCGAGATCTTGAGAGCGAGCATGGTCCGTCCGGCGGGTGACAGGGAGTGACAGGCGCCAGGTGGGCCCTGAGTGACCCTGCGGCAGCGGCATCATCCTATGGGTCCCCCGTGGCCTCCACCCATGCCGCAAGGCCACCAGAGCGTGCATCCCCCCTCGATTGAAACGTTTCGATCACGTTCGAGGCTGGATCTGCTGCCGCTGTGGCGGCGGCGCGACGCCGACGTGGCCGGTGATCGGGCCCTCGCCGACCCCTGGGGCCGCCTGCATCGACCCGACTGGCATCGCCGGGGACTGCTGATCTGGCCCCGGGGAGGGGTTGAGCTGACGCTGGTGCTTGCGCTGGCCTGCCCACCGTCCTGGCGGCAGGGGGGCCTCTGCCGGGCGCGGCTGGCCTTGCGCTGGTGGGCCATCGAGGCGGTGCTGCGGGTGAACGGGAAGCCGGTGCATCAGGGCGATCTCTACGATTCGTCCTGCCGCTGGCCACTGCCGGAAAGCTGGTGGCAGGGCGAGCCGCTGGAGCTGGAGCTGGAGTTGCGCAGCCCCCTCCATGACGACGGCGCCCTGATCCTGAGCCGCATCGAGCTGGAGCCGCTGGGAGCAGCCGACCCCGATGGCCTGCTCACCGCCACGGCCCTGGAGCTGGAGCAGCTGCGCCAGAGCGCCCCGGTTGGCCCTCCGCAACCGATGGCGCCCGACGCCGGCTTCCATGTGCTCAGCCACGCCCATCTGGATCTGGCCTGGCTGTGGCCGGTGGCCGACAGCTGGCTGGCTGCCGAGCGCACCTTCCGCTCGGCCCTGGCGCTGATGCAGCGCCATCCCCAGCTCCACTTCGGCCATTCCACGCCGGCGCTCTACGCCTGGCTGGAGCGGCACCGGCCCGCCCTGTTCGGCGAGATCCGGGCGATGATGCGCAGCGGCCGCTGGGAGCCCCTCAACGGGCCGTGGGTCGAAAGCGACTGCGTGCTGATCAGCACCGCGTCCCTGCTGCGCCAGTTCCAGGAGGGACAGGATTACAGCCGTCGCACCTTTCCGGAGTGGAGCCACGCCCTCGCCTGGCTGCCCGACAGCTTCGGCTTCGCGGCCGGACTGCCGAGCCTGGCCGCGGCCACTGGTGTGCGCTGGTTCTGCACCCACAAGCTGGCCTGGAATGCCACCAACCCCTTCCCGCACCGGCTGTTCCGCTGGCGCGGCCGCTGTGGCGCCGAGGTGCTGACCCTGATGACAGGCCCGATCGGCAGTGACGGCGATCCGGTGGCCATGGAGCGGCATCGGCTGGAGTGGGAGCTGGCCACCGGACTGGCCACGGTTCTGTGGCTGCCCGGGGTGGGGGACCACGGTGGCGGTCCCACCGCCGAAATGCTGGCGCAGCTGGAGCTCTGGCAGGACCAGCCGACAACGGCGCCCCAGCAGCACGGCAGCCTGCGGGCCCACCTGGCCCAGCTGGAGGAGCATCGCGACCAGCTGCCGGTCTGGCGCGACGAGCTCTACCTGGAATTGCACCGCGGCTGCGCCACCAGCCGGCCGGATCAGAAACGCCACAACCGCAGCCTCGAGCGGCTGCTGCGGGAGGCGGACCTGGCAACAGGGCTGCTCTGGGCGGATTCCGAGCCCAGTCCCGAGCCCAGTCCCGAGCCCAGCTCCGACCCAACAGGCAACCAGGACGGCAACCAGGACGGCCGCGTCGACTGGCGGCCGTTGCTGTTTCAGCAGTTCCACGACATCCTGCCGGGCACCTCGATCGCCGATGTGTTCGAGCAGGCCGAGCCGGAATGGCGCCGCGCCAGGCGCCAGGCACGGCGCCAGCGCGACCGCGCCCTGCAGGCCTGGTTGCCGGGCGGCAGCGGGACGGGATCAGAAGAGCAAAGCAACAACTGGTGGCTGATCGGACTCCAGCCGCTGCCGGCGGCCCCCCTCACCGTGCGCCTGCCAGCCGGTCCGTGGTGGCAGGGGCCCCAGCGACTGCCCGAGCAGCAGGCACCGGGGGGAGGGCAGTGGGTCCAGCTGGCCGGCAGCCCGGGAGCGGCGGCGCTGGCCCTCCGCCGTCGCCGCAGCCCGGTCAACCCCCTGCCCCCCCTGGCGATCGATGGACCGGTCCAGCTGAAGCGGCGCGATGCGGAGAACGGCGCGGGGTGGCTGCTCGGCAATGGCCGGATCCTGGCCCAGCTGGGGCCGACCGGACTCGAGCAGCTCCAGGGCGCCGATGGCCTGCCGCAGCTTTCCGCCCCCCTGGCCTGGTGCCGCTGGGGCGATCGCGGCGAGTTCTGGGATGCCTGGGACCTGGCCGGCGACCACCGCGATCACCCGCTGCCGCTGAGCTGGGAACCAGGCCCCGAGCTGGCCGAACAGGGGCCGCTCTGCTCTCGTCTGGTCTGGCGGGGGCAGGCCGGGGCCAGCCGGCTGCGACTGGACATCCAGCTGCGCGCCGGCAGCCCCTGGCTGGAGCTGACCCTGAGCGTGGACTGGCGCCAGCGCCATGAACTGCTGCGGCTGGAGTTGCCGCTCGGCCAAAGAGCCCGGCGCTGGGCGGCGGACACCGCCGGGGGCGTGCTGGAGCGGCCTGCTGAGGTTTGCACCGCGCGGGAGGCGAGCCGCTGGGAAGTGCCGGCGATCAGCTGGGTGGCCAGCCAGGCTGCCTCCAGTGGCCTGGCGGTGCTGCTCGACGGTCCCCAGGGCGTGTCGGCCGGGCCGGATCGGCTGGGGGTGTCCCTGCTGCGCGGACCGTGCTGGCCCGATCCAGGCGCGGATGGCGGCCTGCAACGCCTGCGGCTCGCCCTTCTCCCCTGCGCGGGGGGTTGGCGGCAGGCGGCGGTTGCCGCCGAGGCCGTGCGGTTCCGCGAGCCCCTCTGGCGGCGGCCGGGCGGCGGCGGCCAGGGATCCTGGTTGCCGATTCTGGACCTGGGCGACTCTGATCTTCGACTGATCGGCCTGCGACCTGATCCGGAAGCGGGGGTGCTGCAGCTCACGGTGCAGAACCTTTCGCCCTGCCGCCGGCAGCTGAGGCTCAGCCAGCCCTGGCAGCTGCTGGAGCGCCTGGCGACGGCGACGGATCAGGGCCCTGATGGCGAGCTCGGCCGCCTCGGGCCCTGGCAGCTGGCCAGCTGGCGGATCCGGCGTCAGTCGGCCCGGCGTGACTCGGCCCGGCCTCAGTCGTCGTGATCGTCGAATGGATCGGTGAGCCCCTTCGATGGCGGCCCGAAGGCCAGATACACGCCAAAACCGGTCAGGGCGAACAGCACCAGCAGAACGGTGATCGAGATCGAGAGCGCAGGGGAGGTGTCGGTCACGGGCGGGTGCGGCGGGCAGGGAGGGGGACGGAGGGCTGGATGGTCGGGCCGGATCAGGTTGCAACAGGAATGGTCGCGACCGGTTCCTGTTGCAACTCTCGACCGGGGCGGCCCGGTGCAGCATCGAGACCTTTACAGTAGTGATTCCGATCCCCGTGCCAGAGAGGTTCAGCCGCCATGGCCCAACGCACCCGCCTGGGAGACCTGCTTCGTCCCCTGAATTCCGAGTACGGCAAGGTCGTGCCCGGCTGGGGAACGACACCCGTGATGGGAGTGATCATGCTGCTGTTCCTTGTGTTCCTGCTGGTGATCCTGCAGCTGTACAACAAGTCGTTGCTGCTTGATGGCATCACTGTGAACTGGAACGGCCTCGGCTGAATTCACCGTCAAGCTGATTCACCGCCAACCTGGCGATCGCACTGCCCATGAACGTCTTCGGGATCGGTCTGCCGGAAATGGCGGTGATTGCCGCCATCGCCCTGCTTGTGTTCGGCCCGAAGCGGTTGCCGGAGCTGGGCCGCACCCTGGGCCGCACCCTGAAGGGCTTTCAGTCCGCTTCCCGGGAGTTCGAGCAGGAGTTTCGCCAGGCCATCGATACCGAAACGGTCAGGGTCACCACGACGGAGCGGGAGCTGGTGGAGCGAGAGCAGCCCGTGATCAACGACCTGCCGGTCCAGAACGACCTGCCGATCCAGGCGGCCACTGGCGCCCCGGTTCTGGCCGTTGAAGCGGCTTCCGAAGCCACACCAGAGGCACCGGCTCCGCCCGTGTCGAGCGAACCGGAGCAGGCCGCAGATCCGATCGCTTCCACCCCGCCCGGCTGATCGCAGCCGTCCTGGCCGAGGATTCGCTGGTCCCGCTCCGTCGACCCGTCATGACCACCACGCCGCCCCGGGATGGGGATCTCCAGGTGCTGGTCGGGCTTGGCAATCCCGGCAGCGCGTACACCAGCACCCGCCACAACGTGGGCTTCATGGCCCTGGAGCGACTGGCCCGCCGTGAGGGGGTGACCTTTCGCCAGAACGGCAAGCTCAGGGGCCAGCTCGCCGACCTGCGGCAGGGCGAGCGCCGTCTGCGGTTGCTGATGCCCAGCACCTTCATGAACGAAAGCGGTGGCTCGATTCGTGCCACGCTCGACTGGTTCGCCCTGGGACCTGACCAGGTGCTCGTGCTCGTCGACGACATGGATCTACCCCTGGGCCGGCTGCGTTTGCGCCGCGAGGGCAGTGCCGGCGGCCATAACGGCCTGCGCAGCACGATCGAGCAACTCGGCACCCAGCGGTTCGCCCGGCTGCGGATCGGCATCGGCGCTCCGGCCACGGAGCCCGGCCTGCGCAAGGAACGCACCGTGTCCCATGTGCTCGGCCGCTTCAGCCCTGCCGAGCAGTCGGTGCTTGATGCCGTGCTCGACGAGGTGCTCGACGGGGTGGCCCTGATCCAGGCGCTTGGCTACGAGCGGGCCGGCAACCGGATCAACGCTTTTCAGGCCGCCCCTGCCTGAACGGCACCCTGCCCAGCCTGCCCCGTACGTTGTCGCCGTGAGTCGCCTGCCCGCCACCACCGCCCAGCTGCGGGTCCTGCACCAGAGCTTCAGCCAGAAGCTGCTCGAAGGCGAGGTGGTCGCCGGCGGATTTCAGTGGACCTTCCGCTGGGCCTTCGATCGCGGCGAGCTGAGCGTGGAGCCCTCGCTCGGCCGAGCCCTGATCCAGGACGCGCTGCTGCGCTTTCTGCTCAAGGCCGACTACCAGCTGGAACCCGGCAGCGACTATGCCTTCACCGTGCGGGCCAAGTTTTAGGGGGATGGGGCGACGCCTGGGCCAGGGAAGGGGCGATCGAGGTAACAGTCGAGGCGATAGCCGAGTGTTCGCTCCAGCAACACCTGGGCGACGACATCATCCCAGGGTCGCGGTGGCTGCCGGAGCCCGAGGGGAAGCAGCCGTTGCCAGCCCCGGGCGGGATGGAGCTGCCAGTAGCGCGGCCGGGCGGCCAGGGTGCTGCCCCGCTCATCGACCAACAGCACCGGGCAGAGCGGTTGCAGCCGCTGCAGCCAGGCCTGGCTGCCCGTGCCGTTGCCGAGCACAAGAGCAGACACCTGGCGGCAGCGAATCCAGCTGCTCAGCTGCTGCAGCGTTTCATCCGGACTGAGCACCAGGGCCGCTTCGATCCGGTGGCGGCTGGCATCGGTGCGCACGAGACCGCACTTGCTGCGGCCGGGATCAAGGCCGGCCAGGGGCCCCTGGGCTGGCAGCTCGCTCATGGCCGCCGAGGTTGCACGGAAGCAGCTGTTCCAGCGGCGGTGCCCCCGACCCGACGGAGTTCGAGGAAGATCGGATCAGGGGTGTCTGAATTCCGCACCGCCACGGCTTCGAGCCTGACGCTCTGCCCGCCGGGGCGCTCGCTGAGCTCGCGGCCCAGCCGGTTGAACAGATTCACATCGAACTGAACCCCATCGGCCACCGACCCCTGCCGCTGCGCCCTGGCGAAGGAGGCGGTGAGCAGGAGGTTGAGGCGATTGCGCACCTGGATGGCGGAGAGCTCGTCGCCCTCCAGGGACGTGGTGGCCATCACATCCCCCTGACGGATCACCGTGCGGTTCTGCCGCAGGTCGGGGAAGCCCAGCACCTGGCGCTCCCCCCGCAGCACATTGGCGGCCGAGAGGATGCTCACGACCCAGGAGCCGCCTTTGCCGAGCAACCCCTCCAGCTTGACGATGTCGGCGCGGGGGACCAGCAGGATCTGGCTGTCGGCGGGCTGGCCGGGCAGCACCCGCTCAAAAGCCTTGAGGTTGGCCTGGCGCAGCAGGGCCTCGATCACCGGCCTGGCTTCGGCCGGTCGTTTCAGCGCCACCTTGGCGGTGGCGAGGGCCTGGCCGCTGGTGATCACCACATCCCCCTGGCGCAGGGCGATCAGCTTGGTTTCCAGCCCCTTGAGCTCGGCTTCGCCAGCCTTGATCTGCTGCCTGACCCGGGCCAGCTCCGCCTCGGTGCTGCGGATGTCGCGATCGCGGCCCCTGATCTCCGCCGTGAGCCGATCCCGCTGGCTGAGCAGGGCCTGACGCTGGGCCTGAAGCGGTTGCAGCTCCCGCCGCAGCTGCGTGGCCTGCACCTCCACCGAGGCCAGCTGCTGCCGGGCCTGGGCGCGACCCTGCTCGGCCCGCACAACGCCCTGCTGCGCCTGGCGCTGGGCCGTGGCGCTGCGCAGGCGAGCGCTTTCGCTGGCCCCGAGCGCGGCGGTGCTGCGATCCAGGGCCGTGCGCCCTTCCCGCAGCTTCAGCTGCAAGGCATCGAGCTCGAACAGGCCCACCCGGAGGCGTTCACTGACCGCGAGCATCAATCCCAGCGAAATGGCGCTGATCAGGCTGCCGGTGAGCACGGTGATCAGCACGGCCGTGTTGCGCGGCCTGAGGTTGAACAGGCTGAGCCGGGCCTTGCCGATGCGGCTGCCCAGCCGATCCCCCAGGGTGGCGAGCACACCACCCAGCACCAGAAGGGCAAGGATCAGCAGCCAGCCGGACACGGCCCAGTGCAGGGGAATCCAGTATCGACGGCGGACCTCCGCCCAGCCAGGGGGAGATCAGCTGAAGCGCTTGGCCAGGGCCACCGGATCGAACACGGTGATCTTCTTGCGGTCCACCTGGACCAGCCCGGCCTGGCGCAGGTCACCGAGCAGCCTGGTGATGGTGACCCGGGTCGAGCCGATCGCTTCAGCGATCGACTGGTGGGAGAGCCGCAGGTCGATGGTGATGCCATCGGTGCCCGGCACGCCGAAATCACGGCAGAGCACCAGCAGAAAGCTCACCAGCCGCGAGGACATGTCGCGATGGGTGAGGGTTTCGATCATGGTTTCGGTCTGGAGGATGCGGGAGGAGAGCCCCTGCAACAGGAGCAGACCAACGCTGGCGTCCTGCTCGATCGCCCGCCGCACCGAGGTGGCCGGTGCCGCCACCATCTCGACACGGGTGAAGGCCACCGCGTGATAAAAGCGATCGGAGCGTTGGCCGGTGAGCAGGGAGAGCACGCCGAACAGGCTGTTCTCCCGCAGCAGGGCCACGGTGATCTCCTCGCCCGATTCATACACCCTGGAAAGCCGGACGGCACCACGGCGGAGCAGGTAGACCCGCTCGGCCGGATCACCCGGGAAGAAGATCGTTTTTCCCCGCTCCACCGTTTCGAGCGTGCTGCCGTTGAGGCCACGCATCACCTCAAGCAGGGTGGCCGGCCCATTGGCGGGGGGGGGCAGTCCGCCGGAGCTGGGGGGAGGGGTGGTGCTGGTGCGGCTGAATCCGCGCATAGCGCCGACCATGACGGCGGAACAAGTGGCTGGAAGCTACGGAGCACCCCGGGTGCTCCCTGTATCCGATGACACTAACCACCCGCTTCCGGCCTGTCAGGGCCTGGCTGGGCGCAGCGGCGAGGCGGCGGGCATCAACTGGACAGCCGCTGGCTGGTACATCTGTTTGCACTAGGGGTGGTGGCAAGCAGCTTGTTTCGGCGGACGGCGCCGCTACATTCAGCATCGCGGTTCTGAAGGGTGTTGATGACGGCCAGCCTGATCAAGCCTTGCGTCGAGGTGCGCCCGCTCCGCTCCGTTCCTGGCCTGGCCCAGACGGAGGGCCTGTTGCAGGTGCACACGGCCCCGTTCCGCGGCAGCTTCGACGGGGTGTTCAGCCAGGCCCTGCGGACCGCGGGGCTCGGCAGCCGGGTGCTGATCAGCCAGTTCCTCAAGGGCGGTGTCGACCAGGGGCCGGAGCACAGCCTCTGGCTCTGCGGCCGGCTGCAGTGGATGCGTCCGGCGGTGCCCGCCTGCCTGACCGAACCAGCCGACGGCGAGGTGGAACGGGCTGCGGTCGAGCAGGTCTGGGCCTTCAGCCGCCGGCAGTTGCTCACCGGCGAACTCAGCCTGCTGGTGCTCGATGAGCTGGGCCTGGCGATCGGCCTCGGCTACCTGGAAGCGGCGGAGGTGGAGGCCAGCCTGCGCCAACGCCCGCCCAACCTCGATGTGATCCTCACGGGCCCCTCGATTCCCGAGGGGCTGCTGGCGATGGCGGATCAGGTCACCCAGCTCCGCCGCAACTGCTGAACCATGCTCAAGTGCGACCGCTGGATCAACGAACAGGCCGCGAGCGGCATGCTCGAACCGTTCCAGGCCACGCTGGTGCGCCACCTTGATGCCGAGAACCGCACGGCGCCGGTGCTGAGCTATGGCTGCTCCTCCTACGGCTACGACCTGCGGCTCTCGCCGAAGGAATTCCTGATCTTCCGGCATGTGCCGGGCACGGTGATGAACCCGAAGCGGTTCAACCCGGCGAACCTGGAGCCGGCACCGCTGCACCACGACGACGACGGTGACTACTTCATCCTGCCCGCCCATTCCTACGGCCTGGGGGTGGCGCTGGAACTGCTGCGGGTGCCGGCCAACATCACCGTGATCTGCCTGGGCAAGAGCACCTATGCGCGCCTCGGCATCATCGTGAACACCACCCCGGCTGAAGCCAGCTGGGAAGGCCATCTCACGCTGGAGTTCAGCAACTCCTCCGGCGCCGACTGCCGCATCTACGCCAGCGAAGGCATCTGCCAGCTGCTGTTCTTCGAAGGCGAACCCTGCCAGACCACCTACAGCGACCGTGCCGGCAAATACCAGCACCAGCCGGAGCGGGTGACGTTGGCGAAGGTTTGATCTGGATGGAGGGGAGTGGAGAGTTGTGGAGCAGGCTGATGGGGCTTGAGTCTTCGTTCTGTTGATGGGCTTAGAAGCTGAGAGGGTTGGCCGAATTCAATGGCTTCAAACGTGTGGTTCAAGAGGCCTTTCCTTTAGAAGAGGCCAGCCGGCTTTGTATCATTCTGAACAGTGGTTATCTGACCCGCGAACCACAGTGGCTCATCTCTGCAGACTGACCAAAACACCTCCAGCATATGGCTGGCGCGATGCTTGTGAAGGCCTTGTTCCTGTGGTTTGCAGAAGGAGAACGTCTATGGGGTGTAGTTTGCGGAACTGTCCAAGAACAAGTTAGCAGTACCAGAAGGTCTTGCCAAGAACAGAAGTCTTAAGCGAAGCCAGGGTGGCTTAATATGGCAAGGATGGAAGGCTTAATAGAACGATACGCACTCTTAATGTGGCAAGGAAATACGTGCATATAGCCATCTTCAATATGAACTAGGGAGGCTAGAGCGAAATCGCTCTCTTTAGCTTTTCCGCCAGCATGGACGAGTCTGTTCCTGATCTCGCGAATGCTAGATAGCTGAGTAGAGGTCCAGCAGATCCAGGCCTCATCAGGTCCATATGCACTCTCGAGAATAGAGGGGAAGCGACTATATGACGACCGAACTTTTGTGTTCCCACTTAAGAGTCGTGTAGAACGGACAAGAAACTCTTCATAAGCACCGAAAAGCCCTATATACGAAAGACGCATAATCCCATGAATGCCCATATGCATTGGGTGATGATTGATTAACTGGTCCCAGACTGCATGTGCTGACACATGCTTATCCCGCTCGGCTTTCAAGGGGGCCATTTCAATGACTAGATTAGCAACTTGGACTTTGATTGCATCTCGAAGTTGCTGATCGGATGTTAAGGAAGGAATTTTCTCACTTAGCCGGAAAAGCAGAAACTCCAGAAAACCTAGTAATGAATAGTCTAGAGGACCAGTCCTCAACATTCCAATATGAAATCTCTCTATTGACACTGGGCTCAGGGCAGGAAAAGCCACAGCATATGAAATGCTACGCCAGTCAGCCATTAGGTGAAGAGCAAAATGCTTAATTTGCTTGGCCTTGTCTGACGCATCAAATACAAGTGATGCAAAGTCACTCTCAAGAAAGCCAACATACGAATCTAGTCTTTTGTCTACTACAATTGCTTTTTGCTCTTCTGTTGCCAAGTTCTTGAAAAGTCTTGCTTTATTCTACAAGATGCCAAGGGCTGCAAACAAGCCCCTCGAGTAGACAGGCCGCCAACACCTTTTTGCTTCGCCACCTCAGCCTCCCTGCCTGCCACTCAGGGGCAGCGTTAGAAGTACAGGGGGGCAGGCTGAGCTACCGGCAACTACACTGATGAGGATTCCTGTTCTTAATGGCAAAGAAAGCCCAAGCTGAATTCATTCGGTGGTTTGGCCCCTTGCTTGATGCCCTTCGGGATCTTGGCGATTCAGGACGGCCAAGGGAAGTCTCTGCACGCATCTCGAAAAACCTTAACCTGCCTGATGAGTTGCTTGATCAGACACTCAAGTCAGGTGGAAGAAAGTTTCATAATCAGGTTGCTTGGGCCAGGCAGTATTTAGTGTGGGAAGGGCTCCTGGATTCATCCAAGCATGGAACTTGGACACTCACAGAGAAGGGGCGCACTGCTCATCTTGGTGACAAGGAAGCACGAGACATCTTCCTGAAGTGGGTTTCCATTCACGCAGAGAATCGAAAGCAGAAGCGAGGTGTGCAGGAAACTGAAGAGGAAGTGCTCCCTGCGGGAGCCATCTCAGATGATCCAGAAGATGATCAGAAGCTCGATCTTTTGAGTACTCTGAGGTCCATCAGTCCTACAGGGTTTGAGAAGGTCTGCAGAGAGCTTCTCAGAGAGTCAGGTTTTGAGAACGTTGAAGTCACAGGTGGCTCTGCTGATGGAGGCATCGATGGCTATGGAACACTTGAGCTCAACCCATTCGTGAGCTTTAGAGTCCTCTTTCAATGCAAGCGATACGCAAAAGGCAACCTTGTATCTCGCTCTCAAGTGGGTGATTTCAGAAATACCATGCTTGGTCGCGCTGAAAAAGGAATCATCCTCACGACATCCGGCTTTAGCAATGCGGCTATCCAGGAAGCGAGCAGGGAGGGCGCACCTCAAGTCGAACTTGTCGACGGCGACAAATTGGTTGAGATGTTCCAGAGGGTTGAGCTGGGTGTATTCAAGCGAACTGTTTATGATGTAGATCCTGCGTACTTTGAAAAGTTTAAGGACTGACTTCTAACATCGCCATTCACCTGAGCCGCCGCCGTATGAGCCCTGAGTACCCCACCTTCACTTTGCGGCCAGGTGATGGCGAGCGTTAGATGGGTGGCAGAACACAGAGGAGCGCACACCAATGCCTAATCTCTGCTGTTACGATGCCTATCGAGTCGATTAGTCACCTAATGTCTCCAAGTAGTCACCGAATGCCTCCAAGGAGAATAGAACGGAGAATCAGCGATCTCGCATTCTCCCTTGACTCTATCCCCGACGTCGCTGTGCGACAAAATCGGATTACGTTGACACTTTCGTTTGGCGAGGATGCTGACAAACTTTTTGCCGGCTGGGACTACAGAAGAGGCAGCTACTATATTAGGTATAGGGCAGAAACTGATAAGCCGAATCTTGTTGAACAGATTGCAGTGATGTTTCAGGGTCTTCCTCAGAAGGATGGGAAGCCAGATTCAGTGCAAGTAAACTCTGGCCGAACCACTGCTACGATTTATACTGGAGATAATGTAGCTGCAGTTAACGCTAATTGCAGAAGGCTTTGTGCACTTTTGGAGCCACTGTGCCTAGACAACAGCTTACGCACGTCTATGGCAGCCCAACGCACCACGAACGGCTTATCGCCAGAATGTTATTTCAAAGAGATAGCGACGCTAATCAAGCTGTGCATTGACAACAATCTCAGTTGGCCATTAGCAAACTGGCGTCAAACCTTTGCATTTGATCTTGTTGATGACTTGATCGCCATTGGCTCTAGTAATACAGCATTCTCATCAGTGGCAGGGCCGTATCGTGAGCATGTGGTCCCTCTTAACCTTGTCCATCGACATGCAGTAAAAATTGCCGGCGAAGGCGCTTCAGTCGATGCACTAGCCACTTTTCTCCGGTTAAATGTTCTACTCGTAAAACTTTCGGTAAGCGAAGCAGAGCACCTTAATCGATCTCCTGGTGGTACAGGTGGAAAGCTGCTTAAAGAGTCTATGCCTGATGGCTGGGAGTGGGGAGATGATCCAACGGAAAGACTGAGTGCGGCTGGAATAAATGTCTCACTAAATCATCCGGTTCCGAAATGGGAGCCATGGAAAGCAGCAGCAAAGAGATCTGGAATTCGGTCTAGAATAAGAGAAGCTCTTACTAAGAAGATCTTCTAATGGCCTAGATGCTAGTCAACCATCTAACAACGCCATCCACCTGAGCCGCAACCGTCAGGTTTCTTTGTGTACATATCGCTCCCTGCGGCCAGGTGATGGCGAGCGTTAGGCCCCAAAGGCGCTACATCGACAACTCACCAGTAATGAAAAGCTCTCGCCTCAGCAAGCTTGTCTCTGAACATGGAACCTGGGTAAAAGAAGATGTGTCTGGAATTCATGTGTATGACGTCTCTAATCAACACGTACTTGTGCAAGCGGCAGGCTATCTGAAGCACGTATGGGCAAAGGAATCCGTCTGTAGCGTTTTCTTTCGAGGACAATCAAAGCTCTATCCGAGTCTTGAGCCCAGTCTGTACCGAGGTGCGAAGACCGAGAAGCAGAAAATGCTTCGCGACAAAGCGCTTGTGGCGTATCTAAAAGAATCCGAAGGAAACGTGATGCGAGCGGTCCCAGATTACGCGAGAGAAGCGCTACTGCAGCACTACGGTATTCGAACTCGATGGCTTGACGTCGTTGATAATATTTGGATCGCACTTTGGTTTGCATGTCATACAGCTCATGCCACTGGCCGAATTGGTGAGTATCTTCACTTTGAACGGCGGAGACCTGCAATTGACCCTAAGGCCCCTGAGTATGCGTACGTGCTTATGGTGAAAGTCGGAACGGAAGTTATCGACTCCAAGGCACCTGGTCTCTTCAGTGGCGCAGACACGGAGTTGATTGACCTAAGAATCGCCGCCCCTTCTACGTTTCTTCGACCACATTCGCAGCATGGACTATTGTTTAGAAGGTCGAAGTGGACTGATTACAAGCATATGGACAACGCTGAGTTCGTGGTTGGTGTTCTCCGTGTAGGTCTTCGCGATGCTTTGGACTGGTTAGGCGAAGGTAGTTTAACGTCGATACATGCACTATTCCCACCTGCTACCTACGACTTTGGGTATCGAGAACTGCTTAACTCTGCGCCACCTGGAGACAAGACAATTTCCGGCATCAATGTCATTGGGGCCTAACCAGTCGCTCGAGCCGACATGCGTCGGCAAGCCTCCACATGCAGCTCAGCTTCAACGTTGGGCCTCCTGGAATGGCCGTGATTGTAGCGATCGTGGCGTATGCTCGCATAGCAGCTCTACTCCGTTGTTGAGGTTGGCACGTATCTCTGCGAGCTGTACGCCAATCCGCCAGACGATGACCTGAAACGAACGGCTGAAAGCACAGTCCCCACCGAGCAAATCAATGCTGGTAACCAAAGATTCCCGTCGTCTCTCCTATCTCGAAGTCGGAGATCCTAATGGCCCGCTTGTTATCCATAATCATGGCGGGCCAAGTAGCAGACTTGAGGCGCGGCTCTTTGCGGATGCGGCGTCAAAGCATGGGCTTCGGCTCGTTTGCGTCGACCGGCCAGGCATCGGACAGTCCAGTCCCCAGGAAGCACGCAGCTACTCAGGATGGGCTGACGACATGACGGCGATCGCCGACGCGCTGGGATACCGCGAATTCGGAGTGACAGGATGGTCGGAGGGTGGCCCGTGGGCGTTGGCAGCCGCGGCTTACATCGACCCCATTCGACTGCGCCACGTGACCAGCATCGCCGGCGGCAGTTACGGAGCTTTCGGCGACAACTGGGCAAAGAAGCACCTTTCAGCGGTTGATGCGCTAGGGGGATTTCTCGCACTGCATTTTGAGCCGGGCTTCCGACTCATGTATGCGGCCCTCGCCAAGACTGCCGTGGATTTCCGTGAGTCCTATATCCAGCAACTGTTGCATGCCATCAATGCGTACGACCAGGAGATCGTGCGACGCCCGGACTTCGCAAACGCCTTCTGCGAAGCAAGTGCCGAATGCTTTGCCCATGGAAGCGAGGGTCTGGTTCGCGATTCCGAATTGCTCTACCGGAGCTGGGATTTTGATGTTCGCCAAATCGAACGACGCGTTCACCTCTGGCAAGGACTTGACGACCGGCTTGTGCCCGCTGTGATCAACAAGGAGATTGCCGACCAGATGCCTGGAGCGGTGTGGCATCCGGTGTCGGGGGCCGGTCACTTCGTGGCTATCGGTTCGGCAGAGGAAGTGTTCGGAATCGCCGCCGAGGAACTGGCCCAGAAGGCGTGAGAAAGGGATGCACTCTCGCCTGGCTTCTGGCCACAGTGGCATCAGCTGGGAGGTGAACATGATTGTCATGATGGAGTGCGAACTCGAGGGTCCTTGCTTGTGGAAGTTCCTCAATTGATGCCTGGCAAAGGCTGAGGCTGTCCAGCCGGGCGAGAACGATGCCTTTCAGGATGGCGAGATGATCTTTGCTGATTTCCCAGGCTCTCGGCGCTCAGGTGAAGGCAGCGGATCACGAAACCTCCCGAAGCCGTTGCTGATGGATGGAACGCCAACTGGATTCAGACCGGAGCTTTGCTGAGCACCGCATGGGTCGCCGAGATCCAGGCGCCACTGGCGTCGTAGCGGCGGATCAAGCGCTCCATACGGCCGGAAGACAGCAGCCAACCGCCCTCCAGCACAAACGCCTCGCGGTGGCTCACCTGCTCCGGCAAATGGCAGAACCCACCATCGGGGAGCAGCCGCAGCCCCTCCAGCTCGGCTCTGCCCAGCTCCAGCCGGCAGTCGCACTGGACGGGTTCGGACCAGTCGGCACTGATCGTGGCCGCCTGGCCTATCCAGCTGCCGAGCAACTGGTCGGCACGGGTGGCGGGGCGCTCCGCTGCGGCGCTGCCGGCACGGAACTCACGGATCAGCACCAGCTGCTCAAAGCTGCCGGCCTCGCTGTACAGCAGCACAAGGCGGTGGCGGCGGTTGTCCCCGATGAAGCCGAACTCACCGCCGAACGCTGTCTGTGGGGCAACCTGCAACGAGCCCTTGTTGAACGCTCCCGACGGGAAGAACACCACCTGCCGGCCCAGGCTGCGGTAGTCCTGCTCCACGGCGTAGCTGGATTCGCCTGCCCCATCTGCTGGCCCACCACCGACCGCCATCGCCGTTCCCGCCGGCCAGCGCCGCAGCCCAAAGCGCACCAGCCGGTCGTCATCGTCACTGGCCAGCGTGAGCACCGACGGGCTGCTCGCGCCCAGGACGCCATCGGCGGCCATGGTGGTGAAGCTGCCCCGCCATTCGCCGAGGTTGCACAGAAAGTTCTGCCACTGGCCGGGCATCAATCCTGAGCAGACAGGAAATGATCCTAGGCAGTGCCTGACTGGGTTATCTCCACCAGCCACGGCAAGCTCCAGCCTGGCGGGCGCCCGGATGTTGCTGATGGGCGATGCCGGTTTCGAACCAGCAACATCCTGCTTGTAAGGCAGGCAAAAGATGGGCAAAGGGATTGCAAGAACTAGGATTTTTGATTCTCCCAAGCCGGGTTAGCGGAATTTTTAGCGGAGAATCGCTGTGGCAAGCCGCTGCCTGCTCCAGGAGTTTTGAAAGCCTTCCGATCAGACCTCATCCACCCAGCCCAGAGCCCAAGGCCGCGAGTCTCACGAGTCGCAGTGCTCCAGTGGCTTGGGTGGCTGCAGTAGGTCTGATGGGAATTGGTTCAACCAGGTCATCAGAGCTGGCAATTCACGTTCCAGACCCAAAGCCAATAAGGGCACCTCGAAAAATCTACGTCGCTCCCTGACAGACTTTGAAATAAGCAATAGAATTGGTTCAGTTCAATACAGCTGAATGGGACAGCGTGGATTCTGGGATGAGGAGAAGCGCATCCACAGGCTTCAGCAGAAGAA
>JAHLYW010000042.1 GCA_025128135.1 Synechococcus sp. CS-1325
ATGCCGAGCTTGATTCCGCAGGGTGCGTAGGCCACGACCACCAAGCCGATGAAGGTCGTCCGTCGTGAGCCCGCGAAGACATGTCGGCAGGGGATCTATCGCGCCGATGACTGCCTCAAGTTTCGCCCTCTGAACAGATACAGCCAAAGAATGCCAAGCCGGTCTGCAAGCAGCCAGGCTTGCCAGAGAATTGTCAAGCTGACTGCAGAGGCTAATTCCAAAGAAATTGGCTTCAGCCATGCAAGATGAACTGTGGCACTAAACGCCAGTGACCCGAGCAGGCCCGCCAAAAGAAATGCACATGCAAAAAACAGGAAAGGATACAGGAAGCAGATGATTCCTGGCAAGGATCCTCGAGCGATCCGCCATAGCACTCCTTGCATCAGCTGATCGCCATACAAAACCAAGCCAGCTCCAAGGAGACGAAGTGGATTGCGCTCCCAACTCTGACGAACAATGTCGTCCCAATGCAAAAAACAGTAATCGAAATCACAACCAGCCTGGCTGCTGGGATCGACCTCATTGACTCGCCAGCGACTCAGAAGCGACAGGGCATCCCTTCGGCGAGAGCCCACGGAAAGTGCCCGCCCAGTCAAATCTGAAAATCGCTTCAGCTGCTGGGAAAACAAGCCGTAATAATAAGAAGCCCCACGTCGATCAAAGCCGCTGATATAATAAATTCTTCGTTCAAACATTGCCTTCTCGCCAGCGGCCCCCTTCACCTCTTCCACCCTATGTCCCTCCCATCCAACCGTTGCTTCGGGATAATCTTAGCGGCAACATCAGCGTGCTCTCCTCTTGCCGTTGCTGCTCCAGCTTCCCAACCCATTCTCAAAGGCAGCCAGGGTTCGTACACCGCCTCGATCGTGGTGGCCACCACCCCGAAGAACGCCTGGAAAGTGCTCACCAACTATGAGGCTACATTTGCCGCCATGCCGGATATCAAGCAGTCCAGGTTGGTCAGCCGCCAGGGCAGCAAACTCGAAGTAGACCAGATCTATCAGGCCCCCTACACCTTCGGGCTGCGCATCAAGGCCCGGCTGGCCATTACGGAAACTCCGCCTCGGCAGACGAGTTATCGGCTGATCAGTGGTGATCGCATCCGCAGCCTCCAGGGCAACTGGACCCTCACGCCTGTGAAGGGGGGCGTGCTGGTGAAGCACCAGATCAGGATCGATCCCGATCTGCCTGCTGTGTTGCGTCCCCTCTATTTTGAACTCAGCGAAACCAACCTCAGGCAATCGATGCAGATTCTGCGCAGCCTGATGGAGAAGGGGTGATCTTTCCTGGCAAGGGTTGCACCTATTCACCCCGCAATTGTCGCACCAGATCGTCAACGGGCAGCGCTGCCACCTCTTCGAGCTTCTGATCCCAGGCGAGGTTGGAAGCCACTGACTCCAAGGGCTCAGGCACAGCAGGCTGTGGCGATGACTCCGTCAGGAAAAGCACTTCCACCAGGAAATGATTCACCAGATCATCCACCGTGGGTTTCTCGAAGACCAGCGACTCAGACAGGGAAACACCAAGATTCTTCTCCAGCAGCACATTGAATTCAAGCGCCATCAGCGAATCGAGCCCCATGTTGAAGAGTGGCTCGGATGCATCGATCTGCTCCGCTTCCGCAAGACCCAGCACCTTGGCCAACTGCTCCTGGACAAACCTTCTCAGCACGGCCTGGCGCTCGATCGCAGGGGTGGCCTGAAGCACGGCCAGAAGGGCGGGTGGGCCCGCATCGCCAGGCGATGACGCCCCTGGCGCGCCACCGGCAAGCAGGTTGGCGAGCAGGGCCCGCTGTCCCCGGGGAGCCTGGCGGAGCAGACGCTCCCAGTTGATGTTCAGCACCGCCACGCTGCCACGGCTGCTCCTGTTCAACAGACGTTCCAAGGCCAGCAGGCAGGCCGCAGGAGGCAGCAGAGCAACACCCAGGGTCCTGAGCCTCTGGCGGTCCCGCCCGGCCATCGCCGCCGCCATGCCCTCCCCCTGCCACGGACCCCACTGGATCGACAGACGGTGGCCCCGCGCCGCCCGGCAGGCCGCATCGAGGGCACCGTTGGCGGCTGCGTAGCTGCTCTGGCCCGGGGAGCCCAGCAGCGAGGCCATCGAGGAAAAGGCCACACCGAAGTCGAGCGGCTGCGAAGCCAGGGCCGCCTCGATGGCGTTCCAGCCACCGTGCTTCACCGCCAGAGCCTCCGCCAGACGCGCCGGGGTCTGGCGATCGATCAGGCCGTCATCGAGCCGGCCGGCCGCATGGAAGAAGCCCCGCACCGGCCGCTCCAGCCCGTTGAGGCCCAGCCGCAATCGATCGGCGGCATCGGCCGCCATCAGATCCACCGCCAGGCAATGCAGGCGCACCCCCCGGCGCTCCAGGTTCTCCAGCAGGGCCCGGGCAGGCGGTGGGGGATCGGCCAGGGAACGGGACACCAGCACCAGCTCCTTCGCCCCCTGATCGGCAAGCCAGGGCAGCAACTGCCGACCAATCCCCCCCAGGGCGCCACTGACCAGGTAAGCCCCATCGCCATCAACCCTCAAGGCCGGCGGTCGGGGGGGCTGGCTGATCACCACCTTGCCGGTGTGGCGGGCCTGGGCCATCAACCGGAAGGCCTCGACGCTGCGCTCGTTCGGGAAGACGGTGACCGGCAGCGGGGTGAGCTGGCCGTTACCCAGCTGCTCGATCAACTGCAGCAGAAGCCCCCGGATCAGCCCAGGTGAGGCCGCCGCCACCTCCAGCAGATCGAAGGGCAGGTAGCGGGCATCGGGACGCCGATCCCGAGCCTGCTGGCGGCTCCAGGTCTCGATCTTGCCGAGTTCGATGAAGCGTCCCCCCCTCGCCAGGGCACGGAAGCCGGCCTCCACTCCGTCGCCCTTGAGGCTGTTGAGCACCACGTCGACGCCCCGGCCGCTGGTGTGCTCCAGCACCTGCTCGGCGAAGGCGAGGCTGCGGGAGTCGAACACCGCAGCCACTCCCTGGGCCAGAAGTTGCTCCTGCTTGGCGGCGCTGGCCGTGGCCAGGATTCGGGCCCCGCAACGGCGCGCCACCTGCAATGCCGCCTGGCCCACGCCACCGGCTGCCGCATGGATCAGCACCGTTTCACCGGGCTGCAGGCCAGCCAGATCCACCAGCCCATAGTGAGCGGTGAGGAAGGCAGTGGTCACACTGGCGCCCACTTCCGGGGTCATCGCCGCCGGTAACGGCACCACCAGTTCGGCACGGCAGCACACATGGCTGGCCAGGCTGCCCACGGCCAGGGCCGCCACCACCGTCTGGCCGATCAGTTCAGGGGCAACCCCCTCACCGCAGGCCACCACCTGGCCGACGCACTCACCCCCGAAAGGCACCCGGGCTTCCTCATCGAGCCCGAGCTGACGGCTGTAGGTCCGCAGCAGGCCAAGGGCATTGAGCACATCACGGAAGTTGAGGCCGGTGGCCGCCACGGCCACCAGCACCTCACCCGGTGCTGGCTCCTGGGCAGCCACGGGCTCCGCCCAGAGGGTTTCGAGGCTGCCGAACGAAGCAATCGCCCAGCGGAACCGATCAGCAGGGAGGGGCATCAGGCGCTCAACCCGGGCGGCGCCGTCCTGCCAGAGGATCGCCGCCTCCCGCTCCGCCAGCTCCCAGAGCAGCGGCCAGTCAGCGGGGCCCGGCGCCAGGGCCCGATCCTCCGGCAGCCGCAGCCGGCTCCAGCCCAGCTGCGGCTGCTCCAGGGCTGCGGTTTTGCTGAAGGCTTCCAGGGCGCCCTGGGCCGGACCCTCCCCCTCCAGCACCACCATCATCCGGCGGGGCTGGGGGGTGCGGCTGGAAGCGCTGCCGAGTTGCTGGGCGATCACCAGCAGACCCTCCAGCGCCTCCTGCACTGAGAGGGTGCGCAGATCCGGCCAGAACAGCACCGGGCCCGGACCTGGCACCGTCTCGCCCAGATCAAGCCGGCCGGCCTCACCACCCTGCTGGGCTGTCCAGGCCTGGAAGCCGGCGGCCTGCTCCCCAACGGCTCCCACCAGCCAGGGCGCCTGGGGCGAGCGGAGCGGCAGCGGCTGGGGTGTTGGTTGCTGTGGCTCCGGCGGCAAACTGGTCCAGACGCTCTGATAGAGCCAGTCGGCAGGACTCTCGCCCCCGCTGCCTGCCTCCTCCGGCAGGGGAAACAGCCAATCGAGCGCCTGCCGGGGCAGCCGGCGCAGACGGAAGCCAGCGATCCAGCCGATCACGGCCTCCGCTCCTGCCAGGCTCGGATCGAGCAGCAGCAGATCGGCTTCCACGAAGGCCGCCTCGTCGTTGGCGACCAGTTGCACCTGGACCTGCAAACGATCCGGCAGCGGCAACCGGGCCAGCCAGAGGCGATCAAAGCCGACCGGCAGGAAGACCTGGCCGGCCGCAGCGGCAGGATCCAGCGTGGCCGCCACCACCTGGAGGCAGGCATCAAGCAGGGCCCAGTCTCTGGCGCCAGGCGGGCGGACCAGCTCGGCCCAGGCCTGGCCCAGCTCCTGCCGGAGCCCGACCACCCCTCGGAAGCTGGGGCCGTACACCAATCCGATCCGCTCGAGAGCTGCGTAGAAGCCGGACAGATCCACCGCCGCGGCCGTGGCGGGGCAGGCGCAGGGCTCGAAGGGCGCCGGATCCGGATCGCCTGACCCAGGCAGCAGGCCTCCGCCATGGAAGCTCCAGCGGCGCTCCGCCTCGACGGGCCCGGGGCCGGAGTCGGCCTGCTCCAGGCTGTGAAACTCAAAGGTCCGGCTGGACGGACCCTCGCTGATCACCAGCTGCAACCGCAGCGGGGAATGACGCAGCTTGAGACTTCGCTCCAGCTCCATCCCCTTGATGGCCAGGGGGACGCCCTCCTCCTGGAGCTGCTGCAACACAACGATCAGGAAGCCGGTGGCCGGGAACACCACCTGGCGGCGCAGGGCGTGATCTGCCAGATCGGCCGGCTGATCCGCCCGGAGCACGGTCTCGAAGCGCTGCTCCCGGCCACCGGGGAGATCGAGCCGCCGCATCTGCCCATCGTCAGAAAAAGAAGGGGTGGAGCGGGCCGCCACCTCCCCCGGTGACGCCAGAAGCTGATCCAGCCAGAGGCTGGCCGCTTCCTTGGTCTGGCCGTAGACGGGCCACCAGAACCGCTGCCGCTGGAACGGGTAACCGGGCAGATCCACCCAATGGTGAGGGAAAGGCCGGTGAAAACCGATCCAGTCGACCCGGTGGCCCTGAAGGTGCAGCTGGGCAAGGCTGGACAACATGACCCGGACATCCTCAAGACCGGGCCGCAGGCTGGGCAACCAGGTCAGGGCCGGGTCCGGCAGACATTGCCGCCCCATGCCGGTGAGGGTGGGTCGGGCGCCGATCTCCAGGAAGGTCTGGGCACCCTGGGCCGCGAGGCAATCCATCCCCCGGGCGAACTTGACCGGACGGATCAGGTGATCGCACCAGTAGGAGGGATGGGCGATCTCCTCACCGGCCAGACGGCCGGTGAGATTACTGACCAGGGGCTGGCGGGGAGGGTGGAAGCGAAGCTGGGCAAGCTCCTGCGCGAACGCGTCGAGCATCGGGGCCATGGCCGGCGAATGGAAGGCATGGCTCACCGCCAGGCGGTGAACCGCCAGCCCCTGGGCCTGGGCCTGGAGTTCAAGCCGATCCAGGGCCTTCAGCGGCCCGGAGAGCACCGTGTTGGCGGGCCCGTTGCTGGCAGCCACGGTGAGCTCGGGGTGCTGCTGCAGCAACCGGTCCAGCTGGTCGGCCGTGGCCAGCAGGGCCAGCATGCCGCCACCGGCGGGAAGCTCCTGCATCAGGCGCCCCCGCGCCACCACCAGCCGGATGGCGTCTTCCAGGCTGAACACCCCAGCCAGATGGGCGGCCACCACTTCGCCGACGCTGTGGCCCATCAGCAGATCGGGGCGGACTCCCCAGCTCTGCCAGAGCTGGGCGAGGGCATAGCCCACCACGAACAGGGCCGGCTGGGTGTAACGGGTCTGGTTCAGGGCGGAGGCGGCCGCCTCTTCCAGGCCGGCCGCCGGGTAGAGCACCCTGGCCAGGGGCTGGGGCAACAGCGGGTCGAGCAGGTGGGTGCAGGCTTCGAACGCCGCCCGGAAGACGGGATGGTGACGGAGCAGCCCCTCGGCCATGCCCAGGGTCTGGGATCCCTGGCCGGTGAACAGGAAGGCGAGCTTGCCGGGACGCCGGGCGGCCTGGCCCCAGCTGATCCCCTGGGGCTCCTCGCCGGCAGCGAAGCCAGCGAGCTGCAGCAGCAGAGCGGCGTGATCCGGGGCCAGGCAGACGAGTCGACGCGACAGCTGGCTGCGCCGCTGGTTGGCCGTGGCGCAGAGATCAACCAGGGGAAGACCGGGCTGGTCCCGCAGCAGGCTGGCCAGGTCGCCTGCTTTCTGCCGTAGGGCCACATCGGAGTGGGCCGAGAGGCAGAGCAACTGGAGCGGCTGGGGCCTGGGGGGGCGGGGTTGCGAACTCGCCGCGGCAGGTTCCGGCGGCTCGCCGAGCACGACATGGGCATTGGTGCCGCCGAAACCGAAGGAGCTGACCCCCACCACGGCCGGCCGATCCGCCTGCGGGAATGGCTCCAGCGAGGTCTGGACCTGCAGCTTCAGCCCGCTGAAATCGATGTCGGGGTTGGGGTTGCGGCAATGGAGGCTGGCCGGAAGCTGGCGGTGACGGACGCAGAGAGCGGCCTTGATCAGCCCGGTGATGCCGGCAACGGTTTCGCCGTGGCCGAGGTTGCTCTTCACCGAGCCCACCCGGCAGGGCTGGTCGTGGGGCCTGCCTTCCCCGAGCACCGTGCCGAGGGCCTGCAACTCCACCGGATCGCCCTGGCGCGTTCCGGTTCCATGGGCCTCGACGTATTGGGCGGCGGCCGGATCAATCCCGGCCCGGGCAAAGGCCTGGCGCACGCAGATCACCTGGGACTGCAGGTTGGGCGCCACCATGCCGTTGCTGCGGCCATCGGAATTGACTGCCGTGCCCTGGATCAGCGCATAGATCGCATCCCCATTGGCCAGGGCCGCTGAGAGGGGCTTGAGCAGCACCACTCCAGCGCCCTCGGAGCGGACGTAGCCATCGGCACTGGCATCGAAACTCTTGCAGCGGCCATCGGCGGAGAGCAGCCCGGCCTTGCAGAAGCCCATCTGGCTGCCAGGGCTGATCAGGGCCTGAACACCTCCGGCCAGGGCTGCCACCGCCTCGCCCCTCCAGAGGCTCTCACAGGCGAGATGGACAGCCACCAGTGACGAGGAACAGGCCGTGTCCACCGAGAAACTCGGACCCTTGAAATCGAAGAAATAGGAAAGACGGTTGGCCGCGATCGAGCTGGTGTTCCCCGGCAGCACGAAGGGCTCGTTGTCGGGAACGGCGTAGTTCTCGGTGGAACTCCACAGAACGTTGATGTAATCCGCCGAGGAGATCCCGATGAACACTCCCACCGCCTGGCCACGCACGGCTTCCACCGGCTGCCCCCCATCTTCCAGGGCGCGCCAGGCCACCTCCAGCAGGAGCCGTTGCTGCGGATCCATGCAGATCGCCTCCCGGGGTGAGATCCCGAAGAAGGCGGCATCGAACTGGTCGATGGCCTCGATGAAGCCCCCGTGCCGCACGTGCTGGTGCAGCGGGCGCTGCGGATCGGGATCGAAATGGCGCGCCAGATCCCAGCGGTCCGGTGGCACTTCCCGGATCACATCACGGCCCTGGATCAGCAGTTGCCAGAAGTCGGCGGGTGAATCCACCTCCCCCGGCAGGCGACAACCGATCCCCACGATCGCGATCGGCTCCGGTGGGCGAGGGACGTGGGGCTCAGGATTGCTCAAGGATCTCTAACCGGGATGGCCGGAAAGGGCCCTCAGAAACAGGCCGGCATACCGCTCGATCAGCTCCTCGCGACTGGGGCAGACCACCCCGAGCGCCTGGAGCACGGCCTCGGTGCGCTCGCAACTGGGCCTGGAGCGCAGGCCCGGCATCAACAACTGGGAATAGGTGAGTTGTTCGCTCCCCCAGCGCTGCGAAAAGAAGGGAATCAGGGGGTAGAGCGGATTGGTGGGCTGCTTTGACAATTCCTCCAGCCAGTCCTGCAAGGGAACAGCCTTGGGGCTCTGATCACTGAAACCCTTCAGCAGGTCGCTCCACAGCACCGGCCGGGGGTGGTTGAGGTGGAACACCGCCCCGGCATGCTCAGGCTTCCAGGCCAGAACGCCGACGGCGTCACTCACATAGTCGACCGGCACCAGATCCAGCTCCGTCATCACGTCGAGGGTCTGGCCCAGCTCCAGGCAACCCCGCACCAGGCGGTGGATGTAGTCGTCGGCATTCCAGGCACCCGTGCGGGAGTGACCGCCGATCAGGGGAGGCCGGTACACCGTGACCGGCAGGCCCCTGGCGGCGGCGGCCAGCATCAGGCGCTCACTGACCCACTTGGTCTGGGAGTAGCCGAGCACAATCCCCCGCCATTCGCTGAGGTCATCGGATTCGAGGATCTCCTGATCGCGGTAGGCGGCCGCCTCGGCCACTGCGGTGCTGGAGATGAACTGCACCGGCAGGGGGCGGGGTCCCGCCACCGCCAGGCGCAGCACTTCCAGGGTTCCCCCCACATTGGCGGCCCGAAGCTGGCTGTAGGGGAGGGTGTAGCTGAGCTGGGCACCGTTGTGGAGGATGCCGTCCAGTTGGGCGGCCAGGGCGTTGAAGCCAGCGGCCTCCAGGCCGAAACGAGGCCTGGCGAGGTCACCGGCGACCCCGACGATTCGCTCAGCATCGGCCTCCCGCCACAGCCCATAGCTGCGCAGATTGGCCTGCACCCTCTCCCAGGCGCCATGGTCGGAATCGGCGCGGGCCAGGCAATGGATCCTGAGATCGGGCCAGCGCTTCAGTTGGTCGGCCAGCAGATGGGCCCCCAGAAAGCCAGTGGCCCCGGTCACCAGCACCGCCCGGCCGGGGCCGTCCTGCCCTGGGTCGTCCAGACCAGGGGCCGGGGGGTTGAACGGCCAGTGCCAGTCGGCCGGCAACACGGCTTCGGCGGCCAGGTCGGTGTCCGCAGCGACGCCGTTGACGGACGGACTGCCCCCTCCGATCAGCAGGAGCAGGTGGCCGGCCAGGCTCCCCAGAGTGGGATCCCCCGCCATCGCTCCGAGACCCAGGCTCACCCCCAGGCCGGCCTGGACCGCCGTGGCCAGCTCCACCGCCATCATCGAATCCATGCCGAGCAGCTGGAGGTCGGTGCCGGCCTGAAGATCGGCGTGGTCGTAGCCGCCCAGCTCGGCGAGCACATCGGCCAGGCAGCCGAGCATGGCGGCTTCGGCCGTCGCCCCTTCCAGATTCCCCTCCAGCTCCCGGATCACGGTGAGCTCCTGGGTGAGGGCCCGGAACCGGGGCACGAAACGATCATGGGCCTGCTCCTCCAGCTCCACGACCACTGCCCTGGCCTCGCTGCTGCCCATCCAGCGCTCCAGGCTGGCGAGGGCCTGGTCGGGCTTGATCTTGCGCAGGAAATCGGCCGTTCCCGCGGCCATTCCCTCTCCGGCCCAGGGACCCCAGTTGATGCTGAGGGCGGGCCAGCCCTCGGCGCGCCGCTCGGCCATCAGGCCATCGAGAGCTCCATTGGCGGCACCGTAGGCCGCCTGGCCCGGCGAGCCCAGCAGGCCGGCCACGGAGGAATAGCAGAGGAAGAAATCAAGCGGCAGGCCCCGGCTCAGCCGGTCAAGGTGCTGAGCACCCAACACCTTGACGGCGGCAACGGCGGCGCATCGCTCGGGGGTCTGATTGATCAGCAGGCCATCGTCCAGCACGCCGGCGGCATGGATGATTCCCTGCAGCGGCAGGCCACTGGCGGCGATGCGGGCAAAAACGGCCTCGAGGCCAGCGCCATCGGCCACGTCCACGTTTTCCACCGCCACGCGGGCTCCAAGAGCTTCGAGTTCGGCGATCACGGCCAGCTGGGCGGGATTGGCCGGCCGCCGGGCCAGCAGCACAAGCTGGCGGCTGCCTGCGGCGACCAGCCAGCGGGCCGTGGCCAGACCCAGGGCCCCCAGCCCACCGCTGATCAGCACGGTGGCCGCGGCCCGCAGGGCCGGGCCAGGGGCCACGAACAAATCGGCCGGCGCCGGATCCAGCGACACCCGTTCCACCGCGCCGGCCTGCAGCCGTCGTTCTTCAAGCGTGGCCAAGGCGGGCCCGGTCAGCAGCAGGTCCACCAGATCGGCTCCGGCGGGATCGCACCACAAAAGGGCGCCGCCCTGGGGTCCGGCTTCCCGGATCCAGCAGCGGGCGAGAGCTGCCAGGGCCTCACCACCGGCCTCGTCTGAGCCGCTCAGGGCCCAGTGAACGGTTTCAAGGCAGGCGCTTCGCTCCAGCAGGCCCCGGAGCAGCGGGAGCCATTCCTGCCAGAAGGGCTGCCCGGCCAGGGCTTCGGCCGCCGGCGGCCGGAGAGCTGTCAGCAGCACGAGCGAAGGGCGGCTGCGGGCGGCTGCCTCACTCGTCTGTGGTTCATCCAGCCAGGCATCGAGGCCGTCGAGATCGGGCAGCCAGCAGGCCCCGTTGCCGAGGCGCTCCGCCAGGCTCAGGCCGATCGCCGCCGTTCCCCCGAGCAACACCAGGGGGGCGGAACCTGTAACAGCTGGTTCGAGCGTCTCCAGCGCTGTCCAGCTCCGCCAACGGTCGAGCTGGAAAGCCGCTTTGGCGTGAATCCGATCATGCTCCTCGATCCAGAACGTTCCCCGCTCGAACGGAACGGTGGGAAGCACCTGACGGGGCCAGAGCCTGGCGGGGGAGAGCGGACGCCAATCGAGCTGGCAGCCGGCCAGCCAGAGTTCAACCGCGCGGCTGATCCCTGGAGCCTCGAGCGGAAATCGCAGGCCATAGCCATGGGCCGCGAGTTCCTCGCTGGCGGCGCCGGCTTCCACCAGGCGAGGCCGGGACGGCAACACCGCGAGCGTGGTGGCCAGATCAAGCGAATCAGCCCCATGAACCACCGCGCCGGGTTCGACGCCGAGCCGCAGCCAGTCCGCCACCCAGCCAGCGGCACCGGGCGAGGCAGATCCGACAAGATCCCAGGCCAGGCGGGGCGGGGAAGCAGGCGCCTCACCCCAGAGCAGCGCTGGCACCTCTTCCCCATCCAGCCAGCCCGCAAGGTCGGCCGCCGCCGCGATCGGTGTCGCCGCCTTGAGGGCCAGCCGCCAACGCAGGCTGCGGCGGCCCTCCCGACTGGTGGCACAGACGGCCTGCCAGTTGGCCTGAGCCACTCCGGGCAACCAGCGCACAAAACGCTCCACCAGCTTCTGAAGGCTGGACTCCGTCGAGGCGGAGAGCAGCAACCAGTCGTCAGCCGCGGGGGAATCGGCGGGGGCTGGGATCAACTCAGTCGGGGCCTGTTCGACGATCACATGGGCGTTGGTGCCGCTCCAGCCGAACGAACTGACCGCCGCCCGGCGCAGACCGCCCTGACGGGGCCAGGGTTCGAGGACCTCAGGCAGCCGAAGCGCCCACTGATCCCAGTCCATGAGTGGGGTGGGTCGGCGCAGGTGCAGGTGGGGCGGCACCAGCCCCTTCTGAACCATCAGGATCCCCTTGATCAACCCGGCGATTCCGGAGGCCCCCTCCAGGTGGCCGATGTTCGTTTTCACCGAGCCCAGCAGCAGCGGAGCATCGCGATCCGGACTGGCATAGATCGGGGCGAGGGCCTTGAGCTCGATCGGATCGCCCAGGGCGGTGCCGGTGCCATGGGCCTCCAGCACATCGATCTGATCCCCCTCCAGCTGAGCCAGGGCCAGGGTCTGACGCATCAGGGCAGCCTGGGCCTCACCACTGGGGACGGTGAGCCCGGCCGTGGCGCCGTCCTGGTTCACCCCACTGCCCCGCAGCACCGCCCAGATCGGATCGCCGGCCGCCATCGCATCGGCCAGCCGCTTCAGCACCACCACCCCACAGCCCTCGCTGCGCACGTAGCCATCGGCGGCCGCATCAAAGGATTTGCAGCGGCCATCGGCCGCCATCATTCCGCTCTTGGCCAGGCAGAGGCTGTTCACCGGCGAGAGGATCAGGCTGACGCCACCGGCGAGGGCCAGGTCGCAGCCGCGATCCCGCAGGGAACGGCAGGCCAGGTCCACCGTCACCAGGGAGGAGGAGCAGGCGGTGTCCACCGCCAGAGAGGGTCCGGTCAGGCCCAACAGATAGGAGAGCCGGCCCGGCGCCATGCTCAGGCTGGAGCCGGAGGCGAAATAGAGGTCGAAGCGCTCGTCACCGACTTCGCTGCGCAGCTGGCGCCAGGCGTAATCGTTGGTGCAGATGCCCATGAACACCCCCGCGGCCGTGCCCTTCAACCGATCGGTGGCGATGGCAGCCGTTTCCAGGGCTTCCTGGGCCACTTCGAGGATGAGCCGCTGCTGGGGGTCCATCGCCTGGGCCTCCCGGGGGGAGACGCCGAAACCGGCGGGCTCGAACTGGTCGACATCCGCCAGAAAGCCACCTCGGCGGAAATGCATCTTCCCGGGCCGACCCGGGCTGGAGTCAAAGAAATCCTCGATCGGCCAGCGGCTGGGGGGAACCTCACTCAGCCCGTCTCCCCCCTCACAGAGAAACGACCAGAAGGCTTCAGGACTGTCGAGATTGGGCTTGCCTTCGCCAGCGGGGAACCGGCAGCCCATCCCGACCACGGCGATCGGTTCGGCCTGGAGCAGCTGACGCTGGTCGTGGGCCTTCTGGGCCAGCAGGGCCAGCTGAAGTGCAGAAAGACCCTTAACCATGCAATAAGTATTTCATGACCCTCTCAGGATCGGCCTGGAGGGCGCACTGCCGGTAGCGGAGCCGCAACAGCTGATAGCGGGCGGGGTCGGCCAGCCAGCCCCCAACCACGGCAGCGAGATCACAGGCCCGCTGGATGGACGTGGCGAGCCCTCGCTCTCGGAAGTACCGCAGGGCCAGAAGCTCCTGGGGCATGCACCCGCCCAGGTGATGAAAGATCAGGGGACAGCCCAGCAAGAGGGCTTCGGTGGCGGTGCGGGCCCCTGGCCGACTCACCATCGCCCAGCAGCGCCGATAGAGGGCCGCCATCGCCTCAGGTCCCTGGAAATCAAGGGCGGTGACCGCCAGGCCGGGGTGGGACTCAGCCCAGTGCTGGACAGCATTCTGAAGGTCTTTTCGGTGTCCGCACAGGGCCACCACCTCCAGCTGACCTCCCCAGGGAAGCAGCTGCTCCAGCAGATCCAGATGGTTGCCGGAACCGTTGGCACCTGAGCCCAGCACCAGCAGCGGCAGGCCAGGAAGGGTGAGCGGTGCCGCCCCCCCGGCGTGGAAGGGCTGCTGGAGCAGGGGGCCCAGCACCGCAATGCGCTGCTCAGGAAACAGTCGTTTCCGCAGCTCAGCCGCCACAGGCTCGGTGATGGCCCAGAAGCCGTCGGCCGTTCGGGTCACCCAGTTGCGGGTGAAGCCGAAGCCCCCATCCACTTCTGTGCAGCAGACGATGCAGCGCAGCTGGGGACCGACGACCCGCTTGGCCAGATCGAAATGGCCCCTGTTCGTGTGGGGATGGGTGGAGATCAGCAGATCGGGCAGGCAGCGACGCAGCACCTCCACGAAATGGCCGCGGCCGATCAGAACGGTGCCGGGCTTGGTGAAGTCTTCCGTTTCGAGAATTCGCCAGTAGATCTTATGAAGCCAGGGCGCCTTCTTCTGAATCCAGTTATAGAGATTTGTGGCATCACTGTTATAAGCACAGGTGTCTTCATGGAAGAGCACCGTCACATCCACGTGGGGCACCTGAATGCCAAACCAGGAAACCAGGGCATTCGCCGCATTCTGATGAGCCGTGCCTGCCCGGGAGGTGAGGATCAGAACGCGCATCAGAAAAGCGTTACAGCAAGGCGTCCCTGCCGCTTGATATGTTCCGACTGCCAGACAAGAACCACCAGCAGCAACCAACCGACCCCCAACAGGCCGATCGCCATCGGTCTGCCGGCCGAGGACCCCACCGTCTCCCGGATCCAGCCGGGCCAGAAGGTCCAGGTCATCGCCGGCTGGAGAAAGCGATCGACCAGCAGGGCACTGCTGGTGAATGCCGCGAGTCGTGCGCTCCACTCCATCGCAAAGCGCGCCGCAAACAGGCGTGGCTGCTGTTCAACCGGGATCACCGCCTGCCAGAGGCACTGCAGGGCCGCACCATTGATCGGCAGGCACACATGAAAGACGGCAAGGCCGAAGAACCAGAGCACGGGCAGCCTTTCGAACACCACCAGGCCAGCCCCGATCAGGATCACACTCTGGAAGGCCAGGCCTGAAAGCAGCGCCGACGCCCAGTGCCGGCGCTCCACCCTTCGCCAGCCGAGCACCCCCAGCCCAAACCCTCCCGCCCCGACCAGCAGGGCGACCCCTAGGCGGGTGGCACCACTGGCGGTGAGCACCCAGGCGGGAAAGAGGATTTCGCAGGCCGCCATCGCGAACGACACCGTGGTGCCCAGCAGCAGCAGCGGGCGGGTCAGGGGGTTGGCCCAGAGCTCCGACACTCCGGCCCGCAGACCAGGCACCCAGGTCTGGCGCGGCTGCAGGGGGGCCAGTGCAGCCCTCGGCCACCGGACCAGACCCACACAGGCCAGCGCCACAAGACAGGTTCCACCGTCAAGGGCCAGGGCCCCCGCCAGACCGCCGACCCCCACCAGCACTGCTCCCAGCAAGGGGGCCGCTGCCATCACCAGTCCGTCACCGCTGGCGAACAGGCCGTTGGCCCTGCCCAGCTGCTCGATCGGAACCATCTGCGGGATCAGGCTCGCGAAGCAGAGCACCAGCGTCGCTTCCGCGACGGCAGCGACAGACAGCAGAGCCAGGATCAGGCTGAGGGGAGCCGCCTGGCGGTAGAGAGCAATCGCCAGCAACAGGGTGACGGTTCCACCCAGGCCGTTGGCGAGGAGCATGACGCGGCGACGGGGCCAGCCGGCCAGCCGGCGACCGAGCAGAGGCAACGCCAGCAGCTTGGCCAGCAGGATCACGATCGCCACCGTCGTGAAACTGGCGAGCTGGCCATCCCGCTGGAACAACCACAGACCAAGCGCATAGAGGCTCGTCTGGGTTCCGAAGTTGGAGACCAGCTGACCTGCCCACAGAACGGTGAAGGCTTTCGGCAATCGGCGGCCCTGCAGGGAGGGCCGGATCCTAGGTACCGGCAAAGGCCAGGCCCTACGGTGCCCGAACGGACACATCCGCCCCCCTTGACCCTGCGGTTCACCAACACGCTCACGCGCCGCACCGAGACCTTTGAGCCGCTGGTGCCCGGTCAGGTGTCGATCTACTGCTGCGGCGTCACCGTCTACGACCTGTGCCATCTCGGCCACGCCCGCAGCTACATCGTCTGGGATGTCCTGCGGCGTTATCTCAGCTGGCGGGGATTCGCGGTCACCTTCGTCCAGAACGTCACGGACATCGACGACAAGATCCTGCAGCGGGCCGCCGCCGAGGGCACTTCGATGCAGGAGGTGAGCGAACGCAACATCGCCGCCTTCCAGGCCGACATGGCCTCCCTGGGAATCCTGCCGCCGGACCGCCTGCCCAGGGCCACCTGCTGCCTGGACGGCATCCGCTCACTGATCGGGGAACTTGAAGCCAAAGGGGCCGCTTACTCCGCCGACGGTGACGTGTACTTCGCCGTGCTGAAGCGGGCCGACTACGGCAAACTCAGTGGCCGCAACCTCGATGAGCAGCAGGATGGAGCCAGTGGCCGGCTCGATGACGGCGAGGAAAGCCGCAAGCACCACCCCTTCGATTTCGCCCTCTGGAAAGGAGCCAAACCGGGGGAGCCCAGCTTCCCCTCCCCCTGGGGTCCGGGCCGGCCGGGGTGGCACATCGAATGCTCGGCGATGGTTCGCCAGGAACTCGGTGACTCGATCGACATCCACCTCGGTGGCGCCGACCTGATCTTTCCGCACCACGAGAACGAGATCGCCCAGTCGGAGGCGGCCACCGGCAAACCCCTGGCCCGCTTCTGGCTGCACAACGGCATGGTGAACGTGGAGGGCGAGAAGATGTCGAAATCGCTCGGCAACTTCACCACGATCCGCGCTCTGCTGGAGCGGGGCGTTTCACCGATGACCCTGCGGCTGTTCGTGCTGCAGGCGCATTACCGCAAACCGCTCGATTTCAGCGATGCCGCCCTGGAAGCCGCTGCCGCCGGCTGGAGCGGTCTTAACGCCGCCCTCGACCTCGGGGTGCGCTTCGGGGATCGGCTCGGTTTTTCGGTGGCTGCCGGGCCTCTGCCCCAGCGGGATCAGCAGCAGTCCATGGCCTGGGATCCCTCCGAGCTTCAGGAGGCGTTCATCAGCGCCATGGACGACGACCTCAACAGCTCGGCCGCCCTGGCGGTGCTGTTCCAGCTGGCCAGGCCGCTGCGCGCCCTCTCGAACCGGCTCGAACGGGGGGAGGATCCTCTTCAGGCCGATCCGCCGGGCCCCAGCGTCGCCGATCTCCAGAGCCGCTGGCAGCTGCTGATCAGCCTGGCCGGGGTGCTGGGCCTCCAGTCCGAGCCGCTCAGCCCTGCGGAATCTTCGGCTGTCGCCGCCCCCGGCCCGGCGGAGACGGAGATCTCGGCCCTGATCGCCCAGCGGCTTGCGGCCCGCAGCAGCAGGGACTATGCCGCAGCCGATGCGATCCGCGATCAGCTGCGTCGCGACGGCATTGAACTGATCGACCGGCCCGGCGGCAGCACCGACTGGATCCGCAAGTGAGCTGTGGAGGACGCCGGGTTCAGTCGCCAGGATTCAGGTACCAGATTCAGTCGGTCAGATCAGTCGGGAGGGGGCTCCGGGGCTTTGCTGCCGGCCATCAGCGCCTCGATCCGCCGGATGCGCACGACCGTGGTCTGCCACACCTCACGGCGGAACGGATCACTGGCCGGACAGGCCGCCAGGCATTCCTCGATGCTCTCGCCCCGCTCGAAGGCATCCCAGAGCTCCCGCTCCAGCCGGGCTCTCTCGATGAAATTCCAGCGCCTGAGCCAGAGCACGGCAGTCGGTCGGATCGATCCAGTGTGACGCCCCGACCCTCCGGGGGAGGTGCGCCCGGCCTGGATGGGAGACTGACGGCCATCGACGGAGCAGCGCGGTGAAGGCGATCAGCGTGCTGGGGTCCACCGGCTCGATCGGCACCCAGACCCTGGAACTGGCCAGCGAGTTCCCCGATCGCTTCAAAGTGGTGGCCCTCAGCGCCGGCCGCAACCTGGCCCTGCTCACCGACCAGATTCAGCGCCACTCCCCCGAAGTGGTGGCCCTGGCCGATGCCGCCCTTCTGCCGGAGTTGCGGGCCCGCCTCGCCGCCCTCGACCGGCCTGGCCAGCCCTTCCGCTTGCCTGAACTGCTCGGTGGCAGCGAGGCCCTCTGCGCCGCCGCCGCCTGGCCCACGGCCGAGCTGGTGGTAACGGGAATCGTCGGTTGTGCCGGCCTGCTGCCGACCCTCGCGGCGATCCGCGCCGGCAAAGACCTGGCGGTGGCCAACAAGGAAACCCTGATCGCCGCCGGGCCCGTGGTGCTGCCGGAGCTGAAGCGCAGCGGCAGCCGGCTGCTGCCGGCCGATTCGGAGCACTCCGCCATCTTCCAGTGCCTGCAGGGCACCCCCTGGGCCGACACCGCCCGCCTGTCCACCGGCATTCCCACCCCCGGGTTGCGTCGCATCCAGCTCACGGCCTCCGGCGGCGCCTTCCGCGACTGGCCCGCCGCTGATCTGGCCAAAGCCACCGTGGCCGACGCCACCAGCCATCCCAACTGGAGCATGGGGCGCAAGATCACCGTGGATTCAGCCACCCTGATGAACAAGGGCCTTGAGGTGATCGAGGCCCACTATCTGTTTGGCCTCGATTACGACCAGATCGAAATCGTCGTCCATCCCCAGAGCATCATCCACTCGATGGTGGAGCTGGTCGATTCCTCGGTGCTGGCCCAACTGGGCTGGCCCGACATGAAGTTGCCTCTGCTCTACTGCCTCAGCTGGCCGGAGCGTCTCGAAACCCCCTGGCGGCGGCTCGATCTCACCGAGGTGGGCAGCCTCAGCTTCCGCGCCCCGGACCGGGCCAAATACCCCTGCATGCAACTGGCCTATGCGGCCGGTCGCGCCGGCGGCACGATGCCGGCGGTGCTCAATGCCGCCAACGAGCAGGCGGTGGCACTCTTTCTGAACGAGCGGATCCCCTTCCTGGCGATTCCAGAGCTGATCGAGCGGGTCTGCGATCGCCACCGAGGCGACCTGCGGGCCGATCCAGGCCTCGACGACGTGCTGGCCGTCGATGGCTGGGCTCGGCAGGCGGTGGATGAGGCGGCCGCCACAGCCCAGATCCTGCCCCACTGAGCCGCATTATTCTGAGCAACACCATGGCGATTGCCCATCATCTCCTGCTCTGCGCAACGCCCAGCAAGCCACTCTGCGGCGATCCGGCCGTGGGAGCCGCCAGCTGGGAGCGGCTCAAGACGTTGGTGCGCCAGCTCGACCTGGAGAATCCGAGCCGGACCGGCGGCATCGTGCTGCGCAGCAAGGCCGATTGCCTGCGGATCTGCGGCGGCGGTCCGATTCTGCTGATCTGGCCGGAGGGCATCTGGTACGGGGGCGTGACGCCGGAGCGGATCGAGCGAATCGTGCGGGAGCATGTGATCGGCGGCGATCCGATCGAGGCCTGGATTCTCAGGCGCACGCCCTTCGGGGGGGCTGCCGATCCAGCTGCTGGCGCAGCCAGTGCAGGGTGAGCTGATCCGACCAGCTGCCGCCGGGGGCATGGAAGCCGTTATGTCCGCCCCCGGCCGAGAGGACGACCTCGAGCCCTGGCAGGGCCGGATCCCGTGAGGCCAGGGCGACGGCGGGGGCCGCCGGCACCCAGGGATCATCGAGCGCCTGGATCAGCAGGCTCGCCGGCAAGGGCGGATCCGGCTCCTGGAGCCTCAGCAGTGGACTGGCCTGGGCGTAGTAGTTGTCCACGGAGGCGAAGCCCCAGCGGGGTGCGGTGATCAGGGTGTCGAAATCGCGAATGCTGCGGACCTGGCTGAGGCCAAGCCGCTCCCCGGCGCTGAGTCCACTGGAATCAGCCAGGGTCTGGCGACGCAGGCTGCGCAGCAGCCAGCGCTCGTAGAGCCGGTTGCGGGGCAGACCGATCGCCGCCGAGCAGCCGGCCAGATCGAGCGGACTGCTGATCACCACCAGGCCATCAAGCCAGGGCTGCGGCGAGCCTGGCTCGAGCACCCCATTCAGCAGCACGGTTCCACCCAGGGAGAAGCCCACCCCGAACAGCGGCCGACCCCCCGCCAGCTGCCGCGCCCGGCGCAGGACTGGCAACAGGTCGCCGTTGCAGTGGGCCGCATAGGTGCCGGGGGCCAGGGAGCGGCCAGCGCCGGCTCCCCGCAGATTGAGACGCAACACCGCAAAACCCTGGGCCTGCAGGACCAGGGCGAGGCGGCGCACCCCGGTCGCCTGGCTGGAGCCGCCCAGGCCATGCAGCAGCAGCACCACGCCGAGGGGCGCCGCCTGGGCGGGCCGGTCGACCAGGGCCAGCAACTGCTCTCCCCGCCCGATCGGGATCGGCAGGGGCTCAGCCTGATCGACGGGAAAGCGCGGCCCCCGCAGAGTGTCACGCAGGGTCTGCAGGTCGGGCCCCCACCAGGGCGGCCGCGGCTGAAAAGGCACTGCCCCGAGTGGTTCAGGCATCGACGACGAGGGGTTGGCTCTGCAGCCATTCCTCCAGGCCGATCGGCGCCAGATCCGGGCCGCTGGTGATCTCGATGATCCGGCCGGTCGCCGCTGGAATGGCCAGGGCATCAAGGCAGACCCTGGCCACCAGGCGCCGTGGAATGCTGTTGCTCTCCTGCTGATCAGGCCCGCTGAAGCGGATGCCTTCGGCCTCCAGGTTCAGCTCCGACTCCTTCAGCCCGCCCGGTCGCACCACCGTCCAGGCCAGACCGCTCTCCTGGAGCCAGCGTTCCCCCAGCCGTTTCCAGAGCAGGATCAAGCCGAACAGGTTGAGGGGGTGGAAAAAGCGGCCACTGCAGAGCGAACTGACCAGCACCACCCGCTGCACCCCAGCGGCCTGGCAGGCGGCGATCTGGGACCGCATCGCCAGGGCATCAACCTGCAGCGGACCGCTCAGGTCGATCGAGGGGCGGGCGCCGGTGGCGATCACAAGGGCCTGTGCGCCCTGCAGGGCCCGCTCAAGGGCGGCCTTGTCGCTGAGTTCGAGGCGAATCAGCTCGGCCCCCTCCAGGCCGGCTGGAACCGTGGAGTTGGGCCGCAGGATCGCCCGCACTTCGTATCCCCGACCGAGGGCCTCCTGCACCACCCGCCAGCCGGTCTTGCCGGAGGCACCGGTGACGGCAAGCAGGCCGGGGGCGGAAAGAGCAGGCATCCAGGACAGGAACAGCTGATCCAGTTCTAGGCAAAGGGAGCCCCCCTGGCAGGCAAGGACTGCCCCTCAGCCGGTTCCGGCCGGTTTCAACCACAGAATGGCCACCTTGCCGCATGGCCATGGGCTCCCTTTCCTTCAACCTGGCGGCGCGGCACTCCCTGGCGGGCCCCAGGCCGCGGCACTGGCAGCGGCGCATGATCGAACTGCTGAGGCGGCGGCTTGAGCAAGGCGGGCCGGCTGGGCAGGACGTGCTGATCCATGCCGGTCCCGGGGCCGGCAAGACCCTCGGCGCCCTGCTCGCCTTTCAGCGACTGCACCGGGAGGGGACACTCACACACCTGCTGGTCTGCTGCCATCGCAGCTCGATTGCGGCCCAGTGGCGCTCCGCCGCCGCCCAGCTCGGCCTCACCCTCAGCGACTGGCCGGCGCAGTCAGCCGATCCCGCCGGCGGCGCCGGGCTGCTGCTCAGCTATCAGGGCGCGGCCCGTCAGATCGACAGGCTCGAGCGGGAGCTGGCCTGGACCCGCGAGGCCAGGGTGCTGGCGGTGGCCGATGAAGTGCATCACCTCGGCATCGATCCGGAGGAGCCGGAGGCCGCCGTGTGGGGACAGGCCTTCCAGCGGCTGAGCCAGGGCTGCGTGCTGCGGCTCGGGCTGAGTGGCACGCCCTTTCGTGCCGACAACCTGGCCTTCCGCGCCGCCCGGCGCCACCGGCAATGGGAAGGGGGCGAGCTGATCGAGCACATTGCCGCCGATCTCAGCGTCGAGCCGCGGGAGCTGATCGCGGCCGGCGATGTTCGCCCGCTCGAATTCCGCTTCCAGGATGGCTGGGTGGACCACGGCCGCCTCGGCGACACCGAGCGCTCCTCCCTTTCAACCGAGTGGCGGGAGGGCTGGCGAGCCCGAAACCTGCGACGAGCCATCCAGCCGGGAGACAGCAGCAGCATCGCCCTGAGGGTGCTGCTGCAGGCCCGCCGTCGCCTTGAGCGATTGCGCGCCGAGGCTCACCCGCTGGCGGGCGGGCTGGTGATCGCCCGGGACATCGCCCATGCCAGGCGGATCACCGGTCTGCTCGAAGAAGAGGGGGATCGGGTCGTGCTGGTGCATTCCCAGGATCCCGAGGCGGCCACAGGGCTGCAGCGCTTCCGGGACGGGGAGGCGGACTGGCTGGTCAGCATCGACATGTGCGCCGAGGGATTCGATGCCCCCCGCCTGCGGGTGGTGGCGTACCTGACCACGGTGGTGACCCGCAGTCGCTTTGTTCAGGCGATCACCCGTGCCGTTCGGATGGAGGCCGGACGATCTGAGCTGGAGGCGATTCCCCGCCAGCCCTCCTACGTGTTCGCCCCGGCCGATCCGCGCCTGCTGGCCTATGCCCGCACCTGGTCGGTGGCTGAGCCGTATCGGATCCGGCCAGGCGCGCCCCCCGCCGAGCAGGATTCGGCCGCGGGCGGCGGCGGCGGCCGCAGCCTGCCCCCGCAGGCCCTGGCCGAGGGGGTCGGAGCGGTGATCCGGCTGCGTGGACCGGAGCTGCCCCGTTTCCTGGGCGGACCGATCTGACCCCTCCCGCCCGGATCAGGACACGGGGCTGTTGTCAAAAAAATGCAACGTTCCCGGCAACAACCAGGCAGCTGATCAACACGCTCGCCAGCCTGAACGTCTCCGGAGCAGGACCATGGCCCACGCGTCTCTCCATCGCCTGCTGGCGGCCCAGGTGAGCTGGGCGGAAAGGCGAATCGCCAGCCTCGACGCAGCGGAGCGCTACGAAGACAGTTTCGCGCTCACCGAAGAGTTCCGCGAATGGATCCTCTGCATCGACGACCAACCCGAGCGGGTGGAAGCCCTGCTGCTGCCGAAGCAACACTGGCCCAAAGCCATCCGGGAACCCTGATTCCCACCTGCCACCCGCCGGGCGAACCCTTGCTGATCTAGGGTTAACTCATACCCTCTCCGTTTAAGCGCGATGACGGCCGAGCACCCTCTGCCGGAACCATCCGGTATCGAAAACCTGGTGATCGTCGGCTCCGGCCCGGCTGGATACACCGCCGCCATCTACGCCGCCCGCGCCAACCTCAGCCCGCTGCTGATCACGGGTTTTCAGGATGGCGGCATCCCCGGCGGCCAGCTGATGACCACCACCCACGTTGAGAATTACCCAGGCTTCCCAGACGGAATCCTCGGCCCCGATCTGATGGACCGGATGAAGGCCCAGGCGGAGCGCTGGGGCACCCGGCTGGTGGAAGCCGATGCCGAGGCGATCGACCTCTCGGCTCGCCCCTATCGGGTGCGGGTCGAAGGGGCCTGGGTGCAGACCCAGGCCCTGATCCTGGCCACCGGTGCCAGCGCCAACCGCCTGGGCCTGCCCCAGGAGGAGCGCTTCTGGAGTCACGGCATCAGCGCCTGCGCGATCTGCGACGGCGCCACGCCCCAGTTCCGCAATGCCGAGCTGGCGGTGGTCGGCGGGGGCGACTCTGCCTGCGAGGAAGCCGTCTACCTCACCAAGTACGGCAGCCATGTCCACCTGATCGTGCGTCGCGACTCCCTGCGGGCCAGCGCCGCCATGGCCGATCGGGTGCTGGCCAATCCCGCCATCACCGTGCACTGGAACCGGGCCCTGGTCGACGCCAGCGGTGATGACTGGCTCAGTGGCCTCACCCTGAGAAATCTCACCGACGGCTCCAGCGAAGAGCTGCCGGTGCGAGGCGTGTTCTACGCCATTGGCCACACCCCCAACACCCGTCTGGTGGGCGACCAGCTCGAGGTGGATGCCAAGGGTTACCTGGTGACCAGCCCCGGCCAGCCGGACACCAGCCTGGAGGGGGTGTTCGCCGCCGGCGATGTGGCCGACGCCCAGTGGCGTCAGGGCATCACGGCAGCCGGCAGCGGTTGCCAGGCCGCCCTGGCGGCGGAGCGCTGGCTCAGCCATCACGACCTGGCCATCACCGTGGCGCGCGAGGCGGTGGAGCCGGAACCGGCCGGGGAACCCACCGCCACGGCCGTGTCCGACGCCGACAATTTCGATCCCGCCGCCCTCTGGCAGAAAGGGGGGTTCGCGCTGCGCAAGCTTTATCACGAGAGCGACAAGCCTTTGCTGGTGGTCTACACCTCGCCCAGCTGTGGTCCCTGCCATGTGCTCAAGCCGCAGCTCAAGCGCGTGCTCAGCGAACTGGGCGGCAGCGCCCTCGGCATCGAAATCGACATCGACGCCGAGCAGGAGATCGCCGTGCAGGCCGGTGTCAACGGCACCCCCACCGTGCAGCTGTTTTTCAACAAGGAACTCAAGCAGCAATGGAAGGGTGTCAAGCAGCGGAGCGAATTCCGCGATGCCATCAACGCTCTGCTGCTGACTCCGGTGAGCTGAGCCAACCGAGCTGAGAGGCGTCCGCGCTGATCAGCGGCGTCGGGGGCCTCCGGGGCGGTTGCCGCCAGGCCTCGGTCCAGCGGTGCCGACGTTCCGTTCCCGGTAGGTGATCCTGCCGCGGGTGAGGTCATAGGGGCTGATCTCGACCAGCACCTTGTCTCCGGCCAGCAGCTTGATGCGGAACTTGGTGAGTTTGCCAGCGGCGCGGCAGAGGCACTGGTGACCGGAGGGCTGATCGAGGGTGACCAGGTAAAACCCGTTGCCCTGTTCTTTCTCGATCACACCCGAGGTTTCGATCATGCGCGGCTGGTGCTCGATTCAGACAATCGATTCAGCTTAAATTGGCGCCTCGCCCCCCCTGTGACGGTTAGGGTCACACCCCCAGCACCCACCAGCTTTTGATCGCTTCAACATTGCTGGCCTCCCCTTTGATCGCTCCGCCTCTGTCGCTGGATCTGGGCCTGCTGCTGATCTCGATCGGGGTTGTCAACCTCTGGAAAGCACGCCAGAACGGCAGCGCCAGCTGACTCCTTCCCCTGGTCACCCTTCTCTTCCACAAGCCCTACGGGGTCCTCAGCCAGTTCACGGTCGAAGCAACGGCCGATCGCTGGAGAACCCTCGCCGATTTCATCGACAGTCCTGGGGTGTACGCCGCCGGCCGCCTGGATGCGGACAGCGAGGGCCTGCTGCTGCTCACCAGTGACGGACGCCTGCAGCAGCGCCTCACCGACCCCCGCTGGGGCCACTGGCGCCGCTACTGGATCCAGGTGGAAGGGTTTCCCACTCCTGAGGCGATCGCAGCACTCCGTGCCGGCCTGCCCGTGCAGGGGAGACGAACCCTGCCGGCAAGGGCCGAACGGCTGGCCGATCCAGCTACGGCTCCCCGCCAGCCACCGATCCGCCATCGGCTGAGGGTGCCGACCAGCTGGCTGCAACTGGACTTACGCGAGGGCAGGAACCGCCAGGTGCGGCGCATGACGGCCGCCGTCGGCTACCCGACCCTGCGGCTGATCCGCACAGCCATCGACCTGATGGATGGCGGCCCTGCGCTCAACCTGGCCGGCCTGGAGCCGGGCCAGTGGCGCCAGGTGACCAACGAGGAAAGCGAACGCCTGAAGGCGTTGCTGCTCCGCAGGCCGGTTCATTCGCCGGGCCTGGGGGGGCGGGCCGGTGGCGGGAAAGGGGGCCAGGGAGTCGGCGGCGGGTAGGGCGGCCTGGCCTGGGAGTCAGCCGATGACCTGCTGCAGCTCCCGCGCCGTTTGCAGCTGACCGTAGTAATAGTTGGCACGGGAGCGTCGATCCGGATCCTCGAGCGAATCGAAGGCATCGAAACCAAGGGTGAGCCAGAGCTCATGGCCGCAGCAGCGGTTCAATTCCGCCACCGCTTCCTGCTCAAGGTTGGTGAGCCGGCGCTGCAGGTTCTTGATCTGGGCAATGGACATGGCTGGGGGAGCTCAGGGCAGCAGAAAAGACAGGCGAACAAGTGAACCAATCAAACCGGATAGTACATCTGAACTGATCAGAAGGGGAGTTTCTTCTTGGCGTCCTTGGCGAGATCCACATCCAACTCCCGCAGCCGCTTCAGGATCGTGCCGAAATACTCCTTCAGATAGTCCTCCAGGTGGGTGGTGCTGGCGGGGTCGAGGGCGAAGGCTTCATAGCTCTCCTCCATCGGCGCCTCCAGGCTCACCCCTCCGCCGGTGACCTCGGCGAAGGACAGCCGTTCGGCCACGTTGACCCCCGGCTCGAAGAAGGCCGCAAACGCCTGCATCAGCCTGATCAGGAACGGCCTCACCCGGAACACCCGGGCTGGCTTGCCGCTGTATTTCTCGCAGAGCTGGGTCACCTCCCCGGTGTTCCAGGCCTTCGGTCCCACCACCGCATAGGCATGGTCGATCGTGCCTGGACGCTCCAGGGCGGCGACCGCGAAGCGGGCCACGTCCTGGGTGTTCATGTAGGCGATCGGGGTTGGACTGCCACTCACCCAGACGGTCTGGCTCTCCAGCACCGGCATGGCGAACTGACCGATCACCCCCTGCATGAAGGCGACGGAGCGCAGGATCGTGTACTCGAGGCCGGATTCGATCAGGGCCTGCTCGGTGCAGTACTTGATGTCCATCAACGGAACGCTGCGGTGCTTCTCCGCATCGAGCAGGGAGATGAACACAAAACGTTTGACGCCGGCCTGAAGGCAGGCATTGATCAGGTTGAGTTTGCCGGTCCAGTCGATCGTGTAAATGCTGCCGTTGTCGGTGGCCCGAGCCGTGGCCGCGTCGATCACCGCATCCTGGCCTTCCAGTGCGTAAAGCAGGCTTTCCGGCTCAAGCAAATTGCCACGGGTGAGCTCGCAGCCCCATTCCTGCAGAAACGCGGCCTTGCGGGGCGTGCGCACCATGCAACGCACCTGATGACCCTGATCGAGGGCGCGTCGGGCGATCTGGCGACCAAGGGTTCCCGTTGCGCCGACGACCAGAACCTGCATGAATCACCGGCGCAACGGCTGGAGCCTAAAGCTGCGGCAGGGGCCTGCGCGGGCCTCTGCTTCGAGCGATGGGCCCAGGGGATTTCAGTCGTTCTGAAGTTTGAGCAGGATGGCGCCACCCACCAGGCCAACGGGGATGAGCACCCAGAAGATCGCGGCGATGCTGAAGATTTCTGAGGCCATGGCGGGTGGCGGCTAGGGCTCTCCATTGTGCGCCCCCGCCACCTCAAGCACCAGCGACCAGGGAGCATCGGTGCGCAGCTGGGCCGGCATCACGCCACTGGCATTGGCGGCCCATCCCCTGGCCCGGAGGGCTTCCACCAGATCCGCCAGCACCGGCGGGCCACCCCCCAGCCGTCGTCCGATCGCGGCGGTGGGCCAGCAACGGGCGGGGACGCCCACATCGCTGATCAGGCTGGCCAGCAGCTTTGTCGTGGCAGGAGCAAAACTGGATTCCGCCGCCAGGGCAGCCAGGGCAGCCAGGCTGGGTCGATGCTGCAACGGACCGATCCAGAGGGGACCGCTGATCGCCAGGGGTCGATCCGGACCGCAGCAGGAGGGCCAGTCCCTCAGGCGCAGCAGTGGTTGCACCATCTGGTCTCCGCAACGGTGGCAATGGGCCGTCATCCCCAGCAGCGCCTCATCGCCGGGCTCGATGCGACGCTGCAGACGCACGGCGGTGCGGAAGGTGCGTCCCTCGCTGAAGCTGAACAGCGGTTCCACCCCCCGGCCCATGGCCCAGGCGGTGCGGGCGATCACCCCCAACTGCAGCCGCAGGGCCAGCTCCCAGCTGGATGGCTGGGCCCGGGCCGCCGCCCCCAGCCGCCGGATCGCCGCAGGCCGGTCATGGCCGGTGGGGGAACGGCCGTCGGTGCTGGCCAGGTAGAGGACACCGCCGAAGCCGACGGCCTCGAGGGCCAGGGGGAGAAGGGCGGTGGGACAGCCGAACCCATCGAGATCAATCAGCTCGAAGCGCTCCTCACGGACCAGGCAATCGGCCAGGAGCTTCTGGGCGGTGAGGCTGGTGATCCGCAGCGATGGGATCTCCCCCTGCCGCAGGGGGGCCAGGTTCGCCTCCAGCAGGGGCAAGCGGTCGGGATCGGCGTCATTGGCCCAGACGGCCGTGGCCGCGCTTTCCTGGCCATAGCGAAGGGCACGGATTCCACAGCCGGCCATCAGATCCAGCACCCGCAGCCGGCCGTTGAGGGCCAGGTGACCGGCCAGCAGCACGCCGAGGTCCCTTGCCGGCCGCGAAGCGGCCTGAAAGAAGCCAGCTCCGAGCCGCAGTCGCGCTGAGGCTTCGCAATAGTGGTCTGAGTCCTGCGTCGGTTCCACTCCTTGCTGTCGACCCAGCTCCAGCCTGTCGCAACGACGGGCGCCGATTGGGGCCGGCAGGCGATCTGGCACTGGCGGGGGCTGGCCTGCCACTGGCGGGTTCTGGGTGATCCAGGCCATCCACCCCTGCTGTTGCTGCACGGCTTCGCCTGCGGCTCGGGTCACTGGCGCCACACGGCGGGGCCCCTGGCGGCGGCCGGCTGGTGCGTCTACGGCCTGGATCTGATCGGTTTCGGCGGGTCGGCCCAACCGGCCCTGCGCCTCGACAACCGGCTCTGGGCCCGCCAGACCCGGGCCTTCCTGGAAGAGGTGGTCCAGGCACCCGCTGTCCTGGTGGGCCATTCGCTCGGCAGCCTGGTGGCGCTCAGCTGCGCCGGCTTCTTCCCCGCCTGGGTGCGGGCCGTGGCGGCCGCCACCCTGCCCGATCCCAGCCTGCTGATCACCGTGAAACGGCGGCGTGCTCCCTGGCGACGGCGGCTCAGACGGCTGGTGATCACCCTGCTCTGCCGTCTGTTGCCTCTGGAGTTGCTGGTGCCCTTGATTGCGCACACGCCACTGCTCAACCTCGGCATCCAGTCGGCTTACAACAAGCCGGTGATCGGCGACAGGGAGCTGCATCAGCTGATCGCCTGGCCAGCCCGGAGGCCGACGGCGGCCTGGGCCCTGAGAGGCATGAGCATCGGCATGGCCCTGCGACCGCGGGGGGCCACTGCCGCCGCGCTGCTGGATCGCCTCAGCCAACCTCTGCTGGTGCTGTGGGGTGATGCCGATCGGCTCGTTCCGATCGAAGTGTCGCGCCAGCTGAAGCGATACAAACCCGATCTCGAACTTGTGGTGCTGCCGGGTGTTGGCCACTGCCTCCAGGACGAGGCCCCGTTGCGGTTCGGGGGCCTCTTGCTGGACTGGCTGGCACGCCTGCCCGACCCCACCCCCGCCGGTCCGGGCTGAGGTCAGGGGGCGGCCACGTAATTTGGGGGCAGGCAAGCGCTGCGGGCATGAAGCACACCCTTTCGGTGCTGGTCGAAGACGAATCCGGGGCCCTGAGCCGGATCTCCGGTCTGTTCGCCAGGCGGGGCTTCAACATCGAAAGCCTGGCGGTCGGACCCGCCGAGCGCCGGGGGGTATCCCGGTTGACGATGGTGGTGGAAGGCGACGGCTCCACGCTTCAGCAGATGACCAAGCAGCTCAACAAGCTTGTCAACGTGCTGAACGTGAGTGATCTCACCACCATTCCTGCCGTGGAGAGGGAATTGATGCTGTTGAAGGTGGCGGCACCGCCGGAGCGGCGCTCGGAGATCCTCGACCTGGTCCAGGTGTTCCGCGCCAATGTGGTCGATGTGGCCGACAACGCCCTGATCCTTGAAGTGGTGGGGGACCCCGGCAAGCTTGTGGCCATCGAGCAGATCCTCGAGGCCTACGGCATCCTCGAGATCGTGCGCACCGGCCGGGTCGCCCTGGAGCGGGCCTCAGGGGTCAACACCGCCTTCCTGAAGATCACCGCTTCTGACAAGCGGGTGCCGGCCTGACGGTTCAGACGGATCGCTGATCGTTCAGGGCTTCGCCTTCACCAGGGTGCCACCCTCCAGCAGGACGGCCTTGATCAGCCGATCGCCCTGCTTGATCCGATCGACCACCTCCATGCCTTTGACCACCCTGCCGAAGACGGCATAGCGCCCGTCCAGTTCCACGAGGGGCCGCAGAGCGATGTAGAACTGCGCGCTGGCGGAATTGGGGTCCGCCGAGCGGGCCATCGCGATCGCCCCCCGATCGTGGAGCAGCCGCAGACGGCCGAGCTGGGTCGGATCCAGGAGCTCCTCGCCGTAGCGGGGGTCCGCTTCTCCCTTGAGGCCGATTTCCAGCGGAATGGTTCGAGGGGCCCCCGTGCTGGTATCGATGAATCCACCACTGCCATAGAGGCTGGCAGGAACCTTGGGATCAGCGCTCTGGGGGTCGCCACCCTGAACCACGAAGGGGGAGGGCTCCGTCACCACCCGGTGGAAAACAGTGTTGTTGTAAGTGCCGCGGCGCACCAGATCGACGAAGTTACCGGCGGTGAGCGGGGCCGCGTCACCGATCAGAGAAACCTGGATCTCGCCACGGCTGGTCTGCAGAGCCACCAGGGCCTTGCCGCTCAGGCAGGGGGTCGTGGCGTTGCTGCAGCCCACGGCCGTCTTGGCTGAATCAGCGGCACAGGCCGTCAGGCCCATCGGCGCCAACAGCAGCAGCGCCCACAAAAGGGCGCGGGTGAAGGGAAATGCCATCGCGATCAGACGCCCTCCAGGGGAACCCTGAGGAACCGGGCCAGCTCGGCGCCGCTTTGCTCCAGCTCGGCCAGCGGCAGGGGTTCGCCCACCCGGGTGAGGGGAAGATCGCGGCGGCCCTGCAGGCGCAGAGCCAGACGCCGGCGGGGGTTGAGGCCGTCGCGAATATCCACTTTCACCGCCTGGATGTCCCGCAGTGGGAGATCGAAGCGGATCAGCTGGCGGAAACCACGGCGGCTGATCGTGGCCACACCGCTGCCCTGGTCGAAACGGTTGCTGCCGGCACCCAGATCGATGGCGATCACACCCCACAGATAGGTGGCCAGCAGCAGGGCCGCCACTCCATAAGCCCCCATCACCAATCCCTGGGGGACCCATTCGAGGGAGGCGGGGTGACCGATCGGCAGCAGGTTGACCCCCAGGCGGCTGGAGAGGCTGGTGAGCAGAAAACCGGCGCCACCAGCGCTCACGACAGCAGCCACCAGCAGATTGGAAGGCCGGCGTGAACCCTGCACCGGCTGATCAAGAACCAGTGAAGGGTCGCGGGGAGGCGAGGCAGCCGAGGAAGGGACCGAAGCCATGGCGGCGTGGCAGGTGCGGAGTTCTGCCATCTTCGCCCTCCCGCCGCAGCTCTGTGGTGCCTGCCTGGGCCTGGCGCCACAGCGGAGACAGGAGCGTGGGCCGCGCAATCAGCTGGCAGCAAATGAGAAGAAATACTTAAAAACCCAGCCGCGGGAAGCCATGTCAGGGCGTTTCGGCCAGTCTCGACTCCGGCTCGAACGTTGTTACCATCGCCGGGTATTTCACCGATCAGCGGGTTCTCCACCTGCCTATGCACCCATGACGATTGCCCTAGGGCGCGCGCCTGCCACACGGGGATGGTTCGATGTCCTCGACGACTGGCTCAAGCGTGACCGCTTCGTTTTTGTCGGCTGGTCCGGTCTGCTGCTGTTCCCCACCGCCTACCTGGCACTG
>JAHLYW010000043.1 GCA_025128135.1 Synechococcus sp. CS-1325
ACACCGAACCAGCCCACGTAGAGGCGGTTGTTGGTGGAGGTGACCCACTCACAGAACTGACTCCAGGCAGAAGCGCCTTGGCGCTGCTGAAGAGTTGAGGTCATGAGGACGAGAGATAGTGCCCCCGAAGGGACGAGGAAGGAAGACAAGGCAAGGCGGAAGCCGCCTGCGGACCCGCTTGCGCGGCTTGTCTGACAAAGATTAACACGCTGTTGCGTTTTGTTAAGAGGCGTTTCCTGATCAGCAGGAGGTTCCCGGGCGTCTTGCCTGGATCACCGCCAGGACGTTCGCCGTTCAGAGATGGGTCGCCTGAGATTCGAACTCAGGACCAATCGGTTAAAAGCCGAGTGCTCTACCGCTGAGCTAGCGACCCGCCCGGATGGGCCAGCAGCGAACGTATCACAAGGGGAATGCACTCCCCATTGCACCGGAGATCCTCCGGCTGAAGGCCATCCCAAAAACTTGCCTGACCACAATGGCCATGCTGTCGAAGGCTCCGATCCGTGACCGCAGACCGTTCTCCCTGGCCTGAGCCCAACGTCCACCCCGAGGCCTGGGTGGCACCCAGCGCCGTGCTGATTGGCGACGTGTCCCTGGCGGCTGGAGCAAGCCTCTGGCCGCTGGCCGTGGCCCGCGGCGATCTCTGCTCGATCGTGGTGGGCGAGAACAGCAACGTTCAGGATGGGGCGGTGCTGCACGGAGATCCAGGCCAGGGCGTCTGGATCGGGGCGGAGGTCACGATCGGCCATCGGGCCGTGGTCCATGGGGCCGTCCTCAAGGATGGTTGCCTGATTGGTATCGGCGCCATCGTTCTTAACGGTGTGACCGTGGGAGAAGGGGCCCTGGTGGCGGCAGGGGCTGTGGTCACCAGTGACGTGCCACCGGCCACGCTGGTGGCTGGTGTGCCCGCCAGGCCACGCCGTGAGCTGAGTGCGGCAGAACTGTCCGACCAACGCCACCATGCCCTCCGTTACAGGACATTGGCCGCCGCCCATGCCGGCAGGAGCGATCGTACGGGCTTTGAACGCTGAAATCCAGCCTGGATCGGTTTCGGGACCCACTGCAGGTTCGCCCCACCCGCTCCGGATTGTCCTCAACGGGGTCCTCGGGTCCGTAGGATCAGCTGACCCTGCATTGGACCCGATGGACGCAAGGCTTCTGCTGGTTTCAGCCCCGATCCTGCTGGCTGTCAGCTGGGCTGTGTTCAACATCGGACGGGCGGCCGTCGGCCAGCTCCAACTCATGCTCAAGCGCTCCCGCGCCTGATGATCCAGGTGATCGGTGCCGGCCTCGCCGGTACTGAAGCGGCCTGGCAGATCGCCCAGTCCGGTGTGCCTGTGAGGTTGTGGGAAATGCGGCCGGTCTGCCGCTCCCCCGCCCACCACAGTGGCGAATTCGCAGAGCTCGTCTGCAGCAACAGTTTTGGAGCCCTCTCCAGCGACCGGGCCGCCGGGTTGCTTCAGGAGGAATTGCGCCAACTTGGTTCTGTTGTGATCGGCACTGCCGATGCCCATGCCGTTCCTGCGGGCGGGGCCCTGGCCGTGGATCGGGGCCGTTTCAGTGAAGCCCTCACCGTCGCCCTGGAGCAGCATCCCCTGATCAGCGTCGAGCGGCACGAGCTGAGGGAACTGCCACCACCCGCCGAAATCACTGTGCTGGCCACCGGTCCACTCACCAGTGACGCCCTGGCCGAGCAGCTCCGCGCCTTCACCGGTCGCGCCGAGTGCCACTTCTTCGATGCCGCCAGCCCGATCGTGGAAGGCGAGAGCATCGACATGCAGCGGGCTTTCCGGGCCAGCCGTTACGACAAGGGCGACGCGGATTACATCAACTGCCCGATGAACCGGGAGCAGTACCTCGCCTTCCGCGAGGCGCTGCTGGGCGCCGAGCAGGCGGAACTGAAGGATTTCGAGCAGGAAAGCGCCACGTTCTTCGAAGGCTGCCTGCCGATCGAGGAGCTGGCCCGCCGCGGCGAAGACACCATGCGCTACGGGCCGCTGAAGCCGATCGGCCTGTGGGATCCCCGCTGGGGCGACCTCTACGACGCTGATGTGCGCCGTGCCCGGCGGGCCTATGCGGTGGTGCAGCTGCGCCAGGAAGACAAGGACGGCCGGCTCTGGAACCTGGTGGGCTTCCAGACCAACCTCAGGTGGGGCGAGCAGAAGCGGGTGCTCCGCCTGATCCCCGGTCTGGAGAACGCCAGCTTCGTGCGCTTCGGCGTGATGCACCGCAACACCTTCCTTGAAGCGCCCCAGCTGCTGAATCCCACCCTGCAGTTCCGCCAGCGCCCTTCGCTGCTGGCGGCCGGGCAGATCACCGGCACCGAGGGCTATGCGGCGGCGGTGGCCGGCGGCTGGCTGGCCGGCACCAACGCCGCCCGGCTGGCGCAGGGCCAGGAACCGATCTGCCTGCCTGTCACCACCATGGCTGGCGCCCTCACCCACTTCATCGCCTCCGCCCCCAGTGAGCGGTTCCAGCCGATGCCGCCCAACTTCGGCCTGATGCCGGAGTTGCCGGAGCGCATCCGCGACAAACGCCGCCGTTACGGCGCCTACCGGGATCGGGCCCTGGCCGATCTGGCCCCCTTCGCGGCACCTTCAGCAGCACCCATCGCGGCGCCGCTGGCGGCCACCCCCGGGGCCGACCTGGCGCTTGCCTAGCCTCGGCGCACCGGCAACATCTCCGTGCAGCAGACGAGCGGCAACACCTCCCCGGCGGCGGGAGGCGGAGCCTTGGATGCCGTGGTGATCGGCTCGGGCATCGGCGGGCTGGTCACCGCCAGCCAGCTGGCGGCCAAGGGGGCGAAGGTGCTGGTGCTGGAGCGTTACCTGATCCCGGGCGGCTCCGGTGGCAGCTTCCGGCGCGCGGGGTACACCTTTGATGTGGGGGCCTCGATGATCTTCGGCTTCGGCGAGAAGGGGCACACCAACCTGCTCACCCGCGCCCTGGCGGACGTGGGTGAACGGCAGGACACCATCCCCGACCCGGCCCAGCTCGCTTACCACCTGCCAGGCGGCCTTGAGCTGGCCGTCGATCGCGACTACGACAGCTTCATCGCCCGGCTCACGGCCCTGTTCCCCCACGAAGCCACCGGCATCCGCGCCTTCTACGACACCTGCTGGCAGGTGTTCCGCTGCCTGGATGCCATGCCGCTCCTCTCCCTGGAGGATCCGGCCTACCTGGCCAAGGTGTTCTTCAAAGCACCCCTGGCCTGCCTGGGGCTGGCCCGCTGGCTGCCGGTGAATGTGGGCGATGTGGCCCGCCGCCACATCAAGGATCAGGCGCTGCTGAAGTTCATCGACATGGAGTGCTTCTGCTGGTCGGTGATGCCGGCCGATCGCACGCCGATGATCAATGCCGGCATGGTGTTCTCCGATCGCCATGCCGGCGGCATCAACTACCCGCGCGGTGGTGTCGGCACGATCGCCGAGCACCTGGTGCGCGGCCTGGAGCGCCACGGCGGCGCCATCCGCTACCGCAGCCGGGTCACCAGGGTGGTGCTGGAGAACGGCCAGGCGGTGGGGGTGGAGCTGGCCGGCGGTGAAACGATCCGCGCCCGGCGGGTGATCTCCAATGCCACCCGCTGGGACACCTTCGGCAGCCTGGTGGATGCCGCCCACACACCGGCGGCGGAGACGGTCTGGCGGCGGCGCTACAAACCCTCAGCCTCGTTCCTCTCGCTGCACCTGGGCGTGAAGGCGGAGCTGATTCCCGCCGGCAGCCACTGTCACCACCTGCTGCTGGAGCACTGGGAGGAGATGGAGGCGGAGCAGGGCACGGTGTTCGTTTCGATTCCCACCCTGCTGGACCCGTCCCTGGCACCGCCTGGCCATCACATCGTGCATGCCTTCACCCCGTCGGCGATTGACAACTGGAAAGGCCTGGGACCCACGGCCTACGCGCAGGCCAAGCAGGCCGCCGCCGATCGTCTCATCCGCCGGCTGGAGGGCTTCCTGCCGGGCCTTGGCACGGCAATCACCCACCGTGAGGTGGGCACACCCCGCAGCCATCGCCGCTTCCTGGGCCGGCACCAGGGCAGTTACGGCCCGATTCCGGCGCTGCGGCTGCCTGGCCTGCTGCCGATGCCGTTCAACCGCACCGGCATCCCCGGGCTCTACTGCGTGGGGGATTCCTGCTTCCCCGGCCAGGGGCTCAACGCCGTGGCCTTCAGCGGCTTCGCCTGCGCCCACCGGGTGGGCGCCGACCTGGGGCTCAACCCCTGGGCCCTGCCGGACTGAGCAAACAGGCGGAAACCCGAAGACCCAATTCCACGGATTGCCGGCCAGGAAACTAAGATTGAAACAGTTCGCAATATTTCCAGGTGGGACAGTCTGATACGCCCAGCTCGCAGGACCTGGCCCGGTACCTTGAAGAAAAGGGAGCCCTGACCAAACCCTGGCTGTTGATGCAGTTGAGGCTCAGCAAGCTCAAAGAGGAGAAGGCCTCGATGACATCTGACGAATACCTGCTGCGCATCCAGGACGCCCACACCGATCTGATGCGGATGGGCCCGTTCTGGAAGGGTCAGGAGCGGCAGGTGTTCGGGCTCTCCGGCGACCCTCTCCCCCTGGCTGATGGCTGAGCTTCAGCCGGTCATCGGCCCCCCAGACAACAAGCCCTATCGGATCGCTCCGTTGATCCGCACCACGCTTCTGCTGCTTTATCTCGCCCTGGTGGGTCCTTTGCCTGTGCTGGCACCGCCGGAGCTGAGGGTATGGCTCCTGGCTGCCCTGATGCTTGGGCTGGTGCTGGTTTTGGCCATGTTGAGTGAACAGGTGGTGCTCGAATCCGATGCCATCCGGGTGGGTCATCCACGATGGTGCGCCTGGCTGTTCCGCCGGGGCTGGCGGCTGGATTGGAGCGAGGTAGGCCGGTTGGTGCCGATCACCACCAGCCAGGGCGGCACCGTTCACTACATCCGCTCCCGACAAGGCGAGCACTTTCTGTTGCCGCAACGCCTGGAACGCTTTGCCGATTTTCTGATGCGCTTCCAGCAATCCACCGGGCTCGACACCAGGGGGATTGGACGGATCACCCCCGCCTGGACCTACTGGACCCTGGCGATGCTCAGCCTGCTGCTGCTGATCGGCGAAGGGATCAGCTTCGCCTGGCTCCTGCCTTCCCAGGCCGGCTGATCAGCCAGCGCTGGCAACCTGGCGCAGCGAAAGGTTGCCAGACTGGGAATCGCCGGCTTCCGGCAGGGTTTCAAGACTGAATCGATACCCCTGTTGCCGCACGGTTTCGATTCCTCCCCCTTCTCCCAGACCCGCCAACTCCAGCTTGCGCCGCAGCGTGAGCACCTGGGTATCGACGGAGCGGGGGCCACCACTGAACGGGGGCCAGGCCATCCGCAGCAGTTCCTGGCGGCTGCGAACCATGCCTGGCGGCATCAGCAGCGCGCAGAGCAAGGCAAATTCCCGCGGACTGAGCTCGACAGGCTGATCGCGCAGCATCACCTGGCGAAGCAGCAGATGCACTTCAAGCGGGCCCACACAGACCCTCTCCTGCAGGCCACTGCCGCTCCGCCGCAGCAGACTGCGACACCGGGCCGCCAGCTCCTCAAGACCGAAGGGCTTGCGGAGCACGTCATCGGCGCCGGCATCGAGCATGGCCACCACGGCATCCGCACCGGTTCGGGCGGTGAGCACCATCACCGGGCAGCGCAGATGGGCCGCCAGCCGCAGCGCGGAGCTCTCCTCGAGCAACTCGGCGCTCACCAGCAGATCCGGCATCTGGTCTTCGCAGAGCTGGAGCGCCTCGGTGGCCGATGCCACAGCAGCCGCCAGATGGCCATCCTGCCTGAGGCGCTGGGCCAGCACCGTGCGAAGCGTGGGGTGGGGATCCACCACCAGAATGCGCTTCAGGGGTGAAGCGGAACCACGCCGTTCTCCAGGCCCCTGGCCCTCGGCCTGGGGTGGATGTTCAGAATTCAGGCTGGGCCTCAGCTCCACAGCGGATCCCTAGGGAATCTCTAAGCTACTCGGCATCCGGGTTCCGACGATCAGGTCGTTGCCACCCCTGCTTCAGTCCCCCCCACCGGCCGAACGCCTCACCATGACCGCGCTGCAGAATCCTGAGGCCATTCGCCACTTCCAGTCACTCTGCGATGCCTGTCAGGACCTGGTGAGCCGCTACCACAGCCCATCGGAACTGCGGCTCTATGCCGATGGCTACCTGCACGCCCTGCGGCGCACCGCCGTGCTGGATTCCCAATCCCAGCGAAGGCTGGAGGAACTGATCGATCGCTGGATCCTCGATCCCTCTGGTTTCATCGGACCCGGTGGTGATCTCAGCACCCTTTACCAGAGCGGTCACCACTGAGCCGACAGCGGCATCGCCAGCAGGGCCTCAGGAGGCCAGGGCCACCGCGAGGGTTTCGCGCAGCTCACCGGAGTTGTACAGCTCGATGAGAATGTCGGAGCCGCCGATGAACTCCCCATTCAGATACACCTGGGGAATGGTTGGCCACTCGGAGAATTCCTTGATTCCGTGGCGAATTTCAGGGTCGGAGAGCACGTCGAAGGTTTCGAACGACACCCCAAGGGTGTTGAGAATCTGAACCACATTGTTCGAGAAGCCGCACTGCGGCATCAACTTCGTGCCCTTCATGAACACCACCACCGGAGCGCTGGTCACGAGGGTCTTGATGCGTTGCTCAACGGTGGGTTCCATGGGCTGCTGGGGGTGGGGATCAGAAAGGTTGAAGGAAGCTGGGCCGGGCTCAGCCAGGGGATGAGGTCTGCAGAGCCAGGGCATGGATGGCCTCACTGGCCAGTTCGCTGCGTAGGGCTCCGTAAACGAGCTGATGCTGCTTGATGCGGGAAAGACCGGCGAAGGCGGCGGAAATCACCTTCACCTGGAGGTGGTCTCCCCCTCCGGTCAGATCGTCCACCTCAACCTGGGCATCCGGCAAGCTGTTCCAGATCGCTGCTCTGACTTGATCCGGTTGCACCATGCTCTCGTCGGAACTCACAGAACGGGAATCTAGAAGCTGGGGCGCCATGGCTGGCTGATCGCTCCATCCCCGGCTCAGCGGATTGTCAGAGGGAACGGACGGATCAGCCGATCACTTGCTGCCGGTGGTGGCAGGGGCCGGTTCTCCGGCCGTGTAGGGGGTGGTGGCAAAGCCCAGCTCCACCAGGCTCTGGTAGGCCCTGCGCCCTTCCTCCCGGGCCGGGGTCATGATCTTGATCACCTCCACCAGCAGCGGCACCGCCACCTCCGGTTGGTTCTGACGGCGCAGCAGGGCCGCCAGCCGCAGGTTGGCCTGGGCCAGGGTTTCCAGAGATTCACGGCCCTTCTGGTCCATTTCCCTTGGGATGCGTGCATCCAGGCCGCGGAAGGATCCACTCAGGTCGCGATAGAAACCGAGCAGCCGCAGGCTGGCGTCACGGGCGAGGTCGTAGTCCTTGCGGGCCGCGGCCAGATCGCCGCGGGCAACGGCGGCGTCGCCTCGCACCAGCAGTCCGTTGATCGAGGCCAGGTTGAAACCGACACTGGCGCCCTCAAGCACCTTCTGGGGTTCCGCCTGGGCCGAGGCGGCCGGTATGGAAACGACGGGGGCGAGGGTTGCCGCCAGAGCAAGCCCGAGGGCGACAGGGGGCCAGCGCACGTGGAAGGATCGAAAAGTTCTGATCAACTCTAAAGGGCGTCGATCGGACGCCCCAAAGCCAGACGGGCCGCTTCCTCGGCTGATTGCATGGCCAGGGCCAGGCGTTCGTTGAGGGTTTTCACAGCCACACGCCCCCTGCCTTCCACGCTCAGCACGGGGCCGAAGCAAAGCGCCGCCCGACTCCGGAAGTGCGGACGCTCCTGTTCATAGCCGATCCCAACGGGAACCACCTGGACAACCACCCCCTGGCTGGCGGCCAGGACAGCCAGCCGGGCCAGACCCTGATGCAACCGGATCGGACCATCCTGGCGACGGATCTGGCCTTCCGGAAAGACGACAAGCTGCTGGCCGACCCTGAGGAGATCCACTGCGTAGCGAAGGGTGGTGGTGCCCGGCCGGCCCTGGTCGACGGGGAAACAGCCCAGACGCTGCAGAAACCAGCCCTGGATTCCCTTCATCTCCGTCTGGGTGACCATGAACCGGCAGTCTCTGCCGCTGACGCGCCGGCCGGCGGCACGCGGCAGCAACAGGGCATCCCAGCGGGCACGGTGGGTGGGGGCCAGCAGCACGGCGCCGTGCAGGGGGAGGTGCTCGGTGCCGAGCAGCTCGATCCGGCTGAACTGCCATGGCAGGGCCAGATCCTGGGTGACCGCCATGGCCAGTGGAGCCAGGGCCGGGCTGACCCCGAAGCAGATCCGGCGCTCCCGACGGATCAGGGCATGCTCAGCTGCCGATGGTTCGGCTGCAAGCGCCGTTTCCGGCCCGGTTGCCGGCCCTTCGGCTGGCTCGGTTGTCGGGCTGATCTGCTGCCGCGAGCTCACGGCCACCTGCCATCACGGAACTATCGGCAAGCTAGGGGGACAGGCTCCCCGTCGATCCACCCGACGGGCAGTTGCCGCTGCGGCCCGGATTCAATCCATAGGATCAGGCAAACCATCCCGCTTCTGCCGTGGCCAGCCTTGGCGTGAACATCGACCACGTTGCCCAGGTGCGCCAGGCTCGCCGCACCGTGGAGCCTGATCCAGTCAGTTTCGCCCTGTTGGCGGAACTGGGGGGAGCCGACGGCATCACCGTGCATCTGCGCGAAGACCGGCGCCATGTTCAGCTCCGGGATCTGGAGCTGCTGCGGGCCACCGTGCGCAGCCGGCTCAACCTGGAAATGGCTGCCACCGCTGAGATGGAGGCGATTGCCCTGGAGATCAGGCCCGACATGATCACCCTGGTGCCGGAAAAGCGCCAGGAGGTGACCACCGAGGGAGGGCTGGACGTGCTGACCCAGCGTCCGGCCCTGCAGGCCCTGGTGGAGCGACTGCAGATGGCCGGCATTCCCGTGAGCCTGTTCGTGGACCCGGAGCCTGCCCAGCTGGAGGCCAGCCAGCTGTGCGGTGCCCGCTGGGTGGAGCTCCACACCGGCGCCTACGCGGAAGCGAGCTGGCCGGAGCAGCCCCGCGAACTGGCCAGGCTCACCGAGGCCGCCGCCCTGGCCGGTCAGCTCGGCCTGCGGGTCAACGCCGGCCATGGCCTCACTTATCAGAATGTTGAGCCGGTCGCCGCGATCGCCGCGATGGAGGAACTGAACATCGGTCACACGATCGTGGCCCGGGCCCTGGCGGTGGGGCTGCAGGAGGCGGTGCGGCAGATGAAGGCCCTGGTTCAGAATCCTCGCCACGACCCCCTGTTTGGTGGCATCAGCCCATGAGCGCCTCAACGCCGACCACCTATTTCTTCGTAGCCGCCAGCACAGCCTTCCTCACGGAGGAGGAGCCGCTCGAAGAAGTGCTCCGGGAGCGGGTTCGGAACTACGCCGAGGGGAACAAGCCGATCGATTTCTGGCTGATCAGCTCCCCGGCTTTTCTTGCCTCCGTCGATCTTCAGAGCGTTGCCGCCGCCCTTCCGAAACCGGCCTCAGCCGTGGTGTCCACCGATCCGAAGTTCATCGATTTTCTCAAGCTGCGCCTTGAGTTCGTGGTGAAAGGGAGCTTTCTGGCCCCAAGTGCCACCATTCCGGATCCATTGGCCGCCGCCGGCTAGGCCACCTGGCGCTGCTTCTCAACCACCCAGCCGGCCAGGTGCCTCTGCTGGCGGTGGTCAAGGGCCCGATCAGCCAACAGGCGCTCACGCAGACGCTCCAGATCCTCCGGGTGAAGTTCACCGTTCGACTGCCAATGGAGATTGGTGGGGATCAAGGTGTTGGGTTGCTGACGCAAATCTCTGTCCATGTTGTCAGAGCGAACAGCCCTGGGGCGACCCTGAAATCGGTTGAATTCCTGCAGAGATCTCAGAACAGGCCGAGGAAGCGTCGACGTCCCTCGGAGGGTCTGCCAGCGGGAGTGTCCCTGCCGTCCTGCTGATGGCGAGGCCGCTGATCGCCAATCGTCAGCAGGGCCTCCTTGTTCTTCCACCAGATCCAGTCGCGGATCGGCGGTGTGGCGAGCAGGTCGTTGCGGCTGAGCCGCAGTCCGAGCCGCGATGAGGCATCGAGCAGCACCTCGACCATGGCCTCCCCATCCGTGCAGGCAGCCAGTGCCTCGTTGGTGCGCTTTGCTCCATTCAGCGCCTTCACCAGCAGATTGACCCTCTGGGAAACGGAGAGGGAGGCTGGATCCATGGGCCTGCAAAGACATTGGGCGGACGGTACCAGCGCCAGTGAACCGGTGGCAGGCGGCAAAGCTGACAAAAGGCGCTCGAAGGTTCAGACTTCAAGAGCGCAAGCTTCTTCAACCCGCCCGTTCCATGGCGTCTGCACCGCCCCATCAGCCCCACTGGGTGATCGGTGATGTCCATGGTTGCGCCCAGGCCCTCGCAGAACTGATCTCCAGGCTCCCCAGGACTGATCGGCTGATCCTCTGTGGAGATCTGATCAACCGTGGGCCCCAGATCCAGAGAACGATGGAACTGGGCTGGAGCCTGGTCCAGAGTGGTCGGGCGGTGTGGTTGCGCGGCAACCACGAGCAGAAGCTGCTGGATGCACTGAGCCGGGGAGATTCGATCCGAAACCCCAGCCTGGCCGGGTCCGACACCTTCCGCCAGCTCGGTACGGAGCAGTGCCGGTTCTGGCGGCGCCGGCTCGCTTCCCTCCCGCTGGCGTACTGGGGCCAGGGCTGGGTGGCGACCCACGCCGGCTTCGATCCATCCACCTGGAAGCCTGATCTGGGAATCCGCGCCCCCTTCTGGCGGGCCTACGACGGACGTTTCGGCGACGTGATCATCGGCCACACCCCTGAGCAGGTCGTGAAACGCCGCCGCAATTCGATCGTGATGATCGACACAGGAGCCTGCTACGGGGGGCGGCTGACGGCCTACTGCCCCGAAACCGGCGACACAGTCAGCGTGCCGGGCGCGGGCTCGCTCCCGGACGACCGGACCATCAGGCAGGAGCTGGAGCGATCCTTCCTGGCCCCCTGCCCTTGCTGACGGTCTATCGCAGCAACCGGGCCGAGTTTCTCGCCCAGTTGCTGGCCCAGCAGCTCCGCCTCGACCCTCCCAGCCCCTGGGAAACCATCCAGGTGGTGGTGAACACCTGGCCCACCAGCCGCTGGCTGGGGGAACAGCTCGCCGTGGAGCTGGGTGGAATCGTCGCCAATCTGCGGTTTCCCTTTCCGGCCAGCCGTCTGCGTCAGATCGTCAATCACCTGCTCGACGATGCTGCCGCGGCCGACGATCCCTGGCGTGCCACAAATCTGGTCTGGCCGGTGCTGGAGCTGCTGCCGGAGCTGGCCAAGGCGCCTGAGGCGTTTCTGCTCGAGCGCTGGCTGCAGAGTCGCGGTTACAGCCAACGGCTCGACGCCCCGCTCTGGCAGCTGGGCCGCGCCATCGCCGACAGCCTCGACGATCTCACCCTCTACAGGCCGGCCATGCTGGCGACCTGGTCGGGCGGTCAAGACCGCGATGATCGCGGCGAGCCGCTGCCCGAGTTGCAGCGCTGGCAACCACTGCTCTTCCGCCAGCTGCAGGCCCGTCTTGGGGTGCAGCCGTTCGGTCTCAGGCTGATCGAGGCGATCGAGCGGCTGCGCCTTGGCACCGCCCGGGTGGAAGGACTGACGGGCACGCTGCGGCTGTTCGGTCTCAGCAGCGGCGCCCCACTCCAGGTGCAACTGCTCCAGGCCCTCTCGGCTGTTCTGCCGGTCGACATCTACCTGCTGACCCCCTGTCGCGACCTGTGGCAGCGCTGCAGCCAACGGCGCCAGGAGCTCCGCGATGCCGTGGCTCTCACCGAGCCCTTCGCCCTCGACTGGCTGGTTCAGGCTCCGGCCCTGGAGGGACGCTTCGGTCGCCTGGGCGGGGAGTTTCAGCAGCTCCTGGAGGGAACCGGCGAAGCCCAGCTCGGTTGTGCCCAGGAACGGGACCTGTTCTTTCTTCCCGCCACGGCCGCCACCGCGCAGGGGCGAAGCCCCCGGCTGCTGGAGCAGCTCCAGGAACAACTGGTGGAGGGAGCCGCACCGCAGGCACTGAGCTGGCGGGCGGGGGATCGCTCCCTGGAGTTCCACCCCTGTCCCGGGCGGCTGCGGCAGGTCCAGATCGTGCGTGACCGCCTGTTGCAGCTGATGGCCGAGGACAGCAGCCTGGAACCGCGTCACATCCTGGTGATGACGCCGGATGTGGACCGACTCGCTCCCTTGCTGGCCGCCGTGTTCGGCGACACGGCAGCCACCGGCGTGGTGTTGCCGTGGCGACTCACGGACCGAAGCCAGCAGGGGGAAGCGGGCCTGAGCGCGGCACTGCTGCAACTGCTGCTGCTGGGGGGTGAGCGGCTCACCGCCAGCGCGCTCGAGACCCTGCTCCAGAACACGGCGCTGCTGGAGCATTTCCAGCTCGAGTCGGGCGAAGCCGCCGCCCTCAGCTCCACGCTCCAGACCTGCGGCTTCCGCTGGGGACTGGCGGCCGAACAGCGCGGAGGAAACGCCAGCCACAGCCTGTCCTGGGCGATTGATCGCCTCTTGCTCGGCCTGGCCCTGCCCGATCAAGCCGGAGTGGCGGTCGGCGACTGCGCTCCCCACCGGCTGGGGGGAACGGTCGAACAGCTGGGTCGCTGGATCCGTTTGCTCACCAGCCTGCGGCAGGTGCTGACTGAACTGGCCCGCGCCCACAGCGCCGCCGAATGGGCCGCCCGGCTGCCGCCGCTGCTCACGCTCCTGTTCGGTGATGGTGGAGATCGGGCCTGGGAACTGCAGACCATCCGGGAGGCGATCGCCAGCTGGCATCAGAGCGCGGCCAGCTGCGACCTTCAGCTCACGGCTCCAGTGGTGGCCGCGGTGCTGAAGGAACGTCTCTCAGCCGACAGCGGTCGTTTCGGGCACCGCAGCGGTGCTCTCACGATCAGTGCCCTCGAGCCGATGCGCGCCATCCCCCACCGGGTGATCGTCCTGATCGGACTCGATGCCGGGGCCTTTCCCCGCCAGGGGACACGGCCGGGTTTCGATCTGATGGAGAACCACCGCCGCCTGGGTGATCCCCACAGCGCCGATCAAGACCGCTACGGCCTGATCGAGGCGCTGCTCTCGGCCCGGGATCATCTGCTGATCTGCTGGAACTGCCGCGAGGAACACAGCGGCGAACCGATTGCACCGGCTGCTCCGGTGCGCCAGTGGCTGGAGCTGATGCGCTCGGAACTGGGGGAGGAAGCGGCGGCTTCCCTGCTGGTGAACCATCCCGCCAGTCCGCTCGATCGCCAGAATTTTCTAGTCGAGGACGGGCGCCAGCCCGCCAGCTGTGATCAGCGTCTGCTCAGGGTGCTGCAGCAGCTGGAGCGCTCAGGCAGCCTCGGACCAGGGACTGATCGATGGGAGGGGGCCACCGCACCCCTGATCCTGCGGGGTCCTGGCCGGAACGTGCGGGGCGAACCTGGCGTCGCGGCGGCAACGGAACGGCTGGAAGCGGAGGAGGCATACCGCGATCTCCGCCACTGGCTGATCAGGCCCCAGGATCACTGGCTTCGCAGCCTGGGCCTGGAGGCGCGGGAATGGAGCGAGGCCATCGAGGATCTCGAAGACCTCGAACTCGATGAAAGGCAGCGTGCCGCCCTGCTTCGTGGCGTGCTGGATGCGGATCCCGCCCCAGGCGGAGCCGATCCGCCGGACTGGATCCAGCGAACCCGGGGGCGTGGCCTGCTGCCCCCGCTGGCGGCCGGCATCCTCGAAGCCCAGGCCCTTAACGAACGCTGGGGTTCGCTGAAGCAGTGTCTGGAACGTCTTGGCACCCCCCACCAGGAGACGCACCACTGGCAGCCGCCACTGGCTTCGCTCCAGCCCCTGCAGGCCACCGTCCTCTGGCATGACACCACGCTCGTGCTGGTCAAAACGAGCAAAGCCCAGGCCTCCCATCGCCTGGAGCTGGCCTTGCAGCTGATCCTCTCGGGCGCCTGTGGGGCCCAGGCCTCGGGTGCTGTGTTGGTCGCCCGCCACGAGAACTCCTTTGCGGTGGTGGAGAAGCTCCTCCCCCCAACTTCCCTTCAGGCAGGTTCGATCCTGGAGCAGTGGCTGGGCTGGCACCAGCGCAGCCACTGCTGGCCAGTGCCACCGGCCACCGGCTGGGCCTATGCCGAAGCGGAGCTCGCCAGCCCCGGCACCGGTCTTGCCAAGGCCACGGCCTGCTGGGAAGGCAGCGGCTTCGGCCAGAGAGCGGAACGAGAGGACCCGGCCATCAGCCTCTGCTTCGGCCGAGATACAACCGCCAGGGAGCTTGTGGCGGGGACGTTCGGGCCGTTCCATGAGCTGTCGATCGAACTCCAGACCCCTCTGCTGGCCCTGCGGTCAGAACCATGACCCAGCTCCAGTCGCAGCCGGGAGCGCCACCGGTCGACTTCGAGGCCAACGGGGTGGGTCTGGAAGGCGGTGTGCTGCTGCTGGAAGCGAGCGCCGGCACCGGCAAGACCTTTGCCCTCGCCCACCTGGTGCTGAGGCTTGTGGTGGAACGGCAGCTGTCGTTGCGGGAACTGCTGGTGGTGACCTTCACCGATGCCGCTGCCGCCGAACTCAGGGATCGCATCGGCCGGCGACTGCTGCAGGCGCTGCAGGGAATCGCTGATCTGGAATCGGCGGCTGGAGAGGCCGCTGGGATCGAGGGGATCGACGACGTCCTGCGGGCCTGGCTCGCCAGCCAGGGGAGCATCGAGGCCAGCCCACGGCTGCGGGCACGGCTGTTGCTGGCCCTCGAAGACCTCGATGCCGCCGACATCACCACGATCCACGGATTCTGTCGCCGCACCCTGCAACGCCAGGCGCTGGAGGCCGGGCTCGGCCCCGACGTCGAGCTGGACACCGATGCCAACACCCTGGTCGAGCAGATCTGCCACGACTACTGGCAGCAGCAGATGCTGCCCCTGCCCAGCCACCTGCTCGATGGGCTCAGGCGCCGGGGGGTGAGCCTGAAGGGATTGATCAGCCTGTTGGCCCAGCTGGAGGGGGATGCGGCCCTGGGTCTTGCCCCCCTGCCGAGCGGTTTCCAGGCCGAGCTGCCACTGCCCGGCCAGCTGATCAACCTCTGGGAGCAGCTCTGGAACGCGTTCGTCCAGCTCTGGCAGACCAGAGGGGAGCTCCTCTATGGGGCCCTGCAGGCAGCCCCGGCCCACTGGAAGTCGCTCGGTGCCAAAACCTCCAGGGAGTATCCGCTCAAACCGAAGATCGACCGCCACCGGAAGCTCTCCGACTGGCTGATCGCCCAGCAGGCGGGGGATGGGATGGGGTCCTACGCCGACACGGTGAAGGATCCGAACGGCCTCAGTGACTATTTCCACCCGGGCCCCTTCACCAAGCAGGCCAGTCGCTGGGAAGGAGCGGCTGTTTCCCTGCCGGAGCGCCCCCTGATGGAGGCTGTTGCGGGCCTGGTGGATGGGCCTGCCGAGGCGATGCTCGCCCATTTCTGCCACTGGGCCCGCCGGGAGGTGGCAGAGCGGCGGAGGCGCAGCGGCCGGATGAGTTACGGCGATCTGCTCCGGGGGCTGGATCCAGGCCTGGAGGGCACGGCCCACCGGGAACTGATCGCTGCGGTGGCGCATCGCTATCGGGTTGCCCTGATCGATGAATTCCAGGACACCGATCCGATTCAGTGGCGCATCCTGCGGCAGGCCTTCCTGAACCCATCGCTGCCCGGAGACGGGCCGGATCACCTGCTGGTGATGGTGGGCGACCCCAAACAGGCGATCTACCGCTTCCGGGGCGGTGACCTGGCCACTTACCAGGCCGTGCGACAGATCACCCCCCGGGTGGTGGTACTGCGATCGAACTTCCGCGCCTCGGCACCCCTGGTGGCCTCGCTGAATGGACTGATGGCGAAGGGGCTGGCACGCTCCGGCCTGGAGGTTCCCGCCGTCGTGGCCGAACGCTCCGGCGGAATCAGCCTGTCCCTGCCGGCTGGCGACTCCCCCCTGCAACTGCTCTGGCTTGGCGGCACGGTGGCTGATGCTCCCCTGCCGAGTCGCAGCGCCCTGGAGCGGGAGCTGCCCCAGCAGGTGGGCTGCCTGATCGTTCAGCTGCTGGGGCGGGGCATCCAGGTCCGGGAGGGTGATCGCTGCCGTGCCCTCCTGCCCCAGGACATCTGCCTGCTGGTCAGCCGCCACGACCAGGCGGAGGCGCTGCGCCAGGCCCTGGAGCGGCGAGGCGTGGCCTCACGGCTGGTCAGCAAGGAGGATGTCTTCCTGAGCGAAGGAGCGGCGGTGCTGCAGCGGCTGCTGGATGCCCTGGCGAAGCCTGGCCAGGCTCGAAGCCGGCGCCTGCTGGCGGCCTCCCCCCTGCTGGGCTGGAGCGCCCAGCAGATCGCCGAGGCCAGCCCCGGCAGCTGGGACGCCCTGGCCGGCCAGGTCGCCCGCCTCTCCGCCGACCTGGCCAGTCGCGGGCTGCTGGCCGCCCTGGGCGAGCTGATCCGGGCGGAGACCCTGGCGGAGATCACCCTGCGGGGCGGCTTGCTGGCGGATCTGCAGCAGTGCGCCGAGCTCGTCCAGGAGCGCATGCATCAGGAACGGTTCGGGGCGGCGGCCGCCGCCGACTGGTTGCGGCGACGCCGGCATCACCCCCCGGCGACCCTGCCGGAGAAGCACCAGCCGAACAGCGCGACCGTTCCTTCCGCGGTGGGTCTGGTGACGGTGCATCGCAGCAAGGGACTGGAATTTCCCGTGGTGATCTGCCCCTATCTCTGGCAGGCGCCCGGCAGCAGCCGCGGCCGTGCTGGCGCCAGCAGCCTGGGGCGACGCTGGACGCCGCCGGGGGAACAGCAGGTACGCCTCGACCTGCATCGCAATGCCTGCTGGGGCGATGGCCTCGCGGCGCTGCAGCAGGAGCGGCAGGAGCTTGGGGCGGAAGCCGAGCGGCTGGCCTATGTGGCCGCAACCCGGGCGATGCAGTTGCTGATCCTCTGCTACGGGCCCGCCAAGGAGCAGGCCCTCAATCCGCTGCTGCCCTGGTTGTTTCCCACGCTCCCCCTTCCGTCTGAAGGGGATGATCTCGCCCCCATCCAGCGGCGCATCGACCTGGAGCAGATCCCCGGGCTGCAGCTGATCACCCCACCGGAGGCGGCGGACCAGGCGGAACGCTGGCAGCCCCCCTCCCCCCAGGGGGTGCTGGCCACCGGGCCGAGACCCGAGCGGTCCCTTGGCGATGGCTGGGGGCGCAGCAGCTATTCCAGCTGGACCCATGGCGCGGCCTCCAGTCTTGGACCGATCGCCCTGGAGGAAGGACGCGAAACCGATGGAATCAGCGCTGGGATCAGCGATGCGGTGGCGGCAGAAGACCTGGCGGTGGGCCCAGGCCAGGCGTCCCGCTCGATCTGGGCCGGGGAGGGGCCACTGGCCTTCTTCCCCCGGGGCGCCGGAGCTGGAGACTGCCTCCACCGCATCCTGGAGCAGGTGGACCACCAGCTGCCCGCCAACACCCCTGCCCAGGCGGAGCTGGTGGAACGGGAGCTGGCACGGGCCGGCATCGAAGCCGGTGAACGGGACGCCGTACTCCGGTTCCTGGATCAGCTGCGGTTCACGCCGATGGGCGGCGCCCTGGGGGCGTTCCGGTTGGCTGATCTGCCGATCAACCAACGGCTCAATGAAATGGGTTTCGATCTGCCGCTGGCGAGCGGCGAAGGTCAGCTGGTGCGGGCTTCCGGCCTGGCCCGGGTGTTCCGGCAACAGCCTCTGGCGGCCGCGCCCACCTATGCCGACCAGCTGGCCGATCTGCCGGTGGCCAGCCGGGGGTTCCTGACCGGTTCGATGGACCTGGTCTTCACCGCCCCCGACAGCGCCGGGGCGGAGCGCTGGTGGGTGGCCGACTGGAAAAGCAACTGGCTGGGCGAACGGGACCAGGCGGGCCAGCCGCTGGCCTGCGGGCCGCGCCACTACGGCGAGGAGTCGATCGCAGCGCTGATGCGCAGCAACCACTACCTGCTTCAGGGCCATCTGTATCTGGTTGCCCTGCATCGCTACCTCGACTGGCGGCTGCCGGGTTACAGGGCCAGTCAGCACCTGGGGGGCTACGTCTATGTGTTCCTGAGAGGTGTGCCGGGCCCCCTTCCCAGGCAGGCGGCGGCAGGGAGCTTCGTGCCCGGGATGCTGGTGGAGTCCGTCGATCTGGCCAGGCTTGAATCCCTCGATGCGCTCCTGCGGGAGGGCCAGCGATGACGGCTGCCGGGCCGGCGGGTCGAGCACAACAGCCGTGGCACGGTCCCCTGGCGGAGGCGATGGCCGAAGCCTTGCCCCGGCTCTATGGAGTGGCGCCCGACCCCCTGCTGTGTGAACTGATCAGGGCCCTCACCGCGGCCCTGGAGCGTGGGGAACTGGAACTCGACCTGATTGGCCCGCCCCCGGATGGGGTATCCGCCGCTGCCTGGCCGGCCGGCCACGGCGCCGCCCTGGAGCGATCGGGCCTGGCGGCAGTCAGCAGTGATCCGGCTGATCCACCAGCGCCGCTCGTGGCAACGGCGACGGGAGGAATCGCCTGGCGCCGCTGGTACGAGCAGCAGGAATCGGTGCTTGCGGCTCTCCAGGAGCGGGCCCTTGCTCCCCGCCTTGAGCTGGTGGCAGCAACAGCCCAGAGCCAGGTCGCAGCAGAGATCAGCCTTCGCAACGGGCTCGACCCGCAGCAACAACGCGCCCTGCAGGCCCTGCTGCAGCATCAGCTCGTGGTGCTCGGCGGTGGACCCGGAACCGGGAAAACCTCCACCGTGGTGGCGATGCTGGCGGCGGTGATCAGCCTCAACCCAGGTCTGCGGACCTGGTTGGCAGCACCCACAGGCAAAGCCTCCAGCCGGCTGAAGCGGGCCATCGAAGATCGCTGCGCCGTGCTGCCGGAAAGCCTGGCTCTGGCCTTGCGGGCCCTGCCCTGCAGCACACTTCACCGCCTGCTCGAAAGCAATGGGGAGCGGTTTGGCCGTAACCGCAATCATCCCCTCGCCGTCGATCTGCTGGTTGTCGATGAAGCGTCGATGCTCGACCTCAACCTGGCAACCGCCCTGCTCGACGCCCTGCCGCCCCAGGCCCAGCTTCTGCTGGTGGGAGACCCGGCCCAGCTGCCACCGGTGGGAGCCGGAGCGATCCTGAGCGAACTGCATCGACCGGAGCGCTGGCAACAGCTGGGCGAGGCTGCCGTTGAGCTCGGCACCACCTATCGCAATGCCGGTGCCATTGCCGGCGTTGCCTCGCTGCTGCGCCATGGGGACCGTTCCGCTGTCCTGGAGCGACTGGATCGCCTCAGCCCGGCTGACAACCTCAGCTGGCTGAGAAGCCCCACGCTCCGATTGCCGCTGGAACTGGAGAAACGCATGCTGGAGCAGCAGCGGGAACTGAGCCGCCTGGCGGAAGGCTTCAGCCTCGATGATCCCCACACAGCAGACGTGTTGCTGCAGCAACTTGAGGCCTTCATGGTGCTCTCCCCTCTGCGGCGGGGGCCATGGGGGGTGGAAGAACTCAACCGCCGGCTGTTGGGGGAACGGTTCAACGGTGGACCTTCGCGCTGGCCCCCCGGCACTCCGGTGATCTGCACCCGCAATCAGGAGGAGGCAGATCTCGCGAATGGAGACGTGGGAGTGGTGGTGCAGCCATCCGGAGGGGCTGTCCTGTTCGCGGCTGCAGGCGGCAGGACGCCAGCTGAGCCGAAGCTGATTCACCCAGCCCGGCTGGAAGGAGCCGCCGCTGCTTTTGCCCTCACCATCCACAAGGCCCAGGGGAGTGAATACGAAACCGTCTGCCTGCTGATGCCAGTCACCCAGCATCCTGATCCACGATCCCTCTACACAGGACTGACCCGGGCCAGGGATCGCTGTGTGCTGATCACCCCCGAGGGAACCGATTGGTTGCCAGGGGGGTGATCAGCTGTGGCTCAACGGACGAACAGCATCTCCTGATAGGTGGGCAGGGGCCAGATCGCATCATCCACGAGCGTTTCCAGGCCATCGACGGCTTCCCGCAGGGTTTCCATCAAGGGCAACAGGGTGTGGGCGCAGTGGTTCATGTGGGCCTGGGCATCGCCGTGGGGTGGGCTGGCGATGGCCTCTTCCAGCTTCGTGCAGGTCTGGAGCAGCTGCTGGTTGAGGCTGGCGATCTTGCCTGCCATCGCCCGGTCTGGGGGAAGGCCGAGGTTTTCCTGGTGGTGCAGGGAGCTGGAGAGCTGGCCCAGATAGGTCATGACGGCCGGGTACACCTGGGTACGGGCCATCTGAAGCGCAAGCTTGGCTTCCACCTCGATCGCCAGCACGTACTGCTCGGCGTAGACCTCGTAGCGGCTTTCCAGTTCAACGGCACTGAGCACCCCTTCACTGACGAACAACTGGCGGACATCCTCCCGTTGCAGCACGGAGAGAGCATCGGCAGTGGTGCGGAGATTCTCCAGTCCGCGCTCTTCGACGGCCTTGTGATGCCAGGCCTCGGAGTAGCCGTCGCCGCCGAACACAACCGAACCATGCTCCTGCATGATCTGCTTGAGCACCGAAAAGGCTGCGTTGGGCAATGTTTCACCCGCCCCGAGCTTGGCTTCCAGCTGATCGGCCACGAAGCGGAGCGAATCGGCCAGGATCGTGTTCATCGCCACCAGGGGCCCCGCCACCGACTGGTTGGAGCCGACGGCCCGGAACTCGAAGCGATTGCCGGTGAAGGCGAAGGGTGATGTGCGGTTCCGATCGCCTGGATCCTTGGGGAATTCAGGCAGGGTGTCGACACCGAGCTGCATCACCCCGGCGGTGGCGGATCCGGTCACTTCGCCTTCGAGGATCTGCCTGTAGACATCTTCCAGCTGGCTGCCGAGGTAGACCGAGATGATCGCAGGTGGGGCTTCGTTGGCCCCGAGCCGGTGGTCGTTGCCGGCCGTGGCCACCACGGCCCTCAGCAGGGGGCCATAGAGATGGACGCCGCGAATCACGGCTCCACAGAACAGCAGGAACTGCATGTTCTCGTGGGGGGTGTTGCCGGGATCCAGAAGGTTGCCCTGGGTGGCATTGCCCACCGACCAGTTGACGTGCTTTCCGGAGCCGTTGATGCCTTCGAACGGCTTTTCGTGCAGCAGGCAGTTCATGCCGTGCTTCCGAGCGGTGTTCTTCAGCAGGGTCATCGTGAGCTGCTGGTGATCGGTGGCCACGTTGGCAGCCTCGAAGAAGGGGGCGAGCTCGAACTGGCCCGGCGCCACTTCGTTGTGACGGGTCTTGGCGGGAATGCCGAGGGTGTACATCTGCCGCTCCACGTCTTGCATGAAGACCTGGACCCGCTGAGGGATCGCGCCGAAATAGTGATCGTCGAACTGCTGGCCCTTGGCCGAAGGAGTTCCGAACAGGGTGCGGCCGGTGAGCAGGAGATCCGGGCGAAGAGCCACGAAAGCACTGTCCACGAGGAAGTATTCCTGCTCGGCGCCGCAGCTGGAGTTGACCGGAGCCACGTCGGTGTAGCCGATCAGCTTGAGCAGCCGCTGGGCCTCGTGGTTCATGGCCGCATTGGAGCGCAGCAGAGGCGTTTTCTTGTCGAGTGCCTCGCCGGTCCAGGAGATGAAAACGGTGGGGACGCAGAAGGTGACCCCGTTCGGAGTCTCCATCAGGAAGGCCGGGCTGGTGATGTCCCAGGCGGTGTAACCGCGGGCCTCAAAGGTGGAGCGGATGCCGCCGTTGGGGAAGGAGGAGCCGTCAGGTTCGCCCTGGACAAGCACCTTGCCGGTGAACTCGGTGATGGTGGATCCGTCACCCTGGACCGAAATGAAGCCGTCGTGCTTTTCGGCGGTGGAGTTGGTGAGCGGATAGAAGACGTGGGCGTAATAGAGAGCTCCCCGACTCGTTGCCCACTCCTTCATGGCCTGGGCAACCATGTTGGCCACCGAAACATCAAGCTTGCCGCCCTCCTTGACCGTCTTCTGAACCGACTTGAAGACGTCCTTGGGAAGAGCCGCCTTCATTTTGGCGAGATCAAAAACGTCCTGGGCCCAGAGCTCCTGAAGGGGTGCATTGGGGGCCGTTGCCGCCGCCGGACGTTCCTGGATTGAACGGAAAGCGGCAAGGCGCTGGGGACTGGGCATGGGTCAGGAATTTGGCTCGGTTTGCATCTTTGGCTGCGGCGAGGCGCTGAGATGAAGCCATTGCTACCGAACCCCCGGGCCGGGCTGATGGGAGAGACTGAAGGAGCAACAACGAGCTCGGCCCTCATGATCCGCTACTACCTGCTCTTGCCGGATCCGACAGGAGGTGAGGCCACGCTGGGGCGGATGCTCGAAGACCGTTCGGAAGCCTGCTTCGACGGCTCGGCCACGCCGCCCAGCTGGCAGACCTGCAGCAACCAGATCCAGCGGCGGCTGCACTCCCACGACAAGATCGCCGAGATCAGCCTTGCCCGGGCCCAGGCCTGGAAACCGTCCGCCTTTTCCTGAGCTGTGCCCCCCTTCGAAGCAGAACGCTGTGAACGACCCTGGGGGTGGTTCGAATGCCTGGTCAGCGGCCCTGGTTATCAGGTGAAGCGGCTTCAGCTCAAAGCGGGCCAGCGGATCAGCCTGCAGCGCCACCAGCAGCGCAGCGAGCACTGGGTGGTGATTGAGGGTGCGGGAACGCTGGAATGCGATGGGCAGGTCATCGAAGCGGAGCAGGGCACCCGCCTGCTGATTCCCCTGGGCGCTGTGCACAGGGCCACGGCAGGCGCCATCCCTCTGGCGATCCTGGAGGTTCAGATCGGATCGAGGCTCGACGAAGACGACATCGAGCGACTCGCCGACGATTACGGACGGATGGCCTCACTCCGCTGAAGCATCCGGGAGTGGGTGGAGTGCCTGGTGATACAATTCTTCTTCACCCTTTGATTAAGGGCAAGGCAGTCTTGCTTCAGGCCCAATAGGCCAAAGATTTGGATCGCTGCCGGCCTGCGTTGAAGGACATTCCAGGCCAACGCCTCCACAATCTCCGTGACCCAGCCTTCCGCTTGCGAGAGCTTCGCGTGCTCTTCCGACAACCTCACGACTTCCGACAACCTCACCACGTCAGACGCCACCACCACGTCAGACACGATCAGCGAACAGGTGAGCGTCCATCCTGAGCCGGATTCCCTGATCCCTGCCGAGCCTCTCCAAACGGCCGCTCCCTTGATCTCCGTCTCTGGCACCCCAGGCGGCTTCGATGGCTTCGGCCTCAGCGCTCCCCTGCTTGAAGCCGTCGAAGCCTGCGGTTACACCACTCCCTCGCCCATCCAGAAAGCGGCGATTCCCGAACTGATGCTGGGCCGCGATCTGGTCGGACAAGCCCAGACGGGAACAGGCAAGACAGCGGCTTTTGCCCTCCCCCTGCTCTCACGGCTCGACCCAAGCCAACGCACCCCCCAGGTACTCGTTCTCACCCCGACCCGGGAGCTGGCTCTGCAGGTGGCCGAAGCGTTCAACACCTACGCCAGCAAGCTGCCCCAGGTGCGCGTCCTGCCGATCTACGGCGGCGCCGACTTCCGTGATCAGATCGTGCGCTTGCGACGTGGTGTCCAGGTGGTGGTGGGAACACCGGGCCGGGTGATGGATCACATGCGCCAGGGAACACTCGATCTGTCCGGGCTGCGCAGCCTCGTGCTCGACGAAGCCGACGAAATGCTCCGGATGGGGTTCATCGACGATGTCGAATGGGTGCTTGAGAAGCTTCCCGAACAGCGGCAGGTTGTGCTGTTCTCCGCCACCATGCCTGCGGAGATTCGGCGCCTTTCACGCCAATACCTCAAGGACCCCGCAGAAGTCACCATCCGCCAGAAAGGCGCCGAATCGAGCACGATTCGCCAGCGTCATCTGATCGTGAACGGCTCCCAGAAACTCGAGGCCCTCACCAGAGTTCTGGAAGCAGAAAGCAGTGAGGGTGTGATCATCTTCGCCCGCACCAAGGCGATCACCCTGGCCGTCACTGAAGCCCTCGAGCAACACGGCTACGACGTGGCCGTCCTGAATGGCGATGTTCCCCAGTCGCAGCGTGAGCGCACCGTCGAGCGGCTGCGCAGCGGCCAGGTGAACGTGCTGGTGGCCACGGATGTGGCCGCCCGGGGCCTCGATGTCGAGCGGATCACCCTGGTGATCAATTACGACATTCCCTTCGACAGTGAGGCCTACGTCCACCGGATCGGCCGTACCGGACGAGCCGGCCGCCAGGGCGATGCGATCCTGTTCCTCACCCCTCGGGAGCGCCGCTTCCTGACCGGTCTGGAGCGTGCGGTGGGCAAGCCGATCGAGCCGATGGCGGTTCCCAGCAATGCCGACATCAACCAGAACAGGCTCGACCGTCTGCGCCTGGAGCTCACCACCCTGGTCCAGCAGCCCCGCGCTGCCGAGCAGGAGCTGGCCCTGCTCAGCGAGATCCTCCAACGGGTGGGAGGCGAGATCGAGGCAAGCCCGGAGCAGCTGGCTCTGGCTGCCCTCCAGCTTGCTGTCGGCACCAAGCCCCTGCTGGTTCATGGCAACGAAGACTGGCAACGCTCCACCGGCCAGCGTGATCGGGAACGCAGCCGCGATGACGACGACCGTCGTGGTGAGCGGCGGCGGCCCGATCGGCAGGGTCGCGATGGGTTCTCCAGGCAGGATGGGCCCTCCGTGCCGGATGCCGATATGGACCGGTTCCGGATCGAAGTGGGCTGGCGCGACCACGTCAAGCCGGGCAACATCGTCGGCGCCATCGCCAATGAGGCCGGTCTCGCCGGTCGCAGCATCGGGCGCATCCAGATCTTCGACACCCACAGCACGATCGATCTGCCCCAGGGAATGCCGGATGATGTGTTCACGGCGTTGAAGCAGCTGCGGGTCATGAACAAGGAACTTCAGATCAGCCGCCTCTCCAGCTGACGCCTTCCCTTTGATCGAGCAACCCATGCGCCGAGCACCGGATTTCGTCCCATCGTCCGACCAGAGGATGCGATACGTTCCCGGCTGGCTGGCTGTGGTCTCGGCCTTTTCCCTGATGCCGCTGGTTGCACTGGTGGGCACTGAGAAGGCTCAGGCCCAGAGCAAGGACGAGGTTGTGGTCGAGCGACTCTGCCTGGCTGGATTCAGCGCTGCCTTCCAGGCCGCCGGCAAAGTGGCACCACCAGGAATGAGCACCTACACCTGCTCCTGTTTCCTCGATCAGATCAATCAGGGGAGTGGACTGGATGCCGCCCAGTCCACCTGCCGAAAACGCACACAGGAACGGTTCAGGATGTGATCATCGCAGCCCTCCCTCAGGCGGTCTGGCCGGTCAGGCCGTCGGTGCAGAGGCAGGACACTTCCTCCAGGGATAGTCTTTCCAAGCTGGCGACGAACGCGTATTGAACTTCAGGGGTTTCGGTGCGAATCAGCGTTTGGAGCAGGTCAAAACGGTCGGCGAATGCAAGCTCTCCGCTCTCACTCCAAGCCAGACTCCAGGCAACGGGCGAAGCCATGGGGTGAAATCGCAACGTTAGGGTTTCAGCACAATGAACCCAGATGGGCCAAATTGGCAACGCGTTTTTCGATCTCTTCGGATTTTCTTCCAATGCATCCCAGGGCTGGCCCCAGGGTGAATCACGCTAATTGATGGATTCAGAGCCTGCCGTCCTGCAGCTCGTCGAGATCAAGACTCAGATCCCGTGTCCAGCCCTGGGAGCGCAAGCTGGCGGCGGGCTCAAGCAGAAGCAGTTCGCCCTCGCGCTGCTCAGGCAATGAAGCGCGCAGGTGTCGACGGCGCAGTTTGGCCGTCCAGCGCTGGAACCGTGTGAAAGAGCGTGAGCGAGTCAACGGATCTGCTCCAATTGGAGTCTTTCCCGTTCTAGTGGCGCCGGCTGGGCAAAAACAGCTCATTTCAAACCGATCCTGAATTCCGCCTTCCGCATGGCTGCATCACCCGAGCATCCCGCCCTGGCCCGTCTGCTGGCCACGCTCGCACCCCATCGACGCCTGGTCTGGCTGGCTGCCACCTGCTCGGTGCTCAACAAGCTCTTCGACCTGGCCCCACCGGTGTTGATCGGCCTGGCCGTCGATGTGGTGGTGCGGCAGCAGTCGTCCTGGCTGGCGGCTTTCGGCTTCAGCAGCGTTCCCAGCCAGCTGGCGGTGCTGGGGGTGCTCTCCTTTCTGATCTGGAGCGCCGAATCCCTGTTCGAATACCTCTACGGCCTGCTTTGGCGCAACCTGGCCCAGACCGTGCAGCATGAGCTTCGCCTCGACGCCTACGACCATCTCCAGCGGCTTGAGATGGCCTTTTTCGAAGCGGGCAGCAGCGGAGGGCTGCTGGCCATTCTCAACGACGACATCAACCAGTTGGAGCGCTTCCTCGACCACGGCGCCAACGAGGTTCTGCAGCTGATCACCACGGTGCTGGCCGTGGGTGGCGCCATGCTGGTTCTCTCACCCGGCGTGGCTGGAGTCGCCTTTCTGCCGATCCCGGCGATTCTCTGGGGCTCCCTGCTGTTTCAGAAACGGCTGGCCCCCCGCTATCGCGACGTGCGCGATCGGGCCAGCGATCTCAACAGCAGCCTGGTCAACAACCTGGGCGGCATGCTCACGATCAAGAGTTACGCCGCCGAGTCCTGGGAACTGGAGCGGATCGGCCGGCAGAGCGAGGCCTACCGGAGCAGCAACCGCCACGCCATTCGGCTCTCGGCGGCCTTCATCCCTCTGATCCGCTTCGCGATCCTGTTCGCCTTCGTGGCGATCCTGGTGATCGGCGGCCTCCAGGCCTGGCAGGGGGCGATCGCGATTGGCAGCTACAGCTTTCTCGTCTTCATCACCCAGCGGCTGCTGTGGCCGCTCACCACCCTCGGCCGCACCCTCGATGACTACCAGCGCGCCATGGCCTCCACCGACAGGGTGCTTGACCTGCTGGCCACCCCGGTGGCGATCCCCAGCGGTGATCGGCCCCTTCCCCTGGCGGCGGTGCGCGGAGCACTGGAGTTCCTGGATGTGAGCTTCGGCTACGCCGGACGGGAATCCCTGCTGAAGGGCTTCGATCTGACCATTCCCGCCGGTCACACGATCGGAATCGTCGGGGCCACCGGCTCCGGAAAGAGCACGCTCGTCAAGCTGTTGTTGCGGCTCTACGAGGTGGATCAAGGAGAGATCCGGCTGGATGGGGTACCGATCCGCAGTCTCAGGCTGGGCGACCTGCGGCGAGCGATCGGGCTGGTCAGTCAGGAGGTGTTCCTGTTCCACGGCAGCGTGGCCGAGAACATCGCCTACGGCAGCTTTGACGCCACCCCGGCGGCCATTGCCCACGCCGCCGCGCTTGCCGAGGCGGCCGGCTTCATCGAGGCGCTGCCCGACGGCTACGCCACGGTGGTGGGAGAGCGGGGACAGCGGCTTTCCGGAGGCCAGCGCCAGCGGATCGCCCTTGCCCGCGCCATTTTGAAGGATCCACCGGTGCTGATCCTCGATGAAGCCACCGCCGCGGTGGACAACGAGACAGAAGCCGCCATTCAGCGCTCCCTGGAGTTGATCACCGCTGAGCGCACCACCCTGGTGATTGCCCATCGCCTCAGCACGGTGCGCCATGCCGACAGGATCGTGGTGATGGAGGAGGGCAGGATCGTCGAGAGCGGCCACCATGACGACCTCCTGCGTCATGGCGGTGTCTACGCCAATCTCTGGAGGGTGCAGGCCGGGCTGCGGGCCAGCGAAGCCCTGACGGCCTGAGCCGAGCGGAGGGCATGGCCGGCGGCAACGCCGCTGGCTGCCTGGATGTTGCACGATGTGAGGGAGGGCTCTCTTTTTCCGCACCAGCTGTGCCCGCCCATGGCGCCGATCCCAGGCCCGTTTCAGCCGTTGCCCCCGCCGGGGGGTGAACTCATCGAGCTGCCGCTGAGCTGCCTCCAGCCAACCCAGCTCTGCCTGGGACTGGCGGAAGTGGAGGCACGCACCTGCGACTTCCGGCTCGAATCACCCCAGAGTCTGCGGCGCTATCTGCGCAACCGACCGGTGCCGATCGCCGTGAGCAGTGCCGGGGAGCACTGGATGATCGATCGCCACCACCGTCTGCGGGCCCTGCTTGATGTGGCCCCGCAGACCACGGTCTTCTGCTCGGTGGTGCTGGAGCTGGAAGGAGCCAGCCAGAGCTACTGCCTGGAGGAATTGAACCGGCGCGGCTGGCTGTATCTGATCGACCGGGACGGCCAGGGTCCCTACCCACCGGAACGCCTGCCTCGCCATCTGGCTGAGCTTCAGGACGACCCATACCGGAGCCTGGTCTGGAAGCTGAAACAGGAGGGCCTGATCCGCCCGCAGCCCTCCGTGCCGTTCCTGGAGTTCCACTGGGGAGCCTGGCTGCGAAGACAACCCCTGCCGCCGTTCAGCTCCAGGAACCTGGAGCCGGCCCTGCAGGAGGCAAGAATGCTGGTGCGGAGCCGCCGCGGCGGCGGAATCCCAGGGGAAGGCTGGATCTGAAGCCACCACTTTTTCACCACTGTCGGGACAGCCTCTCTGCTTGCGATCTGGACCTGGCTCAGCGAGCGCCCCGGCAGCGAAGGATCAGGGAAAGATGAAATAGGATTAAGAGATGATGCCTCCCGCGGTGCAGCCTTCCCGGTCGGCTCTTCAGACCAAGTTCCACCACCTACAACCGTTGCACCGACATTGAGACTCAGTTCCAAGCGGTCCAGATCCGTTCCCTGGATCGTGGTTTTCGCCATGGTGGCCGGCCTCAGCGGCGGGCTGTTGCTCGCGGCACCACTGGCGGGCCTGGTCAGCTCCGGCTGGAAGATTGACACCCGGGCCATCCCCAATCCGTTCACGGCCTGGGCCAACACCGACCAGGATCTGCTCGTGCTCGGCTCCGACGTCGGCGGTGGTAACACCGATGTGATGCTGACCCTGCGGGTTGCCGACGGCCACACCACCATCACCCAGGTTCCCCGGGACACCTACATCAATTCACCACGGTTCGGGCCGATCAAGGCGAATGCTCTCTATGCCTACGGCGGCACGGATGCCGTCAAGGAAGAACTCAGCCATCGGCTGGGCCGTCCAATCGGCCATCACCTCCTGATCAACCTGGGTGCCATCCGGAGGATGGGCGATGTGCTCGGCGGTGTGGAAGTGAACGTGCCGAAGCGGATGTACTACGTCGATAACAGCCAGGGGCTCTACATCGATCTCCAGCCTGGTGTGCAGACCCTGAAGGGCAGGGATCTGGAAGGCTTCCTGCGCTGGCGCCACGATGAAGCAGGGGACATCGGTCGGATTGATCGCCAGAAACTGGTGCTCAGTGCCCTGTTCGCCAAGCTGACCCGGCCTGAGAATCTGGTGCGGCTGCCGAGCTTGCTGGCAGCGGCCGGCGATGACGTCAAGACCGATCTCGGGCCGATGCAGATCGGCGGCCTGATCACCGCGATGGCCGCCACCAACCTCAGTACCGAACGGATCGGTGGCCGACCCTTTGATCAGAATGGCATCAGCTACTGGGAAGCAGACTGGCCGGCCGTGAGCACGGACAGCTCCAGCAGTGGCGATGGGGCCAGCGAGGGTCGCTACCGATTCCTGTTCTGATTGCACACCGCCGGGGATGAAGCCCGACGATCAACCACGGTCATGGGGCTCCCGAAGACGTGGATCCTGGGGAACGGTTCTCGCCATCGCCCGCCAACGATGCTCCGGTTGCCACGGCATGAGGTGATGGGGAGCAAAGGCAACCATCGGTTCTGCAGATCGGGCGGCTCTGCAAGGCTGAGCTTCGGCCTGTTCGCCTGCTGGCTGGCCCTGCAGGGGTCCGCCATCCCCACCGGCACCCGGGCTCTGGAGCGCTCCTGGCAGCGGCTTGATTCAGAGCTGCAGTGGCTGGATCAACTGCTGCCGGAGCCAGCCCCCGCGACAGACTCCACCGGCCAGAAGCCCAGTGGCAGCCCACCAGCCGGGCTGGAGGCAACGCCGCCGCTGGCCCTGCCGAGCGCAACCCAGCTGAGGCGGGCAGGCAGCCAGAACCTCAGCCTTGAGCAATCCATCGCCATCGCCCTCGCCCAGAGCCCGAGCCTGGAGGCCAGACGGCTGGACGTGGCCGCTGCCCTGGCGCAGCTGCAGGCGCAGCTGGGGGCTTTCTGGCCAAGGATCTCTGCCCTGGCGGGCCTCGGCTACAGCCAGAGCGCCAGCGCGTTCGGGGTACCCCAGGGCAATGGCCAGCTGGGTTTCGGGCCCAACTTCGCCGCCAACGGCCTGCTTGCCGCAGACGGATCGACCACCGACGGCCCCTTCTTCGTTCCAGGCGGCGGCAACGCCAGGCTGAGTCAGGGGGTGCGTTCGGTGGCCGGGGGAGTGGAGCTGGAACTGGCCCTGCTCGATTTCGCCCGCCAGCCGGCGATCCAGGCGGCCCGTGCCCGGCTGCGGATGGGCCGCCAGGCCTACGCCAATGCCCTGCGCCAGCGGCAACTGGAGGTGAGCGAGGCGTACTACGGCCTGCAGCGCGCCGACCAACTGGTGCGCATTCGCGACGCTGATCTGCGCAATGACCTGGTGATCCTCCAGGACGTGCTCGCCCTCAAGCAGGCAGGGCTGGTGCCCCGGCTCGATCTGCTGCGCCGCCGGGCGATCGAAGCCGACAGCGAAGAACGGCTGATCCAGGCGAGGGCGGATCAGGCGATCGCCCGTCGTCGCCTGGCCCTGCTGCTCAACCTGCCGCCTGGGATCACCCCTGGCGCCGGCGATCCGATCGCCCTGCAGCCGCGCTGGCCCCTCGATCTGGAGTCCAGCCTGCTGGCCGCCTACGCGGGAAATCCCCAACTGGAGGCGTTGCTGGCGATGCGAGAAGCCCTGGCCAACGAGAAGGAGGCCCGGGCCGCCGAGCTGTTGCCGAGCCTGGCCCTGGCTGCCAGCGCCGGAGCCGCCGGCAGCCAGAGCCAGCAATGGGATGCCAGCGGCGACTGCTGTGGTGCCACCGTGATCCCGATCCTCAACACCGGCAGCACCGAGTGGTCGGTGGCGCTCACCTTCCGCTGGCTGCTCTTCGACGGGGGACGGAGCGCCGCCGAAGTGCGGGCCCTGGCCCGCCGCGAGGAAGGGGAGGCCCAGCGGTTCGCCGCTGCCCGCAACGACATCCGCCTGCGGCTGGAGCAGGCCTTCTTCAACCACGAGGCCAGCCTCGCCCGGCTGGCCTCGGCCCGGCGCGGCGTGGCTGCCAGCCTGGAGGCCTTCCGTGATGCTCGCCTGCGCTATCAGAGCGGCCTGTCCGATGAGGTGACCCTCTCGCTCACCCAGGACCGGCTGATCACCAGCCTGGTCGGGCGGCTCGAAGCCACCGTGGCCGTGAACATCACCTATGCCCAGCTCTTGCGTGACCTGCTTCCCGGGCCCCGGGACAGCGCAGCCGCTGCCCCGCCGGTGACGCTGACCCTGCCGAAGGAGGAGGCCGCGCGATGGGATTCCGCCCGCTGACCACCGAGCAGTGGCACAGCAGCCTGCGCATCGGGATCGCCAGCCTGATTGCGGCGGCGATCACGCTGCGCTGGAACGGCTCCAGCAGCCTTGATCTCTGGTACTGCCTCTACGGGGTGGCCCGCAGCAACCTGGCCGATCAGAGGCTTTCCAGCCGTCTGGCCAGGGAGCGGATCGTGGGCACCCTGTTCGGAGGCGGCGTCGGCTGCGCCCTGCTCCTGCTGGGACCGGGGTGGATCTGGATCGGGGTCGGGTATCTGTTGGTTCAGCTGCTCGGCAGCCACTGGAACCTGAGCGGAGGCAGCCGCAGCAATGGCGCCGTTGCTGTGCTTCTGATGATGATGGTGCCGGCGGATTCAGCTGCCGGTCCCACCTATGTGCTCGCACGGGTGCTCTGGCATCTGCTCGGGTTATCGATCGGCATGGCGGTGGAGCACCTGTTCTGGCCGAGGGGCGACCGGGAACAACGGGAGCAGCTGGAGGCGAAACTGCTGGGCCTGCTGGCCGATCTGGATCTTCAGCCCGATGCCGTCCGCGCCCAGCGACAGGAACGCCAGCTGGTTGAACTGTTCAGGCAGATCCGGGAAATGGCGCAGCTGAGCGCCCATTCCGACCCGTCCGTCGGCACGGATCTGCCAGGGGAAGGGCGGCTGCAGGCGCTGGAGCAGGCGGTGATCCATGGGGCGGCGTTGCTGCGCCACCCCCATGGACCGAGCGCCGAAGGCCCCCTCGCCCAACGCTGCCTGTCGCTGGAGCGCGAGGCCCTGGCGGGCAAGCTGGCCTTCCTGACCGGAGCGGTGGGCCCGGCATGGGCAGTGGGCCCGGCAGGGGCAGCCGCGCCGGCATGAACACCGCCCTGACCGTGAGAAACGCCGTGGTGCTAAGCCTCACCGCCGGGCTGGCCGAACTGTTCCGGCTGCCTGAAGGGCTGTTCATGGTGCTGGCGGTGTTGCTCAGTCTGGAGGGCTCGATCGGCCAGGGCCGCAAGGCGGCGCGCGAGCGGGTGATCGGCACCTTCTGTGGAACGGCGGTCTGCCTGCTGCTGCTGGGCCTGCTGCAGTGGAGAGGGGTGCCGGCCGCGACACTCGGGCTCAGCCTGGTGCGGGTGCTGGGCCACGGACTGGGGCTGAGCAGCGGCTTCATCGTGGGTGGCCATGTGGTGGCTGGCTCGGTGGCGAACCACAGCAGCGACTGGCCCACCTACATCGGGCTGCGGGCCGTGGAAACCCTGGCCGGGGTGCTGATCGCGGTGCTGGCGGCCCGCTGGATCATGCCGGTGCGAGCCAGCCACCGCCTGCAGCTGGCCCTGGGCCAGTGGCGCCGGGAGCTGGCGGCGGCGCTGCGCCAGCCGGAGCGCTCAGCGACCCGGTTGAGCCTCCTGCGGGGCCAGCGGGATCAGCTGCTCGACCAGCTTCCCTTCGCCCGCGAGGAACTGCTCCCCACTCCCGGTGCCCTGGCAACACAGTGGGATCAGCAACTGTTCCATGGCGGCGCCCTGCTCAGCGGCCTGCGCGACCTCAGCCAGCCGGACCCGGCGGTGCCGCCCGAACTGCGACGGGCCCGGGACGCGCTGTTGCGGCAGGCCGCGGATCTGCTCGATGCCAGCCTGGCGGGACGGGACCAGGCTGGCGTGGAGCAGCAGCGTTCCTGCCTGCAAAAACTGAGGCAGGCCTCCAGCGAACTCGTTGCCCTGGCAGGCCGACCCGACTCCAGCCATGACCCCGGCGAAACGGCGCTGGACCTGCTGGCGCAGTGGATCCACCGCAGCCGGTTGATCGGTCTGCACGCCGAGGCGATGGTGGAGGCTGCTCAGGGGGAACCATCCTGAGCAGCCTGGAGCCAGCGCTCCAGCCGGTAGGCGAGCAGCACCACAAGAACCACCAGCCAGAACCACAACTCCGGCGCATTGGCGTTGAGCAGCACCACGAAGATGGCCGCTTCGGCGATCAGCCAGGGCAACTCCCGCCGCAATGTGGTGGTGGCCGGAGGTGATTTTCGTGGACCTGGCGAACTCACTTCCGATCCCCCGGGCCTGGGTTGGCATCGAAGCCGCGGAATCCACCGGTGAGGTTCCGCAGCCCCGGCAGCACGTAGGAAAGCGGAGTGCGCCATTCCACATAGGCGTGGGTCACGGTGGTGAGCCCCTCCCGCACCGGAAAGACGCGACTGCCCTGCGACAGGGTCCAGCGATAGCCATCCACACTGCCGGGGTCGCGTTCCAGCACGATCTCGGCCCGCATCACCGGTCCTGCTTCCACCAGCGCCTTGGCGAGCTGGGGGTTGCCGATCGTGGTGGAGATGTCGGCCTCGGTGGCGGGAAGCACGTTCACCCTCTTCACCTTGCCGACGATGCCACCGAAACGGCCCCGCTGGTTCCAGTCGGGAACAACCTCCACCGGCAGGCCATCGCGCAGGCGGCGGGCATCGGCCGGAGCGAAGTAGGCGATGGCCCGCAGCGCTGCAGCGCCCGGATCCCGGCCGATCGTGCCCAGCCGCTGGCCCACCGCCACGGTCTGGCCGGGGATCACCTGCAGGTCGAGCACCACACCGTCGCGGTCGGCGTGGAGGCGGCCGTCAAAACCAAGCTGGGCCTCCGTGACCCTCAACTGACGGCGCAGATCATCAATGCGGAAACGCCGCTGCAGGGCCTCGGTTTCAATGCTCAGCCTCACCTGCTGGAAGCTGGTGAGCAGCCGCTTCTCCTCGATCCGCACCTGATCGAGGCTCACGCCGGTGCTGGTCAGACCCTGCTCGACCGCCACCACCTCCGTGGAGAGCGGGGCGACCACGTCGCGCTGCGCCAGCCAGTCGAGGTTGGAGAGCTTTTCGCTGTAGGTGCCCTTGAGACGGCCGAAGCGGCCGCGATCCGCCGCCAGCTTGGCCAGAGCCGTGTCAACCGCCTCTTTCTCACTGAGCAGTCGCAGCCGATCGCGACCGGAGAGCTGCAGGTCCTGGCGTTCCAGCTCCCGCAGGTTGGCCCGCTGTTGCTCCAGCTGCCGCTCGAGCACGGGCAGGTGGAACGCGATCAGCACCTGCCCCCGCCGCACCCGATCGCCCACGGCCACATGGAGCCGGCGCACCTGGCCACCGGCACGGGCATCGAGCAGACCGGCGTTATCGGGCAGCAGCAACACCCCTTTGCCCACCACTTCGGTCGGCACGGCCCAGAAGCAGGCCCAGAGAACCAGAGCTCCAGCCATGGCACCCAGGCTGCATCCCACCTGCTGATGAGGTGTGAGCCCCTTCCTGGCCGTGGGAAGCGGAGCGTTCATCGGCTCAGCATGCAGGGTTTCGCTCCAGCTGTCAGCAACCCGGCAGCCGTTCCAGGGCAGCGGAGTCGCCACCGATCGCCGCCGCCAGCAGGGGGGCCAGCGGCGGCACCAGGGCAAACGGGCCGCTGAAGCCGGCAAAGACCCACAGCCCCGGCCAACCCGGAACCGGTCCGACCAGGGGAACTCCCGTGCTGGTGAAGCTCACCGGCACCTGGAGGAACGGCGCCTCCAGCACCCCCAGCCCCGGGTCGATGGCAGCCAGGGCCTGGCGAAGGGCCGCTTCGAGTCCAGCAGGTGATGGTGGCGGCCCGCTGGCCACACCCGGCCGCACCAGGGTGGTCTGGCCCAGCAGCAACCCCTTCCCCCAGGGGGCGAGGCCCGCATCGACAACCCACTCCTCGCCCCTGAGCCCGGCAGCCCGGTCCTCCAGCCCCTGGCGCCCACCCAGCAGCGGCATGACGATCTCCGCAGCGTCGGCCAACGCCTTCGGCAACAACGATGAACAGGCAGCGGCATCCTCAATGGCCAGCAGACCGGCCCAGCTGACCCGCAGCCGATCGGGTAAGGCCGACAACAAGGAGCGGCAGCCGGCTCCGGCCGCGAGAACCACCTGATCAGCCGGAAGCGATTCCGCCCGGAGGGGGCAGGCAACGGCCTGGATCCGCTCCACCCCGGCCCGATCGAGGGCGGCGGGGAGGGCGCGGAGGAGGCTGGGGACATCGACCCGGCCATAGGGCAGCCGCAGGGAGCCCGCCGTTCCTTCTTCAACCGGCCATCCAGTCCCGGTGGGCAGGTGGCGTTCCGCCCGATTCCGCACCCCGGCGAGGGCGGTTTCGATCGCAGCGGCCGCAACCGCACAGCCGCTGTTCCGCCAATGGAGCAGCAGGCTGCAGGGCTGCCAGCCGAGCGGCCCATGGCGCGCTTCCAGGTCGTGCCAGCAGGCCGGGGCCGTTGCCATCAGGGCACCGAGTGGACCAGGGGGACCAGCCCACCAGGGCACTCCCCCATAGCTCAGCCCGGTGGCGCCAGAACGGGCTGAGCCGGAATCCTGCAGCAGGACCCGGGCTCCGGATTCGGCCAGGGACAGGGCCAGCAGGCTGCCGGCCAGGCCGGCACCGATCACCAGCACGTCCGCCAAAGCTCAGATCCGCAGCGTGAAGGAGGTGATCACCTGGTGGAAGAGGGTGTGCACCTTCTGCCAGCGGTCCTCGTTGGTGCTGGCCGCCAGGGTGTAGAGCCGGCCGCGGTCGACCACAACGGTGGCCAGTTCATGGCGGTCGCGGCCGGCCAGATGGACGGCGTATTCAAGGTCGTAGAAGGTGTGGTCACCGTCCTGGCGTTCCACCGCCTCGACCAGCTCGGCGCGACGGCCGCTGCCCTCGGGGGCGATCACGATCCGGCCGAGTTTCTCCCCCACCGCCTCGGCGCTCTCCAGCGAAGCGAGTTCATTGGTGGCGTTCACCTCGGAGATCACCAGGCTGAGGGTTTCGTCGCTGTTGATCAGGTCGTGGAACACCACCTGGGGTCCACCACTCACCGCCACCCGGCTCCAGCCGGTGGGGTAGAGAAAGGCGTAGCGCCCGTCGGGGCTCTGGAAGGAGTTGAGGCCAGCGGCGGCGGCACTGCAACCGGCAAGGCCACCGCCGATCGCGAAGACTCCGAGCACCAGGGCCAATAGCCGGGAAAGCAGGGGAGCGGGAAGGACAAAAGGAACGCGCGGAACCATCGTCGGCTGGCAGAGGCGAGGGAGATGCGCCATGGCACTCAGACTATTCTCGCTGCCGCCTGGCGAACTGCATCGCCGCCGGCCTGGCCCCTAGATTCCGGCCAGTTGCGGCGGTTCGCTGAGCGGCTTCACCCGGCCCCTGGCCCGCCTGATCGACCAGTTCGAGCGGCTGCCCGGCATCGGCCCCCGCACCGCCCAGCGGCTGGCGCTGCATCTGCTGAGGCAGCCGGAAGAACAGATCCGCAGCTTCGCCGACGCGCTGCTGGCGGCCCGCAGCCAGGTGGGCCAGTGCCGGCGCTGCTTCCACCTGTCGGCGGAGCCACTGTGTGAAATCTGCCTCAACAACGAACGGCAGAATGGCCAGCTCTGCGTGGTCGCCGATTCCCGCGACCTGCTGGCCCTGGAGCGCACCCGGGAGTTCAAGGGGAGTTACCACGTGCTGGGCGGATTGATCTCGCCGATGGATGGGGTGGGCCCGGAGCTGCTCCATGTCCAGCCCCTGGTGGAGCGGGTGGACCGCGAAGGCATCACCGAGGTGATCCTGGCGCTCACCCCGAGCGTCGAAGGCGACACCACCAGCCTTTACCTGGCCAGGCTGCTGCGGCCGTTCTCACCGGTCAGCCGCATCGCCTACGGCCTGCCGGTTGGCAGCGAGCTTGAGTACGCCGATGAAATCACCCTGGCCCGGGCTCTGGAAGGACGGCGCAGGATGGACGAGCAATGACCGGCACGGAGAAGAAAGGAATGGGTCCGAGCAGCCGATACAGCGCCATCGCCCCGGCCGAGCGTCTGCCCGAGTGGCTGAGACGGCCGGTGGGGAACGCCTCTGATCTGGAGACGGTTCAGGGGGTGGTGAAGCAGCAGCGACTCCACACGATCTGCGAGGAGGGCCGCTGCCCGAACCGGGGCGAGTGCTACGCGGCCGGCACGGCCACCTTCTTGCTGGGCGGTCCGATCTGCACCCGCAGCTGCGCCTTCTGCCAGGTGGAGAAGGGCCAGGCGCCGGTCCCCTTCGACGCCGGGGAGGCCGAACGGGTGGCGGAAGCGGTGGAGGCCCTGGGCCTTCGCTACGTGGTGCTCACCGCCGTCGCCCGCGATGACCTGGCCGACCATGGCGCCAGCCTGTTCACCGGCACGATGGCCGCGATCCGGCGCCGCACGCCCCAGGTGTCGATCGAGCTGCTCACCCCCGACTTCTGGGGTGGCCACCGCAGCGAAGCCGAGGGGCTGGCCGCCCAGCGACGGCGCCTCGGCACGGTGCTGGAGGCGGGGCCGGTGTGCTTCAACCACAATCTGGAAACGGTCCGGCGCCTCCAGGGGGAGGTGCGTCGCGGTGCCACCTACGAGCGCTCCCTGGGCCTGCTGGCCGCCGCCCGCCAGCTGGCTCCCGCCATCCCGACCAAATCGGGGTTGATGCTGGGACTCGGCGAAACAGCAGACGAAGTGATCGAAGCATTGGCGGATCTTCGCCAGGCCGGCTGTGAACGGCTCACCCTGGGGCAGTATCTGCGGCCCTCCCTGGCCCATCTACCCGTGCAGCGCTATTGGGAACCCGAGCAATTCGTTCGCTTCGGCGAGGTTGCAAAACAGCTGGGATTCAGCCAGGTGCGCAGTGGGCCGCTGGTGCGCAGCAGCTACCACGCCGGGGAGGATTGAAGAGCAATGCAATTCGAAAGCTTCTCCACCTTCAACATTGCCATCGTTGTGCTGGCGATCGGCCGATGGCTCAATCAACGGGTGGCGCTGTTGCGGGAGTTCAACATTCCGGAGCCGGTCAGCAGCGGGCTACTTGTCTGCCTTCTGCTGGCCCTGTTCCACAGCGTCACGGGAATCGAGGTGGGCTTCAATCTGGCCACCCGTGATTTCCTGCTTCTCTACTTCTTTGCGGCGATTGGACTGAACGCCGACATCAGGACTCTGCGGGCGGGCGGGCGGCCCCTGCTGGTGCTGGTGGTGGTCACGGTGGTCTACATGATCCTTCAGAACCTCACCGGCGTGGGCGTCGCCACCCTTCTGGGCCTCAATCCACTGATCGGCCTGCTGGGTGGATCGGTGTCGCTGCTCGGTGGGCACGGCACGGCCATTGCCTGGGCACCGCGGTTCGCCGCCAGCCACGGGGTGGAGAACGCTCTGGAGATCGGCATCGCCTGCGCCACCTTCGGCCTGGTGCTGGCATCCCTGATGGGTGGCCCGATCGCACGTCTCCTGATTCGCGGCAACAAGCTCCAGCCAGCCGTCCGCAGCATGGCTTCAAGGGTGGATGACGGTGGGCGTCCCGCGGAGACGATTTCCTATTTCAGCCTGCTGACCACGCTGTTCTGGCTGAACGTCAGCCTGGCGCTGGGCGAGGCTCTGCACGAAGGCCTGCGTGCCATGGGACGCCAGTTGCCGTTGTTCGTCTGCTGCCTGTTCGCCGCCATCCTGCTCACCAACACGGTGCCACGGCTGGCCCGCTTTCCATGGCCCGCCGGCAGCCGCTCCCTGGCGATCGTCTCGGACGTCGCCCTGGGAATCTTTCTGACGATGTCGCTGATGAGCCTGCAGCTCTGGACGATTGCCGAGCTGGCCGGCCCGATCATCACGATTCTGGCCGCCCAGTTCGTGCTTGCCTTTCTGTTCGCCATTTTCGTGATCTTCCGGGTGATGGGTCGTGATTATGAAGCCGCCGTGATCTGCTCCGGCTTCGGTGGCATCTCCCTTGGCGCCACCCCCACGGCCATGGCCAACATGGCAGCAGTGACCCAGACCTATGGCCCGGCCCAGCGCGCCTTCATCATCGTGCCGCTGGTGTCGGGGTTCTTCGTGGATATCAGCAATGCCATTGTGATTCAACGCTTTCTGAACTGGCTGGGCTAAGCCGGCTGGCTGCTAGATTAAAACAAGATCCTCACAACTTCAAGCCGCAGGGAGAGTGTCGCATGACCATCAAGATTGGAATCAACGGGTTTGGTCGAATCGGCAGACTGGTGTTTCGGCGTGCCATTGAAGCCAGCGATGTGGATGTAGTTGGCATCAACGATCTGCTCGATGTTGATTACATCGCTTATCTGCTTCGTTACGATTCAACCCACGGCCGCTTCCAGGGGGATGTCACCGTCAACAGCGGCAATCTGATCGTCAACGGCAACACCATCCGCGTCACTGCCGAGCGGGATCCCCGCCAGCTCAACTGGGGAGCGGTGGGAGCTCAGATCGTGCTGGAGTCCACCGGCTTTTTTCTCACGGATGCCACTGCCAGGGCCCACATCGAGGCCGGGGCCAGCAAGGTGGTGCTCTCCGCCCCCTCGAAAGACGACACGCCGATGTTCGTGATGGGGGTGAACCACACCAGCTACGCCGGCCAGGACATCGTTTCCAATGCATCGTGCACCACCAACTGCCTGGCGCCGATCGCCAAGGTGCTGCACGACAACTTCGGCATCAGCTCAGGCCTGATGACCACCGTGCATGCCACCACCGCCACCCAGAAAACAGTTGATGGCCCGTCCGTCAAGGATTGGCGGGGCGGCCGTGGCGCCGGCCAGAACATCATTCCCTCCTCCACCGGAGCGGCCCGGGCGGTGGGCAAGGTGATCCCGGCCCTGAACGGCAAGCTCACCGGCATGGCCTTCCGGGTACCCACTCCCGATGTGTCGGTGGTGGATCTCACCGTGAATCTCTCCACCCCCACCAGCTACGAGGCCATCAAGCAGGCGATGCGAGCGGCGGCCGCAGGAGCGATGCAAGGGGTGCTGGGCTACACCGAAGAGGAGGTGGTTTCGGCCGATTTTGTTGGTGAAACCTGCACCTCGGTGTTTGATGCCGGTGCCGGCATCGCCCTCACCGACACGTTCGTGAAAGTGGTGGCCTGGTACGACAACGAATGGGGCTATTCCTGCAAATGCCTCGACCTGATCCGTCACATCGCCGGCCCCAGCCCAGCGGCCCAGGAAAGCTGAAACAGCCAGATCCATTCTGCCAAGCTGATTGAGCGGTTTATTCCAGATGAACCGGCGCTGACCAGCTGCATTCTCACCAGCAGGTCGATCTGCAGCAGGTGGTTCTCCGGAGCTCGAAGCTGGCAGGCTCAGAAGTTCCTCACTTCTTAACCTTCAAGGCCTCAAGCTTGCCTGGCGGATCGCTAAGATCATTGTCTGGATTCTGGAGTTTCAAGCGGTGACGTATTGCATCGGTTACTGGCTGGAGAAAGGGCTCGTCCTGGCATCAGATTCACGCACCAATGCAGGAGTTGATTATATCTCAAGCTACAGCAAGATGCATGTTTTTCAGCCGGCTGCCGATCGGATCTTCGTCCTTCTTGCTGCGGGCAATCTAGCCACAACCCAGGCTGTGATCAGCTGGATTCACCGCGATCTCGATCAGAAGATCGAAGCTACACCTGCAGCCAATAAAGACCTCCGATCATGCCAGTACCTCTTTGAAGCAGCCAGCTATGTCGGTCGTGTGAGTGTGGCTGTGCAACAGGAAAATGCTCCTGCTTTGCAGCAAGCTGGAGCCAGTGCCGGAGCTTCCTTCATCCTGGGCGGGCAGATCAGAGGGGAGGCCCATGGCCTGTACCTGATCTATGCTCAGGGCAATGCAATCAAGGCAACACGCGAAACTCCATACCTGCAGATCGGTGAAACAAAGTATGGGAAACCACCGCTCGATAATGTGGGGCATTCCAATCTTTCCCTGGAGGATGCTGCCCGGCTTTGCCTGATTTCAGAAGTTCTCACCCAGCGATCCAACCTCACCGTGGGTCCGCCCTTCGAGCTGGCCCTCATTCCACGGAATCACCTGGCGATCAGCCATCAGCTCAAGCTGGATGGGGATGCTCCAGAGCTTACTGCCATGATCGAAACCTGGAGTGACGCCCAGAGGGAGGCGCTCTACCGCCTGCCTCATTTCTCCTGGGAGCATTCGGCGGCATCCTGACGCCGCAATCAGCCCACCCCAATCACTCTCTCCTGCTCCTATTGGTGTAGTGGGATTGGTGTAGTGGGGTTGGTGAAGTGGAATCGGTGTAGTGGGATTGGTGTAGTGGAAAAGACTGAAGCCCATAAGACAATAACTCTGAGGAGTGAGTGGATTGTCGATGCGGCAAGTTCAGTTGGTATGGACAGGCAAGCCTGACGGCTCAACACGTGGTATTCTCAGAATAATGATGATCATGTTTCAAGGTTGCATGCCTTCATTTGTTCTGGACGAACAGGATCTCGTCCTGGCGTGAGCAGCACCGACAGGACCCCCTGCTTGCAAAGCCAACTTTCACTGCTGTCCTGATTTGATTGAGCATGGAATTCCTAGCCGTATCACTCCTGTCAGCAACACTGCTGGGTCTGGGCATGGCTGGAAGTATCGAAACTGGCTATCGAATCGGGCGGCGGCGATTAATCAGAGATCCCGAAAGAAAGATCGAAGGATTTAGCGCCGTTGAGAACTCTATCTTTGGAATTCTAGGGCTGCTCCTGGCTTTCACGTTTACTGGAACACTATCTCGCTACGAGAATCGGGTCCATCTGGTATTAAAGGAAGCCAACGCTATTTCAACCGCCTACCATCATCTCGATGCACTGCCGAAGCAAGATCAAGCGAAGTTGCGGCCACTCTACAAAGATTATGTTCAATCGCGTATCCAAGTCTTCCGATACTATGATGATCGAGAACGATCGAATGCCTACTTCCGCCAAAGTCTTGCCCTGCAAGACAAGATCTGGGTCATTGCCAGTGCCTCTGTTCTACAGGATAAAAATCCAGGAATCATCACTCTTGTCCTGACATCAACCGGCGAGATGATGAATGTTGCCAACGAACGGCTGCAGGCGACTCGCACCCATCCACCGCTGATTGTTTACATCTTGCTGTTTGCTCTCGCCTTGGCTTCTGCCTTTATGGTTGGCCAGGATATGTCCGTAAATTCAAAACGGCCGCTCTTTTATATGATTATTTTCTGCCTGACCATATCCCTCATCACCTTCATCATTATTGACCTGGAAAACCCACGGGTTGGCCTGACAAGAATCAACATCCAAGGAGACAAGATCCTTTTGGAAACCTTGTCCCACATGAAATAAGGTTGGTTCTCCCTCCAGGTGCACCCTCCCGGTGGGATGAAAACCAGCCCGGCAAGGCATCACTAGATGGCCTCCAGAGGTACGGGGCTGCCGATGTCGTCGCCCATGCTCAACTACAGCCGTACCAGGAGTCATTCAGGGTGGAAGCCGAGCGCTGAACCGGCGGGAGAGCGATCTGCACCAATGAACCAGGAAGTCCTGGTCGATGCAGTCGAGCCCCCGGGGCTATCCGCTGCCGAGCTCAGCGATCGGCTTCGATCAGGGCCTCGATCCGCCCGGCGTCCACAGCCGCCTGGAGGCTGGCGTGGTCGCGCTCCGTCTGGTCGGCATAGGCAATGGCGAAGCGTTCGATCGCCCGGTCGGCCGCCTCTCCCACACCCAGGTAGCCGCTGATCGTGGCAGCGTCTCCGCCGCGGGCGTGGGCACGGGCCAGCGACCAGCCGCAGTAGTCGGCGTAATGCTGGAGTCGCAGGGGGGAGATGTCCTCGATCGGGTACGACATTTTCATGTCACGCAGCTGCCGCACGAAATAGTCGTTGCCGATCCGGCTGCGGAACCAGCCGAGAAACAGATCGCTGCCGGATTGCATCAGCCGCTGGCCCATCACCACGCGCTGGCCGTGGTTGGGCAGGGTGCTGGGCAGGGTGTAGGGCTCCAGCACCGACGGGTTGGCCTGCTTGATCTGCAGGATCAGGGGATGGCCATCCTCGGAGAAGTAGAGAGCCACCAGGCAGCGGGTGCCGACACTGCCGATTCCCACCACCTTGAGGGCCACATCCTCGAGGGTGTAGCGATCCAGCAACACACGCCGCTCATCGGACAGGGAGAGTCGATAGTCCTCCAGGTCTTCGCTGATCCGCTGCTCCAGTTCTCCATGGCAGACATGGGTGAGCACGGGAGGTTGGTCGGTGAGCCGGCAATGGCCATCCGCCAGGGTGGTGATCTTCGGAAACAGGTGATGGGCAATCCGCCGGCGAGCCTTGGCAGTGAGTGATTGGCGCGACTTTCTGATGGCCTTGGTCGGTGCGGCCTCGATCAGATCGTCGGCATCGAAACGGGCATACCAGACCTCCAGTGGGCTGGCCTCGACGTACTCCCGCAGATGCTGCCGGTAGGAGCGGACGCTGCGCCGGGCGGCTTTACGGCAATCCGCTTCGGAATGGTTGTTGTCGCGGCCCGCCAGCACGAAGCTGGTGGCCAGACGCTTCACATCCCACTCCCAGGGGGCCGGGTGGGCCTCATCAAAATCATTGAGATCAAAGATCAGATTCCGCTCCGCCGTGGCAAAGAGCCCGAAGTTCAGCAGGTGGCAATCCCCGCAGGCCCACACCTGGATACCGGAGCGCGGCAGCAGGCTCAGGTCATGGGCCATCAGCGCCGAGGAACCCCGCATGAAGGTGAAGGGGGAGCGGAGCATCCGGCCGATGCGAATCGGAATCAGCTCCTGCACCCGCCCCGCATTGGAGGCTTCCAGCAGGGCGATCGGATCACGGCTCCCCAGCAGGGAAGACCATTCCGCCTGGGCCGAGCGGGGAACCGCCGAGCGCAGCGCCTTTCCCCTGGCCAGGCGCTGAGCGGCGGGGTTGGACCCCGCCCAGGAAGGACTCAAAACGATGATCCGGCTCAGGTGGCGCCCATCGTCCCATGACTGCCCTTGTTCAGATGGTCACACCAGCGTCAGCCCTTGAGGCGGCTGGCCTCTTCCAGCGTCAGGGAGAGCACGGAGATTCCCCGGCTTGCCCAGGCTCCGGCGGCCACCGCCACCCCCACCGTGGCCAGGCAGGTGAGGGTGGCCATGGTGGGGCCGCCCACCCCCAGCACCATCGCCATGGCGGTGAACGGCAAGCGGTAGCCACCGGCGATCCCGGCCGCCGCCCCGGCGGCACCGGCCAGATCGGGGGGCACCCCGAAGGCCGCGGCGAACACCCGGCCGGCGATGTCGCCGATCGCCAGGAACGGCACGAAGACGCCCCCACAGCCTCCGGCCGCGACCGCCGCCGTGGTGGCGGCGGCCCGCAGCAGGGCAAGGGCCAGCAGGGTGAGGGGGGTGGCGGCCGGTGTGGTCTCGGCCCAGACGATCGCCGCACCACCGGGTCCGAAGGCCGCCGCCGGCGTGGCGATCCAGCCGGTGACCAGCGCAATCGCCAGCATGGCAAGGGCTCCGAGGGCCAGCTTTCGCCACGGTTGGGCCTTCCAGCCCCGGGCCCAGTAGATGGTCTTGCCGGCGAGCGCCGTGACGGCCCCGGCAATGGCGCCGATCAGGAGGGCCGCTGCCACCGCATCCCAGAGGTCGGCCGGGGGCACTTTCGGCACCACCAGGCTGATCAGAGCCAGTTGAAACTTGACGTTGATCCCCCAGCCCACCAGGCCACCGGCCAGGGCCGCCGCCACGCGATCGGCGCTGAACGGCACCTGGCGGCGACGACCCAGCTCGAGCATGAAACAGGTCCCCACCAGGGGGATCCCCATCAGGGCCGCCACCCCGGCGGCCCCCCCTCCCACGGCCAGGGGCCGCAGCAACGGCCGCAGCCATGGTCGCCACCGGCCCATCCAGGCTGCTGCGGCCACCCCCAGGTGGGCGGCAGGCGACTCGGTTCCCATGGCGCCGCCGAAGCCGACGGTGGCCAGGATCGCCAGGGCCCGCACCGGCGCCAGCCACCAGGGGAAGCGCTCCTCCTCCCCCGCCGTGGCCAGCACATCGGCGGTGAGATCGGCGCGGGCCGCATCACCCGGGAAGGTGGTCCAGATCCGCAGCGCCCTGGGCACCGGCACTCCGGCCAGGGGGAGCAACGGCAGCCGACCGGCCCCCTCACCCTGGGCCAACCCCTGCAGCACCAGCACCGCCAGGGCGATGCCCAGCACGGGCAGGGCCAGCAGCCAGCCGGGTTCGAGCTGCCAGACCCGCGCCAGGCTGAATTTGATCAGTTCTGTGACCAGAACGGCTGCCGCCGCACCTGCCAGGCCACCAAGAACCCCACCGGCAGCGCCGGTGAGGCCTCGTAGAGCGAGCTGTGACAACGGCTGCATGGCATGAGGAATCGCCCCAAAACCATCCTGGGCAGGATTAAGAATGCCCTAAGGGCTGATCGAAGCAGTGTCACAACAGGAAAGGCCTGAAGCGTGGCAACAGGGCTGACGACGATCCCAGTGGAGAAGGAGCCGCTCCGGAGGTGGTTCAGAACCGCAGCGTTGCCCGAAGCAGTCCAGCCCAGACGCCGAGTGTGGCGTCCGTCGATCCAACGGGGAACAGCAGTGCCTGGGATGGATCATCGCTGGCTGTCATGGCCCCCCGAGGGCGGGTCAACCAGAACACGGCAGGCGTCAAGCTGAGCTCGTCACTCACCACAATCCGGTAATAGAGCTCATAAGCCAGGCCTCGATCGTCGATGGGCCTGGTCCCCGATGCCTGGATGGCCGTCACATGGGCGGGTGACCCCACAGCGAATCCCAGGCTGTTGCCCTGGCGGAGCACATCACTCCAGACCAGCCCGGTGTACCAGGACTGGGTACGCAGCCCCGACACGTTCGCCACCGGATAGGCACCGAAACGAAAGCTGTCCTGACCCAAGCCAACGCTGATCGAGGGGATCCACCTTGACCGCCGAGGTTGCCAGTACCCCGCCACCGACCAGGACTGGAGCGATCCATCGCGCGCCCCTGCGGCCAGGAGGCTGGCCAGTGGCGTCCCCCTCAGCCTCACCTGGGGGCCGCTGAAGGTATAGGCCCCGGTGATGTTCCACTGGGGCCTGGTCAGGGCCAGCTGGAGGGTGCTGGTTTGGGAGGAGACAGGAGAGAACAGGCCACCACCTTGAGGGGATCCACCGGCGCGTTCGGCCACGTAGGCATAGCCGAGGCTGAATCCCTGCAGCACACCCCGGGGCTGCCACCAGGCACCGAAGCCGCCACCGGATCGCTTGCTGTAGGCACCGGGGGCACCGGCGTACTGAAACAGATCGAGAATGGGCGAGTCGTTATAGACACTCGGCCAGACGGGGAGCATATCGAGCTGGCTGATGATGCCACCCACACTGATGCGGAGCTCGGGGCTGAGCGGAACCTGCAGATAGGCCCGGTTGACACTGATCGGATTGTCGGATGCGAAATCGAGGCGCGTCAGCGGAGTTGGTGGATTGGAGAAGAAACCGGAGGCGCCGAAGTTGCCGCTTCTGAAGCGGACCCTGAGCAGATCCTGCCCCGTGAAACTCGTGTCGATCGTGACCCGAGCGTCATGGTTGACGCTGAGTGCGTTGAGCAGGGGAAAACCCAGGGCTGTATTGGAACCCCTGTCGACAACGTCGCCCTCAAAACTGAGGGCGCCCATCGCCGTATTCACCTGGGCATGAATGATGGTGGTAGGGGTGAAGTCCTCTGGCTCCTGAGCCCTGAGCGGCTGGACGTCTGTTGCCACGGCCATCGCAAGAGCAAACGCCACGACAGCGCCTGGGGCTGGCTCTCGCAGCCACAGATCTGCTGAGAACTTCCCTGACCACGAAACCAGCCGTCCCACCGATTGCCGGGGCCAACGGCCGTGCCGCTCAGGCCTGCACCGAACGCATGAACCGCTGCAAGTGGCGGCTCTCCAGCTCCAGCACCCGGCGGCCAAGGTCGTGATCCTGATCGAGCATGGCATCGAAACTATCGACCGGAACAGCCAGCAAGCGGGTGTTGTCACGCTCGGCCACGATCGTGTTCTCGGTGGCGCTGTGGGTGAGAACTTCGAGTTCATCGAGAACCTGGCCAGGCTTGAGGGGCTCCAGGCGAACGCGCTGTTCTTCCTGATAGTGGATCACCGCTTCCCCATCAATCAACAGCAGCAACTCGCGGCAGGTGTCGCCGGCTTCGGTGATCAGCTCACCCGCCGCGTAGGTGTGCACGCTGGAGGCGTCAGCAAGGGCTTCGAGGGTTTCCGGCCGGGTGCGACGGAAGAAATCGCTGGCCGCCAGGCACAGCCGCAACTCCAGGGCGGGAAGATCGGCCAGGACCAGCTCCGCCGCCTCCAGGTTGAGCAGCTGCTGGGCCGTCTGACCCAGCAGCTGTGCCACCGGTGCAGTGCTGAGAGCACCGGCAAGCTGGCGGGCGCGGCTCCGATCCAGCTGGGCCAGCAGGAACAGGGCCGCCGCTGCGGTGGTGGGAGTGCGTTCCTGCAGCAGGGTTTCGAGATGGCCGAGCGTGACCGGCAACGGGATCTCCAGGGAACAGGCGGAGGGTTCAGCTCCAGGCGCATTGAGATCGGCAAACAGCTGCGGGGAGAGGCGCTGCCTCCACGGCCCCCGCTCCAGCATCTCCAGCAGCACCAGGGGGGACTGGGCCCGCAAGCGCACAACCAGGCCTGGCAGGACCGGATCGTCCTGGAGGATCACGAAGGCCTCAAGGATCGCGCCCATGCTCAGCTCCAGGCGGTGGCGGATGTGATCGGTGAGCACAATCCGAACAAAAGGGTGCTGGGGGACTGAGGGTTGATGCAGGGCGCGCCAGGTCTCGCTCAGCCCTGGCAAGCGATCCAGCAGCGCCTCGACCTTCCTGGCGGCGCCGACTGCGGGCTTGAGCCCATCCAGCACGTTCTCCTGCTCCTGGTCGGTGATCGCGTACTCCAGTTCCAGAGGAGTGAGCATCGATGGGGTGGCTGAGCCCTGCTGGCGGGCCTGGAGCAGGAGCAGCCGCTCCAGCGATTGGCGATAGCCATTGAGGCGGACCTGATTTTCAAGGCTGCGGCGGCTGTCCGGATCGAGCAGATCGGGATCCTCCACGCCCAGCTCCTCGAGCAGCTGTTCGTGCTCGGCGTCGGAGACACCCAGCTCCACACGCATCTGCTGGAGCACATCCAGACTGCTGGCCACGTTCACATAGCCCTCGGCAAGGGCATCCCGCACCACCCCCTTGTAGGCCTCCTGGCGTTTTTCACGGGTGAACCCAGGCAGCACCTTGGCGAGCACATAGACCTCATGGGTGTTGAGCTCGGCCAGGCTGCGGCCGTCGAGGTACTGGGCGACATTGAGCTGCAGCCGCTCCAGCTGTTTGCGGAAACGGCTCGCCAGGTTCTCCCGGCCATACAGATCGGGATCACGATTCCAGGCGCGGTACAACCACAACGTGCTCAGCATCATCAGGAGCAGGTCGTAGAAGGTTTGCACCCAGAGGGGCAACAGCTGGATCAGAGGCCGGCCGGCAAACAGAAAGAAGACATTGAAGATGGCAAAGGTGCACAGGCAGAACAGCCGGTGCCGAACCACCGTGAAAGCAGGGCCAGCCTCGTGGCGATGGGCGCTGATCCGGCCCCTGTTCTCGATCCAGCGTCCGCACAGGGCACCCAGCCAGGTGCACAGACCGAGAACCAGGGGAACCGCCACCAGTTTCGGCAGATTGATCGGTTGACCCCACAGGAAAAGCCCAGGCCTGAGCAGGGATGCGAGCTGATCACTCTGGCGTAACCAGGCACCGGAGAAATAATAATCCCAGTTACCAGCATAGAGATAGTAATAACCGAAATAGCCGATCACCAATCCCACATAGCCATAACGATCAAAGCCAGCGGCGGGTTTGTCGATCCCGGCCCAGTACATCCGCTCGGCATCGATGTCGATGCAGGGTTGCTGGCAGGCCACACAGGCACTCTGCTCGGATTGATCCGGCAACACCGTGCGGCACATCGACTGGGTGATCAACTGTTCACTGGTGTGGGCCCGGCTGCCCAGCAGGCCGGCCGGTGTGGAGTAGATGCTCTGCACCGGCGCCATCGGGCAGAAATACTGACACCAGGCCTTGCCACCGAACAGGTAACCCACCGCAATGGCGGCCGCAATCGTGAACAGCAACCAACCGGCCAGCACGATCCGATCCGCATTGAAAAACAGCAATCGTCCGCAAAGCCCAACGAACAACCAGCCGAATTGCAACTGCTGGTAATGCTGACCCAGCCAGGAGTCTGCTGGCACCTTGGCGATCTCGAAGCGTCGCTTGCCGGTTATGGCATTGAGGCGCTCGAACTGACGCTGCAGGCCGAGGGCGCGGGGAATCTGGGAAAGAAAAGACAGTGGGCAGATCCGCCGCCAGAGCTCATGGCCGAACACCAGGAGAATGAAGATGCCGGCTGGCACGACCACCCCCCAGAACACCGTGGTGCCAAGGGGATAGGGTTGCTCGATCAGACAGGAACCCTGCACCTCAACGCACTGCCGCGATAACCGCAGGGGGCTCCAGGGGTGATCCGGATCGGTGAATCTCGCCGTCCAGGGGTCATAAAAGAGCGAACCGATGATCAGCAACCAGCCAACGGTCAAGATCCAGCGAACCAGATGCATCCGAGCCTCTGAAATCTGAATCACCATCCCCCCTGATCATTGCGTTCGACCTTACCGGGCCGATGCCTCAACCAGCAGGGCGCTGCAGCGCCTCAGACCCTCCTGGCAATCGCCTGCCATCCGCAGACCGGCACCACCCCAGAGCAGCCGCTGGGGCCAGTCCAGCAAGCCCGCCCCAACGGTCTGGACCGGTTGAAATCCAAGCCTTTCGAAGTAACGCACCAACCGGCAGTGCTGGACCTCTTCATCGTGAATCGCCAGCAGCTGGGCGCGACGGCAGGGGGTCTCCTCCAGGGCCCAGGCGAAGGTGGCAGCCCAGATCAGCACCCCCACCCGATGGGCCCTGCCCTGCACCCGCAGGGTGTCGAGGTGGAGACCGCTGGCAGCCGGCAGGGCCCAGCCCTTGAGTTCACCGAGCAGTTGCGGCGCCTGCTCCGGCCGGCTGCGCGCCACCCCCACCCTCAGGGCCCAGATCCCCAGCTGTCGTCGCCGCTGAATCCGGAGCAACAGTCCCCGCCGGGCCGCACAGCGCTCCAGCTCCGCCAGGCTCAACGGCCCGGCCACGGCGCCGGTCATCCTGCTGGGTAGGGCTCCACCCCCACCACCGCCGTCAGCGGCAGGGGGCCAAAGAGATGGGGAAACAACTCCCCACTCCCGGGAGCAGGCTCCAGCCGGCAGATGGCCGCCAGTGGCTGTGGATCGATCGTGAGCAGGCGCACGGTGCCGGCATCGGCGTAGAAGCGCTGGTAGGTGGCGTCGATCTGGTGGGCCTGGCTGGCATGGATGAAGCCCACCTCCTCCAGGCTGCGCCCACGGGTGGAGCGGCGGTACTCACCGGCCAGCTGGGCGTCCTGCCAGTCGGTGGCCAGGGCGAGGTGATAGAGAAAGCGGCTTGAGCGCCAGCGTTCCCGCCGGGTCATCACCGCCGCGAGCGCTTCGCTGGCCAGGAAGCGGCTCAGCCAGGTCTGCAGGACTTCCAACCCAGGCTCGGCCTGAAAAGCCTCCGGATCCACCCGGGCAAACTGACGCACGAACGGCAGCAGGGCGAGATCAGCCAGACAGGGGTGATCGCCGAGCAGCCAGGGCGCCAGGCGGGCATTCCAGTGATGCAGGATCTCCAGTGCCTGTTGGCGATGCCGCAACGGCTCTGAGCCAGGGAAGCGCTCGGGGTACTTGAAGTGATCCAGGTGGAACTTGAAGGGGCCGTCATTGGTGCTGATCAGGCTGGCCATCTCCTCCACCAGGGCCGGCTGTCCATGCCGGAGCAGATCGCCGGGGTCGTGCTGCTCCAGAGCCCAGCGCATCACCGCCAGGCTCTGATCAATCACCTGGCCAGCACCACTGGCTGTGGCGGGAAGCACCAGCACCGGCACCGTTCCTTTCGCCGATACCTCCAGCAACTCGGCCGGTTTGGCCCGAAGGCTCACTTCACGCAGTTCAACGGCGACACCGGCAGCCCGCAGGGCCAACCGCGCCCGGATCGCGAAGGGACAACGGCGAAAACTCCACAGAACCGGTGGTGCGGCGCTCAACGCTCGGCCAGGAGCGCCGCGAGCCGTTCCTCAACCCCCTCCCGTTCGGCCGGATCACCGACGACCGTGAGCACACCGGACTGGGGCCACCAGTTCAGACGGAGATTGGTGTCTTCCTGATCGGAAACGAACAGTTCGAACTGGCCCTTGTGTTCCCAGTGACCGGGGAAAGCAAGACGATCCACCAGGACCTTCAGCTCATCGAGCGTGCCGAGGAAGGTCATCACGAAAGAGGCAATGCAGGCAGCTTACGGAGCGGCGGGCAGCTCCGCCCTGATTCAGAACCAGAACGGAGACAAGGAGCTGAAGCGGTGCGCACCGAAGACGGAAGAAACATCGATTTGTCTCCTTCTATACCTCAGCTGAAAGCCATTCCAAGCCATCATCTTCATTCCACGATATCTGGCGCCATTGGCTTTGGGGATGGGCAAAAAAATGAATCGAGAACATAATGAGAAATTCCTGAGCAAGGCAATCAGCCAACACGATGATCCAGGCCATCCCTCCCCTGCCAAAGCCTGAATGGCTTGTTCCCAGACGCAGGCAGCAACCAACCGACCCGATCGCCCTATCGAAGCCTCTCCCATCGTAAGCGAGGCATTGAAATTCTCAACTAACATCAAGGGCTCAGAATGGTAACTGGTGCAATCGCGATTCCCGTTCTCACAGCTTGCCAAGCACGCTTTTGGGCACTGGTTTGGCTCATTTGCCGGAGGTGGTACTGCCAGAACACCTGAACACCCATCCCAAAAGACGCAGCGGATACCGGTTGCCCATCCACGTCGCTATCAGCGATCCCTCCACCAAGACCATTGACTGACCCGCCACTTCATGTCATGGACAATCACTCTCAAGGCAATGAGGACAATCTCCTGATCGATCGCATCCATGCCCTCTCAATGGCTCTGAGAAGCTCTCCCAATCTGGCCAGCATGGTGCGCTCCAGCACGAATCCACAGCAGATCGTTGACATTGCCCAATCCCTGAACATCGAGATCAGCATCCAACTGTTGCGCAAGTTCTCCAGCCAGCTATCTGCACCCTACTGGCCCTGGGAAAACCAGAACAGCGAGATGCGGCGCAAATTCTTTGAGGATTAGCTCAAAGGGCAACGAAGGATGCTGAAAGTGGCTCTTGATCCCCTGTTTACCCTCTCCAACTCTCTGCCGGAGCATGCCTTGCAGGGGCTTTTCCGGCTCCTGCGCCGAGCATCGATCCATAATGTTTGTTGGTCTTCATGGCAATCCTGAGCTCTGCTTCGCAGTCCTGGAACGCGTTTCGTTTCCCGTAGCCAACGGCTTCCGCGCAGCCGTTGCCGCTGTGGCAACGCATCCCGGACAACAACTGCTTGCCCATGGCAGCCAAATCCTGCATTTCAGGATCCCTCACCTTGTCCTTGTTGTTGGTGGAGCTGGCGGCCTGGAAGATTGTGGTTAGATCGGGCCTGCGCCCATCCATCGCCTCGATTCCGGCGAAGCCCCTGAGGTCGTCACCAGGTCACAGATGATCACTCTGGAGAGGCATCAAAGTGCCTGGATCACTGATCCTGTGGGTCAGCCGTCTCTCGACTTGAGGGGAGTGAGCCTGATCCGTTGATCACGGCTCTACGGCCACCCTGGGGACGACAACGCAACACGATGACGCAGTCGATCCTTACCGCCCTCTCCCGTGCTGAACGGCTGTCGATTGCCGGCACCTACACCCTCACCCTGCTGGAGAACCTCTGCATGCTCGCCTATCCGGCACTCACCGGATGGGCGGTGGACGGGCTGCTGAAGAACAGCTACCGGGGCCTTTCGGCGCTGATTGCCGTGTGGCTCGTGCACCTTGTGATGGCTTTTGGGCGGCAGCGCTACGACACGCGTGTCTTCATGGGCCTGTATGCCCGGCTCGCCGTGCTCACCGTCGCCGAGCAGAGGCACCAGGGCCACGGCACGAGCATCGTCTCGGCGCGGGTCGAGATGATGCGCGAGATGGTGGGTTTCTTCGAGGCCGATGTGCCGGCGATGTTCTCCCAGGTGGTAACCGTGATCGGGTCGCTGGTGATGCTGTTCACCTTCGACCTGGAGGCGGGATTCATCGCCATGGCGGTGCTGCTGCCGATGGCGCTCATCAACACCTGGTACTGGCGGCGCGCGCTCCGGTTGCATCGAGGCCTCAACGACCAGATCGAGCACGAGATCGCTGACATCGAGGCGGCTCGGCCGCTGCGCCTTCGTCGTCACTTCGGCCGGGTGCGTCGCTGGCACGTTCAACTGTCCGACAGCGAGTCGTGGACCTGGACGGTGACGGAACTCGCCACGATCATCGCCCTCGTCGTCCTGCTGATCGACTTCACCCGGTCGCCGGTGTTCAGCGCCGGCGCCATCTATGCCGTGCTCGCCTATGTGTTCGATTACCTGCAGGGCCTCGACAGCGCTCCGGCATTGGTGAACAGCGTCGCCCGGCTCAGGGACATCCGTGCGCGGCTGGGCCACTGAGCGTCAAACCAGCAGACCTTGCAACTGTGGGGTCAGGTCACACCACCATTCCCACTGGAACCCTCTGGTGAGCGCCCATGGCGATTGGGCAGAGCCCCCTTGATCAAACGATCCTCGAGCACGTCCCTCTGCAGCGGCCGCAGGTCGTCCTCGGTTGTGGTCTGGATTCCTGGCACGGCATCAAACAGCGGCCCCAGCGGCACCACCGCCAGCTGGCCCTGCTCGGCCAGCTGAAGTCCGGGTGGGCTGGCCTGCTCCGGTCCGAACAGTTCAGCGGCGGGGGCCACTGCTCCGAGCGGCAGCGGATCCTGGCGGTAACGACGGCGTGGCATGGACAGAGCGCATCGAGCTGTCCACCAGCATCGAACAATCAGCCGCCCCCTTCAGGGATTCAGGCGTTCTGAGGTCGGTGCCTTTTATTGGACAGATACGGCCCCTGACATCGTTAACCCACGGCGGGAAGAACAGGGTTCGGTTTCATTATAGACCTCACGGGGAGTTCGGCCTCCCAGGGAGCTGTGTGGCCTTACATGTCCGTACCTCCAGAAGAAGCGGGCCAGTCTGATCTCCACTTCCCAGCCATCGCTGTAGGCACGCAGGTAGACCTCCTCATACTTGACGGTGCGCCACAGCCTCTCCACCAAGATGTTGTCGTAGCAGCGTCTACGGCCCGACCAGCTGATCTCAATCTCTTCTTCCTTGAGCCTGCCCACGAAGGCCATAGAGGTGAATTGACAGCCCTGGTCGGAATGGAAGATCTGTGGCTTGCGGCCGCTGGCCAGTGCCATCTCCAGGGCCTCCAAGCAGAACTCCGTGTCAAGGCTGTTGGATAGCCTCCAGCTGAGCACGTGCCTGGAGAATAGGTCCACAATCGCCACCAAGTACAGGAAGCCCTTTCGCAGTGGTATGTAGGTGATATCAGTCGCCCAGATCTGATCTGGAGCCGAGAGCAACTGCAGGTCCACCAGGCACGGAAAGCGCTCCGATGGAACACCTGGCACCGTGGTGCGGGGCTTCTGATAGATCGCTCGTAACCCCATGCGCCGCATGAGGTTTCGTACGCGGTCGCGGCTGATCGGGATGCCATCTCTGGCCAGGTAGTGGACCATCCGCCGACTGCCCGCGGTGGGATCCTCCAGGTAGAGGGCATCGAGCCTGGCCATGATCTGCAGCGTGGAGTCACGGACAGGAACCGGCTGGTAATACAGCGTGGATCGAGGCAGGCCCAGCAGCTCACATTGACGGCTGACCGTGAGATCAGAGTTGTCATGATCGACCAGTTTTCGCAGTTCACGGGCATCAGAGCAGTTGAGACTTTTTTTTCAGCCACTCCAGCTCCATCTGAAGCTTGCCGATCTGCTGGAACAGTTCAGCCTCCTTGGCCTGGCTCTCGTCCTTGGCCTGCGACTTCTTGCCCCGGGTGAACAGGTCGCTGGCGCCCTCCAGGAGCTGCTTCTTCCACTGGCTCACCTGGATCGGGTGCACAGCGTGGTCAGCGGCAATCTCCTGGAGTGTCTTGCGACCACTGATCGCCTCCATGGCGACCCTGGCCTTGAACTCGGGGCTGTGTGTGCGGCGTTTGCTCATGGGTGGGAGCCCCTCTCAGGGGCAGTGCCCCGCCTCAGAGGTTAACGATGGGCCCTGTCCAGAAAAACCAGACCACCTCATTCCTCCATCCAGCCGCCCTGATCTGGATTTGTGCCTTGATCAGCAGGCTGAGCAGCAAGAGCACCGTGGCCTGCAGGCCGGCGATCCTGGCGGCGGTGAGGGGGGAGGGGGAGAGCAGGAGCATCGGAAAGGGGCGAGGGGCGTGAACCAATCGTGGCGAGGCTGGTGCTGCTGCTGGGGAGCAAGCCCACAGCTGGATCCGTCGTCACCCCAGAAGCCCAACCAGCTCAACTTGGCAGGTCGTTCAGGACAATCAGGTGCCTGAGCAAGGACGACCAGCAGAGCGGGTTGTGCCGCAGCCCAGTGCAATCCACAGCAGCACGAGGGCGAACTGACCGTTGCCGCAGATCAACTGCCCCCACTGCCCTGCAAGCGATCTCACCAATGGGGGCAGGGGGACTTGAACCCCCACAGTGTTGCCACCTGCGGATTTTAAGTCCGCTGCGTCTACCGATTTCGCCATGCCCCCTGGCGCGGACAGCTTAGATTTCAGGCAACGGTTCCTGAACCATGTCATTGCCAGGGTTGCTCAGCTCGCTTTCCCCGGAAACCCTGGGCGTGTTGATCGCTTATGTGGTTGTGGCCGGTGCCTATCTCGTGGTCGTGCCGCTGGCCCTCTACTGGTGGATGAACAAGCGCTGGACCGTGATGGGCAAACTGGAGCGCCTGGGTGTGTATGGCCTGGTGTTTCTGTTCTTCCCAGGGCTGATCCTGTTCTCACCCTTCCTCAACCTGCGCCTAGCCGGCCAGGGAGAGGCCTGAGCCGATGACCCGGGGTCAGTCGCTGCTGCTTGGTCTCGGCGTGTTCGCTTTGGGTGGGCTGGGCTACGCCGGTTTCAGGTTGGCGGGCTTTGAAGCGAGCTCAGCCGGCATCGCCGCCGAGGCCGTGCTGATTCTCGGCGTGGTCGCCTGGACAGCCAGCTACCTGTTCCGGGTGGTGACCGGCAGGATGAGCTTCATGGAGCAGCGCCGCCAGTACCGCGCCGCCTACGACCAGCAAACCACCGACTCGCTCCAGAAGCAGTTCGACGCCCTCTCCCCAGCCGATCAGGAGGCCCTGTTGCGCGAAATCGGCCAACTCACCGACGACCCCGGCAAGCAGCCGGCTCCTTCCCCCTGAAAGCCACCTCCGCCTTGCCCCAACCCCCAACCGATCGCCTTGCTGCCGGCGCCATCCAGGCCCGCTTCCAGGCCCTGGCCGCCGACAGGCGCTGCGCCCTGATGCCCTTCCTGATGGCGGGGGATCCCGACCTGGACACAACAGCTCGCACCATGCTGGCACTGCAGGCTGCCGGGGCTGATGTGATCGAACTGGGTGTTCCCTACAGCGATCCCCTCGCCGATGGTCCGGTGATCCAGGCCGCCGCCGCCCGTGCCCTCGCCGCCGGCACCACCCCAGCCAGGGTGCTGGAGATGCTGGCCAGCCTGCGCGGCCAGCTCACCATCCCGGTGGTTCTGTTCACCTACACCAATCCCCTGCTCAACCTGGGCATGGCGGCCTTCTGCCATCGGGCCGCCGCCGCCGGCGCCGCTGGCCTGCTGGTGCCCGATCTGCCGCTGGAGGAAGCGGAGCGGCTCTCCCCGCTCGCCGCCGCCGAAGGGCTGGATCTGGTTCTTCTGGTTGCCCCCACCACCCCGGCGGCGCGCATGGCCAGGATCGCCGCCGCCAGCCGGGGCTTCACCTATCTGGTCAGCGTCACCGGCGTGACCGGGGTGCGCAGCCGGCTGGAATCCCGGGTGGCAGGGCTGGTGGAGCAACTCAAAGAGTGTGGCTCCACTCCGGTGGCGGTCGGTTTCGGCATCTCCGGCACCGACCAGGCCCGCCAGGTGCGGGACTGGGGCGCCGATGGCGCCATCGTCGGCAGTGCGCTGGTGGCGCGCATGGCAGCGGCCAGCCAGGCAGGAGGCGATCCGGTGGCAACCGCGGCAACGTTCTGCGCCGAGCTGCGCCAAGCCCTCGACAGCTGAAACCGATGCCTGAACAGCCAGCGGTCTTCGGTTTCAACCTCGACCTGCCCTATTCCGAAGCCTGCGAACGCAACAAGCAGCCGATCCTCGAAGCCCTGCGCAGCTGGCTGCCTCCGGAGGCCACGGTGCTGGAGCTGGGCTCCGGGAGCGGCCAGCACGCTGTTCACATCTGCAGAAACCTGGCAGTGCGCTGGCAACCCAGTGATCGCCCCGCCTATCTGGCGGGCCTGCAACGCCGCTGGGCACTGGAGGCTGAGGGGCTGAAACCCGGCACACTCCAGCCACCGATCGAACTCGACGTGACCCGCCCAGAGCAGTGGCCGACGGGGCCCTTCGATGCCCTGTTCACGGCCAACACGGCCCACATCATGCCCTGGGCTGCCGTGAAACAGCTCCTGGCCCTCAGCGCCCGGCTGCTGAACGCCGATGCGCTACTGCTGCTCTATGGCCCGTTCAGCGACAACGGCGTCCACACCAGCGCCAGCAACGCCGCCTTTGATGCCCATCTGCGCAGCCTCGATCCGGCCATGGGTGTGCGCGATGCCCGGCTGCTGGCTCTTGAAGCAGCAGCGGTGGGCCTCAGGCCGGCAGCCGACCTGAACCTGCCCGCCAACAACCGGATCCTGATCTTCCGGCGCTCCGGCTAGCCCATCGATCCCATCGATTCAGCCCCAGGGTCTTCGTAGCATTGGGGGTATGAGCCACAGCCGATGAACCCGCTGGCACCGTCCTGCCATCGCCCGGCAGCGGCCGGGCCCCTGCTCCAGGGGGTCAGGCGGGTGGCCCTGCTGGGCATGCCCAACACCGGCAAGTCCACCCTGTTCAACTGCCTCACCGGTGGCGAGGCGCGGGTGGCCAACTGGCCGGGCCTCACCGTGGAGTTGTTGCGGGGCGCCCTGCCGAGCGATTGCCACGGCCGCCCCTACGAGCTGGTCGATCTGCCAGGCATTCACGATCTGCTGGGCAGCAGCGAAGACGAACTGGTCGTCAGGCGATTTCTGGAGCAGCACCCGCCGGACCTGGCGGTGGTGGTTGTCAATGCCAGCCAGGTGAACAGCCAGCTGCGCCTGGCCCTGGAGCTGCAGGCCACCGGCCTGCCGCTGTTGGTCGTCCTGAACATGGCTGATGAAGCCGAGCGCTTCGGCGTGGTGGTCGATCAGGCGCGGCTCAGCGAGGAACTGCAGCGGCCGGTGCTGGTGATCAGCGCCCGCCGCAACCAGGGAATCGCCGAGCTGCTCAGGTGGATCCATCAGGCCGATCAGATCCACCCTGCCGCCCCTATTGCCCTGACTCCTTCAGGGCTCGACCAGCGGCTTCTGGAGTTGAACGAGCGTTGCGTGCAGCTGCCGGAGGGCCTGTTCGATCAACTCAGCCATCAGATCGACCGGGTGCTGCTCAACCCCGGCGTGGGCATGGTGGCCTTCCTGGCCGTGATGCTGGCGATGTTCCAGTTGATCTATGCGATTGGCGTGCCGATCCAGGAGTTGATGGGACTGGGCTTCGACGCCATCCAGCGCAGCGCCCTTCTGCCGGCCCTGGCCGTGATCGGCCTGCCGGAGTTCCTGATCGGCTTGCTGAGCGATGGGCTGTGGCTGGGAATCACCACGGTGATCAGCTTCATGCCGATCATCTTTCTCTTCTACCTGATGATCGCCCTGATCGAAGATTCAGGCTATCTCGCCCGCTCCGCCTTCCTGATGGACGGTGTGATGCACTGGCTGGGCATGGACGGTCGCTCCTTCGTGCTGCAGATCATGGGCTTCGGCTGCAACGTGCCGGCGATCATGGGCACCCGGGTGATCCGCGATCGCTCCCAGCGATTGCTTGCGATGCTGGTGATTCCCTTCTCGCTCTGCCAGGCACGGCTGGCCGTGTTCGTGTTCATGGCCGGAGCCTTCTTCGCCAGGCCCTGGTGGGCCCCTGGCCTGGTGATTTTCGGCTTCTACAGCATGAGCTTCGTGGCGGCGATCCTCACGGCGCTGCTGTTCCGCCACCTGTACCCGAGTTCCGAAGCCTTTGTGCTGGAACTGCCGCCCTATCGCCTGCCGAGCCTGGCCACCATGCTGAAGAAGGCCAGCCTGGAAATGAAGAACTTCTTCGTCACCACCCGCCAGTTCATCATCGTGGGCGTGATCGCGATCTGGCTGCTCAATCACCTGCCGCTCGGGGTGGATCAGCTGGCCGGTCAGTCCTTTGCCGGCCAGATCGGCCTGCTGACCCAGCCCCTGCTCGGGCCGATCGGCATGAATCCCCAACTCACCGTTTCGCTGATCTTCGGCTTCATCGCCAAGGAAATCCTGCTCGGGGCGATGGCGGTGATCTACGCCACCTCCCAGGCCGATCTGGGGGCGGCGATGGTGGCTTCGATCACGCCACTGCAGGCCCTGAGCTTCATGATGTTCACCCTCCTCTACACCCCCTGCCTTTCCACCGTGGCGATTCAGCTCAAGGAATCGAAGAGCAAGGCCTTCACCTGGCTATCGGTGGGCTGGTCGCTGGCCCTGGCCTGGCTGCTGGCTTTCCTGCTCTATCAGGGTGGCCTGAAACTGGGGCTGGGCTGAGCTCGCTCAGTCGCTGATCGGCGCCACCTCCATCTGGATGCCATCCCGGCGGCGCAGCATGAACTCCAGCAGCCCCACCCGCACATGCAGGATGCCGCCGGGGAAACCTCGTCGCACCACCTGGAGCGTGATGCCCGGTTTCACTCCCATCGCCCGCAGGCGCTCCCGCAGGGAAGGATCGGCCGGAAGGCTGCCCAGCAAGACCATCGCGCCGATCGGGGCTTCAGCCAGAGACATCGACCCCTTCCGGTCCATGGATCTGACCCTAGGGCGGCCGATGGCTCGCTAGTTTCAGCAGTGCCGATGGGGCCATGGGCCGATGCGTTTCGTCCTCTGGGGCACCTACTGCGACGACGCCCTCACCAGGCGGGCCCCCTACCGCAGCGAGCATCTGGCCGGGTTGCAGCGCCAGAAGCAGGAGGGTGTGCTGATCACCCTCGGCCCCACCGAGGGCAGCACCCACGTGTTCGGCATCTACGAAGCCGATTCCCGTGAGCAGGTTGAAGCCCTTCTCCGCGACGACATCTACTGGCGCCAGGGGATCTGGACCGAGCTGAAGGTGTATCCCTGGATTCAGGCCTTCTGAGCGGGAGCAGGGCGGGGCCAGTCAGCCAGGGCCTGCCGCCACACCCACTCAGCCACCAGGGCAGGGCCATCTTCGCCGAGCACCTTGGCGTAGCCACCCATCTGGCCGATTCCACCGGCGGCGATCGTGGCGATCAGCTCCGGACCCTCGATGCCGTTGCGTTGCAGCGCCGCCAGTTTCAAGGTCTTGTTGCGGCGGAGGATGTTGCCGCCATGGATGTGGCAACCGGAGCAGTGGGCCTCGAAAAGCTGCTCACCACTGGCCCCATAGGCCGAGCTGGGCCAGCTCAACAGCAGAAAGAGAGCCAGCAGGAAGGCAGCGGCCAGCAGGCGCCTCCACCAGGGATGGGCAGAGGCTTCGGTCATTCGGCGCCAGCCCTGGCAAGCGAAGCGTGGTGGGGCTCACGACAACGGATCAGGGCGCCCATGGCCACCAAGCTCACTGATCGATCGGCAGACCAGCCTGCTTGGCCCTGAGATAGCGCTGGTAAAGATCGAGCGGCGAGCGGTAGCGCTGGGGAAGGCAGTCATGCAGGCGCTGCAGATTGTGCCAGCAATGGGTGCGCTCAATGCGCTCCTGGCTGCGATCATCAGCGACCAACCGCCGGAGGGCCTGGCAATAGGCGGAAAAACCTGCTTCCAGTTCTCCGATCGTGAGCGGTTTGGAATCGGCCATGGTCATTCGCTGCTGATCTCCATGGGCCTGCGTTGACCGTATAAAGGAACGTGCCTTGAAGGTGAGTGTATCGGCCCGTTCGGTCCGATCTCGTTTCATTTCTTCGCAGCCCTGGAGCAACCATGACCCCGCTGCGGCCGCTCGGCAGCCACGACATCGACGAGGTGATCGCCGTTTACCGCGACGCGGTGCTCAGCCAGGCTCCCCGGATCTACAGCCACGCCCAGGTGAAAGCCTGGGCAGAGCTGGCTGCGGGCCGTGCCAGCCTGCCGCTGGAACTGGCCCGTGGCATCGGGATGGTCAGCACCGGCGGCGTGGATCGAGACGGCAGCCCCTCCGGGCCGATCGAGGCCTTCGCCCTGCTTGATCCCGTCGATCGGATCTCACTGCTTTACTGCCGTGGGCGCTCCTGCCGGCAGGGGAGGGGGCGAGCCCTGCTGAAGGCCCTTGAAAGTGAGGCCCGCAGGGCCGGGGCGATCCGGCTCCGTACGGAGGCCAGTTTTCTCTCACGGCCGCTGTTCGAGCGGCTGGGCTGGCAGGTGGACGGGCTCGAGACCCTGCCGCTGGGCGGGGTGATCTTTCACCGCTTTCTGATGTCAAAGCCCCTGCTGCCCTGAAGCCAGCCCACCAGGCAGACTGAACACCCCCCCGCTGCTCCAATGGCCGAGAAGGACCTGCAGCGCTTTCTGACCAAGGTGGACCAGCTCAATGCCTTCGTGGCCCTGAGCCGCCGTGACCCCGGGCTCGGCGAGGCCCTGCGGAACTGCTCCGATCACGCCAGCGTCGTGGCCCTGGCCCGAAGGCATGGCTTCGAGATCGGCCGCCGCTGGGGCGAAGACCACCAGGATCAGCCGCTCGATCCAGGCTCGGGGCGGGGTCTGGAGGCCCCCCCGAAGCCGAACCCGAAGCCGCCCAACCTGCTGGCGAGCCACTGCCCGGAACCGGGCCAGGAAGCCACCGAGTTGGTACTGGAGGCGCCCGGACTGCGGCTGGAGCGGATTCACTCCTGCAGCCACAGCGGGGAGTGGCAGGAGCAGAGCGGTTCGGAATGGGTGCTGCTGCTCAGCGGCCGGGCGCAGGTGCAGTTCGCCGATGAGCCGCAGCCACGCCAGCTGGCCTGCGGAGACTGGCTGGTGATCGCCCCCGGCCGCCGCCACCGGGTGGTGGCTACCGATCCGTCACCTGGAACGCTCTGGCTGACGCTGACCTGGACGCCTTGAGAGCCTTGAGATCAGCCTGGCGCACCAGCCAGTAGCCGATCGAAAGACCCACCACCATCAGGGCCAGACCGAGGAGCAGCTCAGGCTTGTTCTCGGCACCCGGCGGCAGCACGATCACCTTCCGAGCCACGGCCGTGAGCGCCGTGATCAAGACCAGCTCGATCTGCACGACATGGCGCCGCAGATAGGCGGTGACGTTCTGAAGCACCTCCAGGGCGATCAGCAGGGTGAGGACGTCACCGAGAATGCGGATCATGTCATCACCCAGCCAGCCGGTGGCGGGGTTGCCGAACTCCGCGAGCACGGAGAGAACCAACTGAACGGTTCCCGCCACGATCACCACACAGATCAGCAGGGAGAGAAGCTTGGCGAGCTGCCGCTCAAACCGTTCGACCATGCCGAGGAAGGCCTCGTCGGCGAACATCGCGCGAAAGCGGCTCATCAATTCTTGAAGGGGCTGTACTCGGGCTTGGCCGGGGTATCGCTGGGCGAGTTCTCGATCGCCGTGTTGCAGGTGACCGAACCATCCGCCGCCGTCACGCAGTCCACCGGCTTGATCCGGGTTGAAGGACCGACGTTGCTGCCGCGTTTGAGCAGGTAGCTCTCACTCTGGGCCCAGGCAGCCGGGGCACTCCAGGTTCCGGAGACAAGCATCAGTGCCGTGGCCATCAAGGCCAGCCACAGGCTTCCGGAACGGGGGCGAAATCGCAGCAGCATCATGGCCGGGGCAGGGGCCCACCACTCTGCCTGCTCATCCCTGGGTTTGGCGCCCCTCCCGGATCTCGTTGAGCAGGGCATCGAGGTCCAGATCGAGCTGGGTGAGGGAATCCGGCTCGCTCTGCCAGAGGGCTTCGATCGCGCAGAGCCGCTCCGCCACACCCCTCAGCCCCTGCTCGTCGTGGAGGCGCCGGAGCTCTTCGAGCAGAACCGGCATCCGAATTGATTCGGCCCGCAACGCCCTGCGCAGGTCGGCCTGGGTGCGGCCGCTGTGACGCAACCACTCCTTCAGGAAAACCTGCAGCTCCTCAAGCTGATCGGGGCTCAACGTGACCATCAACGGGACGGAGGAAACCAGCGATCCAGCTTGCGCCTGGCCCGCAGTTTGATGTCCGGGGTCAGGTGGGTGCCGGCCATGCCCAGCAGGGCGGTGAGAGCCACCAGGTCGTCGCTGAAACCCGCCACCGGGATGAAATCGGGGATCAGATCAAGCGGCAGAACCAGGTAGGTGAGCGCGGCGAGAACCGTGAACCTCACCTGAACCGGAGTGCTTCCATCCAGCAACAGCTCCAGACATTCGATCGCCGGCAGGGCGATGGCACGACCGGCGCGTCGCAGCAGACGCTGCAGCAGACCTTCGTCGACCACACTGCTTTGAAGGACCTCGGCTTCCAGCGTGGTGCCGTCATCAGAGGCGGCACTGGATGGGTCGGACGAAGCGTCGAAAGGGATGTCGGAGCTGGCCATGGTCGTTCCACAGCAATGAACCTGTTCATCATCCTCTGCCGATCCCAGGCGGACAAGTTCGGTTTCAGGAACAATCAGGATCGGGGATCTTCCCCTAGGCGATCTCTACAAGACCGCTCTGAAGGCCGATCTTGCGCATCTTGCGCAGGGCCCGCTGCACCACCAGCCGGCAGTATTCCCGGCTGCAGCCGAGCTGCTCGGCCACATCGACCAGGGTGCGCCATTGATGGTTCTGATCGAGGCCGAATCGCAGCAGAACCACGGACCGTTCCCTGGGGGAGAGCTGGGCCTGATCGAGCAGGACCCACACCATGTCAAGCCGCTCGGCCTGCTCGGCTCGCTCCAGCGGAGAAGCCTCGGCGCTGGGCAGCACGTTGAGCAGATCGGACGGATCCAGCAGGGCGTGGACATCCCCCTGAAGGCTGACGGTTCCACTGCGCAGTTCGCATCCCTGCAGCGCCTCGACCTGCAGCACACTCAACCCGAGCTGCGCCGCCAGCTGGGGAGTGGTGGCAGCCTGGCCATGGAACTGCAGCAGGGTGGCCCGGGCGGCCCGCAGCTGGGTGAGCTGCTCATTCACGTTGACCGGTATCCGGATCGTGCGGCTCTGGGTGGAGAGGGCGCGGTTGAGCCCCTGGCGGATCCACCAGTAGGCGTAGGTGCTGAAGCGATTCCCCCGGGTGGGGTCGTACTTCTCGACGGCGCGGCACAGACCGAGCGTGCCCTCCTGGATCAGATCCAGCAGCTCAAGGCCCTTTCCCTGGTAGCGCTTCGACATGTTGACCACAAGCCGAAGATTGGCCACGATCATCTGATCCTTGGCCCGCTCGCCAAGGCGAATCAGGCGCTGATCCTGCTTTGAAAAGGTGGGAGTCGTCTCCAGACCATCGATCAGGCGATGACGCTCCTGTATGCCGATCATGGTCTGAACGGTTCGACCGAGGGTAAGTTCCTGGACCGGCGTAAGCAATGGATGGCGCCCAATAGAATTGAGATAGGCACTAAGAGGACTAAGCATCGGATATTTCTTTTGGTTCAAATTTATCCTAAAGCCCAAAACTTTTTCAGAAACCGGAGAACCGAACCTCCAGGATTTATCTCCTGATTATCTCCCTTATTGAGATCTTCTCGCCGTCTTCTCTACAGAATCAGCTCATCCTTCGCCGCCGCTGCTTCCAACCAACTTCCAACCAACCAATCCAGCCTTCCGCCACGCTGTGGTGATGGTGGTGGACTCGCTACGGTCTGCGCAGCAACCCAGCCCAGGATTCCGCAGCGATGGCCCCCTTCCCCGCTCTCCCCCACCTGATCTCCCTGGGTTTCGTCTTCCCCACCGGCGTCCTGCCCAGTGCGGTGGTGGCCTACGTCCACTACCTGAGTTTCATGGTGTGCTTCGGCGCCCTGGTGCTCGAACGCCGGCTGATCAAGGCCGACCCGGCCAGGGGGGAGGCCATCCTGATGGTGATCACCGATGTGGTGTACGGCATCGCCGCCCTCGCGGTGCTGCTGAGCGGCATCCTGCGGGTGCTGCACTACGGCCAGGGCAGCGACTTCTACACCGAAAACCCCCTGTTCTGGTGGAAGGTTGGGGTGTATCTGGCCGTGGGGACCCTGTCGCTCTATCCCACGATCACCTACATCCTCTGGGCCATCCCCCTCCGCAAAGGGGAGCTGCCCGCGGTGAGCGAAGCCCTGGCCTCCCGGCTGCGCTGGGTGCTGAACATCGAGCTGGTCGGCTTCGCCACCATCCCCCTGCTGGCCAGCCTGATGGCGCGGGGTGTGGGACTGCCCGGCTGAGGGGTCGATCGTTGCCCAGTCATCCCGAGCCATCCCGAAGCCAGGATTGGCGTTCCTTCGGGGTGCTGATCGCCGCCTGCTGGCCGCTGCTGTCGCTTGGTCTGCAGCCAGGCCAGGCCAGGGCTCAACCAACCTGCCCGCTGGCCGAAGCAAGCCGGCCCTGGGCGGAATCAGGCCCTGCTGAACCGATCACCGCAGCGGTGGAAACGCCAGGCGACTACCGCCATGTTCTCGCTCCCTCCGCCGCCGGCTGGCCGGTGCTGTCCCACTGGTGCGTCTGGGTGGAGCCCCAGAGCCTGGAGGGCCCCGCCGCCCGCTTCCAGCTGCTGTGGCTCCAGGCTGTCGAGGCTGCCCTCGGGCAGTGGCAGGAGCATCTGCCGCTGCAGCGGGTGGAGGATCCCCGCCGGGCCCAGGTGCTGATCCGCCGTGAGCGGCCGCCCCGGCAGCAGCTGCCCACCGGCCGCTCACGGGCCAGCCACGGCAGGGCCACTCTCAACCTGCAGATCACCGCAAGGCTGGGGGTCTGGCGGCTGGAGCCCAGGGTGGAGGTGCTGATCAGCCCGCACCAACGCCGGGCGGCGATCGAGGCCACGGCGCTGCACGAGCTGGGGCATGCCTTCGGGCTCTGGGGCCACAGCCCCGACCCCGACGACGCGATGGCGGCGGTGCCCGGCGCCGATCCGGTGTTGCGGCTGAGTCCCCGCGATCTGGCCAGCCTGCGCTGGCTCTATGGCCAGCCGACGCGCTTCGGTGCCCCAGTGCCCTCAGCGCCCGTGCCCTGAACAATCAGGCTGCTCAGGCCGACCGCCGCGCGGCACCACGGCGGGTGGCCAGCACGTTGAGCACCTGGCGCCAGGCCACCCCATGGTGGGCCAGAGCCACCTGCAGATGAAAGATCAGATCAGCCGCCTCGCCGGCGATCGCAGCGGGATCGTCGTCCTTGCAGGCCATCACGAACTCGACGCTTTCCTCGCCGATCTTCTTGAGAATGGTGTTGTCACCCCCCGCCAGCAACCGGTTGGTGTAGCTGCCGGGCTCCGGCCGGCGCCGGCGGCCTTCGATCACCCGGGCCAGCTCGGTGCAGGCATCGGCCGGCGGCGGCAGGGCCGTGGCGCCGCCGGAGGTAGGAGCGGCGTCCGCTTCGTAGAAGCAGCTGCGGGCGCCGGTGTGGCAGGCCACATCACCGACCTGCTCGATGCTGAGCAGCAGCACATCGGCATCACAGTCGTAGCGGAGACCCCGGAGCCGCTGCCGATGGCCGCTGGTGGCGCCCTTGTGCCAGAGCTCCTGACGGGAACGGCTCCAGTAGTGCACCTCCTCTGTGGCCAGGCTGCGCTCGATCGCCTCCCGGTTCATCCAGGCCACCATCAAAACAGCCCCATCCAGCCAGTCCTGGGCGATGGCGGGAATCAGGCCGGCGGCATCGAAACGCAAGGAATCGATCAGCCCCGGGGGGGGCAAAGACCCAGCGGCGGGGCTGGGGAGCTGAAATGATTCCTCCAAGGCCTGCGCTGTGCGGCGGCTGCAATCCTCCCCCATCCCATGACGGCAGCGACCGCGGCGCCCTATAGCTGCTCCAAACGGTTCGGCAGCTACCCCTGTTGCCACCGGCAGTGGCGCCACCCCGGCCATTGCCGCTTCGTGCACGGCTACAGCCGCGAGTTCACCTGCTGGTTCCGGGCCCACCGGCTCGACGCCAACGGCTTCGTGGTGGACTTCTCCAGCCTGCGGCCGCTGGCGGAACAGCTGGCGGAGCAGTTCGATCACACCGTGCTCATCAATGCCGACGATCCCCTGCTGGTCCAGTGGCAGGCGCTGCACAACCTGGAAGCGCTGGATCTGCGGGTGATGGCGAATGTGGGGATGGAGGGGAGTGCCGCCTGGGTCTGGGAGCGGGCCAACCGGCTGCTTGCGGACCGCGATAGTGGCCGCAGCTGCTGCTGGAAGGTGGAAGCCCGCGAAAACGAGAAAAATGCCGCCTGCTTCGAGGCGCTGCCCGCCTGGTTCACCGCTGAGGGCCACTCCACCAGCCAGCCAGCCCTGTGAACCCGGAGCGCCTCGCCACCACCTGGGCGCTGTTCCAGGCCCTGCTGGTGGAAGCGATGCCATTCCTGCTGATCGGGGTGGCGATCTCGACGCTGGCCCGCTGGCTCAGCCCGGGCGGCTCCTGGGTGCGGAAGCTGCCGGCCCACCCCCTGCTCGGGCCCCTCACCGGTGCCGCCCTCGGCTTCGCCCTGCCGGCCTGTGAATGCGGCAACGTGCCGGTGGCGCGGCGGATGCTGGCGGGCGGCGCCCCCCTGGCCACGGCGATGGGCTTTCTGTTCGCCGCGCCGGTGCTGAATCCAATCGTGCTGGCCAGCACCTGGGCCGCCTTCCCCGACCAGCCCTGGCTGCTGGCGGCCCGCCCCCTCGGGGCCCTGCTGATCGCCCTGGTGCTGGCCACGCTGTTGCGCCAGCTGCCGGAGGCCGAGCTGCTCACCCCTGCCCTGCTGGAGGAAAGGCGGCTGAGCCAGCCGCTCAGCAGCGTGTCGTTGCTGGAGCGTCGCGGCGGCCTGATCGGTGCCGAAGCATCGCCGATCCCCCCCGCCCTGCCACCGCAGCGACTGCCACTGGCCGAACTGCTGGGCCACGGCAGCGCCGAGTTCCTCAATCTCGCCCTGCTGCTGGTGATGGGCTGCGCCATCGCCGCCCTGGTCCAGACCGTGGTGCCGCGAACCTGGCTGCTGGCGGTGGGGGGTGCCCCGACCCTGTCGATCCTCAGCCTGATGTTGCTGAGCCTGGTGGTTTCGGTGTGCTCGAGCGTGGATGCGTTCCTGGCCCTGGGGTTCGCCGCCCAGGTCACCCCTGGTGCCGTGCTGGCCTTCCTGCTGCTGGGACCCGTGATCGATTTCAAACTGGTCGGGTTGTTCGGCGTGCTGTTCCGACCCCGCGCCATCCTGTTCACAGCGGTGGCGGCCAGCCTGGTGGTGTTGCTGATCGGCCAATGGGTGAACCTGGTTTTGCTGTGATGCTGGTTTTGCTGTGAAGTGGGGGATGCTGTGAAAGCGGACGCACTCCTGCAGCCGATCAGCCTGGCGTTGTGGTCGGCGGTGCTGCTGCAGAGCGCCGCCAGTGGCCGGCTCGACCTGCTGCTGCGCGCCGTTTTCCACCCGCTGGTCTGGGGCAGCGGCCTGGTGCTGCTGGCCCTGGCCGCCGTGGGGCTGGCAGCAAGCATCCGGAGCGATGCCAGGAGCGGTGCCTGGAGTGGAGCCCGTCTCACTTCAGGCCAGCGGACAGCCCTGCTGCTTGGCTGCGTCGCCGCGATCGCGGTGTTGTGGATTCCACCCCGTCCTTCCTTTGCCGATCTGGCTGCCAACCGGGGCCGGGAGCTGCTGGAGGAACCGGGCCTGAGCTTTGTGGTGCCCCCCGGCCAACGCAGCCTCACCGAGTGGGTGCGGCTGCTGCGCAGCGAGCCCGACCCGGGCCTCCACAGTGGCGATCCGGTGCGGATCAGCGGCTTCGTGCTGCCGGTGCCAGGCGATCGGCCCCAACTCGCCAGGTTGCTGGTGCGCTGCTGCCTGGTGGATGCCACGCCAGTGGGTCTGCCGGTGCTCTGGCCAGGCAATCGCCCCATTCCCCCAGCCGACCAGTGGCTGGAGATGACCGGTGTGATGACCAGCGAGCGCTTCGAGGGCCGGCAGCGCAGCGTGGTGAAGCCATCGCGATGGCGGCCCATCCCCCGTCCCCAGCGACCCCTCGAGCCATGAACGGCCTGTCGGTGGCACTGGCAGCAGGGCTGGGCCTGGCCCTGGCCCAGCAGCAGCTCCTGCTCCAGCGTCCGCCGCGACTGCTGGAGCTGCGGCAGGCAGCCGCCAGTTCCGGACCGGCAGCCCTGAGGCTGCGCTTCAGCCGGCCCCTGGAGCCGCAAAGCGTGGCAAGCCGTACGACCTTGAAGCCGGCCCTGCCCTTTGACATGCAGGGCAACGGCAACCCGCTGCTGCTGCTGCCGAAAGCCGGCGAGCGCATCCTGGCGCCCCTGCGCCTGCACCTGGGCGGCGAAGACGGGCGTGGGCTGGCTCTTGCGGGCGTCGAGCGCCACTGGGACCCTCGCCCCCACCTGCTGGCCGTGGTGCCGGTGGCGGGTGGGGAGCAGCTTCAGGTGCGCCAGCACGATGGCCGCTGGACGGCACTCACGCCGGTGTGGCCTTCGATTCCCGGGCTCCAGCCCCTGGGGGATGGCTCCGGTGTGGGCCTGGTCAGCCGTGACCAGCAGGGCAGCCACCTGGTGTGGCGGCTGGACCTGCATACCCGCAACCTGTCGCCCACGGCGGCCGGACTCGGACTGGTGGAGCGCCGGAAGCTGGAGCGGCTCGGCGATCAGCCGCTGCTGTTCGCCCACCTGAGCAGCAACCGGGCCGGCGACCTGCTGGTGCAGGCTTCGCCGCGCAGCGATGGGCAGGCCAGCACGGTGCTGTGGAAACGGGATGGCGGACGTCAGTCCCTGGAGCTGGAGGCGAGCGGTCCGATCGCCCTGCTCCCCCAGGGGGGCGAGCTGATCGTGCCGGAGAGCGAAGGACTCTCCCTGCGCGCCCTGCCGCCGCAGCCTGCCCGGCGGCAGGTGCTGCCGGGCAGCCGTGATCTGAGCAGCTTCTGCCCGGTGGCGGGGCGGGCCCTGCTGGTGCGCCACTGGCCCGATTTCCGCCGCTCCCTGGAGCTGGTGGAGCCGGGGCAGGCGCCGCGAACCCTCTGGCTGGGCAGCGCCGGGCTGGCCGCCAGCGCCTGCTCCCGCGGCGGCGAGCGGGTCTGGGCATTGCTGATCGAGGGGCTCCGTCAGCCCAGACTGGTGCTGCTGGGGCTCGATCAGCGCGGCAGGGTGCTGCAACGGCGGGAGCTGACCGGCCTGGAACTGGAACCTGGCACCGACCTTCACTACGACCCCACCACCGACCGCCTGCTGCTGGCGGTGCGTTCCCGGCCAGAGGCCCAGGGCGCTGGAAGCGCCAGTGAGCCACAGCGTCAGCAGGCCCGGGCCGCCCTGATCGATGCCAGCAGCCTGGAGATCGACCTGCTGGAGCAACCGGTGCGGCAGGTGAGCTGGCTGGTAGCGGGCTGATTCAGTAACGACTAAAGTGCAGATTCGATTGTTGTTTGTCTGAGCCGCTTGGCGCTGGAGATCCTCTTCATCCTGGTGCTGATCGTCGCCAACGGCATCTTCTCCGGCTCCGAGATCGCTGTTGTCTCCGCCCGCAAGGTGCGGCTCCAGCAACTGGTCGAGAAGGGAAACAAGCCGGCCCGCCTGGCCTTGCGCCTGGCGGAATCCCCGAACGATTTTCTCTCCACGGTGCAGATCGGCATCACCCTGATCGGCGTGCTGAGCGGCGCTGTCGCCGGGGCGACGGTGGCCCAGCAGATCAGGCCGGTCTTCGATCGCATCGAGGCTCTGCGGCCCTACAGCGAAGGGTTGAGCGTGACCCTGGTGGTGGCCCTGATCACTTATCTCTCCCTGGTGATCGGCGAGCTGGTGCCCAAGCGCATCGCCCTGGCCAACCCGGAGCAGATCGCCTGCCGCATCGCCCCCGCCATGCGGGCGCTCTCGCGGCTGAGCGCTCCGGCTGTGCACCTGCTCGGCGCCTCAACCGACATCCTGCTCAAGCTGCTCAACGTGGCCGCCAGCACCGAACCCGACATCACCGAAGAGGAGATCAAGGCCCTGATCCGCCAGGGCGCCGACACCGGTGTGTTCGAGGCCAGCGAGCACGACATGGTGCAGCGGGTGCTTCGCCTGGGAGATCGATCGATCAAGACGCTGATGACCCCCCGCACCGAGATCTTCTGGCTGGATCTGGAATCCTCCCTGGAGGAGAACCTCGCGGAAATCAAGGAATCGAACCATTCCCGTTTCCCGGTGGGCCGCGGCAGCCTCGATGCCTGCATCGGCATCGTGCGGGTGCGCAACCTGCTCACCGCCCAGCTGGGCAGCGAACCTCTGGATCTTGAGGCCCTCTGCCAGGAGCCGCTCTATGTGGCGGAATCAACCCCTTCGCTCACCGTGCTGGAGGAGTTCAAACGCACCGGCGTTCACGTCGCCCTGGTCACCGATGAATTCGGCGGGGTGGAAGGCATCGTTACCCTCAACGATCTGATGGAGGGGATCGTCGGGGATCTTCCCAATCTGGAAGACGAGGAGGACCCATCCTTTGTGAGCCGCGAAGATGGTTCCTGGCTGGTGGATGGCAGCCTCGACATCAACGAGTTCGATGATCGGATCGGCGCCAAGTTGCTCGGCTCAGACGAGCAACTCCCCTACCACAACATGGCTGGATTCGTGATTCATGCCCTGGAGCGCATTCCCAGATCCTCCGATCATTTCGAGTGGAAGGGCTATCGCTTCGAGGTGGTGGACATGGACAGCAAGCGGGTCGACAAGATCCTCGTGTCTCCATCTTCAAGCCCGACCCACGCTTGATCAGCCAGCCATTCAGGCATCGGCATGGGCACGGCGGCGCCACAGACGCCACACCTTCTCCAGCTCCAGGTAGAGGAAGAGCACCAGGCTGAAACCAAGGCAGATGGCCAGGTCCTGGAGTGTCAGGGGCGTGGTGCCGAAGAAGTTCGAAAGCACGGGCACGTAGAGCAGGGCCATCTGCAGGACGGCGGTGAGCAGCACGGCACCGATCAGCCAGGGGTTGGAAACCGGGTTCACCTGCACCAGGGGCAGATCGCTGCGTGCGGCCAGGGCATGGCCCATCTGGGCCAGACAGAGCGTGGTGAACACCATCGTCTGCCAGGGGGCACCGGCTTTGACGGCATAGAGCATCAGCACGATCGTGATCGCCGCGAACACCACACCGACGCGCAGGATGTAGCTGCCGATTCCGCGCGCGAAGATCGACTCACCGGGTTCGGCCGGCGGGCGCTGCATCAGACCCTCCTCACCAGGCTCAAGGGCCAGCGCCAGGGCGGGAACACCATCGGTCACCAGGTTCATCCAGAGGATCTGGAGGGGCGAAAGGGGGACCCCCACCAGGCCGAGCAGGGGCGCCGAGGCGATCGTGATCAGCTCACCGACGTTGCTGCCGAGGATGTACTTCACGAAGCGGCGGATGTTCGCATAGACAAGCCTTCCTTCCTCCACCGCGTTCACGATCGTGGCGAAGTTGTCATCGAGCAGCACCATGTCGGAGGCCTCCTTGCTCACCTCGGTGCCGGTGATGCCCATCGCCACGCCGATGTGGGCCTGCTTGAGCGCCGGGGCGTCGTTGACGCCGTCACCGGTCATCGCCACCACCTGGCCATTGGCCTGCAGGGCCTTGACGATCCGCAGCTTCTGCTCAGGCGGCACCCGGGCATAGATGCTGCAGTGGCTGACCACCTCCTGCAGCCGGGCATCGTCGTAGCTCTCCAGCTGCCGGCCCAGCACCACCTCAGCCTCGCCGGCAACCAGGCCGATGCCCTGGCCGATGGCGCGGGCGGTGAGGGGATGGTCGCCGGTGATCATCACCGGCCGGATGCCGGCCTCACGGCAGCGGGCCACCGCCTGGGCCACTTCCGGACGGGCCGGATCGAGCTGGGCCATCAGCCCGAGCAGCACCAGATGGTCGAGCTCAAGCTCGGGGCTGTGGTGGTGGGGCGCGCAGGCGAAAGCCAGCACCCGCAGGCCGGAAGCGGCCAGATCGCGCGCCTGCTCCAACCACCACTGTTTCTGCGGATCAGACAGAGCACTCACACCGGAGCCTGAGATCCAGCGGTCGCAGCTGCCGATGATCACCTCCGGAGCACCCTTGCTGATCGCCAGGGAGCTGGAGCCGGCCGCCACCTCTCCAAGCGGTGCCTGGAGCGTGCCGTCTCTGTCCTGCACCCACACCGCCATCAGCTGGCGCTCGGAGCTGAAGGGAATTTCAGCGGTGCGCTCGTAGCGGCTGCGCAGGGCGAAGCCATCCAGCCTGGCCTTGCCGGCCGCCACCACCAGGGCACCTTCGGTGGGATCGCCAAGCACATCCCAGCTGCCGTCTTCCGCCTTCCTGAGCTCGGCATCGCTGCAGAGCACACCAGCGGAGAGCAGCAGATCCCTGGCGCCAGGGGCAATGCCTGCTGCGGCACCCTCCGGGACGGGGAGCTCGACAGCAGTGAAGGAGCCATGGGGGTCGTAGCCCTGGCCGCTCACGGCGATCGCTTGACTGCCGCAGCGCAGCTCCTCCACCACCTGGCGGTTCAAGGTGAGGGTGCCGGTCTTGTCGGTGCAGATCACCGTGACCGAGCCGAGGGCCTCCACGGCCGGCAGGCGGCGGATCAGAGCGGCCCGCTGCACCATGCGCTGGGTGCCGATCGCCAGGGTCACCGTGATCACAGCCGGCAGACCTTCCGGCACGATCGCCACGGCCATGCTGAGCGCCACCTCCAGCAGGCCCAGCAACGGCTGACCCAGCAGCCAGCCCCCCAGCACCACCACGGCCACCAGGGCCAGGGCCGACACCACCAGCACGCGGGCCAACCCATCGAGCCGTTCCTGCAACGGGGTGGATTCGCCGCCGGCTGTGTTAATCAGCTGGGCGATCTGGCCCAGTTCCGTGCCCATGCCGGTGGCCGTCACCAGCGCCGTACCCCGTCCCCGCACCACCTCGGTGCCCTGAAACAGACAGTTCTGCCTCTCCAGCACTGGCGTGGAGGCCTCCAGCACCAGTTCCGCCTTCTTGAACACCGCTTCCGCCTCGCCGGTGAGAGCCGCTTCCCGCAGGCCCAGCTCGGCCCCCTCCAGCAGGCGGGCATCGGCGGGGACCCGATCGCCCGCCTCAAGGCGGATCAGATCACCGGGCACCAGCTGCCCACTGGTCAGGCGCTCCCAGTGGCCGTCACGGCGCACCGTGACCAGGGGCTGGGCCATCTGCCGCAGGGCGAGCAGGGCTTGCTGGGCACGGCTTTCCTGGAGATAGCCCAGCAGGGCGTTCAACCCCACGATCAGCACAATGGCGATCGCATCCTTGGGGAATTTCTGCGCCTGGAAGGCGATGGCGGCCGACACGGCAGCCACGGCCAGCAGCATGATCAGCATCACGTTGCTGAGCTGATCCCAGAGGATGCGCAGGTTGCTCCGGCCCGCGGCCAGCTCCAGCCGGTTGAGCCCCACCCTGGCCAGCCGTGCCGCGGTCTCGGCCGTGCTCAATCCCCCCTCGCCGGCCTCCAGTTCCTGGAGGCATTGCTCGGGGGTGAGGCTGTGCCAGGCAGGCGCGACAGGACCGGTCAAGGGATCGCGGAACCGCTTGGCAACTCACCCTACGGTCGGGATTCTGGCTCTCCATACAAACTGGGCGATCGGTTGGCCGCAAACGGCCCTGGCGCGATGACATCCAGCCCCCTTCATCCCTTCTGGAGCCGCCTGCTGCTGTGGCGCCATCGCCTCTCGGTTCCCCAGTTCACCGTGGTCACCGGGTTGCTGGTAATCGCCCTGGGAACCGTGCTGCTGGCCTCCCCCCTCTGCTCCAGCGACGACGTCGGACTCTGGCAGGCCCTGTTCACGGTGACATCGGCGATCACGGTGACGGGTCTGTCGATCATCGACGTAGGCAAGGATCTCACCTTCTTCGGGCAGTTGACCCTGGCCGGATTGATCATCACCGGCGGGCTCGGCCTGATGGCGATCACCACCTTTCTGCAGGGTTTCGTGCAGGGTCGCGGCGGCCTGCGTCACCGACTCGACAAAGGCCGATCGCTCGATGAGTTCGGCGTCGGTGGCATCGGCCCGACCTTTCACCGCATCCTGATCACCGCCGGTTGCGTGATGGGGGTGGGCACGGTGATTCTGTATGTCTTCGGATTCACCGACATCAGCAACCACGGCGAGAGGCTGTGGGCGGCGATGTTTCATTGCATCAGCGCCTACAACAACGCCGGCTTCGGTCTCTGGAGCGACAACCTGGTCGGCTACCGGGCCAATCCGGTCGTCAATGGGGTGATCGCCTGCCTGATCGTCACCGGCGGCATCGGTTGGCGCGTCACCAACGATGTCTGGGAGAAGCGCTACAAGCTGCGCAAGCTCCACCGCCTCAGCCTGCACACGCGGCTGGTGCTGCGCAGCACTTTGGTGCTGATCGTGGTTGGCGCCCTGGGGCTGCTGTTCACCGAACAGTTCACGCCGGACGGGATCATGAACACCCTCTCCTTCTGGGACAAGCTGCAGGTCACTGTTTTCCAGTCGATCACCACCCGCACCGCCGGGTTCAACACGGTGCCGCTTTCAATCACCACCCTCTCGGATGCGGGCCTGCTGCTGATGATCGTGCTGATGTTCATCGGCGCCAGCCCCGGCGGCACCGGCGGCGGCATCAAAACCACCACCTTCGCGGTGCTGATGGGTGCCACCCGCTCCACCCTCGAAGGCCGCAAGGGGGTGATCATCCGCCGCCACGAAATCCCCGGCGACATCCTGCTCAAGGCAGTGGGAGTGGCCCTGGCCTCCGGTCTGTTCGTGATCCTGATGACCCTGCTGCTGGGCCTCGGTCCAACGGCGGGCGGGGAAAGCGCCCAGAGCTACAACTTCCTCGAGAAACTGTTCACCTGCATGTCGGCCTTCGGCACCGTCGGGCTGGATGTGGGCGTGACCGCCAATGTGAACCGCTGGGGCCAGCTGGTGCTGATGGTGGGCATGTTCGTGGGACGGCTGGGCATCATGCTGTTGCTCTCAGCCCTTTACGGCAGCAGACCCCAGTCGAGGGTCGGCTATCCCCGCGAAGAGGTGTTCATCTGATTCCTGGGGGCCGCCACCGCAAGGGCCACCAGAAAGCCCACCAGCTGAAAGATCACCACACAGGGCCCTGAGGGCAGATCGAAGCGGCCGGAGAGCAGCAGCCCCAGCACGGCGCAGATGGCCCCCAACGCCGCGGCCAGAACCACGTAGCCATCGAAGTGGCGGCTCACCAAGCGGGAGGCACAGGCCGGGATCACCACGAAGGCACTGATCAGCAGCACCCCCACCGCCTTGATCGAGATCGCCACCACCACCGCCAGCAGCACGATGAACAGCAACCGGTGCAGCGGCACCGCCACCCCACGGGCAATGGCGAGGGGTTCATCGAGGGTGAGCAGGATCTGGTCGCGGCGGGTGAGGCCGAGATAGGCCGCAGCGGTGAGCAGCAACCCCACGATCAGCCCCAGATCCAGCCAGGAGATGCCGAGGATGTCGCCGAACAGCAGCTGGTGGATGCCGCCCTTGTAGCTGCGCACGAAGCTGAGCGCCACCACGGCGATCGCCAGCGACGACGAGTAGATGATGTTGAGCAGGGCATCGGTGGGAAGGCGGCTGTGCTCCACCAGCCGACTCACCACCAGGGCGAACAGCACCGCGAAGGGGATCAGCACCAGGGTGGGGTTGAGGCCAAGCAGGATGCCGAGCGTGATGCCGAGCAGGGCCGAATGGCCGAGCGCATCACTGAAGAAGGAGAGCTGGCGCAGGACCGCGAAGCTGCCCAGCAGGCCGCCCAGGGCCCCGGTGAGCAGGCCACCGATCAGGGCCCGCTGCATGAACGGCTGGGCCAGCAGCTCGCCGAGGGCCACGCCGTCGTTCATCGGTGGTGATGGTGATAGGGCACATAGCCACGGCCGTAGACCCGCTCCAGCTGGGCGGGGCTGAGGGCGTGATCAGGCGGGCCTGAACAACGCAGGCTGCGGTTCAGGCACAGCACGCCATCGCAGGTGCGTCGCACCATCTCCAGGTCGTGCGACACCTGCAGGATCGTCCAGCCCTCGCTGCGCCGCAGGTCGAACAGCAGGCCGTAGAACTGCTCCGCCGCCTGGCTGTCGAGGCCCGCCTGGGCTTCATCGAGCACCAGGAGGCGGCGCGGGCGCACCACACAGAACGACAGCAGCACGCGTTTGGTCTGGCCGCCGGAGAGTTCGCTGATCAGCTGATCGGCCAGATCACTGCAGCCGGTTTTGGCCAGCGCCTGGCGCACCGCCTGCCGCCGCCGCTCCGAACCGTGCCAGGGCAGCTGCAGCCCCGGCGGATCCCAGCCCAGGCCCACGAAATCGGCCACGCTCAACGGGCAGCGGTTGCGCACGGTGAAGGTCTGCGGCAGGTAAGCCAGCTGGGCCCGCACCGATGCGGGCAACTGGCCCTGGGGACCCATCGGACGGCCCAGCACCTGCACCTGGCCGCTCTGGTGCGGAAGGATGCCGAGCAGCGCCTGCACCAGGGTGCTCTTGCCGGCTCCGTTCGGACCGACCAGGGCGGTGTCGGACTCCGCAGCCAACGCGAAGCTCACGTTCTCCACGGCGGTGACCCCCTCGCGCCGCACCGTGAGGCCCCTGACTTCGAGAACCATTTCCGCCATCGCTTCAGCCTACCGAGCACAGGGGAAGCGCACCGCTGGGCGGAAGCCGCTCACGATCCGAAAGCCCCGACCAGATCATTGACATTGCGACGCATCTGGGCGGCGTAATAGCCGGGCTGATCAGCCTCGGCGGGGCCGGTTTCCAGGGGGTCGAACACACTCACCCGCACCCCGAGATCGGCAGCGAGGGCGTTGAAGGAACGGCTGCCTTCCTGGGGCTCGGAGAGCAACGCCTTGAGGTCGGATTGCTTCACCTGTCTGGCCACCCGCTGCAGATCGGCCGGGCTGGGATTTTCTTCAGGGGCTTCCACCACGAAGGAGGCACTCAGCTTGTAGCGGTCGGCGAAATAGGGGGCGAAATCATGGAAGGCCACGAAGGTTTTGCCCGCAAACGGCTTCAACCGGGCCGCCAGCTCGGCATCGAGGGCCCGCAGCTGGGCGCTGAAACTGGCGGCGTTGGCGGTGAACTGCTCCTTGCAGGCGGGCTTGGCGGCGATCAGTCCATCGCGGATGGTTTCCACCTGCTGAACGGCCCGCAACGGATCGAGCCAGATGTGCGGATTGATCGGGCCATGGTCATGGCCGTGGTCATGGGCGTGGTCATGGCCGCTTTCGGGCTTCTGCTCAGGGTTCGCCAGGGTGGCGATCCCGGCGCTGGAATCGATCACCTTGAGCTTGGCGTTACCGGCGCCACTGATCAGCTTGTCGAGAAACTCCTCGAGGCCAAGGCCGTTCTTGACGAGCACCGATGCGTTCTGCAACCGCACCAGATCACTGGGTGTGGCCTGGAAATCGTGGGGCCCCACGTTGGCGGGAATCAGGGCCTGCACCGTGGCGCAATCTCCGGCCACCGCCCTGGTGAACTCGGTGATCGGCAGAAAGGTGGTGACCACCTGCAGCTCCGGGGCGGAACTGGTCGCCGGCCCCTGGCCGACACGAGTGCAGGAGGCCAGCAGGGCGGCTGCGGTCAGCACCGCCATGGGGCGCAGGACGATTCGCATAGGGAAAGCGAGCGGTGACAGGTGAGGCGCCGGGAGAACGGCAGATCCAGCTGAGAATGATACTCATTCAATTCCATTGGTCCTGTTGCCCTTTCGTTTCGGATCGGCTCAATGGGCTGGGACGGCGCTCCATAGGATCAGCGGTGAATCGCTGTCGTCCTGGCCATGGCTTCCGAGGCAGCCGTTTCCGTTATGAATGCCAGTCCGCTCAACGCCAGCCCGCTGAACGCCAGACAGAGCCACCTGCTCGACCAGCTGCAGGCGGCCGGCCATGAGCTCTCCGGCCAGGACCTACACGCCCGGCTGCGGAGCACCCCCCACTGCATGGGTCTGGCCACGGTCTACCGCCACCTGCGCCAGCTGCAGCAGCGCGGCCTGGTGCGCTGCCGCCACCTGCCCAGCGGCGAGGCGCTCTACGCCCCCACCGAACGGGACGAGCACCATCTCACCTGCGTCGACTGTGGCCGCACCCTGCCCCTGCGGGCCTGTCCCATGCACGACGTGCATCTGCAACCCCAGCAGCTGGACGGTTTCCGGCTGCTCTTCCACACCCTGGAATTCTTCGGGATCTGCGCCAGCTGCCAGGAGCGGCAGGACGTGCCCTGAACGCCGGGGCCAGGATCAGCGCTGCTCCCCCCACATCCTCAGGAGGTTGCTGTAGCTGCGGCTGAGCAGATCGAAGGCCTCCGCTTTCCCCTGCTGGCTGAACAGCAGCCGCCGGGCCGTGTCGAGTTCGAACAGCAGCTCCCGCTGCTCGGCGCAGCGGATCCGGCTCTGGATCCAGCCCACACACACCAACCGCTCCCCAGCCGTCACGGGCTCCACCCGGTGCAGCAGGGTGCTGGGGTAGACGATCAGGTCGCCGGCGGCGAGGCGGATCGCCTGCTCGCCATGGGGGAATTCCAGCACCAGGGCGCCGCCCGCGTAGGTGGCCGGCTCCGAGAGAAACAGGGTGAAGGAGAGATCGGAGCGGCCATCGGCCATGAAGGCGTTGTCGACATGGCGGCCGTAGCCTTCCCCCACCCCTGAGCGGCTGAACAGCAGGCCATGGATCCGGCTCGGCAACGCCGCCGAATTCAGCAGTGGGTGGCCCCCCAAGGCCTGGCGCACCTGGAGCGCCAGCTGCCTGTGCAGGCTGGAGCCCCGCTCCAGCTGGTGGTTGTGCTTGACCGCCCGGGCATGCCAGCCGGCCGTCTGGTGGCCTGGACGCCAGTCCACCCCAGGCTCCAGAAGGCGATCTCGCCAGGCAGCGATCTGCTCAGGCGGGAGCAGCGATTCGATCTGGAAACGCATCAGGCCGGCTCCATCCTTGTTCTGCACCGGTCGATGATCGGGTTACTGGTGCGCTGATCGAATCCGGAACAACCAGCAGCAAGGAGTCCGTAACCAATGACACCGGTCCTTGTGCCAATGGTGAGACCTTCATGCTGGCCGCGATCCACAATCGGCCTCATTCGCATTCGATCCACGATGCAGCGCTCCAGTGTCGCCCTGTTTCTTGCCGCCACCGGTCTGATTGCCGGGATGACCGGCTGTGGCAAGCCTCCTGAATCCAGCGAACCGCAATCGCCGGCGGCCGAGCAATCCGAGCCTGATCACGCCGATGACCAGAAGGACAAGGAGGACCGCGACGACAAGAAAGGCGTTGAAGACAAGAAAGGCGGTGAGGAAGGAGAAGGCGGTGAAGGTGGCGAAAGCGGCGAAGACTGACCCGGCACCGCTGGTGATGGCACAGCCGGAGGATCAACCGGTCGATTCGAAACGGATTGGTTTTGATAACTATTATCGTTCTCGGCAGACTCAGGACAGGCCGGCCGCCGTGTCTGTCCCGCCAACCTGGATCTCCCCCTTGATGACCCTCTCCCTGGCCCGCCTGATCGCTCCCGCCGCTTTCGGCCTGCTCCTGCCAGCGGCTCCGCTGGGCGCAGCCGCCTCAGAGCTCAAGCTCGATGGCATCAACCGCTATGCCGCCAGTGGCGCTCCGATCAGCCAGCAGCAGGTCACCAGCATCACCCAGTTCTCCGATGTGCAGCCCACCGAGTGGGCCTACCAGGCGCTCGCCAACCTGGTCGAGCGTTACGGCTGCGTGGCTGGCTATCCAGATGGCAGCTTCCGTGGCAAGAAGCCGCTGAGCCGCTGGGAAGCTGCCGCCCTGCTCAACGCCTGCCTCGACCGGATCACTGAGGTGACCGACGAACTCCGCCGCCTGATCAAGGAGTTCGAAACCGAGCTGGCCGTGCTGAAGGGCCGCGTCGATGGTCTCGAAGCCAAGGTGGGTGAGCTGGAGGCGAGTCAGTTCTCCACCACCACCAAGCTCAGCGGCCTGGCCACCTTCGTGGTGGGAGCCAACGCCTTTGGCGGCAGCGCCGATGCCCTGCTCGATCAGACCCGGGCCGAGGTGGGCGCCACCACCTTCAACTACGACGTGCAGCTGGTGCTTGACACCAGCTTCACCGGCAAGGATCTGCTCCGCACGGTGCTTCGGGGCGGCAACTTCGGCAGCAGCGCCTTCGGCGGCGCCGGACCCACCGGCAATCTCTCGATCATGGAGATCGCGTTTGAGGAGGATGCCGGCCCCGATGCGCTGGGGATCGACAAGCTCTATTACCAGTTCCCGCTCAGTGCCAATTTCACCGCCACGATCGGCGGGAGGCTCGGCCAGGAAGACATGTTGGCGGTATGGTCCACCGCCTACGTGACCGATCCGATCCTCAACTTCTTCTTCCTGAACGGCATCCCATCCAGTTACAACAAGAACGCCGGACCTGGCGCGGGCCTCTGGTGGCAGAGCGAAGGCTGGAGCCTCAGTGCCGCCTATGTGGCCGCCACAGGCTTCCTGGGGGATTCCGGAATCGGAGGGATCGGCAACGGCAACAGCCAGGGCACCGCAACCGCCCAGCTTGCCTATGCCAGCGAACGCTGGGCCGTGGCTGCGATCTACAACTACATCCAGCAAGGTGTCGCCATCTCCGGTGCTACCCCATTGACAGCCGCTGTGTTCGAGGACAATCCCTCCAGCAGCACCAACGCCTTCGGCCTCAGTGGCTACTGGCAACCGGCTGCATCCGGCTGGCTGCCCTCGATCAGCGCCGGCTGGGGGATCAACAGCACGAGCTACGACGACTCCCAGCCCGATGGCAGCGTCAGCACCAGTCAATCCTGGATGGTGGGTCTGCAGTGGAGCGATGTGTTCTGGAAGGGCAACGCCCTGGGCATGGCGGTCGGCCAGCCGATCTTCGCCACCGCCCTGGAAGGAGGGGGCAGCCCGAACGACGGCAATTTCGTGTGGGAATGGTGGTACAAGGTTCAGGTCACCGACAACATCTCGGTGACGCCGGCTCTGTTCTATCTGAGCCGGCCACTCGGCCAGGAGACGCCATCGGGAGACAGCTTCAACCAGCTGGGCGCCCTGATCAAAACCAGCTTCAGCTTCTGAGCGAACGGCCCCACGCCGATCAGGATGGAACGACGTCTCCGCCAACCCCATGAGCCTGCTGCGCGAAATCATGCAGACGTTCGGGCGACAGAGGCGCCGCGATCCGGCCACCAATCCGGCCTACACCGCACAGCTGGCCTGCTGCTCCGACGACGAGCTGCTCTACGAATGGACCTGGCTGGAGCGCCGCCTGGAGGAGTCTTCCCTGGCCAGCGGCCCGGAAGCCCTGCTCCAGCGGCAGGAGGCCAGCCTCTGGCGCGGTGACCTGGTCCGTGCCATGGACCACCGTGCCCTCTCGCCGGTGCCGCAGCGGGGGCCGATCGACCCCGCCCACCACGCCTGGGATGTCAGGGACGAGGCCATCCGCCTGGCCTGGCGCCTTGGTCGCAGCCAGGCTCCAGACTGATCCGATCCGATCTCCCGCCATCTTCCCCAGGCCATGAGCAGCATCACCAGCCGTCCCAGCCCATTGCCGGTCACGATTCTCACCGGGTTCCTGGGAGCCGGCAAAACCACCCTGCTCAACCACATCCTCGCCAACCAGGAGGGGTTGAAAACAGCCGTGCTGGTGAATGAGTTCGGTGAGATCGGCATCGACAACGACCTGGTCATCGCCACCGGCGAAGACATGGTGGAACTCAGCAACGGCTGCATCTGCTGCTCGATCAACGGCGAACTGCTCGAAGCTGTGGAGCGGATCCTGCAACGCCCCAACCCGGTGGATTACCTGGTGGTGGAAACCACCGGCCTGGCCGATCCGCTGCCGGTGGCGATGACCTTTCTGGGCAGTGAACTGCGCGACAGCACCAGGCTCGATTCGATCATCACCCTGGTCGATGCCGAAAATTCTGACCAGGCCCTGCTGGGCAGCGAGGTGGGCCGGGCCCAGGTGGTCTACGGAGACATCCTGATGCTCAACAAGGGAGATCTGGTATCCGAGCAACAGCTACAGGCCCTCGAGCAGCAGCTGCTCAGCATCAAACCGGAGGCCCGCATCCTGCGTTCCGTGAAGGGGGTTGTGCCGCTGCCACTGCTGCTGAGTGTCGGGCTGTTCGAATCGGATCGGGTGGTGGCCCAGCCAGCCACCGTGCCTCACCACGATCATGACCACAGCCACGATCACGGGCACGATCACGATCACGGGCACGGGCACGGGCACAGCCACGATCACGGCGATCACCATGGCCACGACCATGCGGCCTCCAGCCATCCGGCCGATCACCTGGCGATCGAAGGCTTCACCTCCCTCTCGTTTGCCGCCGATGGACCGTTCGGCCTGCGCAAGTTCCAGAACTTCCTGGACAATCAGCTCCCGGCGGGGGTGTTCCGGGCCAAGGGGATCCTCTGGTTCAACGAGAGCGAGCGGCGCCATGTGTTTCATCTGGCCGGCAAACGCTTCTCGATCGACGACAGCGACTGGACCGGTGCCCGCAAGAACCAGCTGGTGCTGATCGGCAAAAACCTCGATCACGCCACCCTGCGGCAGCAGCTCAGGGCCTGTGTGGCCAAGGATGCCGGCAAGGGTTTTTCCTGAGTCAGCCCCTCTCCGGGGCAGATCCGCCGCCATCGACACAATTCAGCCGTGGAACCTGGTTACGCTGAGACGACATTGAGCCGGGGCCATGGTCGATTTTCTGCTCTTCGCCGGGGTCCTCGCCCTGTTCGGTCTCGCCTTCTGGCTCACCGCCAACTCTGACGACGACAATTCCGGTGGAGGGTTGATGCAGCCAGCCCTGGTGCCGGTGCGGGTCAGATCCCGCCGGTGAGGGCTCCAGGGGGCCTGAGCCGCCCCAGGCTTCATCCCTTCGTCACATTGGTCACGTCAAGCCGAACCCTTTGGTCGCAGACGTTGATCACACGATTCCTACGCTCCGGAGATTGATCCAGCGCCCTCAAAGCGCATCAATCTCAAGATGAATCGATTTCCATTCACGTCCCTTCAGATTGCCACCACCGGCCTGTTGGCAGTTTCAATCGGCGGCGCCATCAGCGCCGGCCTCGCCCAGCAATCCCCGGCCAACCGCAAACCGGCTGAGATCGGCGTCTACTCCGGTCGTCACTACAACACCGACAAGGAGCTCTACCGCCAGTTCACCGCCCGCACGGGCATCAAGGTGAACGTGCTGGAGGCCAAGGACGACGCCCTGCTGGAGCGGCTCAAGAGTGAGGGCAAGAACAGCCCCGCCGATGTGCTCGTACTCGTCGACGCTGCCCGCCTTGACGCCGCCACCGATCAGGGCCTGTTCCAGCCCAGCCGCTCGGCCGCTCTCCAACGGGATGTGCCGGCCAACCTGCGGGACTCCAAGGGTCGCTGGTATGGCCTCACCCGCCGCGTGCGGGCGGTGGTGGTCAACCCCAAACTGGTGAATCCCGCCACGATCCGCACCTATGCCGATCTGGCCAGGCCGGGCCTGAAAGGCAAGCTCTGCCTGCGGGAACGCAAGAGTCCCTACAACCAGTCGCTGGTGGCCAGCCAGATGATCCTGCGCGGTGATGCGGCCACCCGGACCTGGATGCGCGGCATGGTGGCCAACGTGAAGCAGCCCTTCTTCACCTCCGACACGCCCCTGGCGCGGGCTGTCGCCAGGGGGGATTGCGGCGTGGGGGTGGTGAACTCCTACTACGTGGCCCGGATGCTCTCCGGTGAAGGCGGCGCCGACGACAAGCGTCTGGCCGAGCAGCTCAAAGTGGTTTACCTCAATCCGTCCCACGTCAACATCAGCGGTGCCGGCGTCACGCGCCATGCCAGGAACCCCCAGGGAGCGATCAGGCTGATCGAATTCCTGGCTTCCCCCACCGGCGGCCGCGGCTACGCCGAAGCCAACAACGAGTATCCGCTCAAGGGCTTCGGGGACAACCCCATCCTCAAGCGGTTCGGCACCTTCCGGGCCGATGGCGTCTCGGTTGAGCAGATCGGATCGAGGAGCAAGGCGGCCACCTTGATGATGGAATCGAACGGCTGGAAGTAGAAACAGCCGATGGTGTCACTGACAGCAGCTTGGGTCTCGGCCCCGCCCCGGCGATCACCCCTGGTGGTGGCTGTGCTGCTGGTCTGTGCGCTGGCGTTGCTGCCGGTGCTGGTGCTGCTGGGTTATGCCCTGCTCGGCACCGGCCTCGGCAGCCTCAGGCTTGGTGCGGAGGGGGTGGAGCAACTGCTCAACACCCTGGCCCTGCTGGTGGCGGTGGGGCTGATCGGCGCCGCCCTGGGAACGGCCAACGGCTGGCTGACCGCCTGCTGCCACTTCCCTGGCCGGCGCTGGCTGCGGCTGGCCCAGGTGATTCCCCTGGCGGCTCCGGCCTTCGTGCTTGCCGCCGTGCTGGTGGACCTCGGCAGCCGCTGGGGCCTGCGGGTCCATGGCCTCGGCTGGGCCGTGCTCTTGCTGAGCCTCACCACTTACACCTATGTCTTTTTGCTGTCCACCGAGAGCTTCTCGGTGAGTGGCCGCCGCCAGCTGGAGGCCTGCCGCAGCCTCGGGGTGGGACCCTGGGGCAGCTTCCGGCGGGTGGCTCTGCCGCTGGCCCTGCCATCGATCGGGGCTGGCGTTGCCCTCAGCGGCATGGAGGTGGTCAACGAGCTGGGTGCGGTGGAACTGCTCGGCGTCCCCACCCTCTCGCGGGGCATCCTGCAACGCTGGCAGGGGGAAGGCGACCTGCAGGGCGCCGTGGGGCTGGCGCTGCTGGCCCTGGTGATGGTGAGCCTGCTGGTGGGAGCCGAACGCTGGCTGCGCCAGCGCAGCCGACGCTGGAATCTGGGCAACGAGGGCGCCAGCCCCCTGCAGTGGCAGCTGCGGGGTTGGCGACGGACCACCGCACAGCTGCTCACCCTCCTGCCACCCCTGGCCAGCCTGGCGATTCCGCTCACCTGGGCCTTCGTGAGCCGGGACCAGCTGCAGAGCGATTCCCTCGACGACCTGCTGGCCCTGAGTCTGCGCAGCTTTGGCCTGGCCCTGGCGGCAGCCCTGGTCACCGTGGCGGCCGCCCTGCTGCTGTCGATCGCCCGGCGCTGGATTCCCGAGCCCATCCTGCGGAAGCTCACCTTCGCGGCGGGCATGGGCTATGCCATCCCCGGCACCGTGCTGGCCCTGGCCCTGATGCTGATCGGCGGTCCACTGGGATTCAGTCCGCTGCTGCTGCTGCTCTGGGGCTATGGCGATCGCTTCCTGGCCGTCTCCAAGGGAGGCCTGGACGCTGCCCTCGAGCGCATCCCGCCCAGCGTCGATGAAGCCGCCACCGGGCTGGGCTGCAGCTGGCTGCAGGTGCTGCGGCGCGTGCATCTGCCCCTGCTGCGGGGTCCCCTGCTGGTGGGTGGGCTGCTGGTGTTCGTCGACACCGTGAAGGAACTGCCGCTCACCTTTTCCCTGCGTCCCTTCGACTTCGACACCCTGGCGGTGCGGGTCTACCAGTACTCCAGCGACGAGCGGGTATCCGCCGCCCTGGTGCCGGCCCTGCTGATCCTGGCCCTGGGCCTGCTGGCCTCCCTCGCCCTGATGCCCAGCCTCGAAGATCCCGATTCAGGTGTTCAGCAACGCTGAGCCATCCAGCCGGCGGATCACCACCACGCCGGGCCGGGGGGGACGGCCGGGGGCGCCGGTGGGCCAGTTTGAGCCGAGTGACACCTGGCGCAGCTGGGGAAAGCGGACGCCCTCGCGATCGACCAGCTCGAAGGACTGAAACTCCTCCATGCCGGCCCGATGGGTGCCATTGGCCTCGCCAGGGTGCTGCACAGCCAGCAGCAGGCTGCGCTCGGCCGGATCGAGGGCGAGACCGCAGAGCTCACACTCGTTCGGGCCGATGGCGAAGCAGAGGGCCTCACCGGCGCCGCCCCCCTGGCGGGGCAGCAGCCAGCAGCTGTTGTTGCCGAACAGATCGGTGGAGGAGGAGCCACTGCTGCGATCGGTCACCATCCAGAGGTTGCCGGCCCGATCGAGGGCCAGGTTGTCGGGGTTGGTGAAGCCCATGCCCCCCGCCCAGGGTTCACCGCCGGTGGCCACCATCCGCCAGCGGAATCGCCCCTCGCTGGCGGGCCCGGCTTCACTCAGCCGCATCACGAAACCGTGGGGCCAGGTCATCTCCCCCTGCGGCCCCTGGAACATCGCCGGGTCAGCGCCGCCCTCGCTGTCGGAGCTGCCGGAGGTGAAGGCGATCAACAGGTCACCCGTCACCGGATCGAGATCGGTGTCCTCCGGCCGGGCCGTGGGGGTGGCGCCCACCGCATTGGCCGCCAGGTGAGCATCGATCAGGATCGCCCCCTGTTGCTCCTCACCATGACCTGGATAGAGGGCGGCCAGGGTGGGGAAGCGCCGCACGTACGCCCCCACCCCGGCATCGTCCAGGAAGGCGACGCCGCCGGCCTGGAGCCGGTCGGGGTTGGGAAGCATCACGGGCACCGACAATCCGGCGTTGCCGAACCCCGAAGGCAGGAAGGGATCGAGGGGAGTGGAGGGCAGCAGCGGAATCCAGCTGCCGCTCCCATCGGCGAAGAATCGGGCCACCTCCAGCCGCCCCTGGCCGAACAGACGGGAATTGCGCTTGTCGCGCCGATCCTTCACCAGCCCGGCACTCACGAACCGGTAGAGGTGGCCGCCGCGGCGGTCGCAGCCGGAGTAAACCACAAGCGGCTGCTCCGCCTCGGCCCGCACCGCCACCGCCTCATGGCGGAAACGGCCGAGGGCGGTGTGCTTGGTGCCGGGGTCGGTGGGATCGGCCGGATCGATCTCCACCATCCAGCCGTATTTGTTGCCGGCCAGGCCATACACGTTGCCCAGTCCACTGAAGGATCCGGGCCGGCAGAGCAGGGGCCGCTCGCGGGGGTGCTGGGAGCTGCCGTCGGCATACACCGGCTCGACAACATGGGTCTGGAAGTTTTCCTCGGCGCTCAGCACCGTGCCCCAGGGGGTGGTGCCGCCGGCGCAGTTGGCAAATGTGCCGATCACCCGATCGGCGAGGCCGTCGTCGTAGCCGAGCCGCTGGCGGCGGCGGAACACGCTGGCCGCAGGCCCGCTCACCTTGAGGCGTTGCTCCGGCCGGCTCAGGCCGCTCAGGCCGGTGATCCGACGATCGAGGGGGCCGGGGGAGCGCAACCAGCCCCCGCCGGGTGCCGCCGCCAGGCTGGCCACGCCGATGCCGAGGTCGGTCATCGCCTGGTCCACAACGCCACGCAGCAGGGGCCAGAGGGGGTCCGCCGCCGCCAGGTCCGTGCAGTCGATCCGCCCACCGAGGGGCTGAAGGGCTTCAGCAAGCTCCGCAAAGGGCAGCGGCTGACCCACCACCTCAGCGAACCCCTCCAGCCAGGGCCGTTCGCTGATGTACTCGAAGTTGATGGTGAGCAGTGCCCGGCCCGGGCCCTGGGGGGTGAGGGCCAGGAAGTCGTTGTTGTAGCCCACCCGGCTGTCACCGAGGGGATCACCCCAGGCCAGCAGCAGGTCGGCGCGGAAGCCCTCCGGCACCACCAGCCGGTCCTCAACAACCTGGCGCCCATGGCGCCGGCGCTGCTCAGCGGCGGTGAGGCCATCGCTGGCCAGGGGGAGAGGGGCCAGAACCGGCTGGAAAGGCAAGACGGCAGCGGCAGGGCTGCTGGCAGCGACAGGGCCTGATCGCAGCGGTCCTGGAGCCGCCAGGGCTGCACCGCTCAAGCCGAGCAGAACCAGAAAGCGGCGGCGGGGAAGGGTCATCGGGGCGCCCGGCAGCGGGGGGCGATGCGGGCCAGGCGGTTCGCCTGCAGTGGACTGAAATTGTCATCGCTGACCAGCAGCAACGTCGGTCGTCCATCCGACAGTGGCGGGCCAGCGGCGAGACCTTCCCAGTTCTCTGGAGTGAGACCGGCAGCCAGCAGATCCCACTGCTGCAACGGGCCCGGAGCGGGGACGGCGGGCCCAGGGGTGGGCAGCAGCACCAGACGGCTCCACCAGCGCGCCGGGGCCTCATAGCCGCGGATCAGTCCGAGCAGACCAGCCGGAACTCCAGCCCGGCCACTCTCTCCGCGGAAGGCGAGCAGGTCGGTGAGGCCCCAGCGGGGGCCGCCGAGGGGAAGGTCGAACGACCCAAGCGGCTGAAAGCCAGGCGTCTGCGGCGACAAGCCAGCCACGGCGCCCGCCAGGGGGCCGAAGCCCAGCAGCCGGACCTGGCCGGGCGGATCCTGGAGCAAGGGCCGCTCCGCAGCCAGCAGCAACGTGCTGAACCGGGGCGGCAACAGGGTGAGTGATTCCGGCCCCTGGTTCACATCCAGTCCCCGTCCCGGCTGGGCACGCCAGTCGTCCGGGAGCTCCAGGGACTGGAGCAGTTGGCCGCTGCGCCGATCGAAACGCATCAAGCGGGCGGGTTGCTCCGTGGTGCGGCGCCCCTCACTGACGATCCAGAACTCCCGGTCCCGCAACACCAGCCCCTCGCCGTCCAGGGGTTGCTCGAAGGGCTGACCGTTGGCCGCGCTGAGCGGCAGGCGACGACCGAAGACAGGCGGCGGCGCAGCGGGAGAGCCCAGGCGATCAACGCCGTGAAGCGGAACCAGAAAAGGAAGCGGCGCATCACTGAGCAGCCAGAGGGTGGTTCCGTCTGAATCGAGGGCAGCGGCGGAAAAACCACCCAGCGGTTGGCCGTCACGGCCTTCGCGCGGCAACGGCACGTCGCCGATCAGCTCCCAATCACTGGGTGCAGGGCAAGGCATCACCCAGACCATGGCGGCGGGCTGAGGCGGCAAGGGAGACGGCGTGATGGGAACCAAGGGAAAACACACCGGACCGGTTGTTCACGATGGCTGAAATCCCCTGAACAGGAGGCGGGGGATCGCCAGGAATCCAGCACCGAACAGGCAGTACCGAACAGGCTTCACCGAACAGTCATCAGAGGCTGGCCCACTGATCCGGCTTCAGGCTGGCCTGGACCGTGAAACCTCCCTTGCCGTCGGGCGTGAGCACGTAGGCGATTCCCTGGGGATCTGGATAGATGCCGGTTGCCGCCTCAAAGAGATCATCATGGCCAACAACCACGGTATTGGTGCCCGGCCTGGGAGGCGCCGTGAGGAAGGGCAGCAGATTGGCCTTCATCTCAGCCATCTGAGCGTCGGTGTAATCCTCGAAGGGAAGAAAATTCAACTTGGCAGACTGTTGATGCCGTCCGAAGGCCAGATCAGCCGTCTGCCAGGCGCGGCAATACTGGCTGCTGTGGACAGTGCCGACCGGAATCTTCAGCGTCTGGAAGGCCTTGCCAATCTCTCTGGATTGTTCGATGCCGGCTGCGCTGAGTTTGCGCTGGGTTTCGCAACTCGCCAGGCTCATCTTCGGATCGGCCTGGTCTGCGTAGTCTTTGGTGGTCTGGGCATGGCGGAAGTAAATGATGTTCCCGCCCGAGCGCAATGCCGCCAGCAGCTGCTGGGAGCCGAGCCTGTTCACGAAGGCGGCATTGGCCTTTTCACCTGCGCTCATCTCCTCAACCTTGCCCGCAGCCTCACCACCTTCGCCGCCCTGGCTCAGAAGCCAGCCGTCGGACTCGACAGGGAGGCCAACAATTGCTCCACTGCCGAATGATGCTGGTTCAACTGGAACCCTCATAGTGGCAGAAAAGACCGGAGTGACAGCGCCAACGATGCCAAGCCCAAGAAACAAGGCGATTGAAGTGTTTACTGGATGCATGACAAAGGGAAAGTTCTTAATTCTAGATAATCGCGGCAATCGCTCCAATCTCAATACTCAAAAGATACCCAATCGCTTGAGCATTGATACAAGATGTGTTACCGCTCAGTGTTACGTGGTTCCCTGATGCCGGGACACTCAGTTGTCAGAGCAGAGCAATGCCGTGCCGAGCCCGGGCTCGAACGGAGCAATGCCTCCACGCCTCGGTGTTCAGTTCGCTACTCCAGACGGTTACATACTTTCGTTCAGGCATACCCGCAGCCGAGACAATGATTGTCCAGAAGCAAGGCAGACAGGATGGATGGATTTGCAGAGGAGCAAGAATTCGGAAACCGAATTCTCCAACTCACCCAGCTCCGGGATTGGTGCATGGAAAGGCTATCGGTTCTTTCACTCAGAGCCGACCCGGAGGATGCGCGGTGCCTCACCAGTGAACATCTGGAAATGCTGGTGGAAACAAATGCCTGGAAAACACTGTGGGTTGATGCGAGATGGCGAGGACAAAATCACCAGGGGTGAGCTAGAACATACGAGGAGCTTCACGCCTCAGTTGAGCCAACCAGCTGATCAGTCGCTCATCTGTCAGGTCCGGCTCACTGTCTTCATCAAGTGGAAGCCCGCAGAACAGGCCATTCACAAGGCTCTTCGATTCAGAGTAGGTATAGCCTGAAGGAGATACTTTGCCAACAATTGTTGCCCCAGACTGAAGAAATGCTGTGTACAACTCTTCCATGGCATCACAGAAATAGGCAGGATAAGATAACGAATCACCCAATCCCACGATGGCCACGAAGCGTCCTGCCATCTGCAGATCAGGAATCAACTCCAAGTGACTGTCCCAGGCTGTACCTGAACGCATCGAATCGGCTCCTATATTCCAGGTGGGCACACAACAGATCAAATCTGACCCTCCGGCCAGATCCTCAGTGACCGCGAGATCATCCACATCCTTCAGCATGGCCGTTGAGCCGATCAGCTCCGCCAGGCGGGTGGCGTAGCTTCCGTTTTCCCGGTGGTGGTAGCGAAGAAAATGCAAACAGCCATTGAATTGAATCAGCACCTATGATGTTCCAGTCGTTAAATCTATGCCTTGGCAACTGAAACAAACAATATTGAGTGACATCTACTCCATCGATGTGACATCATTCAGTTTCTTGAAGAGAAGACTGAAGGACAGGCCGCAAACACTGCCCCTAGTGCCATGATCGCCTGCATCTATCAAGCCACAAGCTCAGATTCGATCATCCAGATCTGAATAGTTCTCTAGGCAATCTTGGCAAAATGGAGACAAGCCCTGGGTGGATAATCCAGGGCATCACCAATACTGGATTCACTGAATGCCAGTCAAGCCTGATGTCAGGCAAGTTCGCCTGGGAGTCGTAGCCCTGAATCCAGCGGCCAGATCCATTGAAGATGGGGTTACCTGGGTCTGTGACATTGCGCTGGGCCTGGGGTTTGGGATGACCGAATACATCCCTTGGGAGTTGACGGCTCAACATCAGCAGATGATCCATCTCTGTCAATTGAGCAGGTGATTCCGGCTCTGCAGCCAGGGCAGTCCCGACCGTAAGCGGCTGTGTCTCATCCACTTGCTTGCTGGCATCACCGGCCCGGCGTGAGGCCCGCTAGATCCGCTACACATCATCACAGCCCTCAGCCTCTGAAGCCTTCAGCTCAGCAGCCTTTACCTCAAGCTCCGCTTGAGCCTTGCGGATCCACTCCAACAGAGTGGAGCGGCCGTGCATCTCTTCCGGGAGTTCATCGACCCGCCTGCCCTAGCGATAATGCCAATTCTCCTTATCATCGATGAACTCGAACTTGCACAGCGGCCCACACATCTCGCCATCCTGCTGCCGCTCACATCTGGGCATCCGCTCGTGGCTTGTGGCCCTTAAAATGCTGGCACTGGCATACAACTTGGTATGGTCAGGCACAACTTGGCCTAGGTTCGCCATCCCCGGCCTTTGACAGATCCGACCTCGTAAAAGGCATTTTCGAGACTGGACGCCGAGTTGACATTGGTAGAAATCGCTCATTAGGGTGCTAGTTGCCTGTGAGAACCCAGAAGCAAGCGGCAACCCAGCAGGCATTCTCGATCTGGTACCTCCCACAAGCAGGCATGGGACCAGGTAGGTGGGAACTGGGAAGCCAGGTGCAGTAGGCGTACAGGAGTAGCAGAACAATCATCCTGGGGCGTACAGCTTCTGCAGACGTTGATCCTCCTGCCGGTTGACTGCGTGAATTGTCTCGAGATGAAGTTTAGCGGCCCGATCCGGAAAAAAAAGTGCAGTGAGTTCTCAGTAAGCCACTCGACAGCTATCGGCGTGAAGTGCAGCGTCTGGTCGGGATTCCAGGGGGGGGGGAGGTGGACTTGACCAGAGCCATTTGTCCTACTGAGAACAATGCAGCCACAGGGGGTTTAGGCGGAATTGGGAGCGGCTGTGGAGGGCCTGGGCGCTGATCAATACGCAACAGCCTCCTGACCGGGTGCCCGCAGCTGGGCTTGGATTGTGTAAAGTGTCCCCGATGAAAACTGGTATGCCTGCGTGGCCATTCTTAACGGCGACAATCTTAATAATATCCTGTTCGGCACCGCCTTCATGGATGTTATCAAAGGCTTTGCCCTTAACGATTTAATCAACGGAGCAGGCGGCACCGACTTCATCGAAGGCGGAGCAGACGATGACATCCTTCTCGGCGGTGGCGGCAACGATACCATCTATGGCGACAATGAAGCAGGAGGCGCTGTAACAGGCAACGACCTCCTCGATGGCGGGGCCGGCGATGACTTGATCGATGGCGGCAGGGGCAACGACACCATCTATGCCAACGAGGGCAGCGACAGAGTGTTTGGTGGCGAGGGCGACGATGAATTCTATTTGCATGGCGACGGCCTCGGCGGAGATGTTTTTCTCTCCGACTCGGGTGGCATCGATACAGTGAATTTTTCGCTTGCAGGGGCCGGCGTCAGCGCAGAACTATCCAGTGCATCGTCTGGTGTCATTCGGTCTTTCAATGTTGATGGGCGGACGATTCGTTTGGGAGCCCTTGGTGTTGGAGGTCTGCCGTTCATCCAACCCAGCACGTTTGAAAACGCAGTCGGCAGCGCTTTTAACGACAGGCTTGTTGGCAACGAAGTTGCGAACATTCTTCAAGGTGGCGATGGCAACGACCGGCTTTTCGGCGAGGGCGGCGACGACATGCTGTTTGCGGGCGCTGGGACGGACTACCTAAGCGGCGGGATTCAGTCCACGCTTCACGAAATAACTGTCAACTCTTCTATTGATGTTGCTCCTGAATTTGCGCCGATAGATAACTTCAAGCTACAGTTCGAGTCGTTCGATCCGGGCGGCGACCAAGCGCCGGGGTCTGGAACAAGCACCCGTGTCCGCGTTTCGTTCGACATCTTCACGAACGACAGCGTCGATGTTTCAGATACGACATTCTTCTTTAACGTCTCTGTGAATGGGGTCAATACCTCCTTTTCCTTCGAAAGCACCCCAGCCTTTGTCCTTAATGAGTATAGCGAGGTCGTCGCCACGGGCACGCTTGGAGGCAAGTTTGCAAAGACATTCGACCTGATCGTGCCTGGCCTTGTTTTGGGCGGCAGCAATGTGATTGGGATACAGGTTTCGGCGTCAAATAATTATAACGATGTCATAGATGGACCTCAAAACGTAAGCGACCTGCTCGCCCAGCAATTCACGGTCGACAGCAGCGTGACGCCCTTCTCCGGCAACGATACGTTGGACGGCGGCGCCAACGGGGCAGGCGTGACGACCATGCGTGGCAGCGACGGAGACGACACCTATATCGTGCGCGACGCAGCTGATCTGGTTCAGGAAAACACGGACGACGGAACAGACATCGTACAGACAGATATCAGCTATACGCTTCCCTTCGCAGTGGAGAATCTGGTTCTGCTGGCCGACGCGAACATCAATGGAACTGGTAACGACTTAAACAATACGATTACGGGGAACAACGGCGACAACGTATTGCTCGGGGGCTTTGGTAATGACACGCTGATCGGCGGATTGGGCAACGATGTATTGGGCACCAGCGATCTGAGCAGCGAGTTGGGCGACGACGTGATGATGGGCGGCGGCGGCAACGACCTCTATTTCCTCCGCGATGCCGGAGATGCCGTGATTGAGTCGCTGGCGGGACCAGCGGGTGGTGTCGATACTGTCATTTCAACCATTTTCAATTACACGCTCGGCGCGAACATAGAGAATGCCGAGCTGTTTCCCACGTTCGGGTTAAGTCTCACGGGTAACGCGCTGGACAATCGCCTCACTGGAAATCTGGGCAACAACGTCCTGAATGGCGGTCTGGGCAATGACACCATGACTGGCGGCGATGGCAACGATACCTATTTCGTTGGGCAGACTGGTGATCTGGTTGTCGAAGCCAACGGGAGCTTTTCGGCCGGATCGAGGGATGGGGTGCAGTCGTCCCTTGCGACCTATACGTTAACGAACCATGTCGAGAACCTGACCCTGTTGACCGGAGCAGTTACGGGCATTGGCAATACCCTCGACAACGTCATTACCGGCAATTCTGCGAACAACTCACTCAGCGGTGGCAACGGCAACGATACCTTGAACGGTGGACTTGGTGTCGACACGATGAACGGCGGAGCCGGCATTGATACCTATGTCATTGATACGCTGGGCGATGTCATTTTTGATTCGTCTGGTATCGATGCCATCCAGGCCAATTTCAACGCGACGCTGAGCATCTTCTCGCAGATTGAGAACCTCACCCTGACAGGCTTTGCCTTCCAAGGCTCTGGCAATGGGTTGGCGAACCGCATTGTGGGCACGTCGCTTGCGAATTCCCTCATCGGAGAAGCTGGCAATGACACGTTGGAGGGCGGCTCGGGCAACGACCTCTTGACCGGCGGGATCGGCAATGACCGGCTCGATGGCGGGATTGGCAACGACACGATGACCGGCGGCGACGATAACGACGTCTATCTCGTGGATGCGACCGGCGACACGGTTGTCGAACTGCCAGGCGGTGGCACCGCCGATCGAATCGAGAGCACAATTACCATCGCGGCGCTGGCGGCGGAGGTGGAGCAGCTGACGCTCTTGGGAGCAGCAAACCTCAACGGCACGGGCAATGCGCTAGCCAATCGGATAGTCGGCAATACCGGGAATAACATCCTGGACGGCGGTGCCGGTGTGGACATCATGGTCGGCGGTGCGGGCAACGATGTCTACAAAGTTGATGTGACTGGCGAATCGGTCGTTGAACTTTCAGGCGAAGGCATTGACCGGGTTGACAGCCTGGTGTCCTATGCACTGACTGCCAATGTTGAGAACCTCACTCTGCTTGGTCTGGCGAACATCAACGGCACGGGCAACACGCTCGCTAACACGATTGTCGGCAATGGCGCGGATAACGTGCTGAACGGCGGCGTGGGCGGCGGCGACGTTCTGCGGGGTCTGGGCGGTAACGACACCTATGTCGTTGACGAACTGTCCGACACTGTTACCGAGGTCAACGCGGTCGGCGTCGATCTGGTGCAGTCCTCGATCAGCTTCACGCTCGGCAATTTCGTCGAGGATTTGAGGCTTACAGGATCGGCGGCGATCAACGGCACGGGCAACACGCTCGCTAACGTCATTACTGGCAATGCGAGCGACAACATTCTCGACGGGAAGGCTGGCGCGGATACGCTCTCGGGTGGAGCGGGCAACGACGTCTACGTTGTTGACAATGTGGGTGATGCGATCGTGGACTCGAGCGGCACGGGTGACGAGGTCACGGCGAGTGTCACACGGACTCTCGAAACGACAATTGAAAAGCTGACGCTAACGGGTGCTACCGCAATCAGCGGGACCGGCAACACGCTTGCCAACACGATCGTAGGGAACAGCGCGGCCAATACGTTGGACGGCAAGGCGGGAGCGGATACGTTGACTGGCGGATTGGGTATCGATAGGTTCCAATTCTCCGTTCTTCAGAACCTACCTGACAGGATTACTGATTGGGAAAACGCAAATGACGTGATTGCCATCTCCGCATCCGCGTTCGGCGGCGGACTTGTTGCTGGGGGGGCCGTCCCCTTCGCATTCGGTAACGGCATTCCTGCCACGTTTGGAACCAACGGTCAGTTTCTGTTCGATGACATTAGCGAAAATCTCTTTTTCGATCAGAACGGTTCCAATCCAGGCGGTCTGTTTCACATCGCCGTCGTTGTCGGCGGCGGCGGGTTCTTGGGTGACTCAAACTTCAGCATCATCGCTTAGGATAGTGACCGGGTGATTACGTGCTCCGGGCAACAGACTCCTGGGGATTCCTGACAAAGTTAGGTCAACTGCGACACAACTTGTTTCAGCATTCGAACCCCGACAAACTGGCTGCGCGCTGGGCAATCGATGATTGCTGCACCTGCTGATCAGTACAGATATACCGTTAATATCATACCGACAGGTCTCAATCGATGAATTCCGCGTGCATTTTGGGGGCACCTTGGACCTTGGACCCGGACAACCGCTGAGTGCGCTTCTTTTCTCAGGTGCCCTGGGCAGAGCTGGGAGAAACAAATTGTAGCTAAGTTCACCCCCACGATTGGTGCCCCCGCAAAGCCTGTAAGGCTGGCGTTTGGAGTGCTGCTCATCAAGCAACGGCTCGGCTTCTCCTATGAGGCGTACCGGCTGCACCGGTTGGTGTGCCCCTGCTGCTCCACCAGCACCTGCGCGGCGTTGCCGGTGGATGTGGAGCTCAGTCGCCGCTAGCCTCGGCTCATTACCTTGGTGGTTTTGCTGGGTTGCGCCTTCCCCCCTTGAGTTTGAGCAAGACCCAGGCGCTGCTGGTTCAGCTGCTGGGAATAGAGAGCCGTCGCGTCGCCATTGCGGCAATCCGCCAGTGCCTGAGCGCTGCACTGCAGCAGCCCATGGATCAGGCCACCGCTTTCGCCCGTCAGCAGCCGGTGACCTACGTGGATGAAACCGGCGCACCCACAGGCAACGTCGACGGATGCAATCCCACCGGAAAGCGCGGCTGGCATTGGGTCATGGTGACAGCTGTTGAGACGGTTTTTGTTCAGGGCCTGAGCCGCTAGACGTCCGCTGCGTTCGAGCTGAATACCCCCACCATGTGTGGGCAATCGACTTCCAGTTCAACCAAACAATGGATGGCCGCACGCTCAAGCTTCTGAACGTGGCGGTTGAATTCAGCCGTGTCTGTCTGGCCACTCGAGTGGGCCGGCGCTGCAAGGCTGTGGATGTTGTCAATCACAACTGCTCTCAATCGCACCTGGACTGAGTGCCTTTGCCGACAGAGCTGGGAGTTATCAGCGACAGACCTCTGCCGGCTCCATTCCAGAATGGCCATAGTGACGGACTCCCTCACCTGGTGGGGTCAGGGAGTTTTTCTTATTCAATCTGGAAGTGAATGTGCTCCTCTGCGCTGCCGGGGAGGGAAAGTGTGCACCACGGCGACAGGTCGCAAGTGCAGGCCACAGCGCTGACCCAGCGGCAGGGAGGTATCGATGGGTTGGCGCACCCGCAGCCGTATCCCTCCCTGGCCCACTTGATCGAGCCAGTGCCGGCCGAGAAACTGTCTTCCCACAATGATGGTCACTCCTCCATTGCCGGGGCAGAGATCAAGATCATCTGGGCTTGCCAGCCCCTCCAGAGAAACGTCTGACGCCACCTGGAGCGTAAGAGAGGTTGATTCGTTCACTGACTGAGTTGGCCCCAGCAGGGCGTGCAGGACGCAACCCTGCCATCAGGCAGGCAACACGTTGCACTGCAGCACGGAGCTCCCAACAAAGGACGTGACGGGCCCACTGACCAGTTCTCGCGGGCTGGCGCATTGACAGAGGCGACCATCCTTCAGCACAGCGACACGATTGCAGATCGCCAGGGCCTCCTCAGGATCGTGGGTGACAAGCAGACCGCTGGTGCCGCACTGCGCCAGAACAGCGGGAAGCGCGTCCCTTGTTCTGGCGATGCGGAAGACCGAAGCAGACGGTCTCCCAGGCGGTCAGATGGGGAAACAGGGCGTAATCCTGGAAAACCATGCCGACACCTCGCCGTTCCGGTGGCAAACAGCGGCTGGGTCCCACCACTTCGCGTCCGCCCAGACGGATCACGCCTCGCTCCGGTCGACCAACTCCAGCGATCAAGCGCAGAAGTGTCGTTTTTCCGGAACCAGAGGGACCAAGCAATCCCACCAACTCACCAACACCAAGTTATGGTTCAACGCCCTGGAGAACCCAATCCGTGGACCCTAACTGGCTGGGAAAGCGATGCCAGAGACCCTCAAGTTCAATTGAATGTCGACCAGCATGGCAGGCCGATTGGGAGTGGTCGATGGATGACATCCAGGCAGAGAAGGAGTTTTGTTTCCTTACCACTGGAGAGGACCAATCAGATCCCAGAGACAAACTGCTGAGCACTGACGCTGCCTGGAGCCGAGCTCGGAGCCGGAAGCAGAACTGAGGGTGGGCTCAGTCGCGGCCACAGCGGCAACAACCGCCCTTCCAGTGGGAGCATTTCGACTGCTTGCAACCCTTCTTCTTGGAAACCCGAATCAGATCCTGGCGCAGGGCGCGAACAGCGGCAGGTTCGGGAGGGGGGGCAAGATCGGCCATGCCATCGGAGGTGGTTGGTTCAACCCTAGAAGGCCATCACCCCCCAGCCGCAACCATGATCACCCCCGGCTGTAACCAATCGAACATCGAGCCAGGATGGATCTCCCATCTGGGCCTGGTGCCCGCTTGGGTCCCTACGCTGAGTTCAAACCAACGATCAGCACAATGACCCTGAGCACCCAGCCCGTTGCCGGCAGCCTGCAGAGTGGTGGGAGGCCTGTGGCTCAACCGATCCAGGAGTCGCTGCTGGAGGCACTGCAGCAACATCTGGCGATGGAACTGAACGCCAGCGCCTCCTACTGGGCCCTGGCGATCTGGTTCGCCGAGCGTGAATTACGCGGCTTCTCCCATCATTTCAAGCAGGAATCCGATCAGGAACGCAACCATGCCGGCCTGTTCGCCGACTACCTGATTGCCAGGGGACAGCCTGTGGCACTGGGAGCGACCCTGGCGCCACGACAGGTGTGGAGTGATATCGAAGACATCCTGGCGGCTGTTTTTCAGATGGAAGTGGATGTCACCACATCACTCCATCAGCTCTATGCCATGGCGGAGCAATCCGGTGATGTGCGCACCACCGTCTATCTCGATCCGTTGATCGACAAGCAGACGGCTTCGGAAGATGAAGCCGCCCATCTTCTCGGTCGTCTGCGGCTGGCCGCCGGTAATCCTGCCGCTCTGTTGATTCTCGATACCGAACTGGCAAACGGTCAGGCGGCACCGTCCAAGATCGGGGAGTAACTCAGACTCAGGCCTCCTGCTCCTGAAGCGCTGTCGCTCAGGCCAGGCTGGTGCGGCGGGTGAGTTCAAGCAGGAAGGCGATCCCGACGGGATCGAGTCCGGGCCGGCCCTGCCAGGCCCTGACCACGGTGCGCAGTTCAGCCTGGCGCTCGGCGCAGCGGTCGAGTTCGCCGTGCAGCCGGCCGATCAGATCGGCATCACGGCAACGGGACACCTGGGCCTGGATCTGGCTGCGCCGGCTCAGGAGGCGGCCCATCTCGCGGCAGAGGCTTCCAAGCAGGCTGTCGGCCACGTGAACCGGCTGCCGCGGACAAGCCAGAACCGCAGGGCCCGCCGGGGACAGGGAAGAAGAAGGAGAAGAGGAAGGAGAAAGAGTCATGGGGCAGGGATTCCGTTCAGCCGAGCGCAAGGGGAGCCGATTCCACCAGGGACGGCGCCAGACGCAGGCCGCTCTGGCCGCTGGGAGCCTCCAGCAGCTCGGCCTGGCGAATCCGGGAAATCAGCCGTGTGGTGGTGACGCGGGTGGTACCGATCAGCTCTCCGATCCGCTCATGGGTGAGGCGGAATGGCAGATCACACCAGGGACCGCAACGGCGGCCCAGCCGACGGACCAGCAGGCCGAAGAGGGCATGGAGCCGCTGTTCAGCACTGCCGAGATGGCGAATACGAAGCAGTTGCAGAGTCCATTCGTTGACAGGATCGAAACCATCGCTCTCGCCGGCTTCTCCGTCGCTGCGGAAACGGAGCGGAGTGAGCGCCTCGACGCAGACCCCTTCACTGCAGAGACGGTCGGTACGCAGCCGGTCACCGGCCTGAAGGAAGGCAAGGGTCATCCCCTCGGTTTCCTCGCAGGGGCAATAGACCCTGGCCACCCCTTCGAGCACCTCAAGGCAACAGCCGCCGGGACGGCCAGCGGGATCGAGCAGAACGGTCTGACCGACAGGCATGCGCACGGCGGTGGAAGGCGAATCAGGCAGGAAGCGAAAGGTCACGGACCCAGCACTGTTGCGAATGACTCGCAATCTAGACAGTCAACCCGCTTTCTTGCAAGTGGTTCTCAATAGCAACTGGTTGTTGCAAGTCGGCCGGCCGGCGATCGACCGGCGGCGGCACCGACAGCGGTGTCATTTGGGCTCAACGCCGGTGCCATCAACTCCCGGGCTCGCCTGGAATCCCCGCAGGATGGGACCCGTCCCCCACCCGACCAGGCCATGATCCGGATCCTTGGCGATCGTGCCTCCCTGCTGGCAGCCCTCACCGCCCACTGGGCCGACCAGCAGCAGGGCCTCAGCTCTCCCCCTGCCAGGCGCCGGGCCATCAACCCGGGCCAGGCCATGGCCGCTCCGCCCAGACTGAGCAGCCCCCCTCAACCGTTCTGAACCGCGGCGCAGCCAGGGCACAGCGCCCGCACATTCAGCACGCACTCAATCAGGCGAAATCCTTGGCCGAGCGCCGCCTGCTCTCCCGCCGCGAGAACCGCCGAACTCTCGAATTCCTCGGTACGACCGCAACCGACACAGACCAGATGATGGTGGTTGCGGTGGGTGTCACCGGCCAGTTCGAAGCGTCTGCCCCCCTCCGGCAGTTCCAGCTCCCGCAGCAGCTCCATCGAACTCAACAGCCGCAGGCTGCGATACACCGTGGCCAGGGAAACCTTCTCCTGGGAGCCGAGCAGTCGCTGATGCACCTCCTCGGCACTGAGGTGGCTGCCTTCCCCGATCCGCTTGAACAGGGCCAGCACCCGCTGGCGCTGTGGAGTGAGCCGCTGGCCACGGCCATGGAGGCTGGCGCGCAACTCGCCCGCTGCCAGCGGAGCGGCCAGGACCTCGGTTGACGGAGCTGCGGAGTCGATCAAAACGGACAAGGGCACAGCGCCAGGCCGGGCGTTCTCAATAATAGGCCTTGTTGCGAAGATCGGAACCGGTGGTGCCTCCGGGGATGGTTCAGCTCGCCAGCGATCGGTTCCGAGCCGCCGCCGCCACCAGCAGGCCATCCAGGCGGGCCAACAGGGCCGCCAGCAGATCGGCCAGGGTGGCCACGAGCCGATAACTCAGGGCCACGGCGAGCAGGGGAGCCTCAGCCAGTTCGGCGCCGAGCAGCAGCAGCAGCATCGCCTCGAACACCCCCAGGCCGCCTGGAGCACCCGGCACCACCAGCCCCACGGTCCAGGCGAGCAGGAAGCCGCCCAGCCAACCGGGCCAGCCCAGGCTCAGCTGCTGATCGAAGGCCAGCACACAGCAGGCGAAACCGCCGAAGCGCAGCAGCACGAAAACGAACTGGGGCAGCAGGGGCCACAAGGGATACCCCGGCAGGGCGAAAGGCGCCGGGGCCGGGGTATCCCCCCCAGGCTCCTCCAGCTTCAGCTGCCGAGCCCGGCGTCGCTCCAACCGCCCCAGCAAGGGATTGAGCCAGCGCGGCAACAACAGCACAGCCGGGAGAAGGGCGAGCAGGGCCAGGCCGTTCTGCCAGCCAGCAAAGGGCACCAGCAGCAAGGCCGCACTGGCTGCCAGAACCGGATCGAGCATCACGGCCAGCACAGCCTGAGGAGTGGAGAGCGCGACGGCCAGCAGAGGCAGCTCCCCGGGGAGGGCAGCCTCCTCCCTGCGACGCAGCAGCTGCACCCGGGCTGCCAGGTGCCAGATGCCACCTGGCAGGTACTTGTAAAGATTGCTGCGCAGATAGAACCGGACACAGGCGGCCCAGGCCGGCCGAAAACCAAGCCAGCGCAAGCCCACCGCCCAGGCCATCCCGCAGATCACCAGGCTCAGCAGGCTGAAGCCGATTCCCATGGTGAGCCAGAGCCAGCCCTGGGGATCGAGGCGCAGGGCCAGCAGTTGCTCGCCATTGCCCAGCAGAGCGGCGAAAACGAAGCCGAAGCTCAGCAGACTCACCCAGACCCGCGCCCCCCCCGGCAGAACCAGCTTGGGCACAGCCAGCCTGGGCAGAACCAGCTTGGGACGTCTGATCATCGGGCCGCGTCGCTGCTGGGATCTGGATTGTCGCCGGCCAGGGCGCGCAGCGCCGCTTCCCGCACCTCCTGCAAGCTCAGGCCATGGGCCCTGGCCAGGGAGGCCAGGTCGTCGTGTTCAGGCTTGGAACGGTGGCTGCCATCCGGCAGGGTGACCCACTTGATCCGCACCTCTCCCCAGGCCGTACTCACCTGTCGCTGCAGGCGCGGCAGACACCAGCGCTGCTCCAGGTGCTCACGCACCCCCAGGCTGCTGCCATGGCGCCACCAGATCGCCCGCAACGCAGCAGCCCGCTCCGGCTGGGCCACAACCGTGAGCAACACGCCGCATCGGCCCTTTTTCATCTGCACCGCCTGGCTGTAGACCTCCAGTGCTTCTGCCGCACGCAACTCTTCAACCAGAAAGGCGAGATCCTCGGCCGTGGCGTCGTCAATCTGGGCCTGCTGCAGCAACACCGTTTCCAGAATCGGCCGGGCAGCCGGGACCAGCTCCGCTCCCTCCGGTTCCATGGCTTCCGCTGCCAGCCAAAGCCGCAGCAGGTTTGGACGATCCAGCTGACGGTGGCCGAGGCCGATCCCCACAGCCGACGGCACCATGGCGGGGGCCGGCCCGAAACCGTCCACCCAGGCTGCGATCAGTGCCATTCCCGTGGGCGTGGTGAGTTCACCGGCGGGCCGGCCATCCCCGCCGGCCAGGGGAACGCGATGGCGGCGGGCCAGCTCCAGCACCGCCGGCGCCGGCAGGGGCAGCAGGCCGTGGGCTGTCGCCACCACACCATGACCGGCCGGCGGCGGGGCACAGATCAGGCGGTCCACCTGGAAATGGAGCAGGCCGGCGCAGACCCCCACCACATCAACCAGGGCATCCACGGCCCCCACTTCATGAAAATGCACGCGCTCAGGCGGGTGGCCATGCACGGCGCCCTCCGCCTCGGCCAGCAGCCCGAACACCTCCAATACCTTCTGACGCAACGGCGGCTCGATCGCACTGGAATCGATCTGGCCTCGGAGCTCCAGCCAGCGACGATGCTCCAGCTGGGGCTCCAGAAGATCCACGCTGAGCCGGCGGCCGCGCAGCCCACCGCTGCGGGCCTCCTCGATCCGCAACCGGTAGGCACCGCTCAACCCCAGGGCAGCCAGGGGGGCTTCCACCGTCGAGGCAGGCAGTCCCAGATCGAACAGGGCCGCGAGCACCATGTCGCCGGCCACACCCGTGGGGCAATCGAGATAGGCCAGGGTCATGGCGTCAGCGCAACAACCGGGGGGCGCCGGAGAGCAGATGCTCGGCGCGCTCCTCAAGGCGAGGCTGCTCCCGTCGCAGCCATTGCTCCACTTCCCGCCGGGCCCGGCGTTGTTCCAGCTGGGCGGTGGCCACATCAAAGCCCGACAATCCCCAGAGGCGGCCGAGCAGGGCCCGGTCATCACCGCCACCGCGGGAGCGGCCGTAGATCAGGCTTTCGGCTGCCATGCCGGCCTGCAGCACCCGGCTCCAGCGGCGCAGATCTTCAGCGGCCAGTTTGGCGTGGGCGGGAATCTCGAACTCCGTGCTGCCGCTGGCCCGCAATCCGGCCTGCAGGCAGGCGAGGCTGCCGACAAGCACCCGTCGAATCGGGAGGTCGTTCTGCTCGGCCAGCAGGGAATGGCCCGCCTCGTGGATCGCAATCCGCCGCAGCCGCTGCCGGCCACCGGGCAGGGCTTCAGCCAGCAGATGGCCGCCCCTGCCACCGAAACGGGCCGCATCCACCGTGAGACCAACCAGTCCAGCACCGACCGCCAGACTGGTCAGCCAGGGGGAGATCCCCAACACCGGCCCGAGCACCGCCAGGCCTGTGCCAGCAGCCACCACGATCCCCGCCGTCAGCGTGCTGATCGAGCCATCGCCGGGATCCGGAGCTGGAACCCTTGGCGTGGAGCTGGATTCGGGATGGTCCACAGAACGACCTCAGCTCCCCGGCCGAATGATCGCCGTGCGGCGGCCGCCAGGGGGCAGGGCCTCACCCCGGCTGATCGGATTCCTCGGTGGCTTGCGCTCGCTCCGGTCGGCGCTGCTGCGACCAGAACCGCTGCGATCCTTGCCGCCCCGGTTGCCGCGCTGGGCGACCGGACCGATCACTTCGAAGCGCTCCACCTCCAGCTGACTGGCCTGACGTCGCAGATCGAGGGAGACGAAATGGCGCAGATGCTCCAGGGGGATCTGGCCGCGCAACTGCAGCTTGAACGGTTGCACCCTGGTGCCATCGGCCCGGGGTTTCTGACGCACCTTGATCACCAGGTCACCACTCTCGGGCCGGGTGAAGATCAGCTCGCCGCGCACGGAGAAGTAGTCATCCCCTTCCGGAAGGCTGTCCTCTGGGGGCTTGTCATCGGCCGGGGGTGACTCGACGGCATCGAGGGTGCTGGGCTCCCACACCCCCACCATCTGGAGATGGAGGCTGCCAGGCTCGCGAATGCGGGGATACACCACCCAGAGATGGGGGCTGGCCATGTCGAGATGGCGACGCACCAGGCTGAGAACCCTGCCCAGCACAACCGCTTCGATCGCTGTGCCATCGGCGGTGTGGATCAGGCCACGGGTGGGCTGCTCCGCATCGGTTGGAACGTACTGGCCGCGAACCACGCCAATGGCCCGGTACTGCATCGGTTCGGTGACCGGGGAAATCGGATGGTGACGCATCTTCAGGGGGGGCAACCATTGGCCCGTGCCGCAATCTAGCCAGGCCTCCAGGGGCCAGACTTGACTGAACTCCGATCGATCCATGGCTTCCCGACTGAGTGTCGGCCGCATCGTTGCCGCCCGCCGGGGGCTCTGGCTTGCTGCGGCAGGCCTGGCCCTTTCGCTCGGCGGACTGGGGGCGGGCTGGTGGCTGGCCCAGCGTGACCCTGCCCCCGCCAATGCCGATCGATCCCGGCTGGAGGCTCAGAAGCAGGTGGCCCTGCTCAAGGCCGACCTTGCCCGGGGCAACGCCACCCAGGGGCAGCAGCAACGGTTGCTGGAACTCCTGCTGGCCCTGCAGTCCAATGCCGAAGCCACCGTTCTGCTGGAGCGGATGGCCGATCAGCAACCCGACCGCTGGCCGCTGCGGCTGATGCTGGCCGAATTGCGCCGTGCCCAGAATGACCGCAGCGGTGCCGAGCGGGAAGTGCGGCAGCTGCTCAACATGAATCCTGAGCGGATCGAAGCCCTCCAGTTGATGGCCCTGCTGCAGTGGGAGCAGGGCCAGGGAGAAGCGGCCCAGGCGCAGCTGCAGGCCCAACTGCAGAAAGCCTCGTTGCCCCAGCTGAAGCCCCAGGCCCTCCCGATCGGCCTGCTGCTTGGAGACCTGCGCCAGCGGCGCGGCCAGCTCGCTGAAGCCGACGCCCTCTACCAGAGCCTGGCCAGAAGCTTCCCGAGTGACCCCAGACCCGTGCTGGCCAGGGCCTTGCTGAAGCAGCAGCAGGGGCAGACCCAGGCCGCTCTCGCCATCCTGGCCGAAGCGCGGCGACGGCAACCGGATCGCCAGGATGCCCGCCTCGATCAGGTGGCCGCAGCCTGGGGGCTGGCGCCCTTGCGCAGCCCCGCCAGCGGCCAGCCTCCTAAGGACCCTTCATCCCCGCCGATCCAGGGGTCTGGCCTGCCGGCACCGTCTTCACCTCCAGCTCCCTGAGCGCCCGATCAATGGCATCGCCGGGGTCGGTGGCGTTATCGAGTGCCTGACCGCGGCGAATCCGGTTCATCAGCTCGATCGGGTTGGTGGTGTTGAGAATTCCCTTGTTCTGATCGGGGCCGTAGTCGTAGAGCTGCTTCTCCTGCACCGACTGACCGGCTCCGAACCCATCGGCGCGCACGATCCCCGGCACCACGATCACAGCGGCGGCCAGCAAGGCAACAGCACGGAAGGCCAGGGGAGGCGCCATGGCGAGGCAGGCATCAACGGGATCCGATGCTAGGGCTCTTCGCCAGCCGCTCTCGTTCAGGCCATGCGCATCGCCACCTGGAATGTGAACTCCGTCCGCACCCGGCTGGCCCAGGTGCTGGCCTGGCTGGAGCGGCAGAACCCTGATCTGCTCTGCCTGCAGGAAACCAAGGTGGAGGACCGGCTGTTTCCCGCCGAGGCCTTCCGGTCCCTGGGTTACGACGTGGCGATCAGTGGCCAGAAGGCCTACAACGGCGTGGCCCTGCTCAGCCGGTTGCCCCTCGAAGATGTGCAGGTGGGTCTGGCGGCCCTGTTGCCCGAGGATGCTGACGCCAGACGGTTGAGCGAGCAGAAGCGGGTGATCAGCGCCCGGGTGGCGGGCGTGAGGGTGCTCAACCTTTATGTCCCGAACGGCTCAGGACTGGGCAGCGAAAAGTATGGCTACAAGCTGGAGTGGCTGGCCTGCCTGGGCCGCTACCTGGCCGTCCAGGCGGAGCGGGGCGAAGAGCTGTGCGTGCTGGGAGATTTCAACATCGCCCTCGAAGACCGCGACATCCACGATCCGGCCCGCCTCAGCGGCGGGATCATGGCCAGCACGGCCGAGCGCCAGGCGCTGCAGGCGGCCCTGGGTGGAGATCTCCATGACGTCTTCCGGCTGTTCGAGCCAGCCGGCAACCACTGGAGCTGGTGGGACTACCGCAGCGGCGCCTGGGACCGGGACCGGGGCTGGCGCATTGATCACATCTATCTCAGTGAGAGCCTGCTGGCCTGGGCCACCGGCTGTGCGATCGACAAGGTGGTGCGGGGCCAGGAGCAACCCAGCGATCATGCGCCGGTGCTGGTGAATCTCCAGCTCCCCGAGGATGACGACGACAACGACAACGACAACGACGATCACGGTGACGGTGACGATCACGGGGCCGATCTGGACGGCGGCTTCAGCTTCCAGACCAGCCCGATGGCCGGGTGCTGAGCGCAGACAGGGGCGGCTCGGCGCCTGCTGAGAGCCCTAAGGTTGGCGCCAAAACAATCCCGATGCTCAACAGCGATCTGAATCGTCGTTCACAGCGGCTCAGGCCGAATCAATCCTGGCTGAGCCTGGCGGCCGTGCTGGCGCTGGGCTGGTCGACGGGCGCCCAGGCCGAACCCGTCTGCACCTTCCTGATGCCCCTGGGCGGCAGCGGCGATCCGGTGGTGGCGAAGCGGGTGGGGCCAGGTCGGTTGCTGGGCCGTACCAACTGGAACACCGACTTCATCGTGGACAGACCCTTCACGAGCTATCGGTTCTTCTTCACCGCCACCTCCACCGACCCGGCCACCTACCCGGTTCGGGGCTACATGCGCTTCACCGATGGCGCCAGCCTGCGCCTGTTCGACGTGACGATTTCACCGCCGGAGGGGACAGGCCGCATGTTCGGCCCCTTCCCGGCGATCCCCGGTCGCCGCACCAGCCTGATGAACTTCCACATCGGATCGAGTTCCCAGCCCGGTGCCCTGGGCTTCAGCTATCGCATTTCCGTGCAGGGCTGCAACTGAACGGGTTACCAGTTCCGGAAAACGCCACCGCGGGGGACAGCGTTGACAAAGCCGCCGCCGCCATAGGCCCCATTCACGAAGCCACCGCCGCCGTTAACGAAACCTCGGCTGCCGCCTCCGTAATAGGGGTGACCGTTGACGAAGCCGCCCCCGCCGGGACCGCGTACGGCGCCGCCGTAGCGACCATTGGCGAAACCGGCGGCGAGTTGCTGGTCACCGCTGGGTGAAGCCGGATCATCGATCACACCCTGCCTCTGTCGCAGGGCGGCGGCGATACGGCTCAGCCGTTGCTCGATCGTGCCGTCGGGGCCAGCGAACGCCGGCGGGCTGCCGGCGGCCTGGCCCTGCGGCGCGCTGAGCACGGTGAGGGAAACCAGCAGGCCGAGCATGCCGGCACGGGAGGTGATCGTCATGGGGCTTGCACCGACGGAGTGGCAGAGGACGTTGCTGGAACCAGGATCTGTTCGTGGTTGAGCAACACGGTCTGAAAGTAATCCTTGATCAGCTGGGGAGGAAGGCCGAGCATTCCCTCGGGGCCCAGCCACCGGTTGACCAGCTGCACATCCGCCTTGTTGTCGTTGAGGTAGCCCTGGATCAGCTTCGCCACGGCCAGATTGGCGAGATTGCGGAACGTGGAATTGTTCTCCGGCAGCATGCACCCCACGGCATAGCGTGCCAGGGGCGCCTCCGGCACGAGTGCAAATCCCTGGGCACCCTTGCGTTGCAGGGCGGCGGCGACCAGGAGCGAATCGCCAGCCACAGCATCGAGCTGACCGGCGACCAACTGGCTGACCCCTTCATTCAGGCCAGCCACGGGCACCCGCACCGCCCTGGGCTGCAGAGCCTTGATCGCCCGATCCCCGAGCGAATCGGCAACAACCCCCACACGCTTGCCCAGCAAGGAATCGGCGCTGCCGCTGAGCCGCCCCTGCGGGGTGAGCATGCGGATGCCGGAAAGGCTGAACGGCAGGGTGAAATCAACGAACATCTCCCGCTCCCAGGTGAACTGGGCGCCGCAGACAAGATCAACTTCGCCTGTCTTCACCTGGCGGAAGAGCGTGGCCGGATCATTCACCGGCTGCACATCCAGGGTGATCGGTTTGCCGAGATAGCGGGACACTTCGGCGGCGATCCGCTCCGCAACGGCGATTCCGTAGCCCGTCGGCTGTTGCTTCTCGTTGAGGAAGGAGTAAGGGGCCAGGTTGGTCGGCCCACCCAGGCTGATCACCCCGGTGCGGGCCGCCCGCTCGATCACCGTTTCCGCCCTGGCGGTGGAAGGGGTCAGCAGCGGCACCAGCAGGGCCGCCAGGGCCAGCACCAGGGCACCCGGAGCCGGAATCGGCAAGCTCAGGATCTTCAGCACACCGAATCAGAGCGGAGAACAACCGACTCAGTATGCCAACCCTTCCAGAGCAGCACTGGAGCGGGATTCAGTACACCTCAACTGTTGCGCCGAGCGCGGCGGCATCGGCACCGTTCCCATCTCCGCTGCCATCGCCGCTGCCATCGCCGGAGAGTGGCAAGCCATCCAGCTGAAGGCCGATCGAACGGCCGCGCCGCGCCGACTCTCCACAGCTACGCGGGGTGGGAAAGAGCTTGCCGGGGTTGGCCCTGCCTTCGGGATCAAAGGCCCGGCGCACCAGTTGCATCGTGGCCAGATCCTCGGAACTGAACATCCAGTCGAGGTAGCAGCGCTTATCGGAGCCGACGCCATGCTCACCGGTGATGCTGCCACCGGCGTCGATGCAGAGCCGCAGAATGTCGGCGCCGAGATCCTGAACCCGCTGCAGCACCCCTGGGCTGCTGGCGTCGTAGAGGATCAGCGGGTGGAGATTGCCGTCACCGGCATGGAACACATTGGCCACTGAAAGGTCATAGGCCCGGCTGAGAGCTTCGATCGCCGCCAGCGTTCTCGGCAGAGCGCTGCGGGGCACCACCCCATCCTGGACGTAATAGGTGGGCGTGATCCGGCCCACCGCCGCAAAGGCCGATTTGCGGCCCTTCCAGAGCTGGGCCCGATCATCTGCACTGCGGGCTCGCCGGATCGAGCGGGCACCCGCCTGGAGGCAAAGCTCAATCGAGCGCTCCGCCGCAGCCTGCACTTCCTCTGAGCGGCCATCAAGTTCGATCAGCAGCACCGCTGCCGCATCCCGGGGGTATTCGTCGACCCCGAACAGATCATCGACGGCGTTGATCGTGAAGTTGTCCATGATCTCCATGCCGGCCGGCAGCACCGCAGCGGCCGTCACGGTGCGGACCGCCTCTCCGGCCGCCTCCATGGCGCCGAAATCGGCCAGCAGCACCTCGACGGTCTGGGGCTGGGGCAACAGGCGCAGGGTGATCGCGGTGGCGATGCCGAGGGTGCCCTCGCTGCCGATGAACACGCCCCGCAGATCCAGACCCGGCATCTCCGCCAGCGATCCACCCAGGCTGGTGATGCTGCCGTCGGGCAACACCACCTCCAGCTCCAGCACATGGTTGCTGGTGACGCCGTACTTGAGGCAGTGCACCCCACCGGCGTTCTCGGCCACGTTGCCGCCGATGCTGCAGACCACCTGGCTGGAGGGATCCGGCGCGTAGTAGAAGCCTTCACCACTGACCGCCCGGGTCACCCAGCTGTTGATCACACCGGGCTGCACGGTGATGCGCTGGTTCTCGAGATCAACGGCGAGCACCGATCGCATCCGGCTGGTGACAACCAGCAGGGCCTCCTGCTCCACCACCGCCCCGCCGGAGAGCCCGGTGCCACTGCCCCTGGCCACGAACGGCACCCCCATGGCGTGACAGCAGCCCAGGATGGCCGCCACCTGCTCGGTGGTTTCCGGCAGCACCACCAAGGGCGGCTCATGGCGGTGCAGGGTGAGGCCGTCGCAGTTGTAAGTGAGCAGTTCCTGGCGGCGCGCCACCACGGCCCGCTCCGGCAGGATGCGGCGCAGGTGCCGCTCGATCCGCTTCCAGGGGAGCCTCGATGTGCTGGAGGTTTCCACCAACGGGAGCAGAATCAACCAAGCGGACTTTACCGACCCGGCAACGACTGGACGGAAGGAGCCATTCCTGCGTAAGGATGGGAAATGGCTGTTGCAACGGGGGCGCCCTGCCGTTCCCCTCGACGGGCCGCCCCCAACACCCGCGGATTCAGCTTTGACATCGGCCCCCGTCTCGGTTCCAGCCCTGAACACCACCCGCTCCAAGGAACTTTTCGCCGCTGCCCAGAAGCTGATGCCGGGCGGCGTCAATTCGCCGGTGCGGGCCTTTCGCTCCGTCGGCGGCGAGCCGGTCGTGTTCGATCGGGTCCAGGGGGCCTACGCCTGGGATGTGGACGGCAACCGCTACATCGATTACATCGGCTCCTGGGGGCCGGCGATCTGCGGCCATGCCCACCCGAAGGTGATCGGCGCCCTGCGTAACGCGCTCGGCAAGGGCACCAGCTTCGGCGCCCCCTGCGCCCTGGAGAACCAGCTGGCCCAGATGGTGATCGATGCCGTCCCCTCCGTGGAGATGGTGCGCTTCGTGAACTCCGGCACCGAAGCCTGCATGTCGGTGCTGCGGCTGATGCGGGCCTTCACCGGGCGCGAAAAGCTGATCAAGTTCGAGGGCTGCTATCACGGCCACGCCGACATGTTCCTGGTCAAGGCGGGCTCGGGCGTGGCCACGCTCGGCCTGCCCGATTCCCCCGGCGTGCCCCGCAGCACCACCGCCAGCACGCTCACGGCTCCTTACAACGATCTCGAAGCGGTCAAGCGGCTGTTCGCCGAAAACCCCGGTGAAATCGCCGGCGTGATCCTGGAGCCGGTGGTGGGCAACGCCGGCTTCCTGCCTCCCGAACCAGGCTTCCTGGAGGGCCTGCGCGAGATCACCACCGAAAACGGCGCCCTGCTCACCTTCGATGAAGTGATGACCGGCTTCCGCATCGCCTACGGCGGCGCCCAGGCCAAGTTCGGCATCACCCCTGATCTCACCACCCTCGGCAAGGTGATCGGCGGCGGTCTGCCCGTGGGTGCCTACGGCGGCCGCGCCGAGATCATGGCGATGGTGGCCCCGGCCGGACCGATGTATCAGGCGGGAACCCTCAGCGGCAACCCCCTGGCGATGACCGCCGGCATTCACACCCTTGAACTGCTGCGCCAGAGCGGCACCTACGAAAAACTCGAAGCCACCACCTCGCGGCTGATTGCGGGGATCCTGGCGGCCGGCAAGGATGCCGGCCTGCCGATCTGCGGCGGCAGCATCAGTGCCATGTTCGGCTTCTTCCTCTGCGACGGTCCGGTGCGCAACTTCGAGCAAGCCAAGGCCGCCGACACCGAGCGGTTCGGCAAGCTGCATCGGGCCATGCTGGAGCGGGGCATCTACCTGGCGCCGAGCGCCTTCGAAGCCGGCTTCACCTCCCTGGCCCACTCCGACGAAGACATCGACGCCACCCTGGAGGCGTTCCGCGACAGCTTCGCCGCCATCGCCTGAGCGGCATGCAGTTCCGCCTTCGCCCGCTCCCCCGCCTGCTGCTGGGGCTGAGCGGCCTCACTCTGGCCTTGGCTGGCTGCGCTTCCACCGGCAGCGACAAACCGCTCGATCTCAGCCAGGGGGTCCCGGTGGGGGCGGTGCTGGCTCTCACCAGCAACGCCAACGTGTATGGCCAGGATCAGCAGCTGGGTATGCAGCTCGCTGAGCGCTGGTTCAAGGGAAAAGTGATGCCGATCCGGCTGCGAATCGAGGACGGCGGCGGCGACGAACAGGCGGCCAGTCAGGCCTTCAACCTGCTGATCGATGCGGGAGTGGTGGCGCTGATCGGCCCCACCCTGTCCCAGCAGGCCTTCGCCGCCGACCCGATCGCCCAGCGGCGCGGTGTCCCGGTGGTGGCGCCCTCCAACACCGCCGAGGGCATTCCCCAGATCGGCAGTTTCATCAGCCGTGTGTCGGCCTCCAGCGCCGTGATCGCGCCCCTGTCGATCAAGGCCGCCCTGAAGCGCGACCCATCGATCCGCCGCGCGGCGGTCTTCTTCGCCCAGGACGACGCCTACAGCAGCTCGGAAGCGGCGATCTTCCAGAGTGCTCTGGCCGCCAAGGGGCTGAAACCGGTCACCGTGCAACGCACCCAGCTCAACGACCAGGATTTCCAGAACCAGATCACCGCGGCGCTGCGGTTGAAGCCGGATCTGATCGTGATCTCGGCCCAGGCGGTGGATGGCGGCAACCTGATCCGCCAGCTCCGGGAACTGGGCTACAAGGGCTCGATCGTGGTGGGCAACGGCATGAACACCCCGAACATCTACCCGATCTGTCAGGCCTATTGCGACGGCATCCTGATCGCCCAGGCCTACAGCCCCGAACTGGATTCGGCCATCAACAAGGCATTCGTGACGCTCTACAAGGAGGCCACCGGAGGCGCCATTCCCCCCCAGCTCTCCGCCCAAGCGTTCACCGCTTATCAGGTGGTGGCCGAAGCGCTCACCCGGCTCAACCGCCACACGCCCATCAACGGAAGGCCGCTGATCGAGGTGCGCCAGGAGCTGATGCAGGAGCTGCTGAGCGGTCGCTACGACACGCCCCTCGGCGCGATCGCCTTCACCCCCGAGGGTGAGGTGGTGCAGGAGCGCTTCCACGTGGCCGAGGTGCAGATGGAGCCGGGCGGACGGAGCGGTCGCTTCGCCCTGCTCGAATGAGCAGCGGCGTTGAGCACCTGCTTCAGGTCCTCTTCAACGGGCTGGCCAGCGGGGCGGTCTACGCCCTGTTCGCCCTTGGCTACACGCTGGTGTTCTCCGTGCTCGGAGTGATCAATTTCGCCCAGGGAGCGCTGTTCACGCTTGGGGCCTATTTCACCTACCTGTTGATCGGCGGGGCGGTGGGATCCAACGGAGCCCTCGCCGGCTTCCAGCTTCCGCTCGCCCTGCCGTTCTGGCTGGCCCTGCTGTTGGCCGGTGCCGGTGCCGCCGGGATGGGGCTGCTGGTGGAGGCCACCGCCTTCGCACCGCTGCGCCAACGGCGGGCGGAGCCGCTCCTCTTTCTGATCTCCAGCCTGGGGGCCGGGGTTGTGATCGTGAATGGAGTGCAGCTGCTGATGGGGGCCGAAAGCTATTCGATTCCAGCCGGCAGCCTGGGGAGACTGCCGGCTGCGGTTCTGATCGGTGGCGCCCAGGTGCGTACGGTGCAGCTGCTGCTGATGGCCGTGGCGGCCGTTGTGCTCGTGGTTCTCACCCTCTGGCTGGAGGGCAGCCGGCTCGGCAAGGCCCTGCAGGCCGTCTCGGAGGATCCTGTGACAGCGAGGCTGCTGGGCATCGATGCCGGGGCGATGATCCGGCTCGCCTTTGCCCTCAGCGGTTTTCTCGCCGGTGTCGCCGGTGGGCTGGTGGCCCTCAGCGTGAGCATCGCCGGGCCCTACTTCGGCATCGGCTTCGGACTCAAGGGGCTGGGAGTGCTGGTGCTCGGAGGGCTGGGCAGTGTGCCGGGGGCCATGCTCGGCGGGCTGGTGGTGGGGCTGGCTGAGGCGCTGGTGCCGGCTGAATTCTCCGGCTACAAGGACGGGGTTGCCTATGGCTTTCTGTTCCTGGTGCTGCTGCTCCGGCCCCGGGGTCTGCTGGGCAAAGCCACGGTCAGCAAGGTGTGAGTGACCTCTCCCTGCTGGTTCAGATGGGGCTCGGCGCTCTGCTCGCCCTTTCGGTGTACCTGCCGTTGCGCTGCGGACAACTCTCGCTTGCCACCCCGGGCTTCTATGCGATCGGCGGCTATGTGGCGGCCCTGCTCTCCACACGCTGGCCCGCCCTGGCCGCTGCTGGTGCAGGTGGGCTCTACCCGTTGCCCGCACTGCTGCTGGAGATGGTCCTGGCCGTGGGACTGGCGGTCGGGCTTGCTCTGCTGATCGGCCGACCGGTGCTGAAGCTGCGGGGCATCTACCTGGCCATCGCCACGATCGCCCTGGTTGAGATCCTACGGGTGGTGAACCTCAACGCCGGCTGGAGCGGTGGGGCCGTGGGGATCTTCGCGATTCCACAGCCGTTCGATGGTCCCGGCGGCTACCTGGTCTGCACGGCGCTGCTGCTGGCGCTCTGCTGCTGGTTCTGCGCCCGACTGGAGCAGACGCGTCTGGGGCGGGCGATGGCTGCGATCCGGGAAGACGAACTGGCGACGCGCTGCATGGGGGTGCCCACGGCCCAGGTGGCCTTGAGCGCCTTCGTGCTGAGTGCCGCGATCGCGGCCCTCACCGGAGTGGTGGCCGCCCATTTCCTCAACACCTGGAACGCCCGCCAGGGTGGCTTCGATGCCAGCATCACCACCCTGGCCTTCGTGGTGTTCGGTGGATCCCGCACCTGGCTCGGGCCGGTGCTGGGTGGCCTGGTGCTCACAGCCCTGCCGGAACTGCTGCGGCCGGTCGGTGACCTGCGCCTGATCGTGTTCGGCCTGGTGATCCTGGTGGGCCCGATCCTGGCGCCCCAGGGGCTGATCACGCCGGAGAGGCTGGCCGCCCTGGCACGGGCCTTCCCGGCTCGCGCCGCAGGCGGCAACGGAGTTCGCCGGTGACGGCACCACCCCTGCTGGAGCTGGAGGGACTTTCCAGGAGCTTCGGCGGGCTGGTCGCGGTCAACCAGGTGTCGCTGCAGGTGCAGGAAGGCACGATCACGGGCCTGATCGGACCGAACGGGGCCGGCAAGACCACGCTCTTCAATCTGATCTCCGGGCTGACGCCCCCCCATGCCGGTCGCATCCTCTGGCAGGGTGCGGCTATCGGTGGCCTGCCACCGGAGCGGGTGAACCGGCTGGGCATCGCCCGCACCTTCCAGAATCTGCGCCTGTTCGGACCGCTCAGCTGCCTCGACAACGTGCTGGTGGGCCTGCACAGCGCCGACCGATCGCCGCTGCTTGCCGGACTGCTCAACCGGCCCGCCTTCCGTCGCCAGCAGGACCAGCTTCGGCAACGGGCCCACGAACTGCTGGAGCTGCTGGAGCTCGATCGGCTGGCCGATCAACCGGCCGACAGCCTTGCCTACGGCCACAGACGCCGACTGGAGATTGCCCGTGCCCTGGCAACCGGCCCCAGGCTGCTGCTGCTCGATGAACCGGCCGCCGGCATGAACCCCGCGGAGAAAGCGGCGCTGGCCGACCTGATTGAGAGGCTGCGCCAGCGCTTCAACCTCACCGTGCTGGTGATCGAACACCACGTGCCGCTGATGATGCGCCTCTGCGATCGCCTGGCGGTCCTCAACTTCGGCCAGCGGATCGCGGAAGGAACCCCCGCCGAGGTGCGCAGCGATCCGCTGGTGATCGAGGCCTACCTGGGGAGCCAGGCATGACCCCGGCACCCCCTGGCCCCGCCCCTCTGCTCGCCCTGCGGGGGCTCACGATCCGCTACGGAGCGATCGAGGCCCTCAGCAACCTCGACCTGGACATCCACAGCGGCGAGCTGGTGGCGCTGCTCGGTGCCAATGGGGCCGGCAAGAGCACGGCGCTCCGGGCCATCTCCCGACTGGTGGATGCGGCGGCGGGAACGGTGGAGTGGAAGGGGCGCCCGCTCGCAGCGTTGTCCACCGAAGCCACCGTGCGCCTGGGCATCGGCCACTGCCCGGAAGGCCGCCGGGTGCTGGCCCGCCAGAGCGTGGCCACCAATCTGGAACTGGGCGCCTTCCTGCGGCGTGATACCAAGGCCATCCAGACTGATCTGGACTGGTGCTACAGCCTGTTTCCGCGCCTGGCCGATCGGCGCCGTCAACTGGCCGGCAGCCTCTCGGGGGGAGAGCAACAAATGCTGGCGATCGCCCGTTCCCTGATGGGACGGCCCGAAGTGCTGATGCTCGATGAGCCGAGTCTTGGCCTCGCCCCCAGGCTGGTGGAAGACCTGATGGCCGTTCTGCGCGATCTTCACAGCCAGGGACTCACGATCCTGCTGGTGGAGCAGAACGCGCTGGCAGCGCTAGCGATCGCCGACCGGGGCGTGGTTCTCGAGGCCGGCAGCGTGCGGTTGCGCGGCTCTGCCACCGCGTTGCTCAGCGACGACCACCTGCGAGCCAGCTACCTGGGCTCGTGAACCGCAGTGCCCTGAATAGGCTTCAAGCCATCCGGCCTGCATCCCCATGCCCCGCGAGCGCTTCTTTCTGGAGTTGGAGCCGCCGGCTGAAGCGCTGCGCGATCGCCCCCATGTGGTGATCGTGGGCGGTGGCTTCGCGGGCCTGGCCGCCTGCAAGGCCCTGGCCGGTGCCGATCTGCGCGTGACGCTGATCGACAAGCGCAACTACAACCTCTTCCAACCGCTGCTGTATCAGGTGTCCACCGGGCTGGTGGCCCCAGGGGATGTGACCGTGCCCCTGCGGCTGCTGGTGGGTGGCCAGCGCAACGTGCAGGTGCTGATGGGGGAGGTGAAGGAAATCGATGCGGACGCCAAGGAGCTGGTGTTCAACGAGCGCCGCTTGAGCTACGACCAGCTGATCCTGGCGGCGGGCTCCGGCAGCTCCTACTTCGGCCACGACGACTGGCAGGCGATCGCCCCGCCGATGAAGCAGCTGGACGACGCCCTGGAGATCCGCGAGCGCCTGCTGCTGGCGATGGAGGAGGCGGAGCAGACACCCGAGGCAAAGAAGCGGCGCTTGCTGCAGTCGGTGGTGGTGGTGGGGGGTGGACCCACCGGCTGTGAGCTGGCGGGGTCGGTGTCGGAGCTGCTGCGCCACGCCATGGCGCGGGATTTCCGCCAGCTCGATCCCGACGACACCCGCATCCTGCTGGTGGATCCCGGCGACCGCCTGCTGCGCGGCATGCATCCCGACCTGGGCGAAGGCGCCCGGCGCTTCCTGGAATCGATCGGCGTGGAGGTGCTGCTGGGGGGCCGGGTGAAGGCGATCGAGCCGGGCCGCGTCACGATCAGCACCGCTGCCGGGGAGCAGGTGCGGGAGGCGGCCACCGTGTGCTGGACGGCCGGGGTGAAGGCGTCCCCACTGGGCGCCCGGCTGGCCGAGGCCACCGGCGTGCCGCTTGATCGGGGCGGCCGGGTGCCGGTGGACGCCGATTTCTGCGTGCCCGGCCATCCCGAGATCCGGGTGGTGGGTGACCTGTGCGCCTACGCACCCAGCCCCGGAGCCCCTCCGCTGCCGGGGCTGGCCAGTGTGGCCGTGCAGATGGGCAGCTGGGTGGCCCGTGACCTGCGGGCCGGGCTGGAGGGCCGCCGCCAGGTGCCGTTTCGCTTTGTGGATTTCGGCTCGATGGCAATGCTGGGGCGCCTGCACGCCGAGGCTGACCTGCGCGGCTGGCGAGTGGACGGCCCGCTGGGCTGGCTGATCTGGGGCGTGGCCCACCTGGGCTTCATGCCCGCCAACGAGAACCGGGTGAGCCTGCTGACCAAATGGCTCTGGGCGATCGCCGCCCGACAGCGCGGCTCCCTGCTGATCATGGGAGAACCGCGCTTTGAGGAAGCCGAGGCCGTGAGCCCTGCCGCTACAGACCCGGGCTGCTCTGCATGATGCCGCCATCGGCAAAGATCGTGGTGGCGGTGATGTAGCTGGCGTCGTCGCTGGCGAGGAAGGCCACCACGCTGGCCACCTCTTCAGGCCGGGCCATGCGGCCCAGTGGGATGGCGGCATCCAGCTTGGCCATCAGCTCCGGATCCTTCATCGTGGCGTCGTTGATCGGAGTGGCCACGGCGCCCGGGCCCACATTCACCACGGTGATGCCGTGAGGCGCCAGCTCCAGGGCGGCGGTGCGGGTGAGCATGCGCATGCCGCCTTTGGCCAGGCAATAGGGCGTGTTGTTGGGCATCGGCCAGTCTTCGTGAACCGAGGAGATGTTGATGATGCGGCCACCGCCGCCCTGGGCGATCATCTGCCTGGCAGCAAACTGAGTGGCGAAGAAAACACCGCGCAGGTTCACATCCAGCACCTTGTCGTAGTCATCGGGGGTGGTGGTGAGAATGGAGGTGCGGGTTTCGATGCCGGCGTTGTTCACCATCACATCAATGCGCCCGTATTTCTCCACCGCCGCATCCACCAGCCGCTGAAGATCCTCCAGCTTCGCCACATCAGCCTGCACACCGAAGCTGCTGCCGCCGAACGAGCCGATCTCCCGCTCGATCTCCTCGGTGGCCTCCGGGTGAGAGCGGTAGTCGATCACCACCTTGGCGCCGCGGTGGGCGAGGGCTTCGACGATCGCCTTGCCGATGCCGCTGTTGCCGCCGGTCACGATCGCCACCTTGCCCTCCAGCAGCTTGGCCAGGGTGCGGAGGGCGTCGGGATTGACGGTGCTGGTCACGGAATCCATGGGTGACAGGGCCGACTTTGAAGGTAAGCATGGGCCCACCGGGCAGGGTTGAGCGCCGTGGCGAATGTGACTCCATCCACACCCCAACAGGCGGACGCCGCATCGATGCGCTCCCTGCTGCTGGGGGCCGCCCTGCTGGTGCTGGCCTTCCTGGCGAACACCGCCCAGAGCGCCTTCGGCAAAGCGCTCGGCAGTGGCATGGGGCCCGTGCCATTCACCTGGCTCACGTTCGTGATCGCCCTGGTGTTGATCCTCCCCTGGGTGCTGTGGCGTGGTGGCCGTGATCTGCGCACCGCTGTGCCGCTGCTGCACCTGCTGCGCAGTTGCACCGGGCTGGCGGGTTTCTTCCTGTTCATCACCGCCGCGCGGCTGGTGAATCTGGTCAACGCCAATGTGCTGCTCAACACCACGCCGCTGTTCATCCCGCTGCTGAGCTGGCTGGTGCTCGGCCAGCGGGTGCCCCGGGTGCTGTGGGGCTGCCTCGGCATCGGCTTTGCCGGCATGGTGATCGTGGTGCAGCCCAACGCCTCCCTGCTCACCCGTCCCGGCGATCTGCTGGGCCTGGCCGCCGGCCTGCTCTGCGCCGTGGAATTCCTGGCCGTGAAACGGCTCGACCGCAGCGAAGCGCCGCTCACCCAGATGATCTATTTCCTGCTCATCGGCAGCGCCGGCTCCAGCGTGGCGATGCTCGGCCCCCTGCGGCCCGAGGGGCCGATCGCTGCACTGCTGGGCGGGCTGGAGGCCAGCCAGTGGCTCACGGTGCTGGCCTCCGGCTTCTGCCTGGCCTGCTTTCAGTTTCTGCTGATCAAGGCCTACACCTATGCCGAACCTGGTGCGATCGGCGCCTTTCAATATTCCTCGGTGGTGTTCGCCGGCCTGATCGGCTGGATCTGGTTTGCCGAACAACCCACGCTTGCGGTTTGGCTCGGCACCGCCTTGATCAGCCTGGGCGGCGTGCTCAGCATCGTGTTGCAGCGCCCCGGCGGCACCCCCCCAGCAGGCACCACCAGCCCATGACGGCCGCCACCGCCGGCCCCGGCCCCCACATCGAAGCGGTGGCGATCACCTGCAGCAGTGCCGAGCGCAGCGCCTCCTTCTTCTGCGGATCGCTCGGCTTTGTGCGGCTGGGCGACCACCGGCTGGTGCAAGGCCCTGAAGCCGCCCTGTTCGGGCTGCCGGAAGGGCGGCTGCTGCGGGTGCAACTGCAGCTGGGCGAGGAGCGCCTGGATCTGATCGAGGTGCTCGATCCCGGCCCAGGCGAGCGGCCGGGCCGGCCGCTGCCGCCGGACTCACGCAGCTGTGATCTCTGGTTCCAGCACCTCTGCCTGGTCACGACGGATCTGGCGGCCAGCCAGGCGCGCCTGCAACCGTTGCTGGCCGCTGGCGTGCTCACGGCGGTGTCGGAGGCCCCCCAGCGGCTGCCCGACTGGAACACCGCCGCCGCTGGCATCTGGGCATACAAGTTCCGGGATGCCGATGGCCACACCCTGGAGCTGCTGCAGTTTCCCGCCGGCAAGGGAGATCCCCGCTGGCACCGCCCGCGGCCAGCCGGTGCCTGGGAGCTGCTCGGCATCGATCACAGCGCCATCGCCATCGCCGATTCCGGCCGCAGCCGTGCCTTCTACAGCGATGGGCTCGGCCTGATCGCGTTGCCGAGCGGCGAGAACAGCGGCGTGGAACAGGACCGGCTCGATGGGCTGAGCGGAGCGAAGGTGCAGATCACGCCGCTGCGCTGCAGGGCCGGCATGGGCATCGAAACCCTCGCCTACCTGCCCCCCAACCAGGGGCGTCCGCAGCCGGGGAATCCGGCCCCGCAAGACCTTTCCCACTGGCAGATCCGCCTGGCGGCCAGCAACCTCGAGCAGATTGCCGCCACTGCGGCGGCCTTCGGAGCGCAGGTGCTTCCACCTGGTGTGCTGGAGCTGGAGGCGGGGGCCTCACCCTGGACGCGGGGCCTGCGCCTGGCCGATCCCGATGGCCACGAACTGCTGCTGCTGGAGGCGGGCGGCGTCAGCGGCTCCTGAACCCCATCGACGCAGCCGGGCGCCTTGGTTACGTTGATGGCCCGAAGCGTGCAAACTCCCGTGGCTGTGGAGATCGTCGAGGTCCTGGTGCCGATCGGCCCATCTCCCCTGGCCGAAGCGGCGCTGACGCTGCTGCGGCTGTTCACCGGCATCGCCTTCATCCGCCATGGCTGGCCGAAGCTGCGCAACCTCGGCACCTGGGCCGCCGCCATGCGCACGCCCCGCTGGCTCTGTTTCCTCTCGGCGGCCTCGATGTGGGCGGGCGGCATCGCCTTGATCATCGGGCTGCTCACACCGCTGGCCGCCCTGGCGATTCTGGTGTCGATGGCCTATGCAATGGTGCTGGAGGTGTTCGCGGGCACTCCGTTCATCGCCCCGGACCCCTATCAGATTCCGGCTGGAGATTATGCCGGCCCCATGGGTGTGGGGGAACCGCCCAGCTGGGAAAAGGCGGCCATGTATGTGGTGATGTGCCTGGTGCTGATCAGCGCCGGTGGTGGCGCACTCTCCCTCGATGGGCTGCTGATCAGAGATCTCCTGCTGAGCAACTTCGGCTGAGAAGCTCAGCCGCGTCGATGCGGATGGTGTGCCACCGGCCTGATCAGCTCTGCAACCGGGCGATCAGATGATCGCCCACCCGCAGGGCGTTGGCGATCGCGGTGAGCGAGGGGTTCACGGCGCCGATGCTAGGGAAGAAGCTGGTGTCCACCACGTAGAGGTTGTCGAGCTCGTGGGCTTTGCAATCGAGATCCAGCACCGAACTGGCCGGATCGGTGCCGAAGCGACAGGTGCCGGCCTGATGGCCCACGGCGGCAATCGCCATGCTGGATTTCACGTAGATCTGACGCTCCACCAGGTGATTCTTCAGATAAAGAGAATCCAGCAGGCTGCGCAGATTGTGCTCCAGCCTGGCGCTGGCCGTTTGATTGTTGGGGGTGTAGGAGAGCGTGATCGCCCCCTCCTTGTTCACGGTGATGCGGTTCTCTGGGTCGGGAAGGTCCTCGCTGCTCAGCCAGAAATCCAGCGCATGCTCGGCGATCTTGTCCATGCTCCAGCCCGGCATCAGGAAGGTTTCCAGCGGGGCATAGCCCTTCATGATCGTGCCGCTGGTCTTGCCCGTCATCTGGATGTTGCCCATCGGGTAGGGAAACGCCTCAGAGCCCAGATACCAATCGTTGATCGACACCGTTTTCTGAAACACGGTGGTGTTGGGTTCATGGGCCAGCGCCACCAGGGCCTTGCTGTTGTGGAACATGTAGTTGCGGCCCACCTGCCCCGAGCCATTGGCCAGGCCGGCCGGGTGGCGGTCGCTGGCAGACATCAGCAGCAGCCGGGCGCTGTTGGCGGCACCGCAGCTCACCACCACCACATCGGCGGAAAAACGCATCGGCTCGCCATCACGCAGGAGTTCCACCGCCGTGACCCGCCCACCACTGGCATCGGTGAGCAACCGCTGCACATGGGCGCGGGTGAGCAGTGACACATTCGCATCGGCCAGGGCCGGCCGGATGCCCACCACTTCCGCATCTCCTTTGGCATGCACAAGGCAAGGAAAGCCATCGCAGCGGTTGCACTTGCGGCAACGGCTGAAGGGCAGGTTGGCCTCATCGAGCATCACCCCGCTGGGGGCGTGGAAGGGGCGCAGGCCGGCGGCGCGCAGGTCGTCGACCAGCTTCTGCATGCGCGGCTCATGGGCGATCGGCGGATGGGGATAAGGGGCACTGCGGCGGGGATCGGTGGGATCCTCCCCCTGCTGGGCATGCACATGGAACAGCTCTTCAGCCCGCTGGTAATAGGGCTCAAAGACGTCGTAGGGAAGGGGCCAGGCCGGTGAGATGCCGTCGTGGTGAATCAACTCACCGAAATCCGCCTCGCGCAGGCGGAAGTGGGCGGCCCCATACATCTTGGTGGCGCCGCCCACCATGTAGTGGCTGCCGGGCTGAAAGGCCTTGCCGTGTTTGTCGTGCCAGGTGTCGGCAGACACGTAGCGGCCCTGCTGAAACACCGCTTCGGCGCTCCAGTTCTGCGGTTCCTGGGGGAGCCAGTCGCCGCGCTCCAGCACCAGCACCTTGAGGCCGCTGCCGGCCAGATGCCGAGCCAGGGTGCCACCACCGGCCCCACTGCCGATGATCAACACATCCACGTGGCTGCCATCCGGTGGATTCAACTGGCCGGCGCCAGGAAGCGGCGAGAGGGTGATCGGGGGAGCAGTGATCGGGGGAGCGGTGATCGAGGCCGGTGGGGTGGCAGGCATGGCGGTGTTGGAGGCGGCGGAACAAGAAAACAGACCAGACCGATGCTGCGTTCAGGGAAGTGGATACTGGGCGAGCTGGGTGATCATCTTGCAGACGATCGCGCTCCAGCCGGTCTGATGGCTGGCGCCCACCCCACGGCCGGTGTCGCCGTGGAAGTATTCGTGGAACTGGATCAGATCACGCCAGTGGGAGTTGCGTTGAAACAGCTCCACATCCCCCAGGAAGGCGCGCCGGCCCTGGCTGTCACGGCGGAAGAGATTCACCAGCCGCTGCTCCAGCTGCAACGACACATCCCAGAGGCTGAGCCAGTGGCCGGAGCCGGTAGGGAATTCCACCAGGAAGCTGTCGCCATAGAAATGGCCGAACTTCTGCAGGGATTCGATCAGCAGGTAATTGAGCGGCATCCACACCGGGCCACGCCAGTTGGAGTTGCCTCCAAACATCGCCACCGGGCTGTCGGCAGGTGAATAGGCAAGGCATTCGGATTCGTCTCCTTCGGTGTAGCAGAAAGGAGCCGTTTCATACACTTTGGAGAGCGAGCGAATGCCATAAGGCGAGAGGAATTCAGCCTCATCGAACAGCCGTTCACAGATGCGGCGCAACCGATCCTCCGGCACCAGCGAAAACAACAGCCGATCGTTGTGCCGGCGGCCCAGGTGCGTTTCCACCCATGAGGGAGACGTGCGCTCGTGGATGTACCACGCCATGCTGCGCTTCACATCCAGCACCGGCAACCGCTCCAGCGTTTCCTGATCGAAGCTGGCCACAGCCAGCAGGGGAATCAGGCCGGCGATCGAGCGGCTGCGGAGATAATCGGAGCTGCCATCCGGCCGCTCGATCACATCGTAATAAAAGCCATCCTGCTCGTCCCAGTTTAGAAAGCCGTTATCTGTGGGTGTGTTGAGCGTGAGGTTGAGCTGCACGAAGTCGTAGACGAAGCGTTCACACAGATCGGCATACTCCGGCTCACTCACACTCAGCTCCACGCTGATGTTCAGCAGATTCAGGCTCAGCGACGCCATCCAGGCGAGGCCATCGCTCTCACCGATGCGGCTGCCATCCGCCAGCGGAAAGCGGCGATCGAACACGGCGATGTTGTCGAGGCCGAGGAAGCCTCCCTCGAACACATTGTCTCCCGAACGGTCGTTGCGGTTGGCCCACCAGCCGTACTCCAGCAGCAACTTGCGCAGCGCGGCGCGCAGAAAGGGCCTGTCCGCCGCACCGTTCTGCTTGCGATCGATCTGAAACACACGCATCGCCGCCCAGGCGCCGATCGGTGGGTTGGGATCGGAGAGGGCCCATTCATAGGCGGGGGTCTGGGCGTTGGGCGCCGTGAAGCGGGGGCTGCGCAGCAGCATGCACTGCTCCTTCGCGGTGGCTGGATCGAAGCCGGCGAACGCCACGGCGTGCACCATCAGATCCCACTGGCAGAAGTAGGGGTACTCCCACGAATCGGGCATGGAGATCACATCTTCCACATGCAGACGCCGCCAGGCCGCATTGGCACTCCTGAAGCGCTCCGGCGGCGGCACCGGCTGGCCGGGGTCCCCCTCCAGCCAGCGCTTCACATCCCAGCTGTAGTACTTCTTGCACCACAGCAACCCAGCGGCGCCTGCGAGGTGAATGCGGCGGTCGTCGTCGGCCAGACCCGGCACGCAGTGCTCGAAGTAGGCACGCCATTCCTGTTCGCGCGCCTGATGCATGGCGTCGAACGCCGCTCCGAAGGCCGCCGGCTGCTCGCCCGCCCAGAGGCGCAGATCCACCACCCAGGTTTCACCCGGCGCCAGGGTGCGGCGCAGCAGCCGGGCCGCCTTGGTGCCCCGCTGGGCGGGATTGATGGCACCCTCCTCCCCCTCGACCACATAACGGTGGAAACCATCTTTCTGAAACGGCCGCCGGTTGGGCTGGCGGAACAGCCGTCCGGTGTTGGTCTCGTTGTCGGTGAAGATCCAGGGGCCCGGCTCAGCGCAGGCCAGCCGGTACGAGCCGAGGCCGGGCAGCCCAGGGGCGCGCAGTTGATCGCCCTCGAGCTCCAAGGGCTGCTCGGCGGCGCCCGCATAACCCCAGCTCCAGGTGTTGCGCAACCAGAGGGTGGGCAGCAGGGTGAGCGGCGCCGGATCGGGCCCCCGATTGGTGAGCTGCAGGCGGATCAGCAGGTCGTCGGCCGCCGCCTTGGCGTACTCCACCTGCACGTCGAAGTAACGGTCGTCGTCGAACAGCCCGGTGTCGACCAGCTCAAATTCCGGGCTGTCACGCCCGCGGCGGGCGTTCTCGTCGATCAGGTGCTCGTAGGGGAAGCGGCGCTGGGGGTATTTGTAGAGCCCCCGCATGAAGCTGTGGGTGGGGGTGTTGGCCAGGTGGAAGGTGTAGTCCTTGATGTCTTCGCCGTGGTTGCCTTCGGGGTTGCCCAGTCCGAAGGGCCGCTCCTTGAGGATGGGATCGAGGCCGTTCCAGAGCGCCACCGAAAAGCAGAGGCGGGCGCGCTGATCGCAGAGGCCCAGCAAGCCGTCTTCCCCCCAGCGGTAGGCGCGCGAGCGGGCATGGTCGTGCGGAAAGGAGCGCCAGGCGTCGCCGTCGGCGGAATAGTCCTCCCGCACCGTGCCCCATTGGCGATCCGGCAGGTAGCTGCCCCAGAGCGCCCAGGGCACCAGCCCCTGATCCCGCTCGGCCATGCGACGCCGTTCGGCGATCGGGCTGGCATCGCTGTCGGGCATCAGAGCGTGAGCAACACCAGGCCATCCTGGCCGCGACCGGCGTTTCCGCAGGCCGCTCTGTGGGTTACCCCACCATCAGGCCGCCATCTTCGCTGAGGCATTCCTGCCAGCTGCGCAGATCGAAGAGCAGTTCTTCGAGCGTGAGCAGGGCCAGTTCCCGCTCCAGCGCCCGCTGCAGGCGCCGCACCAGGGCCTGGGCCACCTGCTCACCTGCCAGCGAAGGGTCGCTCGCCATGACCACCGCGGGCCCCAGCGCCGGCCCCAGCGCCGGATCGGCCCGCACGGCCTGCAGCACCTCAGCGACGGGGATCGCCGCCGGCGGGCGCCGCAACCGGTAGCCACCGCTGCGCCCCCGGCGCGCCTCCACCAGATCGGCCCGCCGCAGCTGCAGCAGCACCTGCTCCAGCATCGGCGCCGGGATCGACTGGGCGGCGGCGATCTGGGCCACCGAGCACCAGCTGCCGGGCTGCTTGGCGAGCTCCAGCAGCGCCTTGAGCGCCTGCAGGCCGCGGCGCTTGATCAACGCCGCGCCGCCAGCCGCTCCAGCACATGCTCCAGGGTGTAGCCGAACAGGGTGGGATCCGGCTCGGTGGCGTCGATGTCAGCCAGACCCAGCTCCGGCCAGCGGGCATCGAGCCGGTCTTCGATCGCCGCCGGCCGGCCCAGCGGTTCGCCCCACTCGTGCCGTTTCTCCGGCCCGATCTTGGTGGTGGCATCGATCGCCAGGCGTCCGCCCAGCCCCAGCCGTTCGCTGGCGAAATCCAGCGTGTCGAACGGGGTGTCTTCGAGCACGAACAGATCCCGCTGGGGGTCCACCTGGGCGCTGATCGCCCAGATCACCTGGCGTGGGTCGCGGATGTTGATCGACTTGTCGACCACCACCACGAACTTGGTGTAGGTGAACTGGGGCAGCACGGTCCAGAAGGCCATCGCCGCCCGCTTGGCCTGGCCGGGATAGGCCTTGTCGATCGAGAGCACGGCCAGCTTGTAGCTGAGCCCTTCCATCGGCAGGAAGAAATCGATGATCTCGGGCACCTGCTGCCGCAGAATCGGCGTGTAGATGCGGTTGAGCGCGATCGCCAGCATCGCCTCCTCCTTCGGGGGGCGGCCGCTGAAGGTGGTGAGAAACACGGGGTTCCTGCGCTGGGTCATGCACTGGAAGCGCACCAGCGGCGAGGCTTCCACGCCGCCGTAGAAGCCCATGTGATCGCCGAAGGGGCCATCGGGAAGCTCCTCGCCGGGGGTGATCGTGCCCTCCAGCACCACCTCGCTGTGGCTGGGCACCTCCAGATCCACGGTCTTGCATCGGGCCAGCCGCACCCCCTCGCCGGCGTAGATGCCGGCGAACAGCCACTCACTGAGCTGCACCGGGATCGGTGTGGCGGCCGCCATCACCAGCAGCGGATGCACGCCGATCGCCACCGCCACCTCCAGCGGCTTGCCCATGGCGGCCGCCTTGCGCAGGTGGCGGGCGCCACCGCGCACACTCAGCCAGTGCACGGTCATCGTGTTCACCGACTGCCGTTGCAGCCGGTAGACGCCCACGTTGGGCACGCCGGTTTCCGGGTCTTTGGTGATCACCAGGCCGAGCGTGATCACCCCGCCGGCATCGCCGGGCCAGGGGCGCAGCAGCGGCAGGCTGTCGAGGTTCACCTGATCGCCCTTGAACACCTGCTGGTGGCAGGGGGGCAGCAGGTCGAGGTCGGGGCGGGCTTTCACCACATCCCAGAGCGCCCCGCCGAAACGCACCGCCTCGCGCAGCCCCTTCGGCGGCCGGGGCTGCTGCAGCAGGGCCAGCCGCGCGCCGAGATCCTCCAGTTCTTCGGCCCGTTCCAGGCCCATGCTCCACACCACCCGCTGCACGGTGCCGAGCAGGTTCACCGCCACGGGCATCGGGCTGCCGATCACGTTCTCGAACAGCAGGCCGGGGCCACCGCGGGCCAGCACCCGGTCGGCGATGGCGGCGAGTTCCTGGTCGGGGTCGACGGGGGCGGTGATCCGCCGCATCTGGCCGCGTTCCTCGAGAAGGGCAAGAAAGCCGCGGAGATCGCGGGTGGAGCTCCGCGGCAGCGTGGCCGGCATCGAGTGGGTCCTGAGCGTCGCTGCCTACTGTGACGCACGCGACCCGTGCCCTGCGCCGTGCTGATCCATACCTTCCACACCTCTGAAGACGTGCCCGAACGCGGCCCGGGAGCAGCGGCGGGCCCGGATGCGGCCGTGGTGATCGACGTGCTGCGCGCCACCACCACGATCGCCTGGGCGCTGCAGAACGGGGCAGAGGCGATCCAGGCCTTTGCCGACCTGCCCAGCCTGGAAACGGCGGCGGCCGCCTGGCCAGCCGAACATCGGCTGCGGGCCGGCGAACGGGGCGGAGCGATGGTGGCAGGCTTCGATCTGGGCAATTCGCCCCTGGCGGTCACGCCGGAGCGGGTGGCGGGCAAGCGCATCTTCCTGAGCACCACCAACGGCACCCGCTCACTCGACAAGGTGCGCGACGTGCCCCTGCTGCTGACCGCCTGCCTGCCCAACCGCCTGGCGGTGGCCGAACGGTTGCTGGAGAAGAACTGCCGGCAGGTGTGGATCGTGGGCAGCGGCTGGGAAGGCTCCTATTCGCTGGAAGACACCCTGGCGGCTGGCGCGGTGGCGGCGGCGGTGAACGAGCTGGGGGGATCCAGCCAGCCAACCGTTCGGCCCGGCAACGATGAAATGGTGGCCGCCCTGGCCCTCTGGGAGCAGTGGAAGCAGGATCCCGAAGCTTGCCTGCGAACAGCCAGCCATGGTCAGCGGTTGATCGGCCTGGGCGACCATGACGCCGACTTCCACTGCTGCGCCGCCGTGGACAGCCTCCGGGTCGTGCCGCTCCAGACCGAGCCGGGCGTGCTCAGGGCGAGCTGATCGCCTGCGCGCAGCCAGGGAGGGTGCCATCGGGCTCCCCTACAGTTCCGCCGTCCTTTCAGCCGTTTCCGGTGCCGAGCTTCCTTGCAGCCGCTCTGCAGATGACCAGCACACCGGACCCGGAGGCCAATTTCGCCGCCGCCGAAGAGCTGATCGAACTGGCGGCCCGGCGGGGGGCCGAGCTGGTGGGGCTGCCGGAGAACTTCGCCTTCATGGGCGACGACGAGCGGCGGCTTGAGCTGGCCCCGACCCTGGCGGAGCGCTGCAGCCGCTTCCTGGTCACGATGGCGCGGCGCTACCAGGTCACCCTGCTGGGGGGCGGCTTTCCAGTCCCCGCCGGCGAGAAGGTCACCTTCAACCGCGCCGAACTGGTCGGCAAGGACGGCCAGCTACTGGCCCGCTACGACAAGATCCATCTCTTCGATGTGGACCTGCCCGACGGCAACACCTTCCGGGAGTCGGAAACGGTGCAGCCGGGCATGGCCCTCCCACCGGTGGTGGATGTGCCGGGCCTCTGCCGCGTCGGCCTGTCGATCTGTTACGACGTGCGCTTCCCGGAGCTCTACCGCCATCTGGCCGGGGCGGGAGCCGAGCTGATCATGATTCCTGCCGCCTTCACGGCCTTCACCGGCAAGGACCACTGGCAGGTGCTGCTCCGGGCCCGCGCGATCGAGAACACCGCCTACGTGCTGGCGCCGGCCCAGACCGGACTGCACTATGGGCGCCGGCAGAGCCATGGCCATGCCCTGGTGATCGATCCCTGGGGAACGGTGCTGGCCGATGCCGGCGTGGCCACGGGACTGGCGGTGGCACCGGTCGACTCCAGCCATGGTCAACGGGTCCGGACCCAGATGCCCAGCCTCAAGCACCGCCGTCCATCGCTGTTCTGATCCTGGGGATGCCCTGCCCACCACTGCTGGGGCCGCTGCGCAGCGGACTGATCGGTGGCGTCGCCAGCCTGGCGATGCTGCTGAGCGCCCTGCCTGCCCAGGCGGCCAGCGCCCTGGCCGCCTGGCGGATCAACCGCGATGGCGTTCTGGAACTGCGCACCACCCCATCCATCAGCCTGCAGGCGTTCTATGAAGCGGGCCAGGGCGGCCAGGGGCCCCGGATCTGGATCGATCTTCCCGGTGCCCCCCAGCGCACCCGCAGCCTGCGCGGCAGTGGCCTGCTGCGGGAGGTCCGCATCGGCAGGCCCGATGGAGCCACCACCCGGCTTGTGCTCGAATTCGCCCCCGGTACCCAGCTTGATCCCAGCGCGATGCGACTGGTGGGGACAGCCCGGGATCGCTGGCGACTGGAGGTGAGCGGGCTCCGTTCAGGCGGCATCGAGCCAACGGGAGAAGGGGATGTGGATGCCGCTGCGGTGGCCTGGCGGCCCCGTCCTTCGCCGTGGCGGGCCGAACCCTCCCCTTCTGCGTTTCAAGGGGGCAGCGGCAACCCCCTCAGCGCCGGTGGCCTGCCTTCCGTGCCAAGGGGACGCTTCAAGGTGGTGATCGATCCCGGCCACGGCGGCCCCGACCCTGGCGCCGTCGGGATCGGCGGCCTGCGCGAAACCGACGTGGTGCTGGACGTGAGCCTGCAGGCGGCCAGGCTGCTGCAGGACCGTGGCGTGCAGGTGCTGCTGACCCGGACCACCGAGGTGGACGTGGATCTGCCCCCGCGGGTTTCGCTGGCCAACAGCAGCGGTGCCGATGCCTTCCTGAGCATCCATGCCAATGCCCTGAACATGAGTCGGCCGGATGTGAACGGCATTGAAACCTTCTATTTCCAGAGCTCCCTCTCCAGGGCCCTGGCCAGTGCAGTCCAGGCGGAGGTACTGGCGGTCTCTCCCGGCAGCCCGGACCGGGGCGTCAAACCCGGCCGCTTCTTCGTGATCCGCCGCACGGTGATGCCGGCGGCCCTGGTCGAAACCGGCTTCGTGACCGGCGATCTCGACTCCCCCAGGCTGGCCGCCGCCGCCCACCGCCAGCAGCTGGCCCTGGCCATCGCCCGCGGCATCCTCAACTACCTGCGGGGGGGCTGAATGCAGGGGCGGATCGGCCTGATGGACAGCGGCCTCGGCGGCCTGACCGTGCTGCGCCAGGTGCTGGAACGCCACCCCCACCAGCCATTTCTCTACCTGGGTGACACGGCCCGGGTTCCCTACGGCCAACGCTCGGCGACTGAGATCCGCACGATCGCCAGGGAGCTGATCGGCTGGTTCCGATCTCAGCGGGTGGATCTGGTCGTGATGGCCTGCAACACCACCAATGCCCTGGCTTTCGACGTGTTCGAGGCGGAGGCCGGCGTTCCGGTGCTGGGCCTGATCGACAGCGTGGCCGCCCAGCTGCGTGCCGATCGGGTCGGGGTGCTGGCCACCCCCGCCACCGCCGCCAGCGGTGCCTACGGCCATGCCCTCCGCGCCGGCCATCCCGGCACCCTGGTGGTGGAGGTGGGTTGCCCCGCCTTCGTCCCGCTGATCGAGGCGGGCAAGCTCGATGACGATCGTCTGCGCCAGGCCGCCCTCCTCTACCTGGAGCCGCTGCTGATCGCCCGCGTCCAGACCATCGTGCTGGGTTGCACCCATTACCCGCTGCTGCAGGACCTGCTGCTGGAGTTGCTGCCGGCCGGGGTGAGCCTGGTGGATCCTGCTGTGGCAACGGTGGAGAGGCTTGGCAGCCTGCTGCAGCAGACGCCTGCAGCACCGGTCACGAGCTGTGGACTTGAGCAACCCCGGTCCCTGGCGAGCAACGGCCGCTTCTGCGTCACCGGCGATCCCCGTTCCTTTGCCGAGGCCGCCACCCCCTGGCTGGGCTGGCAGCCCGCGGTGGAGCAGGTGAGCCTGCATGGGGCAGTGCGCTCCTCCTAGGATCATTGAGGCAGTGCGGTGGACATGGCGACGGTTGCTGACTTGCTCCAGCCGGTCGAGAACGATCTGGAAACGCTGCTCAGCGATCTGCGCAACCTGATCGGTGCCGGCCATCCGATCCTGCAGGCCGCAGCCGAACACCTGTTCAGCGCCGGGGGCAAGCGGATCCGGCCCGGCATCGTGCTGCTGCTCTCAAGGGCTCTCTCCGAGGAGGGGGAACTCGGTTCGCGCCACCGGCGCCTGGCCGAGATCACCGAAATGATCCACACCGCCTCGCTCGTTCACGACGACGTGGTGGATGAGGCCTCCACCCGGCGCGGGGTGGACACGGTCCACAGCCGTTTCAACAATCGCCTGGCTGTGCTGGCCGGAGATTTTCTGTTCGCCCAGGCCAGCTGGCACCTAGCCAACCTGGACGATCTGGAGGTGGTGAAGCTGCTCTCCAGGGTGATCATGGATCTGGCCGACGGGGAAGTGCGGCAGGGCCTCTACCGCTATGACACCGGCCAGAGCTTCGAAACCTATCTGGGCAAGAGCTACTGCAAAACGGCCTCCCTGATCGCCAACAGCGCCAAGGCGGCAGGCGTTCTCAGTGGGCTGGCCACTCCTGAACTCGACCAGCTCTACCGCTTCGGTCGGCAGCTCGGACTGGCCTTCCAGGTCGTCGACGACATTCTTGATTTCACCGGCAGCGACCTGCAGCTCGGCAAACCGGCCGCCAGCGACCTGGCGGCCGGTTACCTCACCGCTCCCGCCCTGTTCGCCCTGGAGGAACGCCCCGCCCTGGCTGGCCTGGTCGAGAGAGAATTCTGTGAAGCCGACGACCTCGACAACGCCCTCGCCATGGTGCGCGGCTGCGAGGCCATTCCCCGCTCCAGGGCGCTGGCCGAGGGTTTCGCACGGGAAGCGCGGCTCTCGCTTCAATGGCTTCCTCCATCAGAAGCCTGCTCCGCCTTGCTGGCCCTGCCTGAATTTGTGCTCAGCCGCCTGTCCTGAGGGCCTGGCGCTCAGCTGTGGGCTGGTTGGCCACCAACAGCAGGCCCCCGATGATCGCCACGTTCTTGAGCAGCTGAATCCGCTCGCCCGGATCGGTGATCTCACCGTGGAAGATCAGGCTGGTGGGGATCAGAAAAATCAGCAGCAGCAAGGCACCCAGCCGGCTCTGCCACCCACTGATCAGCAGCAGGGCGCCGACCGCCAGCAGCAGCATGGCCGCGGCCAGCAGCAGTGGGGCGAAAGGCAGACCCTTGGCGCTGATCCTGGCGGCGACGGCGCTGAAACCAGTCAGCTTGCCGAACAGAGCATGCAGAAAGACCAGACCGAGCAGGGTGCGGGCCAGGCCATCAATCAACCGGTTGGGAACGATCATCGGAGCGAGGCGCATCACCAGGAGGATGGACAGGGCCAGTCTGTGGCCCAGCTCACCCACTGGTGGCAGCACCGCCCTGGACAAGGCCGTGATCGCCGGGCTCCATTTGTGTGCCCATGGGCAGGGACTCAGGCGAGAAAATCGAATACCCTCGGCTCGCCGATCACGATCCGATGGGACAGCAGCACGCCGTATCGGGGCCTGAGCAGGACACCCCGTACCAGAAAGCCCTCACGACGCTGGGAGCCGGCCTCAGGCAGCAGCGTGAAGCCAGATCCATTGATCTGCCTGAGCTGGCCACCAGGCTGTTCTTTCCGATCGAGCAGCTCGAAGCGCTTGAAGCCGGTGATCGCAGCCGTCTGCCGGAGCCCGTCTATGTGATCGCCCAGGCCCGCCGGGTTGGGCTGGCCCTCGGCCTCGGCGATGACGGCCGGATCCAGGGGCTCGAAGCGGTGATCAGCAGCTCCAGGCATCCGCAGCTGCTGCATCCCCTCACCCATCAGCCCGAGCCCCCTGGCAGACACAAGATCGATGCGAAGCGGCTCTTCAGCCACACCACCGAACGCAGCCACCCGCTGAACAGACGGATGATCGGAGTGGCGATCGCCTGTGGGACGGCTGCGGTGCTCGGCTTCACCCTGAACGATCGGGCGCGTCACCAAACGACTCCCACTCCCATCCGGCAGGAGGCGGCTGGGCAGGCCCTGGTGGCCGCCAGCCCCACTCCCAGAGCAAGCGCTGAAAACGTTCAGACCACGGCAGCGGGCCAGATCAGCCTGAGCAGCGCCGAGCCCAGCTGGCTGGAGGTGAGGGATCTTGCTGGCCAGTCGCTTTTCAGGGGCACCCTGAACGGATCCAGGCAATTCCCGCTGGGATCCGGAGTGAAGGTGATCGCCGGCCGGCCGGATCTGGTGCAGGTGCAGGTCGGCCAGGCCACAGCAAGGCCGCTCGGCAGGATCGATCAGGTGAGCTGGCTGAGCTTCGGCCCGACCCGCTGATTCCAGCTCCATAGGATGGAGTGATTGGAAGCAGGTCGCATGGTGTTTCAGATCGCCCTCTCCACCCTGGTTGCCCGGCTTCGATCCCTGCTCCTGATCAGCGGAATCCTGCTGGCCGCTCCACTCGCCAGCTGGGCCGAATCCTCCACCGCTGAATCGATCTGGGACGAAAGCAACGCCCGGGAGAGAGCGCTGCAACAGGTGCCACAGGGGGCCACGGTAAGCGGAACGAGTTGCGAATCGTTCTCGGTCGGTATGGGCAACACCCGCTATCGCTGCACGGTGACCTACACATCGACTCCAGCACCTGCCCAGGCTCCAGCAACGGCACCGGCTGCCGCCCCCAGCTCCCCGTAGGAGCCAGGTTCCATGAACGGCACAGATCCATGAACGGCACCAGCTGCGGCCCCACGGCTCAGGGCTGGTCTGTGGCGCTGTTGCTGCTGCTTCCAGCCAGCAGCTTGCCGGCAGCGGCGGCCCTGATCCAGGTCAGGGGTATTCCCCTGGCCGGTGGCATCGTCACGGGCCAGGTTTCGGTGCCGCTTGAGAGGGCCGAAGGCGGAGACGCACCGGTGCTGCGGTTTCGCACCGAACGGGGCGCGATGGTGGCACTTCTGGTCGATACCGGTGCCTCCTCGACCCTGGTCAGCCCGGACCTGGCCAAGCGGCTCGGCCTGCGTTCCCAGCTGGTGCCACCTGAAGCCTTCGGCCTGGCAGGGGCCGGTGCCGACTGCGCCGAGCTCCAACCCCGCCGTGCCCGGTTGCCCCTGCTGCGGCTGGACGGCCAGGGCGGTCAGCTGCAGATCAGAGGCAGCGATGCCCTGGTGTTGGCGGTGCCGGGGCTGCCAGCCGGAATCGATGGGGTGCTCGGAGCGCCCCTGCTCCGCCAGCTTCCCCTCTGGATCGATCCCACCACCAACCAGCTCAGCCTCGGCGGGGCGGCACTGCGGGCAGCGGAGCGGAAGGCCAGAGCCCGCGCCCCGCTCGAGCTGCCGCTGCGCTGGGAGAAAGGGGTACCGCTGCTGGTGCTCTGGGGCGCCAGCGGTCCACTCCCCGCCCTGGCCGACACCGGCGCTGAGGGCCTGTTCGTGACCCCTGAGCTGGCAGCCCGACTCCAACCTCTCGGCAGCGTCCAAGCGGTGCGTCTGAGCGGGTTCTGCGGGGAACAACCGGCCAGCCTGGTCCGCCTGGCCGGCCTGCGGCTGGAACCTGGCCCGCCCGGCGCCGCCCCCCAGGCGCCTTTCGCGCCGCTCGAGGCGATCGTGACCCGCAACCCGGTGTTCGCCGCCCTGGGGGTGGAGGCGATCGTCGGGCAGGAGCTGCTGAGGGATCGCATCCAGCTCTGGCGGCTTGAGCAGATGCCGCCCGTGCTCAGCCTCTGGTGAAGCCCTGCTGCCTGACCAGAGCAGTCAGCCGAGGTTGGGCGGCGGGGCCTGAGTCACCGGTGCGGCAGCCGCGAGCAGCGCGGCCGGATCCCCGGAGAGAGGAGGAACGATCCGCTGGCGGTTGATCAGCTGCTTGGTCTGCTTTGCCGCTGCCCCGCTCGAAACGAGCCGCCGCTCCCAGCCTTCGGTGTAGAGGGCCCCCCAGGCTCCGAGGTCCAGAACCGTCACGTAGTCGGCCAGCTGCAACGGCAGCAGCGGTTGACCGAAGAGATCGCAGACTGCGTTGTGGCCGGCGAAGCGTCCCATCGGGCGGCTGTGCTGACAGGACATCACCGAGCTGTGGCCGGCGTCGATCGGAACCGAGGCGCAATCTCCCGCCGCAAACAGGGCCTCGACGCCCTGAACCCGCAGGCAGCCGTCCACGGGAAGACGCCCGAGCCGGTCGCGCTCCAGCGGCAGCTGCCCGGTCAGCGGGCTGGCCTGCATTCCGGCGCACCACACCACGGTGGCGGCATCGATCGCTTCGCCGGAGCTGAAGGTCACCCCGGCCGGGGTGATCGCCGCGACGCCTGCGCCCAGGCGGGTTTCGATGCCCAGCGCAGCGAGGGCCGCCTCGATCACCGGCTGGGCGGATTCGCCCATGGCCGAGCCGACCCTGGGGCTGTGATCGACCAGCACGACGCGTCCAGATTCAAGCCTTGACGGCAGTTCGCTCGCCACTTCGATGCCGGTCAGGCCGGCGCCGACCACGACGACGGTGGAGCGCCCTGGAAAATCAGGCCGGCCGGCCAGCCCCTGAAGATGCTGCTGCAGTCGGCTGGCGCCGTTCCAGGTATCCACATCGAAACCATGCTCGGCCAGACCGGGAATGGCCGGTCGCCGCAGTTCACTGCCCAGGGCAAAGACGAGACGGTCGTAGGCCAGGCTGCTGGCCCCATCCGGTGTGGAGACAGCCACGCTCCGGGCGGTGGCATCCACGGCCAACACATCAGCTTCGACGAACCGGATGCCGACGGGGCCGAGCAGGTCGGGCAGGGGAATGCGCAGGGCGCTCAGGTCGGCTTCGTAGTTGCGCACACGGATGGCGTGAAAGCGATCGCGGTTTACGAGGGTGATCTCGAGGGCCTCGGCGGCAAGCCCCAGGAGGTCCCGCTGGCGGGCCGCGGCCAGTGCGCTCCAGAGGCCGGCGAATCCACCGCCGAGCACCAGCAGTTTCTTGGCCGCCATCGATCTCCTGCTATCGGGTCTGGGCTGGAGCGGTTGCGCTGGGGTCGAGCCGAGACGCCGGTTCGCACCACCTCTTTACCGGAACCTGCCTGCAGCCGCCAGCCTCGCCGGCACCGCCCCGATGGTGGACGATGGCGTCGATCTGCCCGGCCTGTCCCATCGTTCGCCTTGTCCTGCTGCTTTCGCTGCTGGCCGGCCTCGGCCTCGGTGGCATCGGAGCGCCGGCGTGGCTGGCCAGGGCTGCGGCACCTGCCCAGCCCTCCAGCTACGCGCTGGCCCAGCGGGCTCCGTTCAACCGCCCAGCCTTCTATCCGATCGCCGTTCAGCCGGATCCCGCGCTCTACCGGCCGAATGGCGCCTGGATCGGCCGCCTGATCCTGCCGGAGGCGGCCACGCAGGGCTCCGTTGACTGGGTGTGGATCGAAATCGAGCACGCCCCGAGCGATTGGCAGCAGCTGGTGGGGGAGCGGCTGCGGCTTCACTGGCAGGACCGTCCGGAACTGAAGGGACTGGTGCGCGCCGTGAGCACCGACCTGAACATCAGCCCTGCCGCCCGCCGGGCCAGCGCCGGCGGCGACCTGGTGCCCGAGCGGCTCAATGGCCGCCGCGCCGTCGGGCCCTTGCAGTCCCTGGCCGGTGCCCGCCCCAACGACGACCTGCAGGTACGCCTGGAGGATGTGGCCGTCTCCCGGGAGCCGAACGGCGGCGTCCTGCTGCGGATCGGCAGCCCACCGGTCCAGATCAGCGGCCGGTATGTGGCCCTGGTGCGCCTGCTCGGCCCCGCCACCCCTGCTGAAGCGGGGAGCCCAGAAGCCAACGACCGCTTCCTGGTGCAGCACTACGACCGCCGCCGCCGCGGCTTCGAGGGGGCGATCGAAACGGTGCGGATCCCTCAGCAACCGCCTGATCGCTATGGCCGAACCCTCTCCAGCCCGGCCGGTCTCGCCGCCAGCAGCACCGGGGAGCAGGGCTGGTACCTCTACGGCGCCCCCGATGCCCGGGGTCTGTTCACCGCCCAGGCCCTGCTGCCGCGCCGGCTCACCCAAGCCGATGCCGACAGCAGCGTGGCCGGCCGGGCGGCCGGGCTCCGCTACATCCTCAATCGCAACTGGTCGGACGTGCCCGGCCGCCGTGGCCAAAGCGAGCGGGTGCAGGTCTCCACGGCAGGGGGGAACCAGGCCTGGCGCCTTGGCCAGCATGGCCTGGTGATTCACACCTTCGGCGGAATCGGCGGCAGCCGGGGCGAAGCCGCGGCCGGGTTCACCGTGACCGGCCATTTCGCCTTCGGCGAGGTGGAGGTGATGACGGACCCATTCAGTGGCGAGCCCCGCTTCGAGATCCGCTATCACCAGATCTACGCCAACAATCCGAACGGGATCGTCGCCGGCACCCAGGACGCCAGCGCCTATGCCGGTGACCTGCAACGGGGCTGGATCTGGCTGCGGCCCTTCTCCGATGTGCTGATCAACCAGCCCCTCTTCGCCGAGCTGTCGCTGGGCGGCCGCAATCTCTCCCTGTTGCGGGAGCTGGCGGTGCAGGCGGAGCTGATCATGGCCCGCTACCGCAGCGGCGACGGCACCGGCCTCGCCTCGGTGACCCCGGCCACCTCCTGCGTCCAGGATTCGAGCCAGGCTCTGTTCATCTCCATCCGACGCCTGCGGGAACGGGTGCAGTCGGACCCGGCGCTGGTGCGCTGGCTGAAGAACCATCCTCGCCACCCGGACACGCTTCGCTTCAACGAACTCAACGGGCTGGCCCGCTCCCTCGATCAGCTGCTCACCCCCTTCGGCATGGTGCGGGCCGACTGGAAGCGGAACGCGGCGGTGGCGGGAAACCCGGGGACGGGAGCAGGGGGAGGCGACCCATCCACCACCGCCCTGTTCCAGCGTGGCCAGAGCCTGGCGGATGTCCTGCTGAGCTGGCGTTCGATGCTGCCGCGCCGCGCCCACGACGACACCGCCCGGGTGTTCCTCCAGAACGGTGCCGGCCTCTGGTTCCTGCGCAGCAACCAGATCCCCGGAGACGATCCCAGCCTGGTGCCCCTGGCCCCCACCCTGCTGCTGGGCCAGCTGCCCCAGCTGTCCACCCTGCTGCGTCGCTTCAGCGATGCCCTCTTCACCCCCCTGGGAGGCAGCGGTTCAGCGGCCAGCCTGGCGGTACTGCTGACCTACGCCGGTGTGGCCCTGGAGCAGGGCCGGCGCTCCGGGTTTCTGCCGAACGGGTGGAAGCGACGAACCTGGCGGTTCCGGCCCCTGGGCCCTTTGCTGCGCCAGAGCGCCTGGTTGCTGCTGATGCCCTCGCTGAGCGAGGAACTCGTCTTTCGGGTAGCCCTCCTGCCCCACCCCCTCGAAGGCAGCGGCCCTGGCGGCAGCCTGGCCTGGGGTGCCCTGAGCGTGGGCCTGTTCGTGCTCTACCACCCCCTGGCGGGCGCCAGCTGGTACCCACGGGGCCGCGCCGTGTTCAACGACCCCCGCTTCCTGGTCCAGTGCACCCTGCTGGGGGTGGCCTGCGTGCTCACCTATGGCCTCACGGGCTCGCTTTGGGCGCCGGTGCTGGTCCACTGGCTGGCGGTGAGTCTGTGGCTTGGGCCCCTCGGCGGGCGCCGACAGCTGGGTTGAACCGGCGGCGCGAGACTCAGGCTGTTCCAGGTGGCAAGTGCATGGCCCTCGATCGCTTCAAGCAAGCCCTGACCGCCTTGATGATCGCGGCACCCAGTGATCCGCTCGATCGCGACGAATACTTCGAGGTGACACCCCTGCCTGCCGCCGACGGGCCCTTCGAACTGGTGGTGGTGGACGAGGAGAACGGCATCTTCGCCGCCCTCTACCTCGATCGCCTGTTTCAGGAGGACGAAGCGGGACAGGAGGAGGTGGCACTGCTCTTGCCCGGCTACCTGGAGGAGACCTTCGGGTTGGAGCCCAGCGAGTGGGTACCCACCGCACCGTTCGATCTGGGCTGGCGCTCGCGGGAGTTCCTCTGGTTCCTGGAGTTCAGCCTGCCGGGGCTGACGCCCGCCTGCCACAGCGACGCCTGAAACAGGCGCCCCCGATCAGCGGCGGCCGTTGACGATCACCGACGTGCCGCCGCCGGGGGCGGTGCCGGGCAGGGCCGGCACAACGGAGGTCTGGCCGTCCCACTTGTCGAGGAACAGCTTGTAGAGCACCTGGTCATCGAGGCTGGAATTGAGGATCTGGTAGCGCTGGGCTTCCTGGTCGGCGATCTTCACTTCGGTCTGGGCCCGCAGCAGCCGCTGGTCGGCGATCTGCTTCTGCTCGATCGCCGCTCGATATTCCTCGGCAATCTGCAGACCGGTGAGGTCGAGGCCCTGCACGATCACATAATCGAATTTCTTGAGTTCCTCGGCCACCTTGTCCTGGACCAGCTCTGAGATGCTGTTCCACTCCGTGGCGATCGTGACCAGTTCATACTGCGAAAACACCGATTTCAGCGCCTTGAGCAGCGACGGCTGAATGATCCGCGCGTAGATCTGGGAGTTGTCGGTGGCGATCGTCTCGAAGATCCGCGCTGCCTCACTGGGCTTCACCGCGTACTTCACGGTGGCCGTGGCCTCAATCACCTGCAGGTCCTTGGTGAGAGTGGAGAACTGCTCGGGCCGCACCTGGGTGCGCACATCGAAGAGCGAGGTGGCCTGAATCAGCGGTGCCTTGATGTTCGGCCCGGGGCTGCGCTGGCCGCCGGTCACCTTGCCGAGGGTGGTGACCACCGCCACGTTGCCGGCCGGCACGATGAAAATCGTCTGGGTGAGCAGGATCAGCACCGCCACCGCCACCGCCGCGATCACCTGGAAGGAGGCTCCAGGCCCATCCCCACCGGCAGGGCGCATCGAGCTTTGCATGGGTGATCTGAATGCCTTGGTGGGCATCGACCCTAGGCACCGGGCGAGAATGGCGGCCCTCCACCAGAGCCTGACGATGACCGGCAACCTGCAGGCGATCGGCTTCATCGCCAGCTGGGTGCTGGGCTGGGGGATCGGCGGCTCCCTGATCGATGCCGGCCTGATCAACGCCGGTGTCTATTCGATCGACACCAACCAGCTCGGCACCCTGGCCACCTTCACGGTCTGGTCGGTTCTGTGGGGAGGGCTGGGCTACCGGCTCTACCAGCGCTTCACCGCCTGATCTCAGAAACGTGGGCTCCGGTCGGCGAGCAACTTAGTTTGGACTCTGACCACAGGCAGTGAGGCAGAGGGACGGGATGACCGGCAACCAGCTGCTCGTGGTTCCTTTCGAGGCGGTCGGTCTCGTGGACATCGCCGCCGTGGGCGGCAAGAACGCCTCCCTGGGTGAGTTGATCCGCCAGCTCACGGCCCAGGGAGTGAACGTGCCGGGGGGCTTTGCCACCACCGCGGCGGCCTACCGGCTCTTTCTGGCCCACAACCGGCTCGATGCCCCCCTGAAGGAGCTGCTTGACGATCTCGACAGCACCGACCTCGGCGCCCTGCAGGCCGCTGGACGGGCCGCCCGCGAGCGGATTCTCGCGGCGGCCCTGCCGGAGCCGCTTGAGCAGGCGATCGTGGCGGCCTTCGCCGGAATGCGGGATGCGGCCAGACGACAGGTCGGCAGCGGTGCGGCGCCGGCCTCCTGCTTCGCCGTGGCGGTTCGCTCCAGTGCCACCGCCGAGGATCTGCCGAACGCCAGTTTCGCGGGACAGCAGGAGACCTTCCTGAACATCCAGGGGGAGACGGCACTGCTGGAGGCCTGCCGCCGCTGTTATGCCTCCCTGTTCACCGACCGGGCCATTTCCTACCGCCAGCTCAACGGTTTCCAGCACAGCGAGGTGGCGCTCTCGATCGGCGTGCAGCGCATGGTGCGATCCGATCTGGCCGCCTCAGGCGTGATCTTCACGATCGACACCGAAACCGGATTCCGGGACGCGGTGCTGGTCACCGCCGCCTACGGCCTCGGCGAGAACGTGGTGCAGGGAACGGTGAACCCGGATGAATATCTGATCTTCAAGCCCACGCTCGATCAGGGCTTTGCACCGATCCTCAGCCGCCGTCTGGGCAGCAAGGCGTTGCGCATGGTGAACGTGGATGGCGCCGATTCCCGCGGGTCCACCACCAACGTGCCGGTTCCGGCTGAACAGCAGCAACGGTTTGCCATCCGTGACGATGAGGTGCTGACCCTGGCGCGTTGGGCCTGCCTGATCGAGCAGCACTACAGCCGCCAGCGAGGCACGGCCACCCCGATGGACATCGAGTGGGCCAAGGACGGCCTGAGCGGCGACCTGTTCATCCTCCAGGCGCGACCTGAGACGGTGGAATCACGCCGCTCGAAAGCGGTGCTGCGCAGCTGGCAGCTGGCACCCCACAGCGCCGAGCTGATCACCGCAGGACGGGCGATCGGAGTGTCGGTGAGCAGCGGCCGGGCCAGGGTGATCGGGGATCCATCCGAAATTGATCGCTTCGCGGCCGGTGATCTGCTGGTCACCAACCGCACCGATCCCGACTGGGAGCCGATTCTGAAGAAAGCCAGCGGGGTGGTCACCAACCAGGGCGGCCGCACCTGCCATGCGGCGATCATCGCCCGGGAGATGGGCATCACCGCGATCGTGGGGTGCGGCGATGCCACCACAGCGATCACCGACGGTGAAACGATCACGGCCAGCTGCTGTGAGGGGGATGAAGGTCGCGTCTACCGGGGGGAACTCGCCTTCAGCCTGCAGGAAGAGGAGCTCGGCGATCTGCCGCCCACCCGCACCCGGATCCTGATCAATGTGGGGAACCCGGAGGAGGCCTTCAAGCTGGCGGCCATTCCCTGTGACGGTGTGGGGCTGGCGCGGCTGGAGTTCATCATCGCCAACCAGATCAGGGTGCATCCGATGGCACTGCTGGAGCCGGAGCGCGTCGCTGATCCAGACCAGCGCGCCGCGATCGCCAACCTCACCCGCGGCTACCTGGATCCCACCGACTACTACGTCGACCTGCTCAGCCAGGGCATGGCCCAGCTCGCGGCGGCGTTCCATCCCCGGCCGGTGATCCTGCGGTTCTCCGATTTCAAGAGCAACGAGTACGCGAACTTGCTCGGTGGCGCCGGCTTCGAGCCCCGGGAGGAAAACCCGATGATCGGCTGGCGTGGCGCCTCCCGCTATTACGCCCCGGCCTTCCGCAAGGCCTTCGCCCTGGAGTGCGCAGCCCTGAAGCGGGTGCGGGAGGCGATGGGACTCACCAACGTGATCCCGATGGTGCCGTTCTGCCGGACACCGGAGGAGGGGGATCGGGTGCTGGCCGAGATGGCCGGCCATGGCCTGATCCGAGGCGAGAACGGTTTGGAGGTCTATGTGATGTGCGAGCTGCCCAGCAACGTGATCGGCGCTGAGGCCTTCGCCGAACGGTTCGATGGCTTTTCGATCGGCTCCAACGACCTCACCCAGCTCACCCTCGGGCTCGACCGGGATTCAGCGCTGGTGGCGGAGCTGTTCGACGAACGGCACGCCACGGTGAAGGAGATGATCCGCCTGGCGATCCGCACGGCGAAACGCTGCGGCCGCAAGATCGGCATCTGTGGCCAGGCGCCGAGTGACCATCCCGACTTCGCCCGTTTCCTGGTGGAGGAAGGAATCGATTCGATCAGCCTGAATCCCGACGTCGTGATCCGCACCCGCCTCGCCATCGCCGCGATCGAACGGGAGCTCGGCATCGCCCCCGGCCGCTGATCAGCAGATGCGGGGCAGTTGCTCCCCCTGGCCCAGCTCCAGCCGGCGGCGAAGTCCCAGGCTGTTTTGAAGCAGCACCGCTTCTCCCGCCACGGTGCCGATGATCGCGGCAGCAGGCTGGAAACGGCGCAACAGATCCAGCGCCCTGCCTGCCTGGTCTGCCGGCAGGAACAGCACGAATCGACCTTCGTTGGCCATGGCCAGGGGATCGAGCCCCAGCAGCTCGCAGGCGCCCTCCACCTCGGCAGCGACCGGGATGGCGGTTTCCTGCAGCAGCATTCCAAGCCGCGCACCGGCGGACAGCTCATGCAGGGCACTGGCCAGACCGCCGCGGGTGAGATCCCGCAGGCAGTGCAGCTCAAGGCCCTCCTCCAGCAGGGCCTGGACCGGCTCATGCAAGGGGGCAAGATCGCTGTGAAGGTCGGTGCGGAAACCCAGCTCCTGGCGTGCCGCCAGAATCGCCACGCCATGGCGGCCCAGATCACCGCTGACCAGGATGGCGTCGCCCGGCCGCACAGCGGCGGGGCCGATCGCCAGCCCATGCTCCACCCTGCCGATCCCGGCGGTGCTGATGAAGATTCCGTCCCCCTTGCCGCGCTCCACCACCTTGGTGTCACCGGTCACCACCGGCACCGCGCAGCGTTGGGCAGCGAGGCGGATCGAAGCGACCACCTGATGCAGGGTGGCCATCGGCAACCCCTCCTCAAGGATCAGACTGAGGCTGAGGGCGAAAGCGGAAGCCCCCACCATGGCCAGATCGTTGACGGTGCCGAACACCGCCAGGCTGCCGATGTCCCCGCCGGGGAACAGCAGGGGACGCACCACATAGGCGTCGGTGCTGAAGGCGAGCGGGCCCGCTTCAGCGGGCAGCACGGCTGCGTCGTGGAGCACCCCATCGGCCGGGCCGAAGGCCGGCACCAGAAGTTGCCGGATCAGGTCGTGACTGAGGCTGCCGCCACCACCATGGCCGAGCTGCACCGTGGGGAGGTCACTGGACATGGTGATCGCCCTGGTAGCGGAAGTAGGCGGCGCAGGCCCCTTCAGCGGACACCATCGGCGCTCCCAGGGGATGCTCCGGACGGCAGCGGCCCCTGAAGGCGGTGCAATCGGTGGGCCGTGCCAGCCCCTGCAGCACGGCGCCGCTGATGCAGGCACTGGATGGAGAATCGGGCCGATCAGGGGTCGGGGCGGTCTGCGGGAAGCGCCGCTCCGCATCAAGGGCGTCGTAGGGGGGGCGGAGGCAGAGACCGCTGGCGGGGAAGCTGCCCAGGCCCCGCCACTGGCGATCAACCCGCTGGAACACCCGCTCGATCAGCATCCGGGCGGAGGCATTGCCCGCCTGGCTGCCAACACGCCCGTAGGCATTCTCAACTCGATGGACGCCTTGCTCCAGCTGGCGGACGCAGCGGAGCAGGCCATCAAGCAGATCGACCGGCTCGAAACCCGTCACCACGATCGGCACCCGATGGCGGGCAGCAATCGGCTCATACTCATCGGTGCCCATAACCGTGCAGACGTGGCCGGCAGCCAGAAATCCCTGCACACGGCACTCCGGCGCCGTGAGAAGCGCCTCCATGGCAGGAGGCACCCTCACATGACAGACCAGCAAGGAGAGATTGCCCAGCTTGCTCTGCCAGGCCTGATCGGCCAGCAAGGCTGTGGCCGGCGCCGTGGTCTCGAAGCCCACCGCGAAGAAAACCACCTGGTGCCCGGGATGGGAGCGGGCGATCAACGGCACATCCAGGGGGGAGGCGACGACCCGCACGTCAGCGCCTGCGGCACGGACATCCAGCAGCGTCCGGCCACCTGAACCCGGCACCCGCAGCATGTCGCCGTAGGAGCAGAGGATCAGCTCGGGCCGGACCGCCAGCGCCATGGCCAGGTCGATCGACGCGGCCGGTGTGACGCAGACAGGACAGCCGGGGCCATGGATCAAGCTGAGTTCCGCGGGCAGAAGCTGATCGAGGCCATGGCGCAGGAACGCATGGGTCTGGCCGCCGCAGACCTCCATCACGGTCCAGGGGCGGGTGATCTCCCGCTTCAGGGCCTCGGCCAGGCGATGCACCGTGGACGCCTGGCGGTAGGGGGCAAGCAGGGACCTCAAGGCACGATGGCCTCGTCCGACTCCCACAAGACCGCCGGATAGCTGGAGACAGCCCGCCTGTACTGGGCCCGTTCAAAGGCCTCAGGCTCGGGGCAGCGCTGCTGGCTCATGCAACCCCGCAGCTCCTGGATCGAGCCGTAGTGATGCTCCTCAAGCCAGCGGCGCAGCTCCGACTCCATCGTGCGCAGGTGTCCGGGACCATGGCGCAGCAGAGCCGCCACCACCATCGTGACGCTGGCTCCCACCATCAGCATCCGCACCAGATCGGTGCCATGGGAGAGGCCGCCACTGGCGGCGAAGTCGATGGACACCCGGCCGTGGAGCAGGGCGATCCAGCGCAGCGGCAGCCGCATGTCCGCCGGGCCGCTCAGCAGCAGATTGGGCTGGTGCTCAAGGGTCTCGATGGCGATGTCGGGTTGATAAAAACGGTTGAACAGCACGAGACCCCGGGCGCCCGCCTCTTGCAGTGCGTGGGCCATGTGGCTGAGATTGGTGTAATACGGGCTGAGCTTCACCGCCACAGGCACGGAGGTGGCGGCACAGATGGAACGCACGATCTCCACCTGCTGCACCTCCAGCTCACCCGCCGTCCGATCGCGATCGGTGGGAACGGCGTAGAGATTCAGCTCGATCGCGCTGGCCCCGCTTGTCTCGATCGCCCGGGCAGTGTCGGCCCAGTGGCCGGCTTCGGCGCCATTGAGGCTGGCGATGATCGGAATGTCGACCCGGCGGCGGGCCGTTTCGATCTCCCGCAGGTAGCCCTCCACGCCAAGGTGGCCCGGTTCGGTGCGCGGCAGGAAGGTGAGTGATTCGGCGAAGCTCTCACTGCCGTGCGTGTGGTGGTGATGCCACTCCTGCCAGTCGTGCTCGATCTGCTCCAGGAAAAGCGAATGCAGCACCACCGCAGCCGCACCCTGCTCGGCAAGCCGCACAATGGTGTCGGGCTCGGCGCTGAGCGGGGCGGCGGCACCGACCACCAGCGGCGAAGCCAGCGGCAGGCCCAGGTAGGTGGTGGAGAGATCGGGACCGCTCATGGCTCGGTGGGTGTGGCCAGGCGCCGATAACGCTCCCAGCGCTCGCTTACCTGCCGCTGGGCGAGCCGACCCAGCTCCTGGGCCTGTTGGGGGTGGCTGTAGTGCAGAAGGCGGAAGCGGTTCTCCGCCGCCATCGCTTCGGCGAGCGGCAGGGTGGGAGGAGGGGAATCAAGGATCAGGGGGTTCTCGCCACGGGCGGCACGGCGGGGATCGTGGCGGTAGAGCAGCCAGCGGCCCGAATCAACCGCCAGCTTCTGATGCTGCATGCCTCGGGCCATGTCGATGCCATGGGCGATGCAGTGTGAATAGGCCAGGATCAGCGATGGCCCCGGGTAGGACTCGGCCTCCAGAAAGACCCGCAGGGTGTGCTCATCGCGGGCGCCCATCGCCACACTGGCCACATAGACGTTGCCGTAGGTCATCGCCATCAGGCCCAGATCCTTCTTGGCGGTGGTTTTGCCGCCACTGGCGAACTTCGCCACCGCACCGATCGGTGTGGCCTTCGACATCTGGCCACCGGTGTTGGAGTACACCTCGGTGTCGAGCACCAGAAGGTTGACGTCGCGGCCGGTGGCAAAGACCTGATCCAGGCCGCCCGAGCCGATGTCGTAGGCCCAGCCGTCGCCGCCGATCATCCAGACACTGCGCTTCACCAGATCGTCGGCCAGGCTGAGCAAGCTGCCGACCATGTTCGGCAGATCCGAGGCCATGCCGTTCGCCATCTGCAGCGACGCCTCCAGCAGACGGCGCAGCTCGACCACCCGCTGGCGCTGCTCGAAGATCCCCGCCTCGTCGCTCTGGTCGGCACCGATCAGGGCCTCCGCGAGGGAGGAGGGGATCGGGCCGGCCTTTGCGCCCTGATCGGACAGAGTGCGCAGCAGTCGCTCGGCGGTGGCACGGCGCTGGTCGAAGGCGATGCGGAAGCCGAGACCGAACTCGGCGTTGTCTTCGAACAGGGAGTTGCTCCAGGCGGGACCCCGCCCCTCGCTGTTGCTGCTCCAGGGGGTGGTGGGCAGGCTGCCGCCGTAGATCGAGGAGCAGCCGGTGGCATTCGCCACCACCATCCGGTCGCCGAGCAGCTGGCTGGCGAGCTTGATGTACGGGGTTTCGCCGCAGCCGGCGCAGGCGCCGGAGAACTCGAACAGGGGCTCCTGCAGCTGCTGCTGGTTGATGTGGTGGGAGTTGAGGCCGAGCCGCTCGGGGTTGGGCAGACCCAGGAAGAAGTCCCAGTTGACCCGTTGCTGCTCCCGCAGCGGCCGCTGCGGCTCCATGTTGATCGCCTTGCGGCGGGGCTCGGCGCGGTTACGCACCGGGCAGACCTCCACGCAGAGGCTGCAACCGGTGCAGTCTTCCGCCGCCACCTGGAGGGTGAAGCTGTTGCCGTGCCAGTGCGGATCTAGGGCCGATGCGCTGAGGAACCCGGCCGGTGCAGGCTCGAGCGCAGTGGGCTCCACCACCTTGGCGCGGATCACGGCGTGGGGGCAGACCATCACACACTTGCCGCACTGCACGCACAGCTCGGGATCCCAGAGCGGGATGGTGCTGGCGATGTTGCGCTTCTCCCAGCGCGCCGTGCCGCAGGGGTAGGTGCCATCCGCCGGCAGCGCGCTCACGGGTAGCCGATCGCCCTGACGGGCCAGCTGCGGGGCGATCACCGCGCGCACGAAGGCGGGGGCTGTGGCGAAGGGATCGGCCGTGGCGGGCTGCAGTCCTGGTTCTGGCAAGGGCTGGGGCAGCACCGGCCGCAGTCGTATCAGGGCCTGCTGGACCGCCTGCAGGTTGCTCTCCACCACCCGCTCACCCTTGCCGCCGTAGCTGTGGCGGATGGCGGCGCGGATGGCCTCCAGCGCCTGCTCCAGCGGCATCACCTCCGCCAGGGCGAAGAAGCAGGTCTGCATCACGGTGTTGATCCGCCCCCCCAGCCCCAGGTCGCGGGCGATCGCCGAAGCATTGATGATGAAGACCTTCAGATCCTTCGCCAGGATCTGGCGCTGCAGATCGGCGGGCAGCCGCTCCCACACCTGCTCTGCGTCCCAGGGACTGTTCAGCAGCAGGGTGCCGCCGGGCAGGGCCGTCTCGAGCAGATCGAAGCGACCGAGAAAGTCCCACTGGTGGCAGGCCACCAGCTGGGCCCGCTGCACCAGGTAGGCGGAGCGGATCGGCCGGGGCCCGAAGCGCAGGTGCGACACCGTGACCGAACCCGCCTTCTTCGAGTCGTAGACGAAGTAGCCCTGGGCGTGATTCGCGGTGCCCTCACCGATGATCCTGATTGCGTTCTTGTTGGCGCCGACGGTGCCATCGGCGCCCAGGCCGTAGAGAACGGCCCGGAACTCACCCTCCGCCTCGGTGCTGAAGGTCTCGTCGACCGGCAGAGAGCGGTGGGTGAGGTCGTCGTCGATGCCGACGCTGAACGAGTGGGGCGGATCCGGGTGCTGCAGGGTATCGAGCACCGCCTTCACCATCGCCGGGGTGAACTCCTTGGAGGCGAGGCCATAACGACCGCCGATCAGCTGCGGCAGCGGCGAACCGGCCCGTCGCTGCCAGCAGCGCCGCACGGCGTCGCCCACATCGAGATAGAGCGGCTCCCCGCCGCTGCCGGGCTCCTTGCAGCGATCGAGCACGGCGATCGCCCGCACGCTGGCGGGCAGGGCCGCCACCAGCCGCTCGGCGCTGAAGGGCCGGTAAAGGCGCACCTTGAGCACCCCCACCCGCTCGCCGGCGGCCATTAGCGCATCGACAGCTTCGTGGGCCGTCTCGCCGCCTGATCCCATCAACACCACCACCCGCTCGGCGGTCGGGTCGCCGTGATACTCGAAAAGGCGGTAGGCCCGGCCGGTGAGGGCGGCGAAGGCATCCATCGCCGCCTGCACCTGTTCCGGGCCGGCGTCGTGAAAGGGGTTGGCCGCTTCCCGCGCCTGAAAGGCGACATCCGGGTTCTGGCTGGTGCCGCGGACCACCGGATGGTCGGGGCTGAGCCCACGGGCGCGGTGGGCCGCGATCAGCTCCGGCGGTATCAGGGCAGCGAGGGTGTGATCAGGGATCAACTGCACCTTCTGGATTTCGTGGGAGGTGCGGAAACCGTCGAAGAAGTGCAGGAACGGCAGACGGGAGCGCAGGCTCGCCAGGCTGGCGATCGCGGCGAAGTCGCCCGCCTCCTGCACCGAGCCCGAGCAGAGCAGGGCGCAGCCGGTGCCGCGCACGGCCATCACGTCGCTGTGGTCGCCGAAGATCGAGAGTGCCTGGGTCGCCAGCGCCCGCGATGCCACATGCAGCACCGTGGCAGTGAGCTCACCGGCGATCTTGTACAGGTTGGGGAGCATCAGCAGCAACCCCTGCGAGGCCGTGAAGCTGGTGGTGAGCGCCCCGGCCTGGAGGGCACCGTGCAACACCCCGGCGGCGCCCCCTTCGCTCTGCATCTCCACCACACTCGGCACCGTGCCCCAGAGATTCGGACGACCTTCGGCGGCCCAGGCGTCGGCCCATTCCCCCATCGGCGTGGCCGGGGTGATCGGGTAGATCGCCATCACCTCATTGAGCCGATAGGCGACCCGCGCCACCGCCTCGTTGCCATCGAGGCTGATCCAGTCACCGGGAGCAGTTGTGATCATGGCTCCACCACGCTGAGGGCGAAGCCGACATGCACCAGCAGGTGATCTCCGACCCGGGCCTCCGGCAGGCAGGCCAGGCTCACCTCGCGCTGCACCCCGGAAAAATCGACGATGCCCACGCGCCAGAGAGCACGGTCGTCACCGCTGGATTCGGGCAGTGCAGGATCAGCCAGCCCGGGGGGGAGGCGATCCTCGATCCGGATCAGTTCACCGGGCACGGCCAGACACATCACCCACCTCCACCGGAGTCGGCGGCCTCCGCAGGGCCTTGATCTCTTCTATAGAGCGAGAAAAGGGGCCTGAGCCGTCTGTTGCGCGGCTTCCTCACACGAGCAGGCCAGCGCCAGCAGCTGACCGAGGGCGAGGCCACCGTCGTTGCAGGGCACCCGCTGGGGCCAGACCGCTTCGATGCCGGCCTGGGCCAGCGCTGCCACGGCCAGCTCCAGCAGCAGCCGGTTCTGGAAGCAGCCACCACTCAACAGCAGCCGGCCCAGCTCCAGCCGCTGCGCCAGCTCCACCAGCAGAGCCGCCAGGGCCTGATGAAAAGCCAGCGCGATCGAGCCGACGGGGCGGCCGCGATCGAGGTCGTCGAGCACCGCCACCAGCAAGGGCTGCCAGTCGAGCAGCCATGGCCTGGCGGCGGCGCCGGCGGCTGTCTCGACCTGGATGGGCAGCCTGTAGGCCGGCCAGATCCGCTGATCCGGAGCATCCAGGGCCGCCTGCGCCGCTGCCTGCAGCCGCAGGGCTGCCTGCCCTTCGAAACTGCAGTGCTGGATCAGGCCGAGCAGAGAGGCGAGGGCATCGAACAGGCGGCCGATGCTCGTGCAGAGCGGCGCATTCAGCCGCTGCTCCAGCAGACGGCCCAGCACCCGCCGCTCCTCGGCGTTGAAGGCGGCCAGGCTGGGCAGCTGGGTGCGGTGCGCCAGGCCGCCGGCGCCAAAGGCGGCGAACAGCAGGCCGAGGGCGGCGCGGCGCGGCTCCCGCAGCGCCCGCTCCCCGCCCGGCAAGGGAAAGGGGCGCAGCCGGGCCAGGTGGGTGAAGCTCAGATTCGTACCCGCGGCTGGTGGCTCCAGCCGCAGGCACTCGCCACCCCAGAGCAGACCATCTGGGCCGTGGCCGGCGCCGTCCCAGGCCACGCCCGTCGCCGGCAGGCCGAGGCCATGCTCCGCCAGGCAGGCCAGCAGGTGGGCGTGATGGTGCTGCACTTCCAGCACAGGCAGACCGCCCCAGGCGGCCGCCAGCTCGCGACCGATGCGATGGGAGGCGTAACCGGGGTGCTGATCAACGGCGAGGCGAGCAGGGCTCAGCCGCTGGCGCTCCAGCCAGCTGCGCAGGCTGCCGTGCAACCGCTGTTCACCGGCCAGGCTGCCGAGATCTCCAAGATGGGGCCCAAGCAGCGCCCGCCCGCCGAGGCCGATCGCGACGGCGCTCTTCCGCTGAGCGCCCATGGCCAGCAAGGCGCCCGGCTGGCTGTGGATCGGCAGATCGATGGGGGTGGGGGCGTCGCCGCGGGCCTGGCGCAGCAGCATCACCGCCCCGGCCGCCACCTGGGCCACGCCGTCATCGACGGGGTTGAGGATCGGCCGATCATGGCTGAGCAGGCCATCAGCGAGACCTCCCAGCAGCTCCAGCCCATCGGCATCCTCGAAGCGCAGGGGCTCGCCCGAATGGTTGCCGCTGGTGACCACGAGTGCTTCGCCCACCGCCTCCACCAGCAGGGCATGGAGGGGGGAGGAGGGCAGCATCACCCCCAGCCAGGGGTTGTCGGGGGCGACGCCGGCGGCGAGGACGCTGCTGCGACGCCGCAGCAACACGATCGGCGCCGACGGCCCCAGCAGCAGGCGCACCTCCGCTGCCGAAAGGCGGCAATGGCGGCGAACCCAGGCAAGCTGGGGTGCCAGCACGGCGAAGGGTTGCTCGGGGCGTCCTTTGCGGCGGCGCAGCTCGGCGACGGCCGCCGCTGAGCTGGCCAGCACCAGCAGCTGGAAGCCGCCCACACCCTTGAGCGCCACGATTCCGCCCTGGCTCAGCGCCGCCACCGCCCCCGCCAACCCGGCCTGGCCACGGGCCGCCACGGTCGAGCGGGTGTTCCACCAGCTCAGCTGCGGGCCGCAGGCCGGGCAGCCGATCGTCTGGGCATGGAAGCGGCGGTCGGCTGGATTGGTGTAGTCATGGCGGCAAGCTGCGCAGAGGGGGAAGGCGGCCAGGCTTGTGTTGGCACGCTCAAACGGCAGGGAGCGCAGCAGGCTGTAGCGGGGGCCGCAGTGGGCGCAGCTGATGAAGGGATAACCATGGCGGCGATTGCACGGATCCAGCAGCTCAGCGCGACAGGCGGCGCAGGGGGCCAGATCGGCCGGGATCAGGGCCGTGAGCGGGGCGGTGAGTGGGGCAGTGAGCGAACCATTCGCGGGCGCCGCCGGAAGGATCGTGAACAAGGAAGCCGACGGCTCTTCCCCCGCCAACCCCACTGGCGCCAGCCACTGGCGCTCGACGCGGTCAATGCAGCAGTGGGCCGGGCGCTGGGCTTCCAGGTCGTGCAGGAACGATTCCAACGCGCCGGCGTTCCCTTCCACCTCGATTGACACCCCACGGGTGGTGTTGGTGATCCAGCCAGCCAGCTGCCGTTTCGAGGCGAGCCGATGCACGAACGGGCGGAAGCCCACCCCCTGCACCATCCCTTCGATTTCGAGCCGCAGGCGCCGCAGCTCACCGCCGTTCATGCGGGCACGGGTGCGGACGCAGGTGCCGGCTGTCGCTGGTGGCTCAGCCAGTGCATCAGGGCAACGAGGCCGACGCCCGTGCGGGCCGAAACTTCGAAGATTCGCGCCTGGGGCGCCACGCCAGCCAGGTTGGCGTGAGCGGCGACGCGATCAAAGCCCACCGCCTCAGCGATGTCCACCTTGTTGATCACCACCGCATCGGCTGACTTGAACAGGGCCGGATACTTGAGTGGTTTGTCTTCACCCTCGGTAACCGAGAGCAGCGCCAGCCGCCGCCGCTCGCCCAGATCGAAAGCGGCGGGGCAGACCAGATTGCCCACGTTCTCGATCAGCAGCAGCTCCATGCCGCTGGTGTTCAGCTGATCGAAGGCCCGTCCCACCATCGCCGCCTCCAGGTGGCAGAGGTCGCCGGTCTGGATCTGCACGGCCCGGGCGCCGGCGGCCCGCAGGCGGGTGGCGTCGTTGTCGGTGGCCAGATCGCCCACGATCACCCCCACCGGGGCGGGACGCCACTGGCCGGCGAGCTGCTCCAGCAGGGCGGTTTTGCCGGACCCGGGCGCCGAGAGCACGTTCACCACCAGCAGCCCGGCGGCAGCGAAGCGCTCGCGGTTGCGCTCTGCCGCCGCGTCGTTGGTAGCCAGGAGGTTATGGCGGAGCTGGAGGGTGCGGGGAATTGGGGCGGGCACAACGCAGAGACAGTGGGAGCACATGGGGCCGGTGGGGGCAGTGAGTCCAGTCTGGGCAGGGCTGGGTGGATGGGTGGGTAAAGAGTTGCTTGTTGGCCATTTGAAAAGCCGGGGTGCGGGTCCGCAAAGCAACTATTCAGTACGAACAGTTTCAGGAATGATCGACTGTTGGGAGCCGCATTCAGGCGCTCGCAGGTGAGAAATTTGGTATTACTTTGTGGCAAGATCGCCTTGTTTCAGTTGGTTTGCAGACCGAACGGATGAGCAGTTCGCCAATCATAAGCCACCAATGGGTGAGGGGGTAAAGCACCAGGCCCATACCGGCAGCGATCAGCACCACCAATGGCTCTGGCAGCTTCTTACCGAGATTCCAGAGCGCTACCAACGTTGCTACTGCGATCGCGAGGGTGGGGATATCGACGAGCGACTGACGGCCAAGCACAACCACTGCCCCGGCAATCGCTCCAGTGGCGGCCGCCGTGACGCCCTTCACGATGGCAGCGATGGCAGGAGTTTTGCCGTGCTTCTTGAAATAAGGGGCTGGAATGACCGTGAGAAAATAGCAGGGCAGAAACATGGCTGCGGCGGCGACGCACGCCCCCGGAAAGCCCGCCACAAGATAACCGATGAATACAGCTGTGATCACCACCGGACCCGGGGTGATCATCGCCACCGCCACGGCGTCAACGAACTGGGCAGGCGTGAGCCAGGCAAACTGCTTCACCACCCCTCCATAGAGAAAGGGAATGATTGCCAGGCCGCTCCCGAACACGAAGGAGCCAGCGAAAGCGAAGAACCAGGCGATCTGTCCGAGCAACGCTGGTCCAGTGGCCAGGGCAGCCGCTGTGGTGCTGGCAGGAACAGCGGCCAATGCCGTAAGCAACGGCCATGCAGCAAACCCATGCAGCCGCGATCAACCTTGCAGAAACTTGGACGGACAGGCGATCAACCAGGTGACAACCCCACCACCAAGAATGAGGGGAACCAACTCGCTCTGGGTTACCACCGTGGCAATAGCATTCACCAAATAGATTGCCCAGAGCAGGCAATTGTTGCCGATGGTTTTAGTCGTGAGCTTGTAGGCGCTGATGGCAATGATGCCAATCACGGCAGCACCAACGCCGTAGAACACCGACTGCATCCAGCTGAGGCCGCCATAGAGGGTGTACGCCCAGCCGAGAGCCACCACGATCAGAAACGACGGGAGCACGAAGGCCAGGCCCACCAGGGCGGACCCCAGCCAGCCGTGGTGGACATAGCCCATGTAAAAGCCAAGTTGGGCCGCCAATGGACCAGGTGCGACCTGGGCAAGCGTCAGACCTTCCTGATACTCTTGCTCACTGACCCAGCCGCGCTCCTCGACCAGGTCACGATGCATGTAACCCACCAGAGCAATGGGCCCACCGAAGCCAGCAGCACCTAACCTCAAGAAGTAAAAAGTCAATTCAGGAAGGGTGTAGCTGGCCAAGGGAGCTGCTTGTGCCATCCAAGTTGCTTCAAGTATTACTCTGAGCCTAGACGAATCAGCGACGATATCGATGGCTCTTGTGATGCTGATCCAAGCACCGCTGGATGCTGTCATGCCAAGAGCTTTACAGTGGACTGCAGCCCAGTATTCATCCCTGGACTATTTGCGCGAGCCAGGAATTCATGGCCAGGAACAAGCAATCCCTGTTCAATTACATCATGAAGCCGACCACGGCACTTGACTCGCAGTCAAAAGAGCCTGCTAGTCAGGAGTCCTTAACGCCTGAAAAAAACAATCACATGTCGTGGATGGGACGCGAAGGTAAGTTACCATTCACTCACCACCCTTCCAACCATGGATCGGAAGCGTTAGGTGTTGCTGCGCGCCACTCACAATGAAACCGTTTGCCATTGTCCTTGCCCTCGCAACCGCCGCCATTGCCCAGCAGACTCCTGCGCACAAGCAGGACACCACACTCGCACCGCCGAAAGGCCTCAAGACCACGCTCTCACCCGGCTACAGAATTCCCACGATCGATCTCTCCGCCCAGACACAGCGGTAGGTGATCGTGGATCGCGAAGCCGGACAGTATCTCGGGCACCCGACAACCGTTTTAATCGAGGACGGGAAAACGATGTTGATCGTTTATCCAAAAGGCCATGGGCGCGGCCCGATCGTCTACAAACGCAGCACCGACGGTGGGAAAACATGGAGCAAGCGGTTGCCGACGCAGAAGTCGTGGGAGACCTCGCTCGAAGTGCCGACGCTGCACCGCGTCGTCGATGCGCAGGGAAAGAAGCGCGTCATCATGTTCAGCAGGCTCTATCCGCTGCGCATGGCGGTGACTGAGGATGATGGAGCGACGTGGGGTGAGTTGCAGAAAGTCGGTAACTTCGGCGGCTTGGTGACGATGGCTTCGGTCGTTGCCCTAAAGCAGCCCGGTCACTACATGGCGCTCTTTCACGACGACGGTCGCTTCATCATCGGCGGCGATCAGCCGAAATACACTGTGAAGGGGATCGCGACCGAGCACCGCTCACCCGCAGGGAAGCCGTGGCGTTTCTGGATCTATCAAATCCGCAGCACCGACGGCGGCCTGACCTGGAGCGTGCCTTCGCCAATCGCGATGTTGCCCGATGCGTGCCTCAGTGAGCCTGGTGCGGTGCGTTCTCCCGATGGCAATGAGATCGCTGTGCTCCTCCGCGAGAATAGCCGCAAATACTACAGCTTTCTTGTCACCACGAAAGACGAGGGTCTCTCCTGGAGCCTGCCGAGGGAACTGCCCGCCGCGCTGACCGGCGACCGACACACGGCGAAGTACGCGCCCGATGGGCGGCTTTTCGTCAGCTTCCGTGACACGACGCACGTGAGCCCCACGAAAGGCGATTGGGTCGCGTGGGTCGGGAAATACGAGGACATAACTGCCGGCCGCGAAGGGCAGTACCGCCTGCGCCTCATGGACAATACCAAAGGTTTCGACTGTGCGTATCCCGCCGTCGAGGTTCTTCCCGACGGCACGATCGTCACGACAACATACGGCCATTGGCAGCGAGGCGAAAAGCCTTACATCGTGAGCGTGCGCCTGAAGCTCGATGAACTCGACGCCAAGGCAGCGACCCTACCAAATGACTTTCGCCCGAATAAACGCAACGACAACGAATAAGGATAGATCGTGCGTAACCACGCTGTTATCCGGCATTGGACAAGCCTGTTGATGCAATGAACAGGCTCCCTACGGAAGATGCATCGGCGCCGTAGTGAACATTGATTCAGATCAGTGTCTTGTGGTAGCAGTAACCGTCAAGGGGGCGAGATGAACCTGATATCAACTGCGGCGCAACGGGTTTGCACCGTTGGCTGACATTTGGCTATCAGGCAGGACCCACAGCTGCAACTCCAGGGAATCGTGCATCCGGGGCCCATGGACGGGAGGAATGCAGACGGAGCTCGCGTCGATCATCAAGGCAGCAGACATCGCGAGCGTAATAGCTCTGGAGCCATTACTCGGCAAACCTGCCGTCTCGAGACGACCGTGGCAGCAGGATGCCCACTGGTGACGGCGATCCTCTTGGAGCCTGTTGCCCGAAACCGTCAGGGCCAGAGAGCAGCAACTCTCGGTGAGCTGATGAGCCCTTCTGTCGGCAGCTCGTCGACGACGACACCAGTGGAACATCGGCAGCAGCCTCAGCAGAGAGGGCATCAGGCTGCCAGCCAGAGCTGCCCTGAACTGGAGCAACTTCAGAATGTTGTGGGTGGTGCTCCAGAGCGCCCATTGGCCATTCTCATTGGCCAGGCCGCGCGGAAGGAAGCACCGCAACCGCTGGCATTCTTTGGTCTGACCCAAAACGGGCGTAGAAAACTTTAGTGCCGCCCTCATCAAATTGGATAGAACGGTCATCGCCATCGGGATCAGGGGCTGGACGATGGCGGCTCTGACTCAGTTTTTCCACTGAGGTGGAAGGGCGTGGCCTCTGTGGCGGGCAATTTCAGAACGGAATTAACGGCCGACGCAGGCCCGTTGCAGGCCGGACTCGCTGTAGATCGCCACGGGGGGCATCGGCGGATTCCACAGGGAAGGATTCCGCAGGTGGCCGCTTCGTCGATCCGGTGCCTAGGGAGCGCTACGCCTTGCCGGTAGGGTGAAGGCGGGTGGAGCGCTGCGGTGAAGGGGGGAAGGGGGGAATGGAACACAGAGACGAGCGAGGTCAGAACGCCTTCAGGATTGGCCAGATGATGAACCGATGATTCGCGGGATTCAATCGTTTGAGCGAGGTTGTGGATGTCATCAAATCGTTCTGGCCGCTAAGTTTTCAATACAACGGAGATAGCTTTGGGGGTAAAGCTGGGATACGGTACGTTCGAGGTGAGCCGCCAGATCAGGATCGCGCTTGGCAGAAGCCAGCATGTGCGTATAGCCGCAGGCGTCTGCTCGCTCGAGTGCATCCTCATGTCCTGAAAATAGATAAGACATCGAGATGTCGGCATACGGTGAGCCTGGCCGACCGTGGTGGAATGCGACGCAAGCCGACAGCATAAGTTGCTCGAATAGGACCATGTCTTGGTCGAGTTGAGGGCGGCTTCGCCAGACTGCATGATTATCAGGATGCTCGATGAAGCGGATGGTCTCGCTTGCATAGTGGCGAATGAAATCGGTACGACAGCCACCCATGATTCCACAGTTTTCTGCCTTTATGATGCCGCTGATCGGCATGTAGCTCTCAAAAGTCTCCGGCATCCAGCCACCGTGGCGGTGTATAGCGTACTCAATGCTTTCCGGTCGATAGAATCCGCCGCCGTAGGGCACATACTCAGGACTCTGGGCGATCACACTCGCCCGCTCCAACTCCGGCGGCAACCGCTCCCACAGGAACACGTCGTTGTCGATGTGAACGAAAGGTGCCCGTTGGCACTCATACGCATAGAGCTTGCCAATCGCCCATAAATTCGGATCATGGTCCGCCAACGCGTTCAGCTCGAGACTGACGGAGCCGAACTCCAGCCCCAACCCGTCAACCAGAAGCGCTGCCCCACAATCATCGGTGATCAGCACGGTCTCCTGGTAATGACGGCGTGCAAGCTCGAATGACAGGATCCAAGAAAGTAGATGATGACGGTCCGTATACCAGCCGGGATGGTTCCCATTCGCCAGCGGCTTAGACCACAGCGACCAGACTGCCCTCATTGATGCGGTTCCTCGCCTAATCGCCCAGATCCAATACCCCGGACCCCTAAGCCACCACCATATCCATAATAGGAGGGGGATGGCGGAGTCAGCCAGAACCAGGTTTCATAATCCACTGCGGGAACCGTAGGGGCGAAGACACCGCCCCTGGCGACTCCTTTCGCCTGGGTGACCTGCAGCAGACTGCGCTTCAAGACCAGCCGGGCCAGAAGCTTATTGGAGAGCCCGGCTGGGACCAGAGTTGCCATAGGCCTGTCTCCATAGACGACCTGCAATCGGGTGAACCGTGCTGAACCGATGGCTGCAGTCAATACTCCCACACGACTTCCGGGAAGGAGCTTCTCTGCCAGTCCATCGAAACCAACTTCCTGAAAGTTGCTACTACCGCCGCCGAAGAAGACCAGACTGGCCCCAAACTGTAGTTGTTGGCTGGTCTGCTTGATATCCAGGCTGACTCCTATGGCTCCACTCTGGGAGAGTCTTTTATCTCTCACGCTCCGTGGATCGATCTCGCCATCCAGGAGCCGGGCGTGCGAAACCTGAACAACGTCACTACCTCCACTAAAGCCATACGACTCGCCAAACTTGGAGGCATAATACATTGAGAAATTCTTGTCATTCAGCCAATTGTAGACGAGTCCCACAGTGCCGTAGCTTGGCCAGTCTACGCTGACACCGATATAGACGGGAGCATCCTTAAGCGGGTCGCAGTGGATTGCCGTCGTCGGCAGAGATGGCACACCGCCAGCGGCAGGTAGCCCCGCCAATGGCTCTGTCTGGACAAGAAGGTTGCCTGCGCCCAGCGCCCATTTCGAGGCCGCACCGGCATAGTCGACAACCTGAAAAGAAGACTCGAATCGCACGTTGCTCAGACGCGCCTCGTCGCGCTTGAGGAAATCGCCAAGAAAGCGGACTGTCTGGCTAAAGGGACGCAAGTCAAGGGCCCCCGAAGAGGACAGGCGCACCTCGGCCGGCAGGACGACCGGCTGGTAGGCAACCACCGGCCCGTTCGGCCCACCGCTGTATGCCGCGGGCAGGCGAAAGGGGATCTCGGCTGTCATGAACAGGGAGGCCTCTGTGACGCTATCCGCCTCCACTGCCTGCCGGATAAGCACTTCGACTCCCTCCTCCAGACGATCCAAGGGCAACTCTTGACCAGCCTGCAGGGGTTTGGGTCGCCCATCGGGATCCAGATGCAGGACCGAGCACACCTGCACATGGCTGGAGGCAGGCAGGAGCGGCCGGCGCTGATCGATCACCTGCTTCGGCCACCGGACCAGGGCGAGCGGCGCGTAATGGTGATGGATGCCCAGGGGTGGTATGGAGTCGAGTAGCTCAACGGAGCCATCGCCGCTTCGGGCGGCGAAGACCCAATAGTCACCGCTCTTGAAAACTCCGCCTTCGCTGGCTTGATCCAGATGCAGATCCACGAGTATGCCGTCCTCAAGGAACAAGCGTGTGGCGTCCGCAGGCACCGTGATCTCGCCCGTGCTGTCAGGAAGGGTCAGATCCTGGACAGGGCTGCCGTCCTCCCGAAACACTGTGCCGTCCTGATCCCAGCGCCGCAGGCGTGTGTGGCGCAGCGGATCCGTCTGGCCCTCAGCATTGACGGGAAAGGCACTCTCGGGCAGCGGGGTCGCCAGGCGGACGGTGCGCGTCGCGTCATCAACGCCGCCGCCGGGAAGGATGCGCCGCAACTCGCCGGGCAGGTTGTGCAGTTCGCGCCAGTCGTCGGTAACTTCCACCCAGTCCCCAGCGCGGAAGCGGAGCAGGTCGTCGCGACCCAGGCTCTCCACGATCAGGCGGTCGAGGGCCAGAATCGCAGTCACCGGGGTGGCCACCGTGGCATTGTCCCGCGACCATTTGAAGGTTGCGGTGCCAGGGGCACCACCCTGGTGGATCTCCACTCGATAGAGCTGGTTCTCCAGGCCCTTGAAGCCGGCCGCGGGTGGGATCTGACAGGGATTGGTTGTTACCGGCGGTGGACCGGTATCCGTGGAGAGCCGCCCTGCTGAGGGTCGAGTGGCATCGGTCCAGTCGCTCAGCGTCGGGTCGGCCGCGACGCATACGCCGCCTCCGGGAGCCTCGAGGACCTTGACCTGCCAGACCGTCTGCCACCGGCCCGTGGTATCCACGCCCACCGCCTTCTCCACCAGCGCCGGTGCCTGAAGCCAGGTCAGGTCGCGGCGCCAGACATCCAGGTAGACCAGATGGAGACCCTCGCTCCTGGGGAGTTCAGGCGGGTTGGGCAGGTAGGGCTGGGTGCCGTAGGCGACCACCCCAGTCCCTTCGCGCTCCGCCAGCCGGGGGTTCCAGACACGGGGCTCACGGCCGTGGTTTTCCGCCAGGATGCCGTCCACGTAAAGGCGGCCGGGTCCGATGGTGAGGCTGCCATCCGCAATCTGGATACGGAATCCGTTCGGGGTCTCCCAGGGGACGGCCGCGGGGCCCAGTGCATCCAGGGTGCCTGCCTGGAGTCGCCGGGCAACCTGGGCGATCCATTCGTTCCAGTCGGCGTCCAACTGGACCCGCCCCTGCTGCATGACGACTCCGAAATAGTCGTGCTCTGGATCGAAGCGAAAGCGGCTGCAGTCGAAGCTCATGGATCAATTCCTCAGGTGGCGTAAAAAATTCCGGCAGATAAACCGACGCGCAGAAACTCGCTCAGCCTTGTCGTCAGGGCCTCCTCCCGCTGTGCCGGGTACAACCCATGGAAGGCCCCCATCTCGCCCTCGTCATCTGCACCGCGTCGGATCTCGTCTGGAGTCACGGGAGCGAGCTGGCAGTAGCAGGCCAGGCCGTACTGCAGCGAAGCGAGGCGCGGCGAAACCGCGGAGCCATCGCCCTCGGGCTGGCAGTGGTGCCGCCGCGGAGTGAGCGAGTCCGGCGGCAGGTAGGAGAAGCGCACACAGCCGCTCCCACGGCGGTGGACGTGCACCGCGGGAAGAGAGGGGCCGGACCCGGGACCGGGCAGGGCACGCGCCAGGAGCAGGCTGTTGGAAACCAGCCCGAGCTCCATCACTTCGATGCGGCCGATCACGGTGCAGGCCGCAAGCGACAGCAATCCGCCGGGTGTTGTGCCCTGGGGCCCGGTATAGGCGAGCTGAGAGGGGTCGTTCGCATCGACGATCGAGTCTGACGCCGAGAGGCTCGAGCGGGCAGCGATCTGCAGGGCGCCAACGATGGTGTGCTCCAGCTCCAAGCCCACACCGGAGAGATCGACCACAATGCTTGACGCACCAGGCGAAGCGGGGTTGCCGGCGGCGTCCAGACGTCCTCCCGGGACCAACGTCGTATGGAACAGACAAAGACGGGCCAGCTGGTTGTCGGCGGTATTCGGCACCACCACTGGACCGCCAGAGATCAACAGGCCATCCAGCGTGAAGATGCTGTCTTCCCCAGCGGTGACCATAAGCGGGTTCTGCAGGATCAGGGTTGGCCGGCACTGCGGGGCGGCGCGCAGTGTCACCTGTCCATGGGCTTGCACCACAACGCTGAGGGACTCCTCGTAGCGGCCACTGTTGGAGATCTCCACGACTCCTTCGCCGCCGAGATCGGCAAGCGCTGCCGCGATCGTGGCATGGTCCCTGGGAACCTGGAGGATCCTGGTGCCGGCGGCATCCGCCCGGCGCGGACGGTCATACTCCCCACCCCCCAGGTCGGTGGAGAAGCCGTAGTGGTAGGTGACACGCAACTCAGCGGGAAGCGGCAGCAGATCCGGGGACACAGCGATCCGGCCCAGCAGCGGGTCGATCGCCACCATGCCGCTCGGTGCTTCGTGGGCCCAGCCGCCGCTGTGGTCCCTCAGGTCGCAGGCGACGATGGCGGTGCGCGGAATCTCGTCGTCGCCGAGAAAGAGCCGGATGCTCGGCTCCGGATTGTCGAGGGGCCCGGTTGCCGAGGGGCGGTTGCCGTAATAGAGCGCCAGATGGTCCGCGAGGGTGCGTCTACCGATCGGCTCCGGCACGTTGATCGGATCGGCCAGATGGGCGATCTCGGCCTCAGCCTGGGGCCAGGTATACAGCTGCAGCGGGTGGCCCAGGGGACTCACCAGCCAGCGCCGATCGTCCAGTTCATCCACCCGCACGGCAGGGCTCAACGTGTGGCGATAGGCCGCGATGCGCCACAGATGAATCCCCACGTTGGGGATGTTGAAGCGTCCGCGCCCGCTCTCGATGCTGCGCACGTCCAGGGTGTGGGCAATACGGTCGAAAGGCCCGCCGATTCGTGCCAAGGGCTCGGATCGGCGTAGGTCCGCTGCGTAGTGGCTCTGGGGCCGCAGGTGATTCATGTACTGGGTACTGGCCAAGAGTTCGAAGTGCTCGACTGCCCGGGCATCCCAGCCCGTGACGTCCCGGGCTAGCTGCTCCAGTGCCGCGGCGGTGCCCTTGCGTCTTCGTAAGGCGATGGTGTGGGCAACCTCGGCCCGTGCCAGCCCCCGCGCTTGCCCAAGGCCATGCAGCGGCTCGTAGCCGATCAAGTCGCCGATGTAGGGGATCACCCAGTCGGCGCAGGTTTCGATGAACAGGTCGTCGTAAAGCTGGGAGAGGTTCTCCTCGACCACGGCGAACTCGCCTGCAAAAACCTCCAGCAGGGATTCGAGCGGGCCGCGGGTGGTACGGCCCTGAAGCTCCGCCAGGCGGGCCTGCTGGTCAGGTATGGGGTCAAGCAGGGCCTCCAGAGCCAACAGCTCGGCCTGCTCGGGGGGGCTCAGGAGAGAGCCGGCGCTATCGCGCAGTGTTTGGATTCGTTCGAGGTCCCGGGGGCTGGGTGTTGGGAGGCCCTCCAGTGCGACCAGCTCGTTGACCTCGGCCGGCGAAAGCCTGCTGCCCATTGCGGAGGCGAGTTCGGCGTCCCGGATGCGGTGGATGGCCGGCAGCAACCTGATCAGGGTCTGGGCATCGAAGCTCATGGCAGCAGCTCCAGCGTGAGTGAGCCGGGGTCGAGTGTCAGCAACTCGGCAGCGAGCGGCACCGACTCGCCGTCAGGCGACGGCACCGCGGCGAACAGGGGCGACTGGACCGCTGGTGATGGCTGGTCGCTGCGCTGGAGCAGGGCGACCTGCACCGCGGCGACGCCCGCCACCGCCTGGGCGGTCGCGGCCACCTCGTCCACCGAGAGCCCCTGGCCGAAGTCACGGGCGGCAAAGCCGAAGGCCGTACGCAACCGGGCCTCCACCAAGGGGAGTACCAACGCAGGGTCCACATCGGCAGTGAGCTTCAGGGCGAGGCGCAGCCGAAACCGGGCGGAGTGGTAACTCTCCAGCCGCAGGGGGATCAGGGGGTCGCCGAAACTGCGAAAGGCCTCCCGTAGCGAGTTGGTCTTGTCGACAGGGGCCCCCTGCTCGCCGGCCAGGGTGAGGAAGACACCCCGTCCCGGTCCATGGGGGATCCACAGGGCATGGGCCTTGGCAATGCCGGGGAAGGCACGGGCGAAATCCCGGTAGTCGCGGATCGAGACTGCACGGTCAAGGGTGCGAACGGCGAGCGGTGCGTTGCCGCGTGCCGTGGCCTCACGCTCAGGGTCCTGGCCGCCGCCCGCCGCCTGCGGATTGGTGGCGCCAGCCACACCCAGGGGGCGCGACAGGAGGGTGGTCAACGCACCGGCCGCCACATTCCCGGCCTGCCCTAAGCCCTTTCGGTACGTGGCACGAACGTTGTGGTCCCCAGAGGGCAGGTGAGCGCCCTCCACCCCGTCGCCAAAGCGAAGGCTGGTCCGGCCCTGGTCGTCGATGGCCAGGGCGTAAACCCGCTCCGTCGGCCCACGGCCGTAGAGACTGTGCACCGGATGCCACAGCAAATCGTTGGCCCGCAGTTCGAGGGTGGACCTGCGCCCGCTCGCTGTCTCGGCGGAGACGTAGGTCAAGGGGGCCTGTCGCAGGGCGAATCTGGCATTGGGCAGGCGCGCATCCCCGCTGCCGAGGATCTCCTGCACCGTCTCGCCATGGGTTGCGGGGGCGACGTTGGCATTGAGCGCCACCGTCTCACGGTCGTAGCAGTGTCGCAGCGCTGCGGCGAGTGTGACGAAGGTGACGGCGGGGCCTGGCACACCGGTTTCGCCGGGAGTCTGATCCGGGTCCCGTCCTGTGTCGATGGCTGAGGTCAGATCAGCTGCGATGACGACCTCCTGCACCATCGGGTCGTCCGGCTCCGCCGGGGCCAGCTCGATGGCTGCGGCGGCGATTCTCTCGGCGCGGCCCTCGCGGTCGTCCCGATCGAGCAGCCGCAGCCTGAGCAGCGTGTCGCCCGGCTGGACGAGAAGCTGGCCGAAGACCGGCGGGGTCAGCGCCCGCAGGCCAATCCCAACCCATGCCTCGGGGGCTTTGGTCAGACGCAGGGAGTCGCCCTCGTGGATGGTGAGGCTGCCGCCGGCGGAGAGCTCCATGGTCACGGGAGGCTGCCCGGCGCGCAGTCGGATCCGGGGGTGACGGCCACTGACGGCCAGGGCGCGGCCAGAGACAAGGTCGGGCTCCACGCGGCCAAGCGCGAGCCGGTCGCCCCAGAGCGGGAAGCCGAGGGGGGATGACGCCACCTCCAGCCGCTCGGACTGGGCCAGGACCAGGGTATTGGGGATGGCATTGCGGAACGGGTCCAGGCCCTTGGGACCCGTGTCCGCGATGACGCGAGTGACCTTGCCAGAGAGCCCGAAGGCGCTCCGGGAGGGAAAGCTCACGCTCTGGGCTCGATAGAGCCCTACTGGCGGGTTTGCCGAGGTTGCGGACAGGGCAACCCAGGACCCTGGCCTGATCCTTGGGTAGGAGGCGTCCAGGTCGATCTGGCCGCCTTCGAGGGCGTATCCAGCCCAAGCAGTCCCGTCAGACGTGACGATGCCAGATGCAGGCTGGCCGGTGATCGGCGGAACCTTATCTTTGAAAATCAGCCTTGGATCCGGTGCGTTATGGCCGAAGAGCCCGGCCCGCTGACGGAAGACATGGACTGAAGCATCCAGGGCTGCCCGTTGCGTCTGAGCGGACCCGAAATGCGCAAGGCCACCCGCCCAGCCCACCCTCGTGCGCCCACGGGTGCGCTCCTCGTCCACCGCGGTCAACACGCGGATGTCCCACCTGGGGCTGGTGCTGGAGTGCTCCCGTTCCGTGTCGAGGATCAAGAGCGTATCCCCCGGCTGAAGTCCCGTGCCGACGCCGTCCAACCAGAGCCCGGTATCACCGTTTGCCGGCTGCCAGGGGCACGTGGTCCGTATCGGAATCGTGTTCCATTCGGTGCGCGCCTTGATCGGCTCCACCGTTTCGAAGCTCTGGGCCTGCTCGCCGGGTCCCGGCACGCTCTGCACCCTGGTGCCGAGCGGGATCTGCACCGGGGCGGCGGCCAACGCCGGGTTGCCAGGTGCTTCCTGGAGCGTGAACGCCAGCCAGGTCGAAGCGGCCACACCGGGTGCGAGTTGGTAGCCGATCAGTCCTGCCAGCTCCAGGATCGAGCGCCGTTCGGATGCGGTGCGCAGCCAATCCTCGTTCGCGATCCGCTCCTGGTAGAAGGTAAGCACATCAAGCCCGGTGGCCAGTGCATCGCACAGCGCGATCGTGAAGTCGCCGTCGTCGCGGGTCGTCAGACC
>JAHLYW010000044.1 GCA_025128135.1 Synechococcus sp. CS-1325
GCAAAGCGGCGCCGGCCGCTGCGAGCGGCGCGATCCTGCCGTCCGGCTTCCCGGCGAAGAACCTGCCGCCGGTTCTCGAGACGCTGAAGCCGCTGCAATTCTCGAGCGAGCTGGTCGTCACCACCCCCCAGCCGGTTTACCTCCTGCCCCGCGACCACAAGTTCCACGCCGGCGGCTTCTACGCCTGTAATGAGTTCTGGGAGTGGCACTACTTCTCGGGCTTCGCGAAGGACGCGCAGGGCAATGATTACGCGTTGTTCTTCGGCACCGATCCGGTCGGCTACGACCCGAAGAGTGGCGGCTACGCCTTCGTGCCTGCGGTGCTGTCGATCTCGCCGATCAAGGAAGGCCGCAAGTACCACTACTTCAACAACTTCCCGGTGTTCGAGCCGCAGCGCCCCGCCGATGCTACCTCGCCCGCAGATTTCCAGTACGTGCTGCGCAACGACGAGGCCGGCTGGTCGATCGACGAGCGCTACTACGCGAACGACGAGCGCTGGATCTTTCGCATGAAGTCGAAGAATCCTGCTGACCCCTGGTGCGACCTCGACATCCGCCTCGGCGCGCCGGGATATATCCCGCGTACGCCGACCGGCATCGAGGAGGAAGGCGTCAACGACACCGGCCGCTACAACCCTCAGACGATGCACGGCCTGTCGTACTACTACATCGCGCCGAACATGCCGTTCACCGGCAAGTTCGGCTTCGGCGGGCGCACCGTTCAGCTCACTGGCAGCGTCTGGCTCGAGCACCAGTGGGGCAACATCAAGGGTCTCGACCAGGAGAACTGCCGCTGGCGCTGGTTCAGCTTCCGCTTCGACGACGGGCGGATGCTGGCGTTCCGCCACTGGATGCTGCCGCCCGACAACCTGCCGGCGCACGAGCGCAACCACTACTGCATGGTGCATCCGGACGGGCGCATCGAGTACGGCTTCCCCAACCGCGAGATGCGCTTCACTCCGACGCGCGCGTTCAGCGTGCCGGGCAGCACGGAGCAGTGGAACCCGGAAGGGCTGATGGAAACGCCTTTTGGCAATTTCTTCCTGAAGTCGCTCGTCGACGACTCGGTGTTCATCAGCAAGACCGGCATGACGTTCTGGGAAGGGCCGATGGCGATGCTTGAGGGCAATTCCAAGGGCCGCAAGATTGGTATGGCCTACGTCGAGCAGTACTTCCAGCCGCGCGGCGGCCCGGCGGCGATGCGCACGCTCCCGGAGCAGGACCTCGCGCGCGAGCTGCCGCTTTCTGGCACCACGCGTCGAGCTTAAGTCGACCCCTGTTTACTGGATCCGATCGCTCCTGCCTTCCAGCGAATTAGTTTATTTACAACAAGGAGGAAAACATGATAGATCTATTAACGGTGTCGTACCAATAACGCCATCCTGGGCTTCAGATCTCAATGGGCGATAGAGGCCTATCAAGCTATCACAAGATTACTAAATCATGGGACACCAACGGCTACCGCTTGGCAAGATTGAATTGATGAAAGAATTATTCAAGGGTGCCTGCCGCGGGACTGGTAGAAGAACAGCTTTTATCGCATGCAGCTTTGCAGCGGTGGTGTGCGCCCAACCCGCCCATGCTGGCAAGGCACGCGACTACCTCAACGCTCCAAAGAACACTTGGGTAACATTTTATAATGCCGGTTATTCCACTTATGTCACGCCCGTCGAGGGCGGGGAGGACTTCGGCGTTCCAGAGATTGGTGCTGACGTTTACTCGCAATCCGTCATCATCACCCGGGTCATGGATTTCTGGGGCCGCACCGGTGGCGTGTCGGTCATCGTCCCCTATCTCAACCTATCGCTCGATGCAAGCGGATACCAAGCGCAGCAGGCCGGCGTGGGCGATCTCAGCTTCGCTTTGGAAACAAACCTCTTCGGCGCTCCTGCCCTGAGCAAGGAGGAGTTCAAGAGCTGGACGCCCCAACCTTTCGCCAGCATTCATTTCGTGCTGACGGCGCCCACCGGTTCCTATGACGCCGACAACGTGCTCAACGTCGGCTCCAACCGATGGATCTTCACCCCAACGATCAACTACAGCTACACGCCAAATGGCGGCAGGACATGGCTTGAGGCCTATGGCAGCACGAAACTGTTCTCGGAGAACAAGGCTACGAAGACCGAGCAGGACCCGCTGTTACTGATAGAGGGTCATGCCAGCCAGAACCTAACGGACAAGATCTGGCTGTCGGTTGATGCCTATTACAATGTCGGCGGCGAAACCCGAGTGTCTGGCGTGGCTCAAGATAATGCAGCCGATACGCTTCGGCTTGGTGTAGGTGCCGGAATACGGCTGTGGAGCGGCGCGCAGCTGATGCTCAATTATGACCAGGTGGTCATCAAGCCTGACAGCCAGCCGGAGGGGAGGAGTGTAAGACTTAGTTTGGCACAAGTCTGGTAATTCTATTCGATGGAGGTTCACCGCTCTCTACAGGTAGTCAGGGCTCAGCACTGGATCGCTGCTCTCGTCGCCTTCAGCGACGGGGTTCGATGCTCACGACATGGACTCACGACGACCAGCTGGAGTGGGAGATGCCTCCGGCGCAGAAGAATCCCTGGGCTTTAGCCGCTAGGACATTGCCGCCACCTCCGCTGATGGCTGGTCGCAGGGATGACTGAAGACCACCTGTAGATCCTGGAACAGGCCGAAGTCACCTTGCGCAGCCTTGTTCATCAGCGGGCGCGATCAGCCATACATCCAGCTGACCTTGGGGTTGATGCGCTGCGTCGCTTCGGAAGTCACACGGATGTCGCGTGACAAGCATCTCGCAATTCAAGAAAATCCCCATGACCACCGTGGCGTGACGGCGTAACCAGTGGCAGGTCATGCAGACCTTGCGGCTGCGGGTTTTGAGCAGCAGAGCGCTGTAGCGGCAAGGCCACTCCTCGACTGAGGCCTCAAGCCGGGAGCCCAGGGCCACTGGTCGGAGGAGAGAGACACCCACGAACCATGCCGATTCGTTCACTTGTACCGGCGCGGTTGGGAGGGGGCTCGGCTGCCGCAGTAGAGCTCGGCGGCGAAGGCACGTTCGGAATGCGCTGGGGGATGGCCGTCATCAACGATGCGGAAAGTGGATAGCGCTGACACCGAGGCGAAGACTACGTTCAATGTCAATGCTTCTTTCCCTTTCCTTGCGCCCATGAGTGCTCCAGTCCCCCTATCGCGAAAGTTCCTGGCGGAGCTGATCGGCACCTTCTGGCTGGTATTGGGTGGTTGCGGCAGCGCTGTTCTGGCGGCGGTGTTCCCTTACGACAGTGCGGCTGCCAATCCCCTCGGGCTTGGCTTTCTTGGTGTCTCGATCGCCTTCGGCCTGACCCTGCTGACGATGGCCTACGCCATCGGCCACATCTCCGGCTGCCACATCAACCCCGCCGTGAGCTTCGGCCTCTGGGCCGGGGGGCGGTTCCCGGGCTCCCATCTCCTGTCTTATGTGGTGGCCCAGGTGCTCGGCGGCATCATCGCCGGCGGCGTGATCCTGATCATCGCCAGTGGCCGGGATGGCTTCGCCCTCACTGGCAGCAACCCCCTGGCCACCAACGGTTGGGGGACCCACTCGCCAGGCGGCTATGGCTTCCTAGCCGCACTGCTCATCGAAGTGGTTCTCACCTTCATCTTCCTGCTGGTGATCATGGGCGCCACCGATCGTCTGGCCCCCGGCGGTTTCGCCGGCGTTCCCATCGGCCTCTCCCTGACCCTGATTCACCTGATCAGCATCCCCGTCACCAACACCTCCGTGAACCCGGCCCGCAGCACCGCTGTGGCCGCCTGGGGGTGGGCGGCGAGGCGATGGGCCAGCTCTGGCTGTTCTGGGTGGCACCGATCGCCGGCGCTCTGCTGGCGGGCTGGGTGTACCGCAACCTGCTGGAGGGCCGGGCCGACTGATCGGCTGAGGGCCCACGCGGGAGGCCCCCGACAGGGCCGCCTCCCGCATCACCACGGTCAGCAGACCCCCCACTCTCTTCAGGCCTGGTCGGGTTCGCTGGAGCGCAGATCGAGATCACTGCCGGCCACCGGACCCAGCCGTCTTGCACCTGTTGTGCACCTGGCACCCCTCCTCCAACGACCAACAGGAACCGCCCCCGATGACCCCTCCCGATTTTCAGCCACGCGACACCTTCGCTGCCATGGATCGTCCCGCCGGTACCGCGCGACGTAGCTTTCTTAGTGGCGCTGCAGCAACGGTCGCAGCCCTCGCGGCGGGGCGCGCATCAGCGAAGCCAAGGCCAGGTGCCGCAGCGACGGCAGCCCAGAACGCGTTCGACCCCGCAACGTTCACCGGCCCCGGCATCGAGTCGGAAACCGGCAACGCGATCTACAACTTCCCGCGTGACCATGCGATGCACGGTGGCCCGTGGTACCGCGGCGCCGAGTACCAGGAAACGCACTACTTCACGGGCTTTTTCAACGACAAGCGCACCGGCAAGCCCTACTCGGTGTTCTTCTGCTGGGCCGCGTACGGCTGGGACGCGAAGCTCGGGCGACCGGTCTGGGTGTCGCTGTTCTCGATGACCGACATCGAGCGCAAGAAGTTCCGGCAGGCGGTGCACCCGATGAGCGGCAAGCTCGCCACCAGCGGCTCCGGCCCGGACGTGGCCGCCAAGGCGTTCACTGCCCAGTACGTGCTCGGCCAGGACGGCGGCGGCAACGAAGGCCTTTTCTCGTACCAGTCGAAAGACGAGAGCTTCCGCTGGATGGCGAACGTGCCGAAGCCGACCGACGGGCTCAAGAACCAGACGCCATACGCGATCGACTGCCGCGCGCGGGTCGTCAAGCCCGGCTTCCGCTGCCCGGTGCCTTATGGCTTCACGCAGGAAGGCCTCGGCACTGACGTGGCGAACAACCTGGCCAACCCCTTCACGGGCGCGGCGCTGTCCTGGTACGTCATCGCGCCGTGCATGGAAGCCGAGATCAAGCTGAAGCTCGACGACATGGACCTCGATCTCACGGGGCAGGTGTACTACGAGCACCAGTGGGGCCGCATTCGCATTCCAGGCATGGAGCAGGCGCGCTACACGTGGGGCTGGGCACGCATGGACAACGGCGACATCCTGAACTGGCGCACCTACCGCGATGCCAAGACCGGCAAATACGTGCCGTCCGATCCGGCCAACCGGTTCAACGTGATCCGTCCCGACGGCACGGTGCAGTACTGGATGGGATCCGCGTTCGTCTACGAGCCGCTGAAATGGTGGAAGTCGCCGGAGACCGGCGTCGACTACCCGGTGTACGCCAAGATGAATACCCCTCTCGGCGTCTTCTACACCGACCCGGTCGTCGAAGTTGCCGAGGCGCAACTGTTCAACGGAGGCATGTGGGAAGGCGCCGCGCGCCTTCGCAAGGACAGCGCGACCGGGCCCGTCGTCGGCCGTTCGTTCTGCGAGTTCATGTGGGCGCCGTTCGATTCGCCCCTGGGCAAGGACATTCCCTACGACCCGGCGATCACCGCCTCGCCAGGTGCAGGCCTCCCAGAGGCGCGCGATTTCCGTGCCTTCACGAAGTGGTGAACGGCGCACTGGTATCGGGCAGCCGCACGGGGCCGCGTTTCTTGCTGCTGTCCGATCAACGCTTCAACGGCGTATCTCCACCCACTCAGGATCGGTCATGACAATGTCTTCAGGCGCATCCATGGCGGAGCAACCTCCATTTGAAGGCCCAGGCGTCGAGACACAGAGCGGCCAGGCGGCTCCGTAGTAGGCAATGTCATTGCAGGAGGAGGTCAGCCCAAGTTCAGTTGATCCGAGATACGAATTTCCAGATTTTGCGACATTTCCGAAGCGGTACGCGCGAGTTTCTCGTATTCGGGGGTATATCCCCCCTTTTTGTTCTTCACTTGATTTGATTGATCGTGAACTTGGGTGCCCTGCCTCGCGCTTGATTGTGCGCCGAGCATTCGGTTCCTGCTATTCGGTTGCGCTTGGTTGTCGATGTTGAAGGTGCGCTCCGCCCGTGTGGACGGAGCGCGGATGGATCAACGCCGGGCGCCAGCTGGCTTCTTGGCGTAGCTGGCTAGGTAGAGCTCACTGGCGCTCATGCTCTGCAGGTTGGTCGGCAGGCCGTTGCCATCGAACTCAGCGATCACGGTGGCGGGGCCCAGGCCGCCGCGCTGGTTGAACAGGAAGCTGAGCACCGGATGGGTGCGCAGCGACTCGATGTGATCGGCGGCGTCAAGGTTGCCGTGATCACCGAGCAGCACGTTGCCCTTGGAGTCGATCGGCTCCAGCAGGTCACGGCCGGCACCGTCCTTGGTGAGGCGGAACTCACCGCCGACCTGGTGCTTGAAGATCTCAAAAAACGAGCCGCGGTTATCACCACCGGCGCGGCCATCGGCATCGACGAACAGCCGCTCCAGCAGGCGCTCCTTGCGCAGGTTCTGCACGTCCTGGAGCGCCTCGTCCCGCTCCTTGGCGGCCGCTTTCACCTTGCGGGCAGCGGCGGCCTCCAGCTGCAGTTCACGGCTGGCGATCTCGCGTTCCAGCTGCTCCTTCTGCCGCTCGGCCTCCTGGAGGCGCTCGTACTCATCCGGGTTGATCTTGGAGAACTGGGCGAGCTGACGCTTGATCGTGCGCAGCTCCCGCTCCAGCTGGTTGGTCTTGCGCCGCTCCGCCTTGAGCGCATCGGACGGTTCGGAGCGGGAAGCCTCGACCTCCTCGCCGGGTTCATCCAGTGGCTCATCCGGGTCGAGGTCGTCATCCTCGAGGTCGTCGTCTTCAATTTCCGGCTGGGCAGGCGGCTCCTGGTTGGGCCAGTGCTGCGGCTGCGCGTAGCTGACGAGCTGCTGATGCTCGGCGGTCGGTTGCGGCAGGACGCCGAGGTCCTGGAGAAGGCGTTTGGTCATCGGTCCACCCATCACGGCTGTGGTTAAAGCGAGCGCCCCATCCGGGCTGCACTCACCCCAGCTATTGCCATTCAGGGAGTGTCGGGCGGCGGATCCGGCGACAGGTCCACATCCCAGAGGTCATCAGCCGCATTCACGCCCCGCAGCGGCGGCAGGTAGATCCAGCCGCCGGCAGACAGCAAGGTGGCGGGGCGGATCAGCGGCACCTGCAGCACCTGGCCCACGTCCAGCGGATCGGACGGGCGGATCGCCGGCACATTGAGCAGCACACCAACCGGGAGCGGATCGCTTCGGGGCCAGCGGTCGTAATCCGGGTTGTAGAGCCGCAGCCAATCCACGGTCGTGTCGTAATCGATCGCCAGTTGCTTGAGCGTGTCGCCGCTCGTGGTGGTGTGGCCATCGGCGCGCAGCAGCGACGGGTTGAGCTTGCGCAGGTAATCGACGGTCGTGCCGTGGCGGGCGGCCAGCACGTTGAGCGTGTCGCCCACCACGGTGGTGATCGGCCCCTGCTGAGCAAGATCCGGGTTGACCGCCCGCAGCGTCTGCACGGTGGTGCCATAGCGCTCGGCGATCAGGTTCAAGCTGTCGCCGGTTTCGATCACCAGCACGCGGTTGGGCTTGAGCGCAAAGCTGATCGCCTCACCCAGCTCCGGCTGCACCTGCAGCCCGATGCCACCAGGCCCGTAGGCCTGGCCGATCATCAGCAGGCTGGCGCCAGCAAACACGGCGCGAGGGCTGAGCGGCAGCACGCCCGGCGTTTGCAGCAACGACAGATCACCGAGCCAGCACACCCCCTCGGCGGGCACCTGAACGGTGGTTAGACGCGGTGGCTCGGTGGCTGGTGGGACCGCCAGCGGCTGGAAGGTGGCGCGCAGGCCGGGGCTCTGCCAGGCCTGCTCGGCCGCCAACCAGTCCCAGGGATTGGACTCGGGCGTGGCGGGCGGCAGCAGGGCGGCGCGGGTGAGGTAGCCCTCGCAGAGGATGTCGCCGGTGTCGATGCCGGGGCCGTTGTCGCGGCTGGAGATCAGCTTGGTTTGCTGAATCGAGCAGTCGATCACCTGACGGCAGACCGTCACCGGAACCTTGGCGCCGGGATGCTGCTGCTGCTGGAGCATCAGGCGCACATTGGCGACCTCCTGCAGCGCCGTGACCGGACTGATGCTCATCAGGAGCGGATCAAGGTGCCGGAGAACGGCGTCGGCGCAGGGGGGCACCAGGAGGACAGGCCGGGGAGGATGAGCAGCAGGTTGGCCACATGGCCGCGCCGCTGAGCGCCGGAGCTGAGTCCGTAGCTGTTGGCGGTGGGTTCGGCGTATTCCGTCGACACCTCCTCCATCAGCAGCTCGGTGGCGTACTCGATCACATCGAGTTTCTTCTTGGGAAGCTCGACAGGAACCGGTCCTGCAGCGGCCTTGCGGGTGGTCTTGATCACGAACGGCTCGGCGGGCGTGCCGCCAGCAGCCAGGCCCGCGTCGATCACGGCGATCGCATTGAGCGAGGCCTTGGCGGCGGGGATCGCCTCGGGGTAGCTGCGCTCCAGCTGGGCCATGGCGTCATTGATGGCGCGCAGAGCAGGGGCGGTGACAGGGATCAGAAGGGCGCGTCGGATCGCTTCCAGATCCGACGGGCGCCAGGCATTGGGATTGGCAGGTGAGCCGCTCATCAGTTCAGCTCAGCCGTGGGCACCGTGAACGATTCGGTTGCCGAGCCGCTGATCGGGTTGACCACACCCGGAGCGGCAGCCAGCGACAGCTGGTGACGCAGCTCGGCAGTGCTGATCACACCGCGTTCATGCAGCGTGAGCCACTCGCCCACCGTCGGTTGGGGCCGCAGCGGCGGGGTGAGCGGCGTCACGGTGAGCGCCAGACCGGCGCCTGGCATCAGGCTGTCGCCGGTGAGTGAGCACCAGTGCGCCAGCACGTTCTCAAACACCGAGGTCTTCTGGGTGGCGAGCGACTGGAGCAGGGCGTAGGCCTGGCCGGCGGTGAGCGAAATCTCGGTTTCGCTGCGGCCTGCGCCACGGTTCTGGGTCGGCACCAGCGCATCACGGCGCATGGTTTCATCCAGCAGGGTCAGGTAGGCGCGGTGCTCGGCGAGCGAGCGGGCGCGGATCTCCTTCCAGTTGAAGTCCGCCCCCTCCGGCAGGTCCATGAAGGTGGAGGTGGAGAGCACGAGCTGCTCGGGAGGGCGGGGTTCGCCGTCCTCGCTGCGCTGGAAGCCGTACTGATCCACCAGACCGCTGCGCACACCCACCGGCAGGGCGCAGCGAGAGAGAAGGTCTTCGTATTCGCTCTTGAGCCGGTAGTGGGTGAGGTACTGGTTAGCCAGGCCCAGGTGGGGCAGGTCCCCTTCCCCGAAGGCCGCCCCATCAGCGGCGTACCAGACCACCGGCATGGTGTGCTGACGGGGCAGCAGCAGCGGCGGGCCCAGCCGTTGGGCGGTGTAGCCGCTGGCGGCATAGACGCTGGCGGCCCTGCCGCTGACCGCCGCGCTGTTGGGCACGGCGGCAAAGGTTTCGACGGCCAGGCCGTCATCGCCCAGGGTCGCCTGGTGGTACAGCCAGTCCTCGAGCCGTGGCGCCTCGGCTCCATTGGGTCCCAGACCCACAGGGCCGAGATGATGCACCGGGATGGCGCTGTCATAGAGCGGCGGCTGCGGTGCCCTGCGGTCCTGACGCCAACAGATCCGGTGCGGTGGGCTGTCGGGGCTCGGCAGGTGCCAATCCAGCAGATCACCGCGCGGCACCAGCGAGAGCCGCGGCAGCGAGAGCCGATCACCGCGGCAAATCGCCTCGAGCCGGTGACCTTCCGATGGCCAGCTCCGCAGGGGCGGCAGCACCAGAATCAAGCAGCCGCCATCGCGCAGCACCAGCAGAACGGCGATGAACAGGAACACGCCCAAATCGGTGCCGAGCCCGTCCACATCGGAGATCACCCGCTGCAGCGAGGGCGGCAGAGCCAGGTACTCCAGGAAGGAGAGCATCCCGGCGTAGGTGCGCAGTGCATCGCGGAAGAAGCCGCTCGGGCGGGCGTTCTCCACCCGGTTGCGGTAATTGGTGTCAGGCTCCTTGGCGCCGGGCGGCAGGTAGACGCAGCGGCGACTCATGCCTCCGGGTGCATCGAGCAGGTTCCAGCAGTCGAAGCAAAGATGGAGCTGCTCCCGCAGGGATCCGAGGGTGGCGTGCTCCCGCCAGGGCTGAAGCTGCGGGGTGCTGCTTGCCGTCACCAGGGCCTGCTCCTCGGGCGGAGAAAGCGGCAGCCACTTGTTGCGGGTTCGGTTGCGACTCCTGGAGGCCAAGCGTTTGGTGCGGCTGGGGGCTATTGCCAGTAGAAAAGCAGAAAGCAATCAGAAAATGAAATTGGGGATGCTGGAGACGCAGACCTGCGTAGTGTCGCCAGGGACCGAAGCGGGAGAGGCATTCACTCTGGGAGATCGCAGAAAATACGATTCGGCATGATAAAGATTGTGTATAGCAATAAATATAGGCAATTCTCAGGCACGTAAACCGGGGCTATCACGACAACCGAAATGCGATAAATATGATGAAGAAGCTTCGATTTGACTATTCGCGGAATAATTTATGCTAGCCTCATGAAAATGACATGTGTTGTCTATGCGGTTCTCGGGGCCGTCGCATGAATAGCTAGAAGAATCGCGCTGTGACAATGATCAGCCGTGAGGGAATGACGCATGATGACGGGAACCGTGAATAATGTTGATCGGATCTTTCCCCATTTCCCGACGCGGCCACTAATGCTGTCCCTGCCGACCGTGCTCCGTCTTCTGCGGGCGTCGCGTACCAACCCAGGTAGCGCTGCTTGCAGATGAGTTGAAAAAGGGTTTAAACTGAGGTGATGTACACAGGCACGCAAATTACCTGCTGGCACGAGATTGAAGAGCAGCGAGAATCGCGGTCCTTTACCGGAGATGTCATTGGCCAGTAACGTCGCGGCACCCAAGAACACTGGAGGTGGCGGATTCGTCTTCGAAAACGACGTCTGCGCCTTTCTGCTCGCGTCAATGCTGGTAGGAGATCCCGTATTCGGGGCGGATTGCGGCGTTCCAATGAGCCTCGACTTCCAAACGCGTCCTGATGGCTGGTTCCTCGATGACATCCTGGTAACCACGGCCGTCGGGGACACCCACCACCGCTTCGCACTTTCGGTAAAGAGCAACACTCAGTTCACGGCGACATCCGCTCCTTCAGATTTCGTAGCGGCTGCTTGGGAGCAATGGCTCCACATCAAGTCAGCGGTGTTTGACGCAACACTTGACTTCATTGGGCTCGTGACCGCCCCGCTCTCTGCTGCTGCCGAGGATTCGGTGTCTGGTCTTATGAAAAAGGTGATCGTGAACGATCCTGGCCTCTTCCCTGGACGCCTCGCAACGCCGAAGTGGGCAACCGCCGACGAACGCGCTCTGTTTGCGAGCTTCACATGCCCTGCCGCGCTTGGGCGAACAACGACGGATGTGGATACCGCTGCATTGCTAAAGCGTCTGAGGTTCCTCCAGTTCGACTTCGATGCTATCCACTCTAATTCGCAAAGCAGGGCACTCGAACTTTGTCGTCGTGCCGTGCGCAGCCATACCTTGGCCCACGCCCAAGCCTTATGGAGCGTCCTTCAGGAGGTCGCGTCTGAGCTGCGCCCGAAGGCTGGAAGCCTCAGCCTGAGAGAACTCATCGAGCGGCTCCGAGCACGCGCTTTGCTCGCCGACTACCCCGATCATGCTCGGGACTGGGCGGCGCTCGATGAGCGGTCTGCGCGAGAGGTGGGACTAGTCCGAAATTCTATCGCTGACCGCGTTCGCATACCTCGTGAGGACCAAGTCACACAGGTCATAAAGTCTCTCTCGATTGAATTCCAAGTCGTGCTACTTGGTGCTTCCGGTCTGGGAAAATCTGCGTTAGCGAAGTCTGTTTTTGAGCGCCGCAATGAGAACGCCGAGAGGACATTGTGGGTTGACGCATCCTCGCTCGATCGTGCGGCGGACTTCGGGGCGTTCGAGACATCACTTCAGCTTCTGCATCCTTTGGCTGACCTGCTCGGGCAGGAGACCAGCCGAGAACCGGTCGTTATCATCGACGGGCTCGATCGTCTGTACTCGGACCACTCTTTTCGTAACGTGGCCTCGTTGCTTCGATCAGCGGGAGGCGCACCAAACTCGACCCGATGGCGCGTTCTTGCAATTTGCCAGTCGCAGGAGTGGCCGCGGGTCCTTGAGGCACTTCAGCGTGCTGGTGCTTCCATTTCCAGCTGGCACAACCAAAACACCCAAGGACCAGAACCAGCCGACCTTGAGATAGTTTCAGAGGCCGCTCCAACTCTGCGACGCCTAATTCTTCAGCCACGGATAGGGAAGCTGCTCACAAATCTGAAGCTCCTCGATCTCGTAGTCCGACGCCTACTAGACGGGACAGACATCGACCCCTCAGCCTTGGTTGGTGAATCGAGTATTGCTGAATGGTTCTGGAGCGCAGAGGTTGATCGCGGTTCTGAACGGCTTTCGCGTGGTCAGTTCGTGCGCAGCCTCGCCCAGACACAGGCCGACCAACTCACCGACTCTGTGTCGGTTGACAGCCTTAATTTGAGTTCCTTGATCGCAGCGAAAACTCTCTGCGCAGACCAGCTTCTTGTGCAAAAGCCGGGCGATCGCCTCGCATTTGCGCACGACCTTTATGGCGACTGGGCACGTCTTCGCATCTTACTGAATCATCGAACTGACCTTGCTGCCTTTTTACAAGGGCGCCATGAATCGCCACTTTGGCACCGAGCGATCCGCCTCTTCGGGATCCATATGCTCGAGCGTGAAAACGGAGTCCATGAGTGGAAATCGCTGATGTCTTTGTTCGACAGCGGCGAGATGAAAATTGTTCGAGACCTTCTTCTTGAGGCCCCGGCGTTCTCGATGAACGCGGGACCACTGCTGGGCAGCATCTTTCCCGACCTTGTTGCTGGTGATGGGAGATTGCTCCAGCGCCTGTTGACGAGGTTCCTGGCATTCGCCACGGTTCCCAACGAGCAAATGTTGGAGCTGGCCCGATCCGTCGGCATGGACAACAATGCAGCTCGTGCCACCTATCGGTGCCCCCATTGGCCTTATTGGATTGATGTCCTCGAAGTTCTGCATGCTCATCGCGTCGAGGCATTGTATGCGGCTCCTTTCGAAATAGCTAAGGTTGTCGAGATGTGGCTGGAGTTTGTTCCTCCGGGTTCTATCCGTCGACGAGAAGCCGCCGAGCTTGCTGTCATGCTCGGGCAAAGAGCGCTGGATTCTCGGGATGATTATCGCGGGGAAGAGGAGCGGGGGAGACATTACAAATGCGCTCTCCTTGCAGCACCAGAGCGTCCAGATGAGATTGCAGAACTTGCAAAGACTGCGGCTGAGCGCATTCCCAGACCTGTCATGGCTGCTGAGGAAGCCACACCTCTGCGACTACGTTCCCGCAGTATGTTCAGCACTGGGATCATGCGTGGTCCGTGGCCTGATGGCCCGCTGCGACGTGTCGATGAAGTATTCCAGAACGTTATCCTGGATAGCCTGAGTATTCAGCACCTTTATCGAGTGCGTCCATCGATAGCTGTTGAGATCATCCTCGCTACTCTTATCGAGGCACCGTACGAGGTGCGTTGGGGTGGCAGTCGACTTTACGAGCGAGAACTTGATCTCGTTAACAGGCATAAGTGGCAACCAGTTCTTTATACGCAGGGTCCATTTCTCGGTTGTCTTCGGATGAATTTCGCCGAGGGACTTGAGCTGATTATGCGACTCCTCGACTTTGCCACTGAGCGAGCTAGGGAGCGGGCTGAACAATATCTTAGCGAGAGACGCGCACGGGAAAGCGCAGAAGGCCACAACGAGATAGAAGACACCCTGGCAATGGCTGCCTCTGTACCTTGGGTTTTACTACTAAAAGGAAGTGCAACGGAAGACCTGATCTTCCAAGGCGACGAGTCAGTCTATGGCTGGAGTTCCGGCCTGGGCAATCCGCCCGACACCATCGAAGCAGCTCTTATGGCGCTCGAGCAGTATTTCTATGCTTGCATCGATGCAGGGGAGAACATCACGAAGAGCGTCGTCATGACTTTTGCTCGAAGTCGCTCGGTTGCGGCTTTGGGAGTGCTCTGCGATGTCGGCAAGCGTCAGCCGGAGCTTTTCAATGGACCGCTGCGTGCGCTGCTTTCTGCACCTGAGCTCTATTCGTGGGAGATCACTAAGCAGGTGAGTAACCGCACGCATATGATGATCGGTGCGAGCATGAAAGGCCAGGTCTTCTTCGAACTTGCAAAGCAATTCCACGGATTGGAGCACAGAAAGTATGACATTCGGTATATAGCGTCGGATTTATTGCTCAAGAGCGAAGAGATGCAGTCCTTCTTTTGCTCGGTTCGCGCTTGGTGGAAGAAGCGACATGGTGAGGGAGAACAACTCGCCAGTATGTCGGAACAACTTGATCTCCGGCTCGACCCGGCTAATTGGCAGATGCGCGAGGATCCGACGCACGGGCTGGTTATCGCCAACGTTGCACTTGAGCGAGTTCAGGCCGAGAAAGCTGGCGAAATGCAAGTCATCAACGACCGGATGCTTCGCAACAGCTTCCCAATGCGCTGCCGCTCGATCCTTGACGAGCGGCAGCTCCAAGCCGACGCCGAATTAGAAGAGTTTTGGCAAGAATGGAACAGAATTCGAAAACTTGCCGATGCTGCATCTGTTCTTCCTGGTGGCGAGGAGCGATTAGTTGACCTCTACATCGACGCCCTCACAGGAGGCATTGCTGTAATGATATGGCGAGACGACTGGCTGTCCCGACATACAACTCGACGAGAAGAAGTCGAGAGAGTGCTTGACTCCATTTTAACAGGTGAACCTCCGAAAAGAACTGAGTACATGTCCAGTCACGATGTCTGCGCTTGGTCGTGGGACTGTTTTCTCGCAGAGTCAGTCGCAATGTTATGGGCACGTGATCCGCAGGATGCACGGTGGCGACGCCTCGTGGCCCAGTTGCTCTTTGCAGAGAAGTACAAAGTTGTGTCTACGCTGTTCTCTCGGTGTGCCGAGCATCGGACAATCCTGGGTGACGACTTTGGACGTTTACGCCGATTAGCAATTGACTGGGCACATGTGAGAGGCCGCGTTGACGGGTTACGCAACTGGCAATATATGCTCCCGGAAGGTGATGTGCGCGTACAAGAACATATTCATGGCGAATTGGCCACCTGGCAAAATGAGAGACTTAGGGCATTTGTCGATGGCACTTTAGCTCCTCTGCCAGTTGACTGGAATAGGTTCGAAGATGCGAGCCGATTCGCCGAGATTGACACCCTTAGCAGCAAGTGGCCCGACTTCAGACTGATCGACTTCCATCTCGTGCGCTGCAGCCATGGCTGGCTGCCTCTGCCCAATGAAGCGCTAAGCGAAAAGGAGCGAGAAGTTGTTATTCAGTTCTGGCGGGTCGCGCTTAATGTGGTGGCCGCAAGACCGCGATCCGACTTGCAGCGAGACGATCATCAATACCCACATGCGGATGAGGAGTGGGTGCTAGAGAACGTGGCTGCGGTACTGCTGCAACTGCGCCCGACTGAGGAACCTGAATTGTTCTGGGCGGTGATTATTGACCTCCATAGTGAGGCTCACGACTGGCCGAAGAAGTTCCTAAACGCACTACACAGATGCGCCCTTTCATCAGAACAGACGCCTGCCAGCTATAGTCCACTCATTCGCCAGATTGTGCAGCGAGCTTTCTCTGATATCGACGGCACGCGACGATGGCCTTTGCATAAGGATGTGTGGGACGCGCTGATCGGGATCCATTGGTGGGTCAGCGACCTATGGGATGAACGTCATGCTCAATACGTCATCACCATTTGGGACGTCATTTCCTGCTGGATGGAGAAAGCTCCTCAAAACGGAGGGCGCCTCGGAAAGTTCGCACGATGGCTGGCGAAGCCAGCGGCAGGAGCAGTTCGCGTGCGAACGCTCACGTGGTTTCAGGAACTCCTTCATGGTGACGAAGAGTCTTCGGCGTATCGCTATGAAGACTTTGAAGACGATCTTGCAAAGCTCCTAAACGTGGTCTGGGACCAAGATCAGATTCGGCTGCGTACTACGGGTGAATCTTTTGCGGCTTTTCAAGGCCTCCTCGCCTGGCTAGTTGAACGGCAGAACTCTCTAGGGCTAGAACTTCAGGGGCGCATCGGAGGGCTCATATGAGTGCATTTGCATTGCAGTTTAGTGGTTAGATGCCCGAGCTTTTACTGCCTTCAAGATGGTCTCTATGTTGGAGCTGAAGTTGTTTGATAGTGCCAGAAAGATGGCGAAAGTTGCACGAGTATTGCCATTGATGCGAATTTCGACCGCGGACACCTCCTCTTGAGACTCGACATATCAAACAAGGTCCTCGATTGGACAGGCCGCCACGGATTACTCTTCTGGATTATACGAGTCTTCCCTGTCGCTCAGGGGCAATGCTCAAAGCAGGATGTGGTTGGACTTAGCCATGTTGGGAGGCTCAACTATCAGGCTGCAACGTAATCACCGTGATTGAGCATGCGTACTGAATCTCCCGCCAGCGCTCGATCGTGATCCCCAGCGTCTCCGGAACTGCATGGGGAGCCAGACCCTCCCGCAACAACTTCTGCCCGCTGGCATAGAGATCGCGCCAGGAGGGCGGCACCTTGATCGCAAAGCCGTGGTCCCGCAGGTAGTGGGTGATCTCGCCGTTGGCGTAGGTACGGGCGTAGGGCCGAAACGAGCGACCACCCGTGCCATCGAAGCGAGCCGCCGCCTTGAGCAAGCCGATCACCGCGAGCTGCCGCAGATCATCGAAGGAATGGGTGGTGCGCCGGGCAAAGTTGCCGGCGATCTTGTCCGCCAGATCCAGGTGCGCCAGCGCCAGGGCGTGGGCAGCGGCATGGGGATGCACGGGCCGCTGGCGCCGGTGCCGCATACGGGGCTGCTGAGGCTCCGGGCTGTAGGGGAAGGCAAAGACCAGCTGCTGGTGGCCCTGCGTGGGCGGCTCCCGGCGCGGACGCCTTCGCGCAATGGGCTCAATCCCCGAACGGCTCTCCTGTTGCGGCAGCGGCAAGCAGAGCTGGCTCACAGCTCACCGCGTCAGCAGCATCGGCAGCGGATCGCGCTTGATGCCCAGCCCGCGCCAGTAGCGGGTCTCCAGCCACAGGGCACCATGACCAAAGGCATCCACCAGATCCTTGGTGCCCTTGGGGAAGCGCGGCAGTTCCTCCACCAGCGGTGCGGCGCGGTGGTGGAAGCGCACCTGGCCCGCCTCCAGCAACGGGGCGACGGCATGGGCCCGCGACTCCTTGCTGCCGCGGGCGGGGATCGGCAGCAGCCCCGGCACCTTGCGCTTGAGGGTCTGCTGCACGGCCGGGCCATTGGCCGCGTCCTCGATCAGCACCGCGTGCGGACGAAGACCCTGGGCGTCGAGGGCCGCGAGTGTGGAGAGCAGGAAGCGAAGTGTCTGGGGTAGATCGAAGTGATGGCGCGCCGCCCAGATCACCTCCAGTTCCAGCTGGGGGGCCAGCGGCCCTGCCCCTTGAGGCCTTGGCGCTTGCGGCCCTGCCGTATCCGGCAGCAGCAGGCCCATCAGCACGAAGCCGCAATGGTCGTTCTGCTCCTCCCCCTTGAAGGAGAGGTCGCAGGAGAGCACCAGCGGGGCAAAGCGGCGCGGCTGCTCGCGGGAGAACGGCGGTTTGATCCAGGACCGCTGGAAAATCGCCCCCTGCGCCGGCGAAGGCCGCTGCTGGTAGAGGGCGTTCCACCAGTAGGAACCCACGCGCGAGCGGATCTTGAGCAGTTCGCTCAGCGGGAACCGCTCGGGGCAAAGCGCCTCGCCCGGCTGGCGCCAGTCAGGTTCGAGCGTGCAGGACGCCGGGAAGCTCAGGCGATCGGCCCGGTGCTCAGCAATGGCCGGGAGGTTGAGCACATGCCACTCCTGCGGGGCATCGCCGGTTTCCTGGGCCAGCAGCCAGCCGATCACGTCCTCGTGGTCCCAGCGGGTGAGCACGATCACCTGGGCCGAGAGGTTGTGCTGCAGGGCGCCATCACCTGCATCGGTGAACTGGGGTTCAGCGCGAGTGAACCAGACGGCCTTGAGCCAGTCCTCGATGCGAGAGCGCACCCGGGCTGAGCCGGCATCGGCGGGACCCTTGTAGGGGTCATCGATCACACCGAGGCTGTAGCCCTTGCCCGTGAACGGCCCATCCACACCAGCCGCGATACAGCCGCCACGCTGGGTGGTGAGCCAGTTGCCGACCGCCGCGGAATCCTTCGAGAGCTGGTTGCCGGTGACGCGGTAGAAGTGCCGCGCCTCACGGGAGTGGGCATAGGCCAGCTCACCGGAGTAGCTGGCGATGGCGGCGAAGAGATGCGGGTGGCGGTAGATGAAGTAGGCGGGGAAGAGCTTGGAGACCAGCAGTGATTTGCCCAGGCGCGGCGGACAGGTGACGATCAGGCGCGAGAGCTCGCCATCGGCGATCGCCTGCAGCAGAGCAATCAGCACCACCGCCCAGCGGTGGAAGCCGTAGCGGGGGTAGGCCTCAGCGATGAACTCCCGGAAGCTCAGTGGCGCCGCGCTGGAGCGGGCCAGGGCGGGATCGGGAGCACCCAGCAGGCCGAGATCACCCCAGGGGTCGCCGTGCTGCGGGGAATGGAGCAGGCCGCCGCCGCTGAACATCCCTGCCGCGGCAGGCTCAGCCTTGGGAGGGCGGGGCGCTCCGGTTGCCAGCATGCCGGTGGTTGGGCCCATGGCTTACTTCGCCTCCGGCGGCTTGATTGGCGCCCGCAGCAGGCCACCGATCTCGGCAATCACTCGCAAGGCACCGACGGCAGCGGAGAACTGATCAGCATCCATCGCCCGGCGGGCGCAGTCATAGAGGGCGTAGATGTGCTGCGCCTGGTGCTCCAGGCGGTTGTTGATCAGCTCGGCCACCATCCGCTTACGGCCCAGATCCAGGTAACGATTGATCGTGCGGGTGTTGCTCACCCCCCAGGAGTTGGCCGCATTTGCCCGCATCAGGCTGAGCGGTAGGCGCTGGGCGATCCAGAGCTGGGCCTCGGCGATGCGGCGCTCCACCTCCGCCACTGAAGCGCGCGGCGGCAGGGTCTGATGGGGAAAGCGGGTGGCCACACCACGCCTGGAGGCGCGTGGCGCAGGGCCGTCGCCCCGGAAGCAAGGGGTGCCATCTTCGTCCTGGTGAGGTGCCGCGTCGCGCAGCGCTTCAACTCCCTCGACAACCAGCTCGGGCGCTCCCCAGAGAGCTCCCTTCCCCAGGCGAGGGAGATGCGAATCAGGCGTCATCGAGGCCGCTCAGGAGGGCGCAGCGGACGTAGGACGCCCACTGCTCCGGGGTGAGCACGATCCGCCAGGTTCCGCCACGGAAGCGCACCCAGCTCGCCGCGAACGGCAGGGCCGCGTTGCAGGCCTGCTGCTGCGCCTCGGCCGGTTTGAGCCGGGCGGCGGCAGCCACGTTCGCCCAGCTGGCGATCTGAATCACATGGCCTGGAACGCCCTCGATGTCACCGGTATCCCCGCCGGCGTCGTTGGTGCGTCCGGCCCCGAGCTTGCGTCGGACCGGCAGCGCCAGCAAGGCGGCGATCAGCTGGGCCGCCTCCCGCTCGGCTGAATCCCCCTTGCGCTTCTGAGCGTTCGCCATCGGGGAAGGATCAGATGGGCCTGGGGGCCTTGATCGTCCAGAAGGGGTTGCCGTGCTGAACAGTGGCGGTGCCGGATTCGATTGCTGATTTCTGGGCCTGCTTGAGGCTCTGCTCCTGCAGCCGCAGCGGCTCGGGATAGGTGTAGGAAACGCGGCCGGGCGACCAGCAGAAGCTGAAATCGTTGTGGGAGAAGGAGGCGTCGAGCTCGCCGCTATCAAAGGCGGCATGGAGCTGATCCAGCAGTGGGGTCAGTTCGGTTTCGATCGACTTCTGAGCGGCCTTGAGCTGGGTGATGCGGTCAAGCAGGGCGTCCAGATCAATGGGCTCCGCCTGTTCAGCAGCCTCGGGGACGGCAGCGGAGGGGGGCTCAAGAACGGGGCGGGAAACCATGGCGCTCGCCGGGCGAATAACGGAGCCAGGCACGCCCTGGCATGCAAGCCACCGTAGCGGCCCGATAACGCAAGCCGCAAGTACATGCCTCGGGATGCCGAGCCTTGTGGGCTCAGAAGGGGCGGTGGGTCGCCACGTACTGGGCCCAGACCGCGGCCCAGGCGGTCAGGCACTCTCGCCGGGGATAGGGGGGCGAGAACTGGGTCCGCCCCGGCCGGCTCCAGATCGTCTGCCCGTAGTCGAACCAGTGGCCCTGGCTCCATTCCAGAGCCAAGTAGCCGCCGATCTGGGCGCGGGTGCAGTAGGTGCTGCCGCTGGCCGTGAGGCTCTTGAGATCAGCAAGCACCCTCGCCGGGCCGCTCACCCCCGCTGGTCGCTCCGCAGCTGGCGGGAGCTGTGGGTCGATGTAGGCCGTGTCGTAGGTGCCGGCCACATTGCGCACCAGACAGCAAGTGGGGCGCTCCGAGGCGATCACCTCCACCGCACCCCAGCGCTCGTGCTCGATCAACGGCTGGATCCACTCCCGGTAGGCCTCGAACTCAACCTCCGCCCCGCTCGTCTTGTCGCCCTGATCGTGATTCTCGGCTGGGTGAGCATCGGGCCGCATGCGGCCGGTGAGGAAGAGCTCCAGGGCCTGGTGGCAGGTGTTGCCGCGCGGTTCCCACACCGAGCGGCTGGCCTCGATGCGGCCGAGGGCATAGCTGGACTTGGCCACCTGCAGCACACCGGTGATCGAAACCGGGAAGAGGTGATCGTTCAGCCAGTAGGTGTGCTGCGGGTCGAGGCGTCGCAAACCAGCGATCGGTTCAAGCCAGTGGGTGGTCGTCATGCCGGCTGGGGGAGGGGGGGGGATATACGTAAGGGAGTGAACTCGTGAAAAATTCCGGCAGATCGATTGCACCGCAAGCAGTTACAAGGAATGAAATCGATGAAAACAGCGGGAATGGCCGTGAAAAAGCTGCTGCGGATCTGATTTCACGACGTTTTCACAGCTTTTCACGGCTTTTTCATCCATTTTGATCGCTGAGAACGACTGCACTGCAATGCTTTAGAGAGAAAAAATCACTTTTTCATTTTATAGAAGGGGGACACACACAGGGTGATGCGAGCAGGGTTGTGGAGAGTTCCGCAAGATCGCTTGCCCTGCAACAGGTTTCAAGGATTGGGTCGCGTGATGTCGCTGGAGCGACCATGCAGGCGATGGCCCCGTAGGAGGGGGAAAGCATGCGATGCGCTCAAGGCCGTGAAAGATTCCGTGAGATCCACTGCCCTGCAACAGGTCTCAAGGATTAGATCGGGTGATGTCGCTTGAGAGACCATGCAGGCGAGCAGTCCTGATCAGGTCATCCAGATCTGCTGCTCAGTTCCGCCCTGCCGCGTCAGCTCCAGCAACTTCTGGCCCTGCGGGCTCAGCCGCCAGGCCAGGCCCGACTTGCGCACCAGCCCTCGCTTGCGCAGCCAGGTGAGGTTGTTGCGCACCGAGCCCTCCTGAAAGCCGCCGAGATCGGTGCACAGGTAGGCGGTGCTGGTCGGCAGGCCGCCCGCCTGCCGCAGCTCGATGGCATCGAGCACCGCGACGCGGCAGTTGCGGGTAATGAAGCCCTCGCTGATCACAAAGCCGTCTTCTGAGAGGCGATAGCTGAACTCCCGCGCCGGACTGCCGCGCAGCTTGTGGACGCTCCAGACATTGCACGGCCCCCGGTCCTCGAGTTTGCGGGTGAGTTGGTGCACCGCTGAGGGGATCTGATTGATGTTCTGGCTGCCGGCGGCGGCCTGCAGACCCTTGCCGGCACTCTTGCCTCCAGCTGGATGGTGCAACCAGAGCAGGGAGCAGTGACGACACACCAGCGCCTGCAGCAGACGCAACAAGGTGCCGACCGGGCCGATGCCGAAGTTGATGCCGGCGAGCTCCAGCACCGCCTTGAGCGAATCGATCACCACCAGGGCGTAGCCGCCGCCGGCCAGTTCCAGGCGCAGCTCCTGCAGACCGGAAGGACTGCAGCACCAGGAGGGCAGGCCGTCAGACGGCTCAGCGGCCCAGATCGTCAGCTGCTCATCCACGCAAGGGTCTTCGGCGCAGCCGAGGTCCTCCAGGTACTCGCGCACCATCGCCCGAGCGCCCTCGCCGCCATCGGTGCCGATCCACAGCACCCGCCCGCACCTCGACGGCGGGATCTCCTGATCGAGGAAGGGGAGCCCCTTGATGCAGCAGACCGCCATGGCCGCCGCCGCCATGGTCTTGCCGCTACCGCCGGCGCCAAAGAGCAGGTGATCACGGCGCCAGAGCAGGAAGCCCGGCAGCAGATCCTCAGCCGGCGAAGTGATCGGATCACTGAGGCGGCGGTTGCGGCAGCCGCCGTTATGGGAGTTCTGCAGGGGCAGCTCCCAGCGGTGGGCCAGGGCGTAATAAATGCGCTCATCGATCGCCTGTCCCGTCACCCCAAGGCTCCAGAGGGCGGAGCGAATCGCCTGCTCCTGCGCCCAGGTGTCGCGAGTTTCGAGCAGCAGATCCAGCAGCTGCTCCAGCAGCCCGGCGATCACCTCATCACGGGGTGGATCGGCAAGCGGCTTGGGTCCAGCGTCAGGGGCCTCGGGCTCCCATGCATCACCCCGCGGCCGCTCCCGGGCCGGCCACTGGTACTGGTAGCCGGCCGCTGCGGCGTGGTGGTGAAGGCTGCCGATGGTGACGCCACGGCCCTTGAAGGAGCGCCACTTGGCCAGGCACTCGGCCTCATCGAACCCGGCGCAGCCGCGTGACCACTCCACCCAGGCCTCCAGCAGGCCGGGATCGACCGAACGGAGGGCCATGCCGACCGTGAGCCAGCCCTCGTAGTCCTCCAGCGGAGGGATCTGCTGGAGCAGCTCCAGGGCGCGGGGCACATCCGCTGCTGTCGGGGCGTAGTCGCAGCAGACCGGTTCATCGGGCTGCTTGTAGAGCGGCTCCAGCAGCCATTCCGGTGCCTCAGCCACCGACACCTGATCGGGAGAGCGGCCCTGCATCCAGCGGTAGCGGCCCGTCTCGGGGTGGACGCCGGCGATCACCGATTGGTGGCCCGCCCAGCGCAACTCAAAGACTGTTCGGGCCTTGCCGGCCTGGGCAGCACCGGTCCAGTGGCGCCGGCCCCGCAGCAGGTCCCAGCCCTCCAATGGCACCCGGAAGACAAGTTGGCCGCGATGGGGCAGCCCCGACGACCAGCCAACGGTGGGCGGCAGGTCACGGTGCGAGCGGCCGTAGATGCGGCGAAAGCAGGCGGCCGCTCCGCGTCCATCAAAATCAAGGGCCAGCACCCCAGAAGCTGGCCCGAGCAGCACCCCGACGGCATGGACGTGGGGGTTATCGGCCAGGGCGGTGATCGCCTCGAGGTCGAGGCCGCTGTTGCCCCAGGCCAGGAGCGGCTCACCGCTGAGCGGATCGACCGGTCGTTTGCGGCCATCGATCGGCAGCAGCGTCCAGTCGGAATCGATCGCCTGCAGGCTCTCGATCAGCTGGGCAGGCAGGGGCATCAGCGCAGGGCCTGAAGGCGGGAGGGCTCAGAGCAGTGGCGTGTGCCGCTGTGGGGCGGAGGCGTGTGCGCGGGGCTTGCTCCTGCTCTGACGGCGAATGTGATCGCGCAGGATCGCCCGCAGGAAGGTGGTGCGGGCCTCGCCGCCGCGGTGCGCGTCAAGCCAATGGATCAGCTCAGGGGGCAGACGCACGGCAAGGGGACGCACGACTCGGCAGCGCAGGGAGTCGAACCGTATCCCGTTTGGCCCGTCCTCGCAAGCCTGAGGAAGTTCCTGGTGTAGTGATTGGGCTGCGTTCCAGTTGGCGGCTTGTGAACGCTGGGCAGGCCCCGTCCCATGCCTTAGCGTGCCGCTAACGAACCTCAGCCTTGTGAGGCATGGCCGAATCCTTCGCCCAGATCGAGGCACGCCAGGCCGAGGCTCGCCTCGCCTTCGGGCGCATGCTGCGGTTGTGGCGGGAGCGCAACGGCTGGACCCAGTACACCGTCGCTGACTGGGGCAAGGAGTCCGGCTTCTCGGCGATCAGCTACGGCAACCTCAGCGCGATCGAGCAGGGCAAAGCCGGTGAGCTGCGCCGGCCCGCCTTCTTCCAGCTCGCCGAAGTCAACCGCCGCATCGCTGAGCAGGATTGGAGTCGTCTCAAAACCCAGGCCCTCAAAGACAAGCTCAACGGCGCCACGGCGATCGTCGATGACGACGGCACCCGCTGGGGACCGATTGAGCTGTGGAGTTGCTATGTCGGCCTGCGGCCGGTGCCCACGGCCTTCCAGCCCAAGCCCAGGCCCGAGGCCCCGCCTGTGGCGCTCCAGGAAGCCAGGGCCCTGAGCCAGACCTGGCGCGAGCTGGTGAGCAGCGCCGTCGACGAGCGCGACCTCGATGCCTTCGAGGCGGTGCAGGAGATCGCCCGCCAGGCCCCGCTGCCTCTGCGCAAGCAGTTGCGCACGGTGCTCACCTCGTTTGGCGACTACGAGCCTGAGCAGCTCAAGGAGCTGTGGGATGGCGAGTGGCTGCCCGAGCGCTGGGTCCACACCTGGCTCGAAACCCTGCCACCAGCGGCCGGCGCCGCCGAACCCGCTGGCGGCCCGCCGGAAGCGGCCAAACCCAGGGGCCGCAGCGGCAAAGGCACGGGGAGCCGGAGCAAGGCCAAACCCACAGCAGCCTCGGAATCCTGAGGAAGACTTGCGCCCCGCATTAGCGAGCCCCTAAGATCCGGGCCATGCGGGCGACGGTCCCGCCCAACGCCCCATGGACACCACCCCCTCCACCGGCCCGCCGCTGCTCGGCGAGCACGTCAGTCCCCACGAGCGCCAGTGGCAGGCCGAGTGCGTGCTGGCCGAGGCGCTCTCAAGCTTCCAGTCTGATCTCAAGCCAGCCACGGACTTCTCTTTGGCAGCAGTGGTCTCCGCGGCCAAGCCGGCCTTCGCGATGGGCTTCAGCTTCTCGGTGCAGAGCAGCGGGGAGGGCACCGTGGTCGTGCTGATGCACAAGGACGGCGCCCAGCTGAGCGCTGAAACCAGCGCCTACGACGCGGACTTCGCCCTGAGCGCCCGCCTGTTGGCGGGCCTGCTCGGTATTCCTGTGCAACAGGAGGCTCAGCCCAGCAAGGCCGGGGCAGCCACCGCTGTTTCGATTTCTGCGGCCGTCGATGCCGGAGAGCCACAGCCCAGTCCCAGCGATCCCGCCCCGCGGCAAGCCGCCGCCGCTGAGGAGGCGGAGCACGACCCGCTGGACCTTGAACCGCTGGAGCCCCAGGAGATCGCAACCCTCACCGCGATGCTCAAGGCCATGGCCCGCAGCGACAAGGAGATCTGGAAGCGCTTCACCATCGCCTTCCGCTCCCAGTTCCAGGTGCCCAGCACCGCTCGCACCATCACCGATCGCGTCACCCAGCGCCGCCATGCCGACTTCATCGACCGCTTCGAGCGGGAACTCGCGGGGGTGCCGTCATGAGCAGACCCTGCAGCTGCGCCATGCCGCTCACCTGCTCTCCGCCGTTGCCGATCAGCGGCAGAGGGAGCTGGCCGCTCGCTACTACCGCGATGTTCCGGATGGCCGCATTCATGGGCTCATGCGCCGCGCCAGTGAGATTCACCTGCTGCGCTGGCTGGCGCGGGCCGTCGAGAGCTGTTGTGAGCCCGCGCTGGAGGCTCCGCCACAGCGGCAGTGGCCTGTTGCTGAGGACCATCCGCAATCAGGAGCCGATCTGGACGCAGGCGCCTGAGCTGGCCTGGCACTGCCTCTGGCCCACCCGCGCTGCCGCCCTTGTCCGATCGTGCCCGGCCCTACAGGCCGCCATCGATGAGCTGCAACTGGTGAGGGTCGCCTCCTGCGGCTGCCAGGCCAGCGATTCCCATGGCTGGCTCGCCGATGGCTGAACCAGCACCCCGCCGCATCGCCTACGGCCACCGCCAGCACGAGCAGCCCAGGGCCCCGGACGGGGGCCACTACCTCCAGTCCAAGGTCCGCAGCGATGTCTGGCAGGTGCTGCAACAACTGCGCCAGCAGCACGGCCTCTCGATCAGCGGCGCCGCCCATCACCTGATGCGGCTGGGCGCCGGCCTTGAACCCCTACCCCCCCTGAACCCCAACCCCCAACAGAGCCATGGCGATTGAACTGAACGACGGCGCTCGCATCGGCGCACCTGTGATCCGTCAGCAACGCTTCGGGGAGGTGGCGCAGTTGGCGATCGTGCGCACCGAGCAGCGCGACCGGCTGCGCAAGAACCTGGCCAGCGGCGAGATGGAGCCGATCCCCAACGGCAAGGACCGGCAGGGAAACCCCAAGGTGAAGCAGGAGATCGTCATCCACTGCGTCGCCATGCCCGGCACCTCGATGGAGGCCAAGCTCGGCGACGAGGCAGCGGTGCCGGCCGCAGGCGATCGGGTGCGGGTGATCCTCAAGGCCAAAGGTTTCGGGGACTGGATTGAGGCACGCAAGGCACACCGCAAGGGCAAGCTCAACGTCGGCGATCAGCTCACCCTGGCCACCCGCTGGGCCCAGCAGTACGACCAGGACGGCAACCCCAAGGGCAGCAAGATCGAGACCCAGGCGGAAGCCGATGCGGTGCCGCGCAACGTCACCATCGGCTTCTACGGGCCGATCAGCTTGAGCGAGGGCACGGACGTGGCCTGGATCGAGGCGGCCGAGCAGTCCTATCGCGACGATCAGGCCAGCGAGCGCCAGCAGCGCGCCATCCCCATCGGCGAGGTGGATGACTTTGGTGATGAGTTCGGCGACGACGGGGTGCCGTTCTGATGACCCGCAGCTCCGAACCACGCCGGCCCCAGCTGCCGCGCTTCTGCCGCAGGCAGCCGCGTCACACCCTGGTGACGATCACCAATCTCCGCTACCTGCATCGGCTGCTCTGGCTGCTGCTGCTGTTTCAGCTCACCACCGTGCTGCTGGTGCTCGCCGGGCCGGTGCCGCCCAGGCCAGTTCCAAGCCAGCCGAACAGCACCGCCACGCACGGTCCTGGTCCTCTGATGCCATGACGCAGGCCACACCAGGGCGGGTCTGGATGACCACCGCACAGGCCTGCGAGCTGCTGGGTGTCAGCAGTGAAAGGCAGCGGGGGGAAGCATGAGCTTGCGGAAAGTCAACGATGCAGCAGAGGCAGTGCCGGTGGGCGAATGGCTCGATGCCCGTGACCTCGGGATGGCGCTCAAGGTCAGCGAGAGAACGTTGTGCCGCTGGCGCAAGGCAGGCCTGTTCAAGCCTGGGGTTCATTGGCGGCGCAAATTCCCCTGCGCCAATTCACCAGTGCTCTATCACCTGGGGCGATGCAATGAGGCGATGAGCGAGGCGACGGCTCGCTCGCCCCACCTGCTTGAAACGGACTGAGATGGGATCGCAGGTTCCATGCCCCTTCTCTTTGCCAGGGCGGAGGGAGGGGCGCTTCTGTTCTCCAACGACGGCGGGTGAGTGGATGAAGCACTCGCTCTGCAGTGCTCCTGGGCCGTTCGTACATCTCTCGTACAAGGGCCCCAAACCAGCCCCATGAACGGCCAACGGAGCCTGCCATTCGTACATTTTCCGTACATTGCCCCTTTTGGGCAAAAAAAGAGGGCTTCCGGAACCTCCGAAAACCCTTGCAGTGACTGGATCGGGGCGACAGGATTCGAACCTGCGACCTAGTGCTCCCAAAGCACCCGCGCTACCAAGCTGCGCCACGCCCCGCCTCTTCCATCATAGGTTGCGGCTGTTTGTGGCCTTGGCCCGAAACCGCCGCCCCAACTCTGGGATCAAGCCGGCTTCAGCAGGGCGCTGGTGGCGGCAGGGTGGGGTGGAACCGGCCCGTCAGCAGCGAGGAGCAATTCCCCAGGCTTCCTGCAGCTCCTTCAGAGGTTGATCGGCCACGGTGAAATAGTCGATGGCCAGGAGATCCCGGGAGCATTGCCTGCCCCGCTTGAGGGCGGCCACAACCCGCTCAGGAACCCCCGGCGCCGACACACAGTTCTGCTGCCCACCGGCCACCACACTGTCGAACAAGCCGCCTTCGTACATGGCCATCACGCCGAGAAACCAGAGATTGGCTCCCGGCACTGAGCTGCTGGCGGCACCAAAGGCGGCATTCTCCACCTCACCCACCACATCCACCTGGTAATCACCCAGCACATGCAGCCAGTCGTGATGGGCGAGTGCCGCGTTGGCGCCACCCAGTTCGCCGGGGGTGGTGAACCTGTTGGTCTGGTAATGCCGCCAGACGGCAGCACCAAGGCTCCCCGGCGGGGCTGTGGCCAGGGCACGCCAGCGAGCCGCCAGGGCCGCATCCGGCTCGAACGTGAAGGTCCAGGCCTTGGGGCCATGCAGCTCCAGCAGCTGCTCAAAGCCCGCCGTCTGGCGGTCTTCCACCCCCATCCAGAAGAGCCTGTAGAAATCACTCTGGGCCTGCGATCGGCTGTTGAACGCCACATCGCGGGCCATCACCAGGCTGCGGTCATCGACACCCAACCGTGCCGCCCAGCGTTCGATCGACCGTTCAAGCTCTGGCGGCACTGGATTCACCAGCATCTCGGCAAGCACCAGCAACTCGACCAGCTCCCGTCGCTGCTGCGGCTGGGGAAACAGACCAGCCGCCGCCTCCACATCGATTGCTTCGAGCTGTTCGAAATCCAGGGTTTCTCCCAGCAGCTCCTGGAAGATCAGGGCGAGAAAGCGGGGCTGGAAGGCTGTGGACCAGCGATTGCCGATCCGACAGGCACCGGCGACGGCTGCGGCCAGCAGCGGGGCCTGCTCTGCAGAGAGATGGACAAGAAACATCGTGACCACCCGACCCGGTGAGCAGGTGAAACCGGAGTGGAGACGGGCGGCAAAGCCGTCAGTGCATCAGGCCTGGCCAGGTGCCGGGATAACGCAGGGTGCGCCAGTCGCCCCTGGGGGTGCTCACTTCAATGCCGATTCCGATCGGCTGCTCCACCGCGCCCACCTGTTCCTGCCACCAGTCCAGGGCGGCCTCCCAGGCCGCATCCATCGTCTCGAAGTGGTCATCGAGCACGGGATGGGGGGAGCATTGCTGATCGACCAGTCTGTAGAGCCGATTTTTGCCGCCATTCAAAACAGACCTGACGCCAAGGGAGGAGTACGCCATGGGGGGAGCTGGTGCATCCTCCGATTCTTGGGCATGTGCCAGCTGGCGACTGTCACCTTGATTACCAAGCGTGAGCTTCGTAACCTGCCCACAGCCACTGATCAGGGGCTCGAGAGCAGGGCGATGCAGTCGATCTCCACTCTGGCCCCTTTCGGCAGGCCCGCCACCTCCACGCAGGCCCTGGCCGGCGAAACTCCGGCTCCGAAGTGTTCGGCGTAGATCTGGTTCACCGCCGCAAAGTCGGCCAGGTCAACCAGGAACACCGTTGTGCGCACCACGTGCCGGGTGGTGCAGCCGGCCGCCGCCAGCACCGCTTCGAGATTGGCCAGCACCTGCCTGGTTTCCGCCTCCACATCTCCTCCCCCCACCATCAGCGCGGTGGACGGATCCAGGGCGATCTGTCCTGAGCAGAACAGCAGGTCGCCCGCCTTGACCGCCTGGTTGTAAGGGCCGACGGGAGCCGGAGCCAAAGCCGTTTGGATCGCTTCGGGCAGGGACACCATGACAGGAGAAGATGAGGCGATGAGCCTAAGTGGACCGCCCACAGTCAGGAGCCGGGAACCTCTCTGGAGTGAGGCGCCACACCGGGACCAGGTCCGGCTTGAAAACGTCTGGCACCGCTACGACGGGGCCTCCATCGCCTCAGCTGCAGGCCGTCCTGATGGCGAGGGCTGGACCCTTGAAGCCATCGATTTTGCACTTCGCCCCGGCGAACTGGTGGGATTGCTGGGCCCCTCCGGCTGCGGCAAGACCACCTTGCTGCGCCTGGTGGCGGGATTCGAGCGTCCCGCCAGCGGCAGAATTCTGATTCAGGGCCAGGAGGTGGCCGGCCCCGACCGCTGGCTTGATCCGGAGCGGCGCGGGGTCGGCATGGTCTTTCAGGACTATGCCCTGTTTCCCCACCTCGATGCCTGGTGCAACACCTGCTTTGGCCTGAAGCCCCATCAGGATCGCAGCCGGGCTCGCTGGCTGCTGGAACTGCTCGGGCTCAGCGGCCTGGAGCACCGCTATCCCCACGAACTCTCCGGCGGTCAGCGGCAACGGCTGGCCCTGGCCAGGGCCCTGGCGCCAGGCCCCTCCCTGTTGCTGCTCGATGAGCCGTTCTCCAATCTTGATGTCGAGGTGCGGCTGCGGCTGCGCAGCGAGCTCCCCGCCGTGCTCAGCCGCTGCGGTGCCAGTGGCGTGATCGTGACTCACGATCCGGAGGAGGCCCTGGCGATCTGTGACCGGGTGGCGGTTCTGCAGGGGGGGCGCATCCATCAGTGCGCCAGCCCCCGGGAGTTGGTGCGTCGCCCGGCCAGCGCCTTTGTCGGGCGCTTCGTTCTGCAGGGCAATCTCGTACCGGCCTGCTGGGATGGCCAGCGTCTGCGCACGCCGCTGGGCTGGCTGCAGCCGGCCGAGCCCGTCGTGGCCATGACCTCCGGGCGGGATTCGGGCCCACTGGAGGTGTTGCTCGACCCGACGGCCCTTGAGCCGGTGGCTGACCCGGATGGCGACGCCTGGGTGATGGGCCGGGAGTTTCTCGGCCGCGACTGGTTGATCCAGGTGCACCTAGAGCAGGCCGGCAGCCCTCCCCTGCAACTGCGACTGCGGCTGCCCCTCGATCAGGAGTTCAGCCGTGGCGAGCGTTGTCGGCTGCGGATCCGCGAGGCCCAGAAGGCCGTGCTGTTTCCCGACGGTCTGTCGGTGGTGGCTGTGGCCGAGCCTGCCAGTCAGGGCTGAGCCTCAACCTTTCCACTGATCCTTGTGCAGGCGACGCGCCGCCAGTTGCCCGGCGTCCCCGGCCATCAGGAACAGATTCGAGCGGCGCTCCAGGCCGATGGTGCTGGGAATTGTGCACTCCCCGCGGTGCCGCTGCTCCTTCACTTCGGCCAGGCGGGCCGCCACCGCAGCCTGCTCGGCTGGCCTGACATCAGCCACCGAGGCGGCCCAGCGCAGGTTGGCCAGGGTGTACTCGTGGGCGCACCAGACCCTGGTGGCGTCGGGCAGAGCGGCGAGGCGTTGCAACGAGCGGTGCATCTGTTCCGCCGTGCCTTCGCACAGTCGGCCGCAGCCGCCAGCGAACAGCACGTCGCCGCAGAACAGCTCGCCCTGGCCGCCGGCCACGGGCGGCAGCAGGTAGGCCAGATGGGTACGGGTGTGGCCGGGCAGCTCCAGCACCTCCACCCGACGGCCGAGCAGCTCGAGGCCATCGCCCTCCGCAACGGAACGGGTCTGGAAGGGAATCCGCTCCTGATCGGCGCCGCTGGCCACCACCGCGGCCCCGGGCCAGCGCCGCATCAGCTCTGGCGTCCCACCGATGTGATCCTGATGGTGGTGGGTCTGGAGCACGGCCACCAGCTCCAGCTGCCGCTGCTCCAGCCAGCTCAGCACAGGCGCCGCAATGCCTGGATCGATCACCACCGCCTGGTGGCTGGAATGGAGGACGAACACGTAGTTGTCGTCGAGGATCGGCACCAGGGCGACAGCCACTGCCACATCCCCGGCGGGAGCCGCCGCCCGCTTGGCCCCGGCGCCCGGCTCTGCCGCCTGCCACTCGCCCCCTGGCTTCCTCATCGTTAAAGTCAAATCTGCGGTGCAGTTCCATGATCACCGTCGCCCTGGCAAAAGGTGCCCTCCTCAAAGACTCGGTTCGGCGGTTTGCCGCCGCCGGCCTTGATTTCAGTGCCCTGCTCGATGACGACAATCGCCAGCTGATGGTGCCGAGCCCCTGCGGCACGGCACGGGCCCTGCTGGTTCGCAATGCCGATGTGCCGGTCTATGTGGCCTATGGCCAGGCCCAGTTCGGCATCGTCGGGGACGATGTGCTGCGGGAACACCGCCTGCCGGTGGCGCCCCTGCTGGATCTCGGCTTCGGCGGCTGTCGCATGGCGGTGGCTGTCAAGGCCAGCAGTGGCTACCGGCGTGCCGCCGACCTGCCCGCCCATTGCCGGGTGGCCAGCAAGTTCGTGCGTTGTGCCGAAGCGTTCTTCGATCAGCTCGACCTGCCGGTGGAACTCATCCACCTGACCGGATCGGTGGAGCTGGGTCCGATCACCGGCATGTCCGAGGCGATCGTCGATCTGGTGGCCACCGGACGCACCTTGCGTGACAACGGCCTTGTGGCCATCGAAGATCTCTTCACAAGCACGGCCCGCCTGATCGGTCACCCGATCGCCCTGCGGCTCGATCAGGGCGAACTCCAGTCCATTGTGGATCGGATCGCTGTGGCCAGTCCCCCGGCCCGCCAAGCGGTGACGGCCTGATGGCCAACCTGGACCGTCAGCGGCTGCTGCGCCTGCTTCCCTACCTGGGCCGTGATCGCCGCCGCCTGCTGCTCACCCTGCTGCTGCTGATCCCGGTGGCCTTGGCTGCCGCCGTTCAGCCGCTCCTGGTCGGCCAGGCCATCTCCGTGTTGCGCCATGAACCCACGCTTCCCTGGCTGAGCAACCTGCCCGTGCCCCAGGCGATCCGCCTGCTGGTGCTGTTGCTGTTTGGCGCCGTTCTGCTGCGTCTGGGCCTGCAGGGAATCCAGACCTACAGCGTGCAGGCGGTGGGTCAGCGGCTCACCGCCCGGATCCGGGACGACCTGTTCCGCCATGCCATGGATCTGTCGCTCCGCTTCCACGACCGCACCCCGGTGGGCAAGCTGCTCACCCGGCTGACCAGTGACGTCGACGCCCTGGCCGAGGTGTTCGGCAGTGGCGCCGTCGGAGTGCTCGCCGACCTCGTCACCCTGCTGGTGATCGCGATCACCATGCTCACGATCGAGCCGAAGCTCGGGGCGCTGCTGCTGGTGATCCAGATCCCGGTGGTGCTGATCATCCTCTGGCTGCAGGGGCGCTACCGCAAGGCCAACTACCGCGTCCGGGAGGAGCTCAGTCAGCTCAACGCCGATCTGCAGGAGAACCTCCAGGGCCTTGAGGTGGTCCAGATGTTCCGGCGGGAGACCATCAACAGCCGCCGCTTCGCCCACACCACCGATGCCTATCGCCAGGCCGTGGGCGGCACGATCTTCTACGACAGTGCCATCTCCGCCTTCATCGAGTGGGTGGCCCTCAGCGCCGTGGCCCTGGTGATTGCCCTGGGGGGCTGGATGGTCACCAGTGGTTCGATGGGGCTCGGCACCCTCACCACCTTCATCCTGTTCTCCCAGCGGCTGTTCGACCCCTTGCGTCAGCTGGCGGAACGGTTCACCCAGATCCAGGGTGGACTCACCGCGGTGGAGCGGATTGGTGAACTTCTGGAGCAACCGATCGAGATCAGCAGCATGGCCGATATCCAGCGCAGCCCGGCAGCGCGGCGCTCAGCCCTGGAGCGGGCCAGTGCCGGCGAAGTGGTGTTCGAGGATGTCTCGTTTGCCTACCGGCCCGACGATCCGATCCTGACCAACCTCAGTTTTCGGATTGCCCCCGGCGAACACGTGGCCCTGGTGGGCCCCACCGGCTCCGGCAAGACCACCGTGATCCGCCTGCTCTGCAGGCTCTATGAGGCCCAGCAGGGGCGGATCCTGCTCGATGGCATCGACATTCGTGAGTTGCCGATCGGCACCCTGCGCCAGAGGCTGGGTGTGGTGCTCCAGGACACCTTCCTGTTCAGCGGCAACGTGGCCGACAATCTCCGCCTCGACGCCCCGATCGACGACGCCGAACTCGAGCGCCTCTGCCATGAGCTCGGTCTTGAGGCCCTGCTGCGCCGCCTTCCCGATGGTCTGGCAACGGAGCTGCGGGAGCGGGGCGGCAATCTCTCCTCCGGAGAGCGCCAGTTGCTCTCCGTTGTTCGAGTCGCGATCCGGAATCCTTCGGTGCTGATCCTCGACGAGGCCACCGCTTTCATGGACCCCTCCACCGAAGCCACCCTGCAGCGCGACCTCGACAGGCTGCTCCACGCCCGTACCGCCATTGTGATCGCCCATCGCCTCGCCACGGTCGAATCCGCCGACCGCATCCTGGTGTTGCGCAAGGGTCAGCTGATCGAGCAGGGCAGTCACCTGCAGTTGCGGGCGGCCCGGGGGCTCTACGCCCAGTTGGCCGACCTGCAGGAACGGGGACTTGTCACGCTCTGAACGGCAAGGCCAGCTGATCGGCCGGTGATCTCCCCAACCCCCGACCGCCCGCCGGGCCTGGATCGGGCAGGATCAGACGATCTCCGGGCTGCCCTCCACTGGATTTGGATTTCACTGCTCACCTCTCCAGCCTCTATGGCGCCGATCACCGGATCTGCCCGAGCGCCAATCCCCGCCTCCAGCTGGTGCTGAGCTTTGACAGGGAAATCGATCTGCTTGAGCTGGAGCGTCTCTGCGATGCGGTCGGCTGGAGTCGCCGGCCGCTGCGGCGGGTGCGCAAGGCGCTGGAGCACAGCCTGCTGCGGGTCGGTCTGTGGCGGCACGATCCCCGCCTCCCCAAGCTGGTGGGCTTTGCCCGCTGCACCGGCGATGGCGTGCTGGAGGCCACCGTCTGGGACGTGGCCGTCCACCCCACCTACCAGGGGGCCGGCCTGGGTCGTCAGCTGATGGCCTATGTGCTCGAGCGGCTGCGGCGGATGGAGGTGGAGCGGGTGAGCCTGTTCGCTGATCCGGATGTGGTTGGCTTCTACGAACTGCAGGGCTGGGAGCTGGAGCCCCGCCAACGCCGCTGCGCCTTCTGGTATTCACCCTGATCCTGGTCAGGTCAGGTCCGATTTTGTCTGGTCTGGTCCTGGTCAGATCAGCTCGGCTCAGATCGGCAGGCGGCTGGCTGAAGCGGCTCAACTGTTGCGGCTCAACTGTTGCGGCGCAGCTCGGCGGGCCGGACCGTGAGGCTGAGCGGCTTCTCGCCACGTCGTACCTGAACCGTCAACTCCTGGCCGACCCTGCCGGCATCCACCGCCACCTGCACTTCGGAGGGGTTCTTGACGCGCTTGTCGCCCACCTGCTCGATCAGATCACAGGCCTGCAGCCCACCTTGCTCGGCGGGGCTGCCCTTCAGCACGTCGACCACCACGACGCCGTTGATCTCAGGCAGGCGGCATTTGGAGGCGGTGGCATTGATTTCCCTGGCCAGCTGGGGGGTGAGGGCCTGCAGGCGTACACCGATGTAGGGGTGGGAGGCCCGACCGCTCTCGAGGATCTGGGCGGCGATCTGGCGGGCCAGGTTGATCGGGATGGCGAAGCTCAGGCCACCGCCCGGTGCCTGCCGAATCGCCGTGTTGACGCCGATCACCTGGGCACTGTCGTTGATCAGGGGCCCGCCGCTGTTGCCCGGGTTGACGGCGGCGTCGGTCTGGATGTACGGCACCCGCTGTCCTTCTCCGATCGCATTGGTGCGCTGGATGGCGCTGATGATTCCCGCCGTCACCGTGTTGTCGAGGCCCAGTGGATTGCCGATCGCGATCGCCCATTCCCCGGGCCGCACCTTGGCGGAGTCGCCCAGGGGGGCCACCGGCAGACCCTGGGCCACCACCTTGACCACGGCGATGTCGGTGAGCGGATCCCCGCCGAGCACCTTGCCGTTGAAGCTGCGGCCGTCCGGCAGGGTGACCGACACCTCGTTGGTTCCCTCCACCACGTGGGCATTGGTGATGATCACCCCGTCGGAGCGGGTGATGAAGCCGGAGCCCTGCCCCTGCTGCTGCTGAACGGCGGGAGCGCTGCCGAACAGGCCGCCCAGTGGATTGATCACCCGCTTGACCGTGTCGATCCGCACCACCGCCGGTCCGACCTTGTCGACGGCGTCGACGATGAAGCGATTGCCGGCCTGGAGGGGGATGGCGGCGGGGGCGTCGCTCACCTTCGGAGCGGCGACCGGCTCACTCTTCTGCTTCAGCAGGTTCGGCACACCCAGGGTGCAGCCTCCCAGCAGGAGGCCGGCGGAGCAGGCAGCGATCAGGCTGGGCAGAAGGGCCACCGGGCAAGGACGCCGATCAGAGGTCATGGAGAGGGGAGGTGGTCCAGGCCGAAGGCCGCTTGCCGGGCACAGGTCGGAGGCTGGGGATCTGCCTATATTCGGCCACTGTGGGACGAGGCGGAGGTGCAGCAGGGTCAGGAGCTGTGGCACCGGGTTCAAGAGGCACTCCAGGCCAATCTGAGCAAGCCCACTTTCGAAACCTGGATCCGGCCGGCCCGCTGTGCCGGCTTCTCCGATGGAAGGCTGCGCCTGGAGGCCCCGAACAGCTTCGCGAGCGGCTGGCTGCGCAAGAACTACCTCAGCACGATCGAGGCGGTGGCTTCGGAGCTGGCTGGGCACTCCGTGCGGGTGGATGTGGAGACGGCTTCGGGCGTACCGAACGACCCTGGTCTGGAAGTCGTCGCTGCATCGGGGGGGGCGCAGCCGATTCAGCCCCCCATCCCCCCTCCGCGCGGCGAAACGCCCCGCCGCCCCGCCCCGGGCCTCAACCCCCGCTACGTGTTCAACCGCTTCGTGGTGGGGCCCAACAGCCGCATGGCCCATGCCGCCTCGCTGGCGGTGGCCGAAGCGCCCGGCCGCGAGTTCAACCCCCTGTTTCTCTGTGGTGGCGTTGGCCTGGGCAAGACCCACCTGATGCAGGCGATCGGTCACTACCGCGTCGAGATCGACCCGGAGGCGCGCGTCTTCTACGTGTCCACCGAGTCGTTCACCAACGACCTGATCCAGGCGATCCGCAAGGACGGCATGCAGAAATTCCGCGACCGTTACCGCGCCGCCGATCTGATCCTCGTCGACGACATCCAGTTCATCGAAGGCAAGGAGTACACCCAGGAGGAGTTCTTCCACACCTTCAACGCCCTGCACGAAGCGGGTCGCCAGATCGTGATTGCCAGCGACCGCCCGCCCAGCCAGATCCCCCGCCTGCAGGAACGGTTGATCTCGCGCTTCTCGATGGGCCTGATCGCCGACATCCAGACCCCCGATCTGGAAACCCGCATGGCGATCCTGCACAAGAAGGCCGAGCAGGAACGCATGACGCTCCCCCGCGACCTGATCCAGTATCTGGCGGGCCGCTTCACCTCCAACATCCGGGAGCTGGAGGGGGCGCTCACCCGGGCGGTGGCCTTCGCCTCGATCACCGGCCTGCCGATGACGGTGGAATCGGTGGCGCCGATGCTCGATCCGGTGGGCAACGAGGTGGTGGTGACGCCGCAGCAGGTGGTGGAGAAGGTGGCGGAGGTGTTCGGTATCGGCGTGGAGGAGATGCGCAGCAGCAGCCGCAAGCGGGCCGTGAGCCAGGCCCGCCAGGTGGGCATGTATCTGATGCGTCAGAGCACCGACCTGAGCCTGCCCCGCATCGGCGATGTGTTCGGCGGCAAGGATCACAGCACCGTGATGTATGCGGTGGAGCAGATCGAGAAGAAACTGGCGATCGATCCGAGCCTGGCCCGCCAGCTCCAGCAGGTTCGGGATCTCCTGCAGATCGATAGCCGCCGTCGCCGCTGAATCGTCCAGCCAGCTCGCAGGGGTTCAGGTCAGCGGCAGGCTGGGGTCGAGCCCTTCCACCTCGCCCTGAAACACGCGGCTGGCGGTGATGTCGGAGGCTTCGATCGTGATCAGATCCCGTTTGGTCAGGCCTGGGCCCAAGTGTTTGAAGAGCCGGTTGGCCTGACGCATCCGTGCCCGGTCGATGGCGTTGCGGATCGAGCGGGCGTTGGCGAAGAAGGGGAGCTGCATGCGCCGTTGGATGTAGTCGGAGAAGGCGGCGCTGCCCTCCTCACTGAACCGGTAGCTCTCGGCTGCCATGATCAGCTTGGCAATCGCCAGCAGCTCCTCGGCGGTGTAATCGGGAAAATCGATGTGGTTGGCCACCCGCGAGGAGAGGCCGGGGTTGGATTGGTAGAACACATCCATCCGATCCTTGTAACCCGCGAAGATCACCACCAGATCATCGCGATTGTTCTCCATCACCTGAAGCAGGATCTCGATCGCTTCGGCGCCATAGTCGCGTTCGTTTTCAGGCCGGTAGAGGTAGTACGCCTCGTCGATGAACAGCACGCCACCCATGGCACGCTTGAGCATTTCCCTTGTTTTCGGGGCGGTGTGGCCGATGTACTGGCCCACCAGGTCGTCGCGGGTGGCGGTGACCAGATGACCCTTGCGCACATAGCCGAGCCGGTGAAGGATGTCGGAGATCCGTTCAGCCACTGTGGTTTTTCCGGTGCCGGGATGGCCGGTGAAGGACATGTGCAGGCTGGGGGCACCGGTGGCCAGGCCCACCTGCTTGCGCGCCCGTTCCACCACCAGCAGCGCGGCGATTTCACGGATTCTCGTTTTCACCGGTTTCAGGCCGATCAGCTCGCGATCGAGCTGAACAAGCACCTCATCCACACCGGTGCCGTCATAGGCGGCCCGCAGATCGACCGGCGTGTCGTCATCGACCGGCGCCTGCTCCATCAGGGCACGAGGGCGTCGATGGCGGCGGCGAAGGCGAGCTCCGGCTCGCCCACCGGGCTCTGGTCGGGCTCGGCCCGCAGGGTGAGGTTCACGTAGGTGCGCCCGAAGCTGATGTCCGGGTAGCACTGGCGCTGCTCGGCGAGCTCGTTGAGCTGCTCCAGAAACAGGCGGGTGGTTTCGTAGTCGTCGAACTCGATACGCCGCTCCAGGCGTTCAGGGCGCTGCCGTTTGGTCCAGGGCTGATCCATCCCTGCAACTTAGCCCAGGCGAAACTGAGGCCAGCACTGGCCCAGCCGCCGGCAGACAGCCGATCTGCGCCTGGAGCAGCCGCTTCACCCAGGCCTCGGCATGGGCATGGTTGAGTCCCTGCTCCGCCGCCCCGGCGCCCCGGAGCGGATGGGGAAAGGTGCCGGCGATCGCGGCATTGGTGACACAGAACATCGCCTTCTGGAAGCTGGTGCAGATCTTGACCCGCAGATCACCTCTGCCCCGGCCCCGGCTCGCGTAGAGCGCTTCGAGATCGGCCGGAAGATGGCGGCTCATGTCCTGCATCAGCAGGCTGGGGGGAATGCCGGCGCCCATGGTGGGCAGGGGATCGGCGAACAGGGCGCCGTACTGGAAACGGCCCTGGTCGATCGGGATCTGCTGGGCCTGGGCGTTGAAGGACACCGTGCCCAGGAAAGGGGTGCCCCGCAGGAACACCGCCTCCACGTAGGGAACGGCCACATCGGCGAGGAAGGTCAGCCCTGCTTCGGCCGGCAGGATGTCGAAGCCTTTCCCGTCGAGCTCCACGCGATAGTGGATCGGCTGGCCGGCCGCCGCCACCAGGCCATCGCGCAGAAAGGCGACCACCGCCGTGATCGAGTCCACCCTTCCATGGCGATGGGCGACTCGGAGCTCGCGGAACAGATCACTCATCACCCGCCAGAACTGTCCCAGGGCACTGGCGGTGGCGGCGGAGCGGATCTGCTCCGGCAGAAAGTCCGGAAAGAAGCGATCCAGCAGATTCAGCAGCGGGTCCCGGCGGCGGCGATGGGCGATCACCAGGCGGCAGTCGGCGGCGAAGGGGTTGCTGTCGAGATAGGTGTCGAGGCCGCCGGTGCCATGCCAGAGCATCATCCGCTGGCAATACTCGGCGTACTCGTAGTTGAGTCGGTCGTGGATCAGGTGGCGCCAGAGCCGCCCGGCGCTCAGCGCCCCATCGAAGAATCGCCAGATCGGCAGCGGGTTGAGGAACTCCCGTTGGGCCTGATGGTTGAGGTTGATGCTGTAGGCATCCAGCACCTCGCCATAGCTTTCGAGCACCCCCACCACCTCCAGCAGGTGATCGGCCGATTCCTCCAGCAGGGGTTGGCCGTTGAGAAGCCTGGCCATCAGCTGCTCGGCGCTGGGCGGGCTCACCGCAGCACCCCGCTCGGCTCTGCCATCGCGGTGCTGGTGGTCTCGCTCAGCAGACCAAGACCCTGGGGGAACAGGCCGATCGCCAGGATCGCCACCGTCAGCGCGAGGGCGGGCAGATGTCGCTGCAGCGGAATCGCCGCCAGCTGCACGGTGGCCCCCAGCCGACCGAAGAAGGCACGGTTGACCAGCAGCAGGAAGTAGACGGCTGTGAGACCGGAGCCGACCATGCAGAGCAGGGTCTGCCACGGGAAAGCGATCAGGCTGCCCCGGAAGACGAGAAACTCGGCCATGAACCCCGACATCCCAGGGATCCCGGCGCTGGCCATCACCCCGATGATCATCAGCGACCCCACCAGCGGCAGACCCCGCTCGGGATTGAGCAGCCCGCGCAGCTCGCGGAGGTCGCGGCTGCCGGTGACCTTGTAGACAGCTCCCACCAGCAGGAACAACAACGCTGAAATCAGGCCATGGCTGATCATCTGGAACTCCGCCCCGAGCAGGCTCACCGGGGTGGCCGCCGCCGCCGCCAGCAGCACATAGCCCATGTGGCCCACGGAGCTGTACGCCACCATTCGTTTCATGTCCTGCTGCTGGATCGCCGCCAGGGAGCCGAACAGCACCGACACCGCTGCCCAGCCCGCCAGCCAGGGGGCACAAAGGGCCCAGGCCTCAGGAAGCAGGCCGAAGCAGAAGCGCAGCAGGCCGTAGGTGCCCAGTTTGAGCAGCACCCCGGCCAGCAGCACCGAAACCGGGGTTGAAGCCTCGGTGTGGGCATCGGGCAGCCAGGTGTGGAAGGGAAAAAGGGGAATCTTGATGGCGAAGCCCACCAGCAGTGCCCCGAGCAGGGCCAGCTGGACGCCCAGGCCGAGATCGTCGCTGCTGATGGCTCGCAGACTGAAATCGGCGCTGCCGGTCGCCAGCGTCAGGCCGAGGAACCCGGCCAGGATCAGCCCTCCGGAGACGGCGGTGAACAGCAGAAACTTCGTGGCGGCCCTCGCCCTGCCGTTGCCGCCCCAGATCGCGATCAGCAGCCAGAGCGGCACGAGTTCCAGTTCATAGAACAGGAAGAACAGCAGCAGGTTCTGGGCCAGGAAGGCACCATTGACGGCGCCGCTGATCAACAGGATCAGTGAGAAGAAGAGCCGCGGCCTCAGGATCCCGGCCTCCGTGGCCAGAACAGCCACCAGGCACAACGCTCCGTTGATCAGCACCAAGGGCAGGGAAAGTCCATCGATCCCGAGCCGGTAGTGCAGCCCGAGGCTGCCGAGCCAGGGAACGGATTCCTCCAGCTGCATGCCGCCAGCGCTGGGATCGAAGCTCACCAGCACCCGTATGGACCAGAGCAGCTGCAGGGCAAGCACGGCGGCGCCGCTGCGCCGGATTCGCTCCGGCGCCGGATCGCCGGGCCAGATCGCCAGGATCAGGGCACCCAGCAGGGGGATCAGCAGCAGGCCGCTCAGCACGGTTCCATCACCCTCATCGCATCACCCAGCTGAGCGAGCCAAGCAGCACCACGATGGAGGCCATCGCCGTGAGCACGTAGGTCTGCATCTGGCCGCCGACAGTGAGCTTGAGCCCAGCGGCGCTCGCCATTGACAGCGAGGCGAGCTGCTCGACCAGACCATTCACCACCTGCCGATCAAACCAGGCGGCCAGCCGGGCGAGCGTCGCAACCAGAGCCACCACCGTGCGCCGGTAGATCCTTTCGGTGTAGAAGTCGAAGGCGAGCAGATCCTGCAGTTGGCGCAGGGGCTTCAGGGTCGAGCGTGACCATCCTTTGTAGAGCGGCACCGTCCCCCCCAGGATCAGGCCCGTGGCTCCGCTGGCCACCAACGCCCATGCCACCTGGGGCGGGAACGAAGCCAGCCCGGGAACAGGATCGATTTTCACCATGATCAAGGGAGTGAGCAGAACCAGCACGGTGAGGCTCACCATCGGCAGGGCCATCTGCCAGTTCACTTCGGGAGCCCGCCGTGTCTTGGTCTGACGGGGCCCGAGGAAGACACAGCGAAACACCCGACTGAAGTTGATCAGCGTGAGTGTGTTGGCGAGCAGCACCACCATGGCCAGGGCGGGTGAGCTGCGGGCCATGGCCTCCACGTCGAGTCCGTAGGCCCAGAAGCAGCCGAGTGGCGCCAGGGCGGTGCTGCCGGCTGCCCCCACCAGGAAGGCCACGGTGGTGGCGGGCATGCAGCGGGCCAGGCCGCCCAGTTCACTGAGATCCTGGCAATTGGTGGTGGCGATCACGCTCCCCACGCTCATGAACAACAGGGCCTTGGCAACGGCGTGGGCAAACAGCAGCAGCAGGGCGATGGCCGGCTGCTGCTCGGCGATGGCGATGAACACCAGCCCCATGGCCGCACTGGTTGTGTAGGAGAGGGCCCGTTTGATATCGACCTGGGCGAGGGCGGCCAGGGACCCGCCGATCGCCGTCAGCGAGCCCAGAACGATCAGCACGTCCAGGCTGATCGGCGAGAGCTGCAGGATCGGCATCAGCCGCAGCAACACCAGGGCACCACAGGTCACCACCACGGAGTTGCGCAGGATCGAAGCCGGGTTGGGTCCCTCCATGGCTTCATCGAGCCAGAGATGCATGGGGAATTGGGCGCACTTGCCGAGCGGTCCGGCGATCAGCGCCAGGCCCAGCAGGTTGGCTGCCAGGGGTGAAAGCTGGGCCTGGGGCACCCAGCGGTAGAGATCCTCGAAGCGCATCACCCCGGCGAAGGCCGAGAGGGCGACCACCCCCATCAACAGCAGCACATCGCCGACACGCTTGGTCAGGAAGGCGTCTCTGGCAGCGGTGACCACCAGGGGCTGGCCGTACCAGAATCCCACCAGGAGGTAGGTGGAGAGGGTGAGCATCTCCAGCAGAAAGTAGGTGAGAAACAGGGAACTGCTCAGCACCACCCCCGCCATCGCCGCCTCGAAGAAGCCCACCAGGGCAAAGAAGCGGGCCAGTGACCATTCCTTGTCGAGATAGCCGAGGGCGAACACCTGGGCCAGCAGGCTCAGCCCAGCGACCAGCTCAAGGCAGGCCAGGTTGGTCAAGGAGAGATCGAAGCTCAGCTCCAGCTTCAGATCGGCGGCCTGAAACCAGCCCAGACTGATCTCATAGGCCCCGTGTTGTAACACTGCATTGAGCAGCGCCGTGCCGTGCAGAAAGGCCACCAGGGTGACGAGCACATTCATGTAGGCGGCGGGCCTGGGCCCGGTGCGGCGGATCCAGCCGCATGCCCATGGCAAGGACATCCCCACCCCTGCGAAGCCGTAGAGCGGGATCAACCAGGCCAGCTGAACCGATAGGGGGAGCGACGACACCAAGATCAGATTTCACCGCAGGGTGGCAACAACTGAGCCGAGGCAACCATGCTGATCTGTTGAGTACCCCAGACACGGAAAGGCGTCTGGGGTACGCCATCAGAACGTCACAAAACTGTGGCTAGAAGGTGGCCCTTTGCGCTGCTCCTTCCGGACCGTTGCGATCGAGTTCCTGGATCCAGATTTCGAGATCGTTGCCATGCTGCAGTTCTTCTTCCCAGAGATGGCGAAAGAAGGAACCGTTGACCTCATCCCGCATCATCGTGCAGAACCTGGCCGCTTCGGCGTAATGCTGGATCAGATCCGCCTCCAGTTCCCTGTTCAGCCGCAGCAGCTGAACCAGGCTGGAGGCGGCCCGCACCGGTCGCAGCTGGGAGGCGGCGGGAGCCACACCCAGCTGCAGCATCTGCATGACGATCCGCTCGGCATGCCGCATCTCCTCGGCGGTGTCCTGCCGGAACCGCTCGGCCGCGTCAGCCTGTCCCCAGAGCTCCACGAGTGAAGCCTGGGTCATGTATTGCTGAACCGCGGTGTACTCAAGGCTGAGGGCTCGGCCCAGGTAGCCGAGCACGCGCGGATGCACGCCGCCGATCACGCTCAGCTCCTCCGGTCAGCGCCGCTGGGGACGAGCACAGGTTCCACCTCGACATGGGGGCGGGCAATGATGTGGGCTGCCACCAGGCCATCGCCCACCCGCTCGCAGGCGTCGGCACCGGCACGGACGGCGGCGTTGACGGCACCGGTTTCGCCGCGGACCATCACGGTGACGTAGCCGCCGCCGACGAATTCGCGGGAGACGAGGGTGACTTCAGCTGCCTTGGTCATGGCGTCAGCCGCTTCGATGGCGGGGACAAGCCCACGGGTTTCGATCATGCCGAGGGCGATGCCGTGTGGAAGAGGGGCCATGGCGGTGCTCGATGGGGGGGTGTGGGTGGGTGTTGGTGCCGGTGGCGCGGGGGGCTTGGTGCCCTCCGAAACGGCTGGCGCTGAAACAGGGGGTGTCTGGGGCTCAGGGGTCGCCGCCCCTGCCGCCGCTGGCAGGGCTTTGGCTGACGGGCTGCTCACGCCCCGACTGGCGGTGGTGCGACGGGATGAGGGTTGTCGGGGGGTGGGGGTGGCCATGGCGGAAGTCGATGGACGTGGTCAGGTCGTGGGGGCTGCGGGGGAAGGGCGGGTGGCCACTGGGACTCAGCCATCTGGATCCCAGAAATCAATGATCCCACCGATCGTCAGGTCGGTCTGCAGATCGGGATCGCCGGAGGCGAAGCGAGCCGCCGAGCCACTGGCGGTGAACACCCAGTTGCCTGGTGAGGCACCCACGGGATCAACGGCAACGCTGAATTTGCCCTTGGTGGAACGCAGCACCCGAAGGTTGCAATGGCGCAGACCATCGACCCGTTGGCTGCAGATCAGTGATCCGGTCACCTGCATGATCTCCATCAGGCTGATCCCCCCGGAGCGTTGCCGCTGTCAGGATCCCAGTGGTCGATGATCCCCACGATCGTGAGATCGCTTGGGTAGGACTTGCTGCCGGCGGCTTCCCGGGCGGCGGAGCTTCCCACGCAGATCACCCAGTCGCCGGGAATGCAGCCGACGGCGTCGACAGCCACTTTCTGGGAGCTGCCGTCGAGCACCACCTGGAGGTGCTTGTGCTCGAAACCTGGAATCCGGTTGGTGGAAACGAGTGGTTTGACGACCTTGCAGATCAACATTTCAATGCCCCCCCGCCGTTTCGAGGTTGATCGATGACCCTACGGCCTCGGCAGGAGCGTGCTGGTCGCGGTCCCGCACGGTCAGGAGCGTGTGGAGCAGGCCTTCGCGGCAAAGATCGCTGTAGCGATTGCGGATTGCGGCTTCAGCCCGCTGGCCATGCAGCAGGGCCCGTTCCCTGGCCCCGGGCACACTGCCGTGATAATCGAAGCGCACCACCACAGGAACCGGTAAGCCCCTGGAAACGTTCAACCCGGTGAAGATCTTCACACCGACATCGAGATCGGCCGCGCCTTCCTCAACGGTGTCGAGATGGGCGAAATAGGTGAGGTTGCGCAGATGAATCTCCTTGAAGCCGATCCCCACACCGATGAATCGCTCGGCATGGCCGGCATCGGCATAGGCCCCGCCATGGAAGCTCCGCACGTAGTCGATCTGGGAGAGGTTGTGCTCAACCAGCCGGGTGATCAGGCTCACCATGCCTTCGTCAGGCTCGCCCGCGGCGGCGGCTGTCACCAGGCTGTGCAGCTTTTCGCGGGCGGCGGAAGGGTCCAGCTCAAGGGTGGTGGCATGGGCCTCACGGGCATCGAGCCAGCTGTGCAGATCGGTGGCGCCATCCCTGGATGGCACATGCACCCGGATCGCGTCGGTATCGGTGTCCAGCCCGATCAAGAGCAGATCGACGGAAGCCCCGCAGCAGAAGCTGTTCTCCACCGCCTGCTGGAAGTCCATCAGCCTTGACAGGCCCTGGCTGGCGGCGGCGGCGTCATTGGAGTGGTGGGCGGCACAGCCCTCATGGCTGGGGTCGACGGAACTGAAGTGATACACCACCACCTTGAGGTAGCGGGTGGGGGCATGGGCCGGATTGGGACGGCCTTCCCGGTAGCGCAGGTGCTCGGTCTTCACCCAGCGGTCCACGGTGTCTTCCACGTCGAACATGGCGCCGGCATGGGGCCTGCGACGCACCGAGCTGAACGGCAGGCGAAGGGCATAGCTGATCGTGTGCGCCAGCCGTCCGTCGGCGCAGGGGGTCACATCGAGAAGATGAAAGCCACACTCGAGCAGGAAGGCATTGAACGCCTCGGCAGCCGGAGTGCCGTCGCGACAATCGAGGGGATCGTCGCGGAAGAAGGATTCGCTCACCTGTCCGTAGGTTTCGAACACGCACCAGGCGAACAGGCTGCGCATGTCCAGCTGACTGACCCAGGCCTTCTCCAGGATCGCCAGGGGAAGTGCAAATCCGAGCTCGGCTCTGGCATGCCGCTGGGCCAGCTCGACGAAATGGGGATCGTGCTGCAGAGCCGAGAGATGCTTCAGAACCGGAACGATCCGATCAAAGGATCCCTTGACGGCGCTTTCGTAGGCATGCAGCCGCTCGTTGCCGGCCCGGTCGCAGAGTGGATGGACGGGGCCTGTGGCGATCGGCTTCCAGCTGTGGCTTGACCGTGCCCGGCTGGGGGCGGCCAGCGGGACCTGACCTGGATCAGGGCGGCGTCGCGGCGCTGTTGGTGCCAGGGACTTCTGGCCGGGGGGTTGGCGTCGCGGGATTGGCAAGGTCAGGTGAGGGGGGAGAAGGGAAGCGATTCCATCAACCTCGGGCGCCGCCGGAAACCGTGATCAGGGATCCGTGCTCGGTGTTGCCGCTTGAGCCGGTCACCCGGCTGATCGGTTTCGTCACCTCTTCATTGCGCTTCGGCTGAACCCTGGCCATGGCAGGCATCGGACCGGTGCGGGTGGGATTGCGGCGTCGGGCCGACACCCCTTCGGTTCCCGTGACCCGTTTGCCCCGGTCCCAGTCGTCTCCAGTGATGTGGAGACCGGCCGAGATTCCTTCTCCGGTCACCCGTGAGGCTGGCCGATTGTCCTCGTCAACGCTGACGGGAGCCTTGGGGGGCAGGTTCAGTGCAGCTCCGGCGAGCTGGGCTGGCCGACGATCGAAGCGGAACTGTTCGGTGCCGGTGACTTTGTCACCGGCGAGGTCAAAAGGGCCGGTGATCCTGGCACTGGTTTCGTAGCGGGTCCCCGTGACCGCGCCATGGCGTTCAGGCTGTTGCTGGGCGGCCCGGGCCGGCGACTGGACGCTGAACTGCTGCCAGGGTTGAAGATCGAGGGATTGGGGAAAATCGGCCTCGTGGCCTTCGGCTGCACCACAGGCTTCGTTGAACTGGTCCACGCCCACGTAGGGGGTGCCGGTGAGTGGTTCACAGGCTCCTTTGCCGGCGCCGGTCATCACACCGCCGATTCCGGGTTGGATGCCGCTGAGGCGGGGGCCGGGGGTTCCCATCCCCATCGGTGTGCGCTGACGGATGGTTTGAACCGCCGTTGGTGCGCACCATTCGCCGGCCTGTTCCAGGCCGGCATAGGGGGTGCCTGTCACCGCTTTGCAGGTGCCGGGTTCATCGCCTGTGACCTTGGAGGAGCGCCCTGTGCTGGTGCCGGAGACCACCAGTTGCTTGTTGGTGAGGCTGAAGCCCACCTTGGGGGCTTCGGCTTCCGGACGGGTGCCGCAGAAGGCGTCGAACTGCTGACTGCCGATGTATTCGTCACCGGTGACGCGCTTGCAGGTGCCTGGCTCATTCCCGGTGACCTTTTCGCTGCGCCCGACGAGGGTGCCGGTGATGCCCGTGCCACGCAGGGTGTGGACGGCACCGACCTTGGCCGGGGCCTGCCCTGGTGTGGCTGTGGAATCGGCGCCGACGTACTGGGTTCCGGTGGTGCGAAGCCCGGCCCCGTGTTCATCGCCGGTGACCTTTTCGGAGCGACCAACCATCACACCGGAGACCGGCCGGCCGGCCAGGGTCTGGCCGATGCCCACCTTGCGGGGGGCGGGACTGGTGCCGCCGCAGTAGGCCGCTGACTGGTTGGCGGAAAGGTATTCAGTGCCGGTGACGATCTTGCAGGTTCCCGGCTCATCTCCTGTGACCTTTTCGGACCGGCCGACTTCGTTGCCGGTGACCCGGTTGCCGTGGCTGGTGGCGGTGACGGCCACCTTGGCGGGTTGCAGGGGCTGGGGTTCGCTCTGGCAGAAGGCCCGGAAGATGTCGGCACCCATGTACTCCGTTCCGGTGATCGGCCGACAGGTGCTTGCCTCGTTGCCGGTGGTCTTCAGCGAACGGTTGGCCTGGGTACCCGTCACCAACTGGCCACGGCTGGTCTCCCCGACCCCCACTTTCCAGCTGGCGTCCTGGGCGGCGGCGACTTTGTTGATGCCACGACGCGGGCCGGTGGGCCGGGTGACTCCGTTGTTGCCCCCGACGGCGGCGGCACCGGTCTTGCTCTTCAGATCACGGATGCGGTGGGACAGGTCACGGCTGCTGATATCCGGGTTCGACTGACGCACGACGGCGGCAGTTCCGGTTGAGCCGTTCCTGGCTGCCGACTTGCCATGTTTCGACTGGGCTTCGCGGCGCGCCAGCACGACGGCACGGCTGGGGTTGTGCTGGGCAGCTCGCTTCGGGGCCTGGCGATGGCCACCGTTGGCGCCCGAGGCTGAATGCCGATGGCCACTTTCCTGAAAAAGGGGCTTTGCTGAACGAACCGGTTCGGAAACCGTGGCGGCGGCGGCAGCAGGGGGGGGGGTGCTCGCCTGGGCCTGTTCTGGCGCGGTGCGGGTGCGATCCTTGCTGGTGTCAGCTCGCTTGCCCCGTTTGCTGAGGGCCTCACGGCGAGCCAGAACGAGATCGCGGCTGGGATTGGAGATCGCCGTTCTCGAGCGGGGTTGGCTGGATGGTTGGTAGGACAGGTCCGGCCGTGACGAACGCGTCGTCGGTGCGGGGGTCGGAGCCACGCTCACAGGAGTGGCGGAGTGGATCGGCCGCGCTTCAGCTGCGCTGCGCACCCGATCAATACTGGTGGAATAGCGTTTTTCAGCCGCTTTTCCCGCAGTGGAGAGGGCCAAGCGGCGCGCTAGAGCCGCTTCGCGACTGGATTGAGTTGCCATATCCGCCCGGTGAGTTAAGTGGCCTGAACAATTCGGAAAAGGGGTGAGGTCCCGGCTTGAGCCGGGACCGAAACCCTTCAGCGTGCTTCGAACACGACGAAGCAGGAACCCTGGCTCTGGGTGTAGGCGTCGTAGCCGACCAGGCGCACATGGTGATCCGGATAGGCCCGGTGGCAGGCCTCGAGTTCACTGACGATCACGCCGAGATCCTTCTCGCCGAAGAAGGGCAGCTTCCAGAACGACCAGTAGGTCGCCATCGAGCGGCTGGGGTGAACGTGTTCGACCAGGGGACTCCAGCCCTGGGCAATGATGTAAGCGATCTGGTCGTAGATCTCGTCCTGGGAGAAGGGAGGCAGAAAGCCGAATGTCTCCAGGGTGGCGACTGTTTGGTAGTCACCCACGGTGCTCATGAAGGGCATGGGGATCCTTGGTTAAGTGGAGGGGATAAGGGAACAGATCAATTGACGTCGAGCTTGTCGACGGTGTCGAATTCGAACTTGATCTCTTTCCAGGTTTCGAGAGCGATCGCCAGTTCGGGGCTGTGCTTGGCAGCTTCGAGCAGGATGTCGCGGCTTTCCTTCTCGATCTCACGTCCGGCGTTACGGGCCTTGACACAGGCTTCGAGGGCCACGCGGTTGGCAGCGGCGCCAGCGGCGGAACCCCAGGGGTGACCATGGGTGCCACCACCGAACTGCAGCACCGAGTCGTCGCCGAAGATCGCCACCAGCGCGGGCATGTGCCACACGTGGATGCCGCCGGAGGCCACGGCGAAGACGCCGGGCATCGAACCCCAGTCCTGGTCGAAGAAGTTGCCGCGGCTGCGGTCTTCGGGGATGAACGACTCACGCAGTTGGTCGATGAAGCCCAGGGTGGTCTGACGATCACCTTCGAGCTTGCCCACCACCGTGCCTGTGTGCAGCTGGTCGCCACCGGAGAGGCGCAGGCACTTGGCCAGCACCCGGAAGTGGATGCCGTGCTTGGGGTGACGGTCGATCACTGCGTGCATCGCACGGTGAATGTGCAGCAACATGCCGTTCTTGCGGCACCACTTCGACAGACCGGTGTTGGCCGTGAAGCCTCCGGTGATGTAGTCGTGCATGATGATCGGCTGACCCAGTTCCTTGGCGAACTCGGCCCGCTCGTACATCTCTTCGGGGGTGGCGGCGGTGCAGTTGAGGTAGTGCCCCTTCTTCTCGCCGGTTTCCTCCTGGGCCAGCTGGACGGCTTCGGCCACGAACTCGAAGCGGTTCTGCCAGCGCTGGAAGGGCTGGGAGTTGATGTTTTCGTCGTCCTTGGTGAAATCGAGACCACCGCGGAGGCATTCGTACACCACCCGGCCGTAGTTCTTGCCGGAGAGGCCGAGTTTCGGCTTGATCGTGCAACCAAGCAGCGGACGGCCGTACTTGTTCATCCGGTCGCGCTCGACGCAGATGCCGTTCGGCGGGCCTGGGCAGGTCTTGATGAAGGCCATCGGGAAGCGGATGTCTTCCAGACGGAGGTGGCGCAGGGCCTTGAAGCCGAACACGTTGCCCACCAGGGAGGTGAGCACGTTGGTGATCGAACCTTCCTCGAACAGATCGAGCGGGTAGGCGATGAAGGCGTAGAACGACTCCTTGTCACCGGGAACGTCTTCAATCCGGTAGCAACGGCCCTTGTAGAAGTCGAGGTCGGTGAGAAGTTCAGACCAGACCGCCGACCAGGTGCCTGTGGAAGACTCGGCGGCCACGGCGGCTGCCACTTCCTCGCGGGGAACGCCTTCCTGGCCGGTGACCTTGAAGCAGGCCAGCAGGTCGGTGTCGAGGGGGACGTAGTCGGGAGTCCAGTAGGTATCCCTGTACTCCTTGACCCCGGCGTCAAATTTCTTGCTCATGGGGAGAATGTCGGTGTGGATCGATTGGGAAGGGGAGGGCTGGGCGCCCGTTGATTCAGGGGCGCATCAGGACTCAGTCCTTGGATCCGACTCCGAAGCTGCTGGTGAGGGCTGGCTCCACTTCGCGGTGGGGGCGGGCGATGATGTGGGCGGCCACGAGGCCGTCACCGACGCGCTCGCAGGCATCTGCGCCTGCGCGGACAGCTGCGTTGACGGCACCGGTTTCGCCGCGCACCAGGACGGTGACGTAGCCGCCGCCGACGAATTCGCGGCCGATCAAACGGACTTCAGCCGCTTTGGTCATCGCGTCTGCCGCCTCGATGGCAGGCACGAGGCCACGTGTTTCGATCATGCCGAGGGCAATGCCCATGGTTTCACTCGCCATTGACGACTCCGGGACAAAGAAAAGGAGGTTCGATGAGAACAGTGCTCTTCGACGTACCCCGCCGTCAAGTGAATTGGGTGTGATGACTCATCACCGTCTGAGCTGGCCTTGATAAGCGTTGCTCATCCACCCTGAGAAATATGAAGCCATGTGAAGGAAAGCGCGGATGGGGCCGGTTCAAAATCTTCTTCGGCATCCTCTGAGGTAACCAGGAAGGGATCGATCGAACCCTTCCATGCCCGCTACGCCAACCCTGCCGCCGCTGATCAAGGAAAGCGGCCAGCGGGAGGTGTTCTGTGGCCTCACCTCGATCGTGTGGCTGCATCGCCGCATGCCCGATGCCTTTTTTCTGGTGGTCGGCTCCCGAACCTGCGCCCACCTGATCCAGTCGGCGGCAGGGGTGATGATCTTTGCCGAGCCCCGTTTCGGCACGGCGATCCTGGGCGAACGGGATCTGGCCGGCCTGGCTGATGCCAACGATGAGCTCGACCGGCTGGTGGGCGATCTGCTTGCCCGGCGACCCGAGATCCGCATGCTGTTCCTGGTCGGCTCATGCCCGTCCGAGGTGATCAAGCTCGACCTGGCCAAGGCCGCCGAGCGGCTCACCAGCCGATTGAGGGGGCGGGTGCGGGTGGTGAACTACTCAGGCAGCGGCATCGAAACCACCTTCACCCAGGGCGAGGATGCGGCCCTGGCGGCCCTGGTGCCGATGCTTCCCGCCACGGATGAAACCCAGCTGCTGCTGGTCGGCACCCTGGCGGATGGGGTGGAGGATCGGTTCCTCACCCTGTTCGAGCGCCTCGGGATCGGGCCGGTGCGCAGTCTGCCGCCGCGCCAGTCCACTGAGTTGCCACCAGTGGGCCCAGGAACCCGGCTGCTGCTTGCCCAGCCTTTCCTCAGTGATACCGTCCGGGCCCTCGAACGCCGGGGAGCCACAAGGATCGCCAGCCCATTTCCGCTTGGTGTGGAAGGAAGTTCTGCCTGGATGGCTGCCGCCGCCGCCGCCTTCGGAATCGACTCCGCCCACCGGGACACGGTGCTGGATCCCCTGGTGGCGCGTGGTCGGCGGGCCCTTGAGCCCCTGCGCCGCCAGCTGGAGGGCAAGCGCCTGTTCCTGCTGCCCGATTCCCAGCTGGAGATTCCCCTGGCCCGCTTCCTGAGCCGCGAGTGCGGCATGGAGCTGGTGGAGGTGGGCACCCCCTATCTCGACCGGCAACTGATGGCCGAGGAACTGGCCCTGCTGCCGCCCGGGACCCAGCTCAGTGAAGGCCAGGATGTGGAGCGTCAACTGGAGCGGGTGAGGTCCAGCCGACCTGATCTCGTGGTCTGCGGTCTTGGCCTGGCCAATCCCCTGGAGGCCGAAGGCATCGCCACGAAATGGTCGATCGAACTGGTGTTCAGCCCGATTCACGGTTGTGACCAGGCTGCCGATCTGGCCGAACTGTTCGCCCGTCCCCTGCACCGTCGCGATCTTCTCCAATGGAACTGACCCTCTGGACCTACGAAGGCCCGCCCCATGTGGGTGCGATGCGCGTCGCCGCCTCGATGGAGGGTGTGCACTACGTGCTGCATGCCCCCCAGGGCGATACCTATGCCGATCTCCTGTTCACGATGATCGAGCGACGCGGCCGCCGTCCGCCCGTCACCTACACCACCTTCCAGGCCCGCGACCTCGGCGGGGACACGGCTGAACTGGTGACGCGCTCGATCCAGCAGGCGGTGGATCGGTTTCAGCCGGAAGCCCTTCTGGTCGGTGAGAGCTGCACGGCCGAGCTGATCCAGGACCAGCCGGGATCGCTGGCAGCCGGCATGGGGCTTGGGATCCCGGTGGTCAGCCTGGAGCTGCCCGCCTACTCGAAAAAGGAGAACTGGGGTGCGGCTGAAACCCTCTACCAGCTCTGTCGCGGCCTGCTCAGGAACCAACTGCCTCCTCCAGGCAGCCCCAAGGCTGATCCGACCCGTTGGCGTGCCGAAGGCCGTCGGCCACGGGTGAACCTCCTCGGCCCCAGCCTGCTGGGCTTTCGCTGCCGTGACGACGTCAGGGAATTGCGGAGCCTCCTGGCGGAGCACGGCATCGATGTGAATACGGTGGCACCGCTGGGCGCCAGGCCCGCCGATCTGCTGCGGCTGCCGGCCGCCGATGTGAACCTCTGCCTCTACCCGGAGGTGGCCGCTCCCCTCTGCAGCTGGCTGGAGCGCAGTTTCGGCACACCGGTGCTGAAAACGGTGCCGATCGGCATCGGTGCCACAGCCCAGTTCCTGAGGGAGCTTCACGCCCTGCTCGGTCTGGAGGCACCGGCCAGCCTGGAGGCAGATCAGAGCTCGCGGCTGCCCTGGTATTCCCGTTCGGTGGATTCCACCTACCTCACCGGCAAGCGGGTGTTCATCTTTGCCGATGCCACCCACGCGATCGCGGCTGCGCGGATCGCCAGCCGTGAACTCGGCTTCACGGTGGTGGGGCTCGGCACCTACAGCCGCGAACAGGCCCGTGAGGTGCGTGCCGTCGCCCAAGAACTCGGCCTTGAGGCGCTCATTTCCGACGACTACCTGGCGGTGGAGCAAGCCATGGCCGAGGCCGCTCCGGAGCTGGTGCTCGGCACCCAGATGGAGCGCCACAGCGCCAAGCGGCTCGGCATTCCCTGCGCGGTGATCAGCGCCCCCCTCCATGTGCAGGATGTGCCGGCTCGCTATGCCCCCCAGATGGGCTGGGAGGGAGCCAACGTGATTTTCGACACCTGGGTGCATCCCTTGATGATGGGGCTGGAGGAACACCTGATCGGCATGTTCCGCCACGACTTCGAGTTCATCGAGGGCCACCGCAGCCATCTGGCAGACGGGGCGCCAGCGGTCGCCAGCGCCACCGATCCCCGCCGAGAGGAAGCTCCGGTGCCAACGCTGATCGGGACGGTGCAGGATCTCGCCATCCCTGCCGATGGATCCCCGCTCTGGACGCCCGATGGGGAGGCGGAACTGGCCAAGATCCCCTTCTTTGTGCGCGGCAAGGTGCGGCGCAACACCGAAATCTTTGCCCGGGAGCGGGGCGTCGCCCGGATTGATGCGGAGGTTCTCTACGACGCCAAGGCCCAGCTCAGCCGCTGAATCGCTGGGTGGAGCCGATCCTCAGCCTGCGCATCAGCTCGATTGTTGATGTTTCGGTTTGCACGAACCCCCTGCAGCCACAGGGGGCTTGCCCTTAGATGAAACGATCGCCGTTCCCTCGGCTTGCCATTTCCCATGACCACCACACTCACGCCTCCCACCACCGCAGGGGCCCCGTCGGGCCATGAAGACGGCGAAGGCAGCCTGCAGGTGCATCAGGACGCTGCGATGGCGATCGAGGAGGGTGCCCTGGTGATCGCCGTCTACGGCAAGGGCGGCATCGGCAAATCCACCACCTCTTCCAACCTCTCGGCCGCCTTCTCGAAGCTGGGCAAGCGGGTGCTTCAGATCGGCTGCGATCCCAAGCACGATTCCACCTTCACCCTCACCAAGAGGATGGTGCCCACGGTGATCGACATCCTCGAAACCGTCGACTTTCACACCGAGGAGCTCCGCCCTGAAGATTTCGTCTTCGAGGGCTACAACGGCGTGATGTGCGTGGAATCGGGCGGCCCGCCGGCCGGCACCGGCTGCGGCGGCTACGTCACCGGCCAGACGGTGAAATTGCTCAAGGAACACCACCTGCTGGAAGACACCGACGTGGTGATCTTCGATGTGCTCGGCGATGTGGTCTGCGGTGGCTTCGCCGCCCCCCTGCAGCACGCCCACTATTGCCTGATCGTCACGGCGAACGACTTTGACTCGATCTTCGCCATGAACAGGATCATGCAGGCGATCAATGCCAAGGCCAAGAACTACAAGGTGCGGCTCGGCGGTGTGATCGCCAACCGCTCCGAAGAAACCGACCAGATCGATAAGTTCAATCAGCGCACCGGCCTGCGCACGATGGCCCACTTCAAGACCGTGGATGCGATCAGGAAATCACGCCTGAAGAAGTGCACGATCTTCGAGATGGAAGCCAGCCCGGAAGTGGAAGCGGTGCAACAGGAGTATCTGAGCCTGGCTCAGAAGATGCTCAGCGACGTGGAGCCGCTGGAGGCCGAGTCGCTCAAGGACCGGGATATCTTCGACCTGCTGGGCTTCGATTGACGGGCAGATGGACCGTGCGGTCGCGCTGGGGGCTGGCGCTCCCATTGGCCGCATTCTGAACGATCGGTGAATCAGGGTGAACAGCCTGGCTGCTGAGTGCGACGATCCATCCGAAAGCCTTCCATGAAGATCGTGCTGGCGCCGGATTCCTTCAAGGGTTCGATGACGGCTCTGGAGGTGTGCGATGGGTTTCGAGAGGGTGTGCGCCGCGTTCGACCCGACGCCGAACTGGTTGCCCTGCCGATGGCCGATGGCGGTGAAGGCACCACCGAGGCACTCGTCGCCGCCTGTGGCGGGGAGCGGATCAGCGTTGCGGCCACCGGGCCCCTGCCGGACCAGCGGCGGCCGGTCGATGGCCTGATCGGACTGATCCACGGCGGAAGCACAGCGGTGATCGAGATGGCCTGTGTCTCCGGATTGCCGCTCATTCCTGTCGCCAGTCGCAATCCACTCCACACCACCAGCTATGGCACCGGGCAGCTGATCGGCGCGGCCCTGGATCGGGGGGCACGCCGCCTGATCGTGGGAATCGGCGGCTCGGCCACCAATGACCTCGGCGTCGGCATGGCCCAGGCGCTGGGCATCCGTTTCTTCCGGGCCGATGGCAGGGAGATGCTTGAGCCGATCACCGCAGAAGGCTTGGCTGAGGTGGCCAGGATCGATCCAGCCGGTCTCCACCCCGCTGTGGCGCAGAGCCACATCCTGGTGGCCTGTGACGTGGATAACCCACTGCTGGGTCCCGATGGCTGCAGTGCTGTCTATGGAGCCCAGAAGGGGGCCGACGCCGTGATCGTCGGGAGGCTGGAAGCCCTGCTCGGCCAGGCGATCGACCTGATCGAACCCACGTTCGGCCGTCGGGTCCGCCACCAGCCAGGCGCCGGTGCTGCCGGGGGCCTGGGCGCCGGACTGATCGCCTTTCTCGGCGCCGAGCTCCGGCCCGGTATCGACCTGGTCATGGAGGCCTGCGGCTTCACCGAAGCCATCCGGGGCGCCCAGCTCGTGCTGACCGGCGAGGGACGGATTGATCAGCAGACCCTGCATGGCAAAACGATCCGAGGCGTGCTGCAGCGCTCGCAGCGGCAGGGGGTCCCGGTGGTGGCCATTGTCGGCAGCATCGGTGCGGGAGCGGAACTCCTCTACGGCATGGGTCTGACCAGCATCGTGTCCCTGGTGCCCGGTCCGGTGAGCCTTCAGCAGGCCATGGATCAAGGCCGGGAGATGGTCGCCGATACGGCCGAGCGGGTGATGCGCCTCTTCCTGGCCACAGCTGGGAGGGCAGACCAGGGCGGTTGATCAGCCTCGGGACTGGCCGAGGCCCAAGGCGGTCAGATCTCCGCGGCTGCCCGCTCCACCAGTCGCCGGGCCACCGCCTGAACGCCGGTATGGGCATAGGTGTCGGTGAAGGCATCGAGGAATGCGGCCAGCTGATCAAAGCGCCCCTGCCAGGGGCCGATGCTTCCTTCAAGCGCAGCCACCGCCTTCTGACCGCTCAGGCCCAGTTGGCCCACGAAGCCACCAGCCCAGCCCAGCCATTGATCCACCCCACGGCGCAGAAAGCTCATGTGGGCAGCATCGCCCCGGCCAGGGATCAGTGCTGCCATCCGCCCGTAGGCCGGCAGTTTGTGGAGGTCGCCGCTGCCGGCGGCTCCAAGCAGGCCGTCGAGGCGTTGCAGGGCCTGATCGCCGAGGGGGAGGAGTCCGTCGAAGCAGATCAGGGCTGCCATCCGCACCCGGGCCTCTCCGGCGTAGTCGGCCAGGGCGGCGCCGAAATCGGCGAAGCTGTCTCCAGGCAGGCCGTTCACCTGGGTGAAGGCCAGCAGCTCAGCCCCGACCTTCAGGCTCAGGTCCACGGCCTGGAGTGTGTCCCCCGGCGGGGTGATGCCTGAGATCCGCTTCAGCAGGGGCAGGCCGGCCGTGACGTTGGCCAGCAGACGCAATCCACCGGTGGCGTGCTGGGAGCGGTTCACCGCGTCGTAGAGGCTCAGGGCCCGGCCATACCCCTCGGCGCGGGCGCCGCTGAGTTGATCGGCGCGGATCCTGACCTGTCGGATCAGCTGAGGATCCTGGCTGCCGATCACCTCGCTGATCATCTGGTCGGCGCTGGTGGGGTTGCTCCAGCCACCAGGAACCAGGGTGCTGATGCCCTTGAGAGCCAGCACCGTGAGATCTCTGCGAGGCAGGCGCTCAAGGCGTTCGAGGACAGAACGGCTCATGCGGCAGGTTGCAGCTCGGGCTGGGGCTGGAGGGTGGCTGGAGGCGCTGCCGGCAGGGCTTCGCCGAGCTGCTCAGCCAACTGGCCACGGGGCTTGGTGCGGCTCTGACGGCTGGGTTCCAGGGCTGCGATTCGGGGGAGATCGAAGGCGCCGAGCAAGGCGTGCCTCCGTTGCGGATCCAGCCCACTGCCCTGGCCGATCACCTTGACCTGAAAACGATCGGCCACCAGCAGGGCGCTGGCCTGGGGCCCCTGTTCGACCAGGGGCCAACCGGCGATCGCCTCGCTGGCGGACTCGAACTTGGCCCTGGCCTCCGGCGCCGTGCTGGTGTCGGAGATGGCCAGCAGGGCCACCACGGCGCCATCGCGCTTCAGCCTGGCTTCACTGAAACCGCGCTTCTCCTGGCTGAAGACAAGGTCTTCTCCAGCTGCCGGTGCGGGGAAGAGGCGATTGAAGGCCGTCCCATTGACCACCTCCTGTTTGGAGATGCCAGCAACGGTTCCACCGGGAAACCAATCGGAGAAGGGCAGCAGCAGAGCCCCGCCCACAATCAGCAGCCCGGCCAGCCCGATGGCCAGGGCCCAGCGCAATGGTCGAGGCATCGGCATACTTCGCTAGGAACTTTCAGGCTGGGAACGTGAGGCTGAAAATCGCAGGATTGGGAATCCTGATTTTTGCTTTGACGAGGCCCTGCGGAACTCGATCAATCCAAGCCTGTCTTAGCAGGCTTCAGCAGCTCTGCTCCGCCCTCTACTTGGAGGGCGGTGAATCTGTCACCCACCGAGAGCATCAGACACGCTCGACCAGCTGGCTGGTGAGATCCCACATCAGCTCCGCCGTGGCCTGATCACTGGCTTTCTCGGAGAGCTCCTGGATGAATTGCCTGCCGTTGGCCGATTGACGGTTCCCCCAGCTCCAGTGCGCGCCTGAGCTGGCGAAGGCTGGGTCGGCCACCACCATGGCGACCCGCTCACCGGCAAGCTCCTGACTCACGTATCCACCGGTGATGTTCTTCTGGAACCAGGGAAAGATGCGCTGAAACAGCGGATAGCTGTTGCGGAAAAGGGGCGTATCGGCGACGCAGCCGGGGTACAGGGATGTGAACACGATGCCCGTGCTGGCATGCAGCCGCCTGTGCAGCTCTCGGGTGGTGATCATGTTGCAGAGCTTGCTGTCCTTGTAGGCCTTGCCAGGCTTGAAGGGCTTGGCATCGGCCATGCTGATCGGCGCCTGAAAGCCGGCCCGGAAGCCGGCCAGATCGCCCAGATCAGCGGGTGCAGGGATAGGAATCTTGCCACCGAGTTCCTTTGAGTTGGCCGTGACGGTGCCGAGGATCACCAGCCGTCTGGATGGTTGCGCCGAGCGTTCGAGCTCCTTGAGCAGAAGCTGAATCAACAGGAAATGCCCGAAATGGTTGGTGGCCATCGAGAGTTCGTAGCCCTGGGGGGAGCGTCGGGGCTGCTTGAGCAGGGGCAGGTACACGGCTGCGTTGCAGACCATGGCGTCGAGCGAACGTCCTGTCGCCTTGAAGGCTTCCGGCACTTTCCTGACGCTGGCGAGATCACCGAGGTCCACCTGCAGATGACTCAGGCAGCTCTCGGGAATGCCCAGGCTGGCTGCTGCTGCGCGGGCCTTGGCCGTGTCCCGACAGGCCATCACCACATGCCAGCCCCTGGCTGCGAGGGCCTTGGCGGCATGAAGGCCGACGCCTGAGGAAGAGCCTGTGATCAGAACGGTGCCCGGGGCTCCCGCTGCTGCCGGGCTGAGCGGCTGGGCTGTCGCCAACGGCTGGATGGCTGGATCGGAATCGGACGCCATGCTGGCGAATTGCTGCGTTGAGCCCATACCTAAGGGCAGCCGGGTGCCTCAGCGGCTGCCGGATGAGTGGAATTCAACAGAAGGTGATGGTTGCCCGGCTGGCCGCGGATGTTCAGAGGCGGGAGTGAAGCGAACTGGATTGTTTGGGGGCCTCCCAGACCACCCGGAGGCGATTCGGGGCGATCCATTGATCCTGCTCTCGCAGCAGCTGCTGTTCTCCCTCCTTTGAAAAGAGCTTGTCGAAACGGGCCTGGGCCCGCCGCAGCCGGGCGGTTTCGATATCGAGGATGGCGCTCAGTTCACCGTGACGATCCAGCCGTTGCTGATAGGCAGCGGCGAGATGGGTGAGACTCACGGCGGCCAACATGGCAACACCGAGTTTGACGGTGAGCCCGATCACGCTGCACAACACCTCCTGCCGCTCGCCCGAGGGCCGCTGCTGAGGGCGTGGAGATTCAGAACGACTCGGTCCGTCGCTGCGCTTGCGCCGGCCAGCCTCCTGGGAGGGCTCAAACGGTGATGATCCCGCCGTTGCAGAACCGATCGTGGATGATCCAATCGATCTTGAGCCGAAGGGAGCGGAGCGCTGGGCGGCTGTCAAGGCGGAGTCGCGAGCTAGGCCCCGCTTCTAACAGCTCTTCGTGCAGATGCCAAGGTCCAGGGCTTCCCGTTTCTGGATCAGGCGTTGTAAAGGCTGACGCAGAGGCGAATCGCCAGCACACCGGCGTGGGCGGCTACCACCAGAGCGATCAGCACTTCTACCTGGCTGAGTGTTGTGACCATGGCCGACGACGGGGAACGATTGTCGCCACCATTGTTCAGCTCCAACTCACCCCTCGCCGCTGCCAGGCCGAGGGTTGTCATAGCTCTTGATGGCTCCCTCCTCCGCTCCGCTCACGATCTCGGCCAGCCAGATCCGCTCGCTCGATCTGACCCCGCTCCAGCTCTGGCGCGATCTACCCCCGGCGGCCCTGCTGGAGCGTGCTGGCAAGCTTGCCTTGAACTTCGAGTGGCCGCGGTCGGAGGCGGATCCGCGGGAACTCTCCGAGTTGCCCGAATTGCGGCTCTGGAGCCTGCGGGCCGACGCGCTGCATCCCTGGTTGCCCTTGATTCTGGAGCGAAGCAGTGGCCAGCTCTGTCGTCATGTGGCGATGTTGCTGCCCCATGGCTTCAGCCGCACCGAGGGCATCCGTTTCGCCCCGGAATCCCTGGAACTCTGGATCACCCACCGGCTCTTCCTGCTTGATCACTGGAGTCAGCTGCATGGGCTCGGTTGTCGCGGTGGGCTGGCCCAGATGGCGGCGATGCTCGGCTTTGAACTGGACTCAGCGTTCTGGCAACCCCTGCCTCTGAACGGTTGAATGCTGCTGGGCCTGGGGCGGACGTTCAGCTGCTGAGCCCCAGGCTGATCGCCCTTCGGCCGGCGTCGATCGCCAGCAGCAGGGTGACCAGCCGGAGCAGCCAGACCAGGGTCTGTTCACTCACCCGGTCCAGCCGGGCGGCTGACCAGCGAGCCGAAAAGGCCGCAGATCCGCCCAGCAGCATGGCCATCGAGGCATTGGCTCGCCCCCCGATCAGAAACTCGGCAGAGGCGGCTGAACTGGAGCAGAGCACGGCAAGAGTGCTGAGCCGGATGGCCTGATGGATCGGCACACCCAGCATGCGCACCATCAGCGGCACCATCAGCAGGCCGCCGCCGAGGCCGAGCAGGCCGCCGCCGAGTCCACCGACGCTGCCCACGGCGATCAGGCCGATGGCAGCCACTTGTGGCTGCTCCCTGCTGTCCGCCTCTGACTGCGTCGTACGGATGCTGAAGGCCAGAAGTCCGTACATGGCCGCCTGGATCGTCAGCAGGTGCCAGCCGCTCAGCCCGTTGCCGAGATGGCTGAACAGGAGGCCGCTGCCGGCGGCGCTGAGGCCGATCCAAATGCCCTCACGCCAAGCCAGCCTGCCGGTCCGAAGATGGGACCAGGTCCCCCCGAAGGTGGTGGGCACGATGGCCAGGGTGCTGGTGGCCAGAGCCTGGTGGGGGGTGAGGCCGAGCAGGAGCAGCAGGGGTGAGAAGACCAGACCACCTCCGACACCCAGCAGCCCTGAGAGCAGGCCGGCCAGCAGGCCGAGGGGCACCAGGGGCAGCAGCTCCATCACCATGGTGGGATCAAGAGCACTCCTGACCATTGGCTCCAGGATCTCCCATCACCCCACCATTCCCAAGCCGCTGGCGCTGGATTCCGCCACTCAACAGCCCAGGCGACTGGCAGATGGCCATCGATGAGTGGCTGCTCGATGAGCTGGTGGCTGGCCGTGGATCGGCAGCCTTTCGCTTCTACACCTGGTCGACCCCCACCCTTTCCCTTGGTTTCCACCAGCGCACGCTGGAGCCCCACTGGACCACTCTGGAGCAGCAGGGGCTGATCAAGGTGGTGCGGCGACCGAGCGGTGGTCGGGCGGTTCTGCACGGTGGTTGCCTCACCTATGCCCTGCTGTGGCCCCAGGCTCCAGGGCCGCGCAGCCTCAGTTATCGCCTGGCGAGCCAGTGGTTGCTGGATGGATTTCAGCAACTTGGCTGCCCCCTGGCCTTCGGCTCTTCGGCGCCCGGGCTGCAGCGCAGCAGCTGCTTTGCCACCAGCACCAGCGCTGATCTGGTGGAGCTCAACGGAGCCAAGCGGGTGGGGAGTGCCCAGCTGTGGCGCCAGGGCCATCTGCTTCAGCACGGCAGTGTGCAGCTCTCGCCCTCCCCAGACCTCTGGATGGAGATCTTCGGCGCCGAGCCACCTGAGCTGTCTGCCCTGCCGATCGATGGGGATGCCCTCCTGGCGCATCTGCGTTGTTCGGCAGAGGCGGCTCTGGGTGGGGGTGGATTTGATTCGAGTCCGCTCAACGAGACGGAGCTTGCCGCGATCGATCTCCGTCGACAGCAGGCTGGGAGCGAACCAGAGCCCCTGGCTCGGGCCGGCCTCACTTCTCGGAGCTGATCGCAGGCGGGGTGGCGGGCGGTGAGCCGGGTTCCGCAGGGAGAGAGCCGGCGATGCCACGGGCCACCTGGCCAAGGGCCAGGCCCATCGGGTAGCTGCCCTGTCGCCGGGCCGCATCCAACAAGGCCGTCGGCAGGCGCAGGCCCAGACGCTTCAGCACCGCTTCGGAAAGCTCCGGACGCTCAATGGTCCCGGATGGGAGGCCCGCGTCACTGAGCACAAGCAGACGATTGACGCCAGGCTCTTCCAGTTTGAGGGCCGCCTTCCACAGCGGCGCAGACTCGCTGATGGAACTGAGCGAGGCAAGCGGCTGCAGGTGATCCCCCACCTGCTCGATCTCCCAGCGCTGGACCGGCAGTGATTGCAGGGCTCCATCGTCGATCAGGCCTTTCCAGCGGCCCCGATCACAGACAAGGATCCAGTCAGCAGGCTGGTTGGAGGGATCACTGCGGCGAACCCCGCTGAGCTCCTTCAACGAGGCATCGGCCTCGAGAACCCGGAAACGACGGCCGGCGGCCTCACGGACCTTGAGATCGCGGAGGGCCGTCTCCAGGGAGAGCAGCTGGAGCTGGCTCCTGGAGGCGCCGAGCCCGAACCAACCCAGCAGCACCAGCCAGATCGCTCCGAAGCCGCCGCCACGCAGCACCAGCAGGGTGCCCATGCCGATCGCCATCAGCGATAGGAAGCGGCCGATCGCCGCCGCCACCTGCACCCCACGCCGCTGGCTGCCGGTGTGCTGCCACACCAGCGCCTTGACGATCAGACCGCCATCCAGGGGCAGACCGGGCAGCAGGTTGAACAGGCCAAGCATGAGGTTCAGGCCCCCGAGCTGCTCCACCATTTCGCCCGCCATCGGCGAGAGGTGGGACACGAAGTGACTGCCTTGAAGCAGCAGCCCGGCCAGCACCAGGCTGACCAGGGGGCCGGCAGCCGCCACCTGCAGAGCGGCCAGCGCCGTGCTGCACTCCCGCTCCACCGTGGCCACCCCGCCCAGCATGAACAGGGTGATGCTGCGGACCTTGACGCCGTGGGCGATCGCCACCAGCGAATGGCCCAGCTCATGCAGCAGCACCGAAACGAACAGCAGCAGCGCCGTTGCCAGGGAGAGCAACCAGAGACTGAGCAGGGAGGCCTGGCCGGCGAACTGGGCGCTGTACTGCTGCTGAAAGAGCACTGTGACCAGGCCGAGAATCACGAACCAGCTGGGATGGATCCGCAGGGGTATGCCCTGGATCCTCATCAGCAACCATCCCTCGCCCACGCGATTCATTCCGGCTATGCCTCAGGCGGAGCCCGAAGTCGTCGAACATGAATCTTAGAAAGACCACCGCTCCTGAGGCCGTGCCTGTTCCGTTGTTGAAGATCTGCGGCCTGCGGCGGAGTGATCAGGCGGTGGCGGTGGCGAGCAGCGGCGCCGATGCGGTGGGCGTGATCGCCGTGGAGGGATCCCCCCGCTGGCTGGAGCCGCCCCTCCGCCCTGGCCTGTTCGCCGCTCTGCACCAGAGCAGTTCGCACTGCCTGGGCGTGCTTGTGGTGGCGGATCCAGGGGACGATGAGCTTGATTCGCTCCGGCCAGAGCAGGGCGGCCACGACGTGGTTCAGCTCCATGGCCGGGAATCACCGCAGCGCTGCCGTCAGCTGGCCGAGCAGCTGGGATGCCCCCTCTGGAAGGCCCTGCGCGTGCGCCAGCCCGCTGATCTGCAGCGGGTGATGGCCTATGCAGGTGCTGTGGATGCCGTGTTGCTTGATGCCTGGGTGCCTGACCAGCTGGGGGGCAGTGGTCAGCGAATCCCGATCGAGTGGTTGAGCGGCTTTCAGCCGGCCATGCCGTGGTGGCTGGCCGGTGGGATCTCTCCGGAGAACGTGGCGGCTGTTCTGGCCGCGGTTCAACCGGATGGGCTGGATGTCTCCAGTTCGGTGGAGCTGGCTCCGGGCCTCAAGGATCTGGGGAGGGTGAGCCAGCTGATCGAAGCAATCGGGGCAACCGTACGGCTCGCTCCCTGAGCCGAGGATGGGCTGCCAACGGAACCTGGCCCTGTGACATCTGGGGCCTTCAGGGCCCTTCAGGAGTGGATTGAGGGGATGATCAACGAAACGGCTCAGCGTCCGGGGCAATCCAGCTTCGGGGATCTGCAGAATTCAATGGATTCAATGGGATTTTCTGACGTGCTGATGGTCCGCAGCCTGTCGAGGGCACCAAGGCGATCGGCCATCGCCATGGCTGCTCTGCTGGGTTCGTTGCTGGCTTCAGGTCTGGCCCAGGCCCAGGGAATGGTGCCCGGTTGTCAGTTGGTGGATGGCAGCCTGCAGTGTGTGCCTGGACTGACGGCTGATCCCGAGCAGCAGATCCAGATCCTGCGGAAGCAGATCAGCGCTGATCAAGGTCTGGAAACCGTTGTGAACCAGCAACAGGCCCTTGTTCAGCAGGCACTGCTGGCCGGCCCCGCCCTGGTGGGTGCTGTCTTGAGCGCGTCATTGACAGGTTCCGGAGCCGCTCCTGTGGATTTCCACTGGTATCGAATCGCGCCGGGACAGCAGAGCTGGCAGCTCATTCCTGAGGCAAGGGGGGCGAGTTACCGGCTGACGATGCTGGATGTGGGTCAGCAACTGATGGTGGTATCCGTGAGTGGAGCCGGCACCACAACCGTCAGACAGAGCTCACAGCCTGTTGGGCCTGTCACTCAGACCCCTCGCTGATCACGGCAGCCACAGCCTGCTGCATGATCTCCGTACTGCCCGATCACATTTCCGGCAGCTGGATACCAGGCAGATGAATGCTCAGCTGGTGAGCATTGATTCCTGCTGCCTGACCAGCTCGAAAAATTCCTGTTTCAGACTGGGATCGTGGCGGAAGTCCCCACGAACGACGGAATTCACCATGCTGGTCTGTGGTTCCTTGACCCCACGCCATTTCATGCAGTAATGCTGGGCCTTGACAAGGATCGCCAGCCCCTGCGGACAGCAGAGCCGTTCGATTTCATCGGCCAGGATCATCACAGCTTCTTCCTGGATGTGGGGGCGTGAAAAGACCCAATCTGCCACCCGGGCGAATTTGGAGAGCCCGATCACACGGTCCCCTGGTTTGATGCCGATCCAGCAGTTGCCCAGGATGGGCACAAGATGGTGGGAGCAGGCAGAACGGATGCTGATCGGCCCGACGGTATAGATCTCATCGAGCTTCTTGACGTTTGGAAAACTGGCGATTTTGGGCTGTTGATGGTAACGACCCTTGAAAACTTCATGAAGATACATCCGAGCAACGCGCTCAGCTGTTTCTTCGGTGTTGTGGTCGTGGTCGATATCAATCACCAAACTGCGCAGCATCTCCCTCACCTTGCCGGCAACCTCGATTTCCAGTTGCTCCAGATCACCATCCTGAAGAAAATCGGAAATGTTGTCGTTGGCGAAGAAGGAGGCCCCGGCTTGCACGAGCCTTTCCCGAATGCGATGGCTGATCGGTGCAGGCGCCAGCTCCGGGGCCGTTGCCCGGGGGAGTGAAGCGGAAGGAAGGGTGGATGTCATGGAAGACTTCAGAAAGCTCCGGTGGCGGGCATGAGGGTGAGATCCTCCACCACTTGGGTGGAAGGCTGTTGAGCGAGAAACAGGAGGGCTTCAGCTGCTTGGTCTGCACTTAGCATGGCACGGGTGTCGAAACTTCCGTTGACGGTATCCGACACCCACAGGGGGGTATTCACGCTCCCGAGGGTCAGGGTGCAGACCCTGACTCCGTGACTGCGCTCTTCTTCTGCAAGGCAACGGCTGAACGCTTCGAGTGCGGCCTTCGATGTGCAATAGGCGCCCCAGTTGGGGAAGGCCCTTCGGGCAGCATGGCTGCTGACGTTGATGATCAGGCCCGATCCCGTAGCCCGCAGAGTGGGCAAGACGGCCTGGCAGACCTGAAACACGCTGGTGACATTGAGTTGAAGGAGCCATTGCCAGTGGCTCAGGGTCATCTCAGCCAGAGAGCCGGTGTAGGCAGCTCCAGCATTGTTGATCACCACCGCAGGGGTGATTCCGAGCGAAAGCAACTGATGGATTGCCCCAGTGATCGAGTCGGCGTCATTGAGATCGGCAGTCACAACCCCGACCTGGCAGTCGGAACTCCGCAAGGAGTCGGCCAGGAGGTCCAGCTCCGCGCTGGGACGGGCCAGGAGCAGAAGATCCCAGCCTGCTGAGGCAAAGCGTCGTGCCGTTGCTGCACCAATACCCCTGGAGGCACCCGTGATCAGAACAGCAGCCAAACAACCTCCTTAAAAATTTTATTTTAATTGCTCAGAGAAGAATCTGTGGCCCCGGCTTCGATGAACCTGCCGATCCGGCGGAACTTTTCGTAACGCTGGTTCAGCAGATCCGCTTCGGATAACGCACAAAGGCTGGCCAGCTGCTCCAGCAGGGCCTCTTTCAGCGTTTTGGCCGCCTGGAGGGGCGACCAGTGGTTCCCCCCAGAAGGTTCGCTCAGCACTCCGTCGATCACGCCGAGCTGGAGCAGGTCGGCGGCGGTGATCTTCAGGGCTGCCGCCGCGGTCGTCGCCTTCGCCGCGTCCCGCCACAGAATCGAGGCGCAGGCTTCCGGGCTGGCCACGGTGTACACGCTGTGCTCAAACATCAGCAGGCGGTCGGCCACACCGATGCCGAGCGCGCCGCCGGATCCGCCTTCCCCGATCACCGTGGCGATGATCGGAACCCTGAGCCGGAACATCTCCCGCAGATTCACGGCGATCGCCTCGCCCTGTCCCTGTTCCTCCGCCAGCACCCCCGCATAGGCACCCGGAGTGTCGATGAAGCTGAGGATCGGCAGCCGGAAACGATCGGCGTGGTCCATCAGTCGCATCGCTTTGCGGTAGCCGCCTGGTGAGGCCATGCCGAAGTTGCGGGCCACATTCTCCTTGGTGTCGCGACCTTTCTGATGGCCCAGCAGCACCACGGCGTGGGATCCAATGCGACCGACTCCCCCCACCAGGGCCTGGTCATCGGAGCCGCGCCGATCCCCATGCAGCTCCAGCCACTCCTCGGTGATCACCTGGATGTAATCCAGGGTGCTGGGCCTCTGGGGGTGGCGCGCCACCTGGATCTTCTGGGAGGGGCTCAACGCACCGAAGATCTCCTCGCGGCGCCGGGCGGCGAGGGTTTCCAGCTGGAGGAGCTGCTGGCTGACATCCACTTCGGAATCCTTGGCCAGCTGGCGGATCTGTTCAATCTGCTCCTCCAGTTCAACGAGGGGTTTTTCGAAGTCGAGCAGGGGGCGGCGGGCCATCGGGGAGAGGAGGGAACTACAGGGGGTTCAGAGCATGGCGCCGGCCAGCGAACGGATCCTGGCTGGATCGAGGCCAAGGGGCTTGAAGCCATGGCGACTGGAAGCCGCACCGATCTGCTCCATCGTCTGGGTGGTGATGCGGTTGCGTCCCCAGCTGAAGTTGGTATGCCAGCCCTCGAACTCCAGGAGGATCGCCTCTGCGAAACAGGCAAACATCTGGCGTTTCGGTTGATCCATGTCGGCCACCTCCATCATCTGCCAGTCGATGTCAGTGAAGAACTCAACGATGCCCCCCTTGAGGACGTGAACCCCTTCCGCCTGAATCTTCGAATCGAGGTTCTTGGGATAGCCCCCATCGATCATCAGACAGGGTGATCGGAGCCGCTGCCAGTCGATCGAGAGCGACTGGGGCAAGCTGGCCACCCAGACGACCACATCGGCTTCGGGCAGGGCCTCTTCCAGGGGAAGAATCCTGCCCCCTGCCAAAGACGCCTGCAGATCAAGCAGGCGCTGCTGATGCCTGGCCACAAGCAGCAGTTCACCGACGTCGGTTTTGTCCTGCAACCAGCGGCAGACGGCGCTGCCGATATCGCCGCTGGCTCCGACCACCGCCACCTTGGCTTTGCTGAGATCGATGCCCAGCAGCGGGGCGTTGATCTCGACCTGGCGGCAGATCACCCAGGCGGTGTGGGTGTTGCCGGTGGTGAAGCGCTCCCATTCCAGGGTTGTGGAGCGAATCTGCTGAAACTTGGCCAGATCGAAATTCTCGAAAATGATCGAGGTGAATCCACCCAGGGCCGTGATCGCGATTCCCTGCTTCTGGGCCAGCTCCATGGCGTTCTGGACCTTGCGGGTTGCTGTCTTGAAGCGGGACAGCATCTCCGGCACGAAGCAGGAGTCGATGTAGGCGCCCTCGATGGTCTGGCCGGCAGGGTCAGTGATCGTCAGTTTTTCGACCAGTTGGGGCGGTGCGCTGCACCACATGTCCAGGTCACCCTCCGCGTAGTCCTCGTAGCCAAGGTTCCTTGCCTTTTGCCGAGCCTCCTCGAAGTTGCTGGAATGTCCGATCAGACCAAACATGGAATCTGTACCTCTCGAAGCGAACCAACGTTCGCGGACCACCTTGTAGTGCAGGCTACCGCTCGGTGTGATCGCTTCAGCAGCGTGGCCCCCCGGGGTTCAGCCGACCAGGGCTGCGGCCGCCATGCGGGCAATCTCCCGGCCGGTGAAGCCGATCTCGGCAAGCGCCTCCTGATAGGCGATCAGGAAGTCCTCGATCAGACCTTCCTTTTCCATCTGGAGCACGGCCGCATCGCCAGCGACCTGATCGAGCATCTGGCGGACCAGAGGCAGATTCTGGCGATTGGCCTGTTCCAGTTCGGTGCGGCTTGCCTCCAGGTTGGCCTTGAGCCATTCCTGCCCGTAGTTCAGGTGGGTGTATTCATCTTTGACCACACCTTCGGTGATCTTGCGGGCAAATGGGTCGGCTACAGGGATGTAGATGTGATAAGCGGCGATGGCGAAGGCTTCAATCAGCAGGGCTTGAATCAGGAGGCAGGTCACCACCTTGCCCTCGGCCAGTGCGGACTGGAAATTGCCGTGGAGCGGGGAGAAGAACTGTTTGGCGAATGGCATGTCAGCAACCACATCCAGATTCCTGGCACAGGCCTGAAACCCTTTCATGTGCTTGAGCTCCATCCGGGCAAGGCGAGCAAGCTCGTCGGCCTGATCGGGAATGAGCGACCCCAGCGACATGTAGTTGTCGTGGGCCTCCTGTTCACCTTCGATCACAATGGCGTTGATGCGGCTGTAGGCATCTTTGTATTCATTGGTGGTGAAATCCGGCAGAGCGTCCAGAAGGGCCGACGTGGTTTCCGCAACGGTCATGACCGCGGTTACTCAGAGATTGATTCAACTGTAACCACCGCCCGACGAATCTGATCACCCCTTCGGCGGCCACTCGCTGCTGAGGAGCCCTCCGAGCAGCTGACTCCAGCCGATCACCAACGCTTCATACAGAGCCTCCCCCAAGGCGGCGCTGGCACTCCGGGCATCCCCGATCACCCCCGAGCTGGAGAGATCTGCCGTGAGCCAGGCGTTCGGCACGGAACCCTCCAGGCTCCAGCCGGCCGGGGCTACTGCCGCGACTTCCCGGCCCAGGCGCCCGTCATGGGGCCGCTGCGGACCGACCAGCTCCGGCGCGAGGTGAAGCATCAGGCTTGTTTCGGCCAGGCCGGCATGGAGACCTTCGTGGCGTTCCGGTTCCGGCAGCAGGGAGGCCACACCCTGCGGCCCACTCCAGAGGAAGCAGGGCAGCACCGCCATGGCTGGCTGTGCGGCCCTGAGTTGCCTGGCAGCGACCTGCAGCAAGGCGATCTGCCCCCCATGGCCGTTGAACAGCACCAACCGGTCGAACCCCGCTCCCGCCAGATCACGGCCCACGGCCATCACCAGAGCGATCAGCGCTTCTGCCGAGAGACTCAGGGTTCCAGGAAATCCTCGATGCTCAGGGGAGAATCCATAGCTGGAGAGAGGCAGCCGCCAGATCGGCAGCGCCTCCGGCAGCCGCTCCAGCACGCCGTCCAGCACCCGTTCGGAGAACAGGCCATCGGTGCCGATCGGCAGGTGGGGGCCGTGCTGCTCCACCGCCCCGAACGGCCAGATCACCGTGCTGCCGGGCCGAGCGGCAGCCCTCTCGATCGCCGGCCAGGGAAGTCTTTCCAGTGATCGCTGCGCTCCGCCAGTTGGTGGGGCGTCGGTCTGGCCGGCCGCATCCATCCTGGAAACCCTCAGCCCGTGATCCTTACAGTGTGGTCCTACCCGAGTTCCGTTGGAACCATGGCCGGATCCGATCAGCAGCCAGCGCGCGATCCCCAGGCCGGATCACAACGGCCGCTTCCAGCTTCCGGCTCTCGCCTGCAACCCCCCACCCCCCTGCGCAAGCCGCTTCAGGTGCTGCACCTCAGCCGCAAGGAGCAGCAACCGGCCCCTGTGCTGGATGAGCCCAATGTCCAACCCAGTCAGGCGGAGTCGCCGGTGCGCGCCACCAATCCCCTCCAGCCCTCTGCACCAGCCCGCTCTGCCCCGTTCCGACCGGGCCAGGGCCACTCCGATCAAGCCCACCCTGCTCCAGATCGCATCGATCCCGAGGATCGGGATGGCGATCGGTTTGAAACGGCCAGCCTGGAAGGCTTGACGATGGCTGATCTGCTGGGCGGCGAGAAGCCCAGCTCCAGAGGCGCCAGCCCTGGGCCGAAGCCTGCCAGCACGCCGGCACGCACGGTCGATGAGTTTGATTTCGACGAGGACGCCTTTCTGGCGGCCCTGGACGAAAACGAGCCGGTTGGGGCCACCGGCGAGGTGGTCAAGGGCGTCGTGCTCACGGTGGAGAGTGATGGCGTCTACGTCGACATCGGCGGCAAGGCACCCGGCTTCATGCCGAAGGCCGAATGTGGCCTCGGCGTCATCATCAACCTCAAGGAACGCTTTCCCAGGGGACAGCCGGTGGAAGTGCTCGTGACGCGCGAGCAGAATGCCGACGGCATGGTCACCGTCAGTGCCCGCGCCCTGGCCCTGCGCCACAGCTGGGACAAGGTGAAGCAACTGGAGAAGGATGGCAAGGTCGTGCAGGTCAAGGTGAGTGGCTTCAACCGCGGCGGCGTCACCTGTGACCTGGAAGGCCTGCGGGCTTTCATTCCCCGTTCCCAGCTGATCAACGGGGAGAACCACGAGGAGCTGGTGGGCAAGACCCTGGGCGCCGCCTTCCTTGAGGTGAACATCGAAACCCACAAGCTGGTGCTCTCTGAAAAGCGGGCCAGCACGGCGGCCCGCTTCCAGGAGCTGGAGGTGGGTCAGCTGGTCGAGGGCCAGGTGGTGGCCGTCAAGCCCTACGGGTTGTTCGTCGATCTCGGCGGCGTCAGTGGCCTGTTGCATCAGTCGTGCATCACCGGCGGCACCCTGCGCGATCTGCGCGAGGTCTTCGACCAGGGCGACCGTCTCAAGGCCCTGATCACCCAGCTCGACCCGTCCCGCGGCCGCATCGGACTGAACACGGCCCTGCTGGAGGGCCAGCCCGGCGAATGGCTGGTCGACAAGGAGAAGGTGATGGCCGAGGCGGAAGACCGGGCCAACCGGGCCCGCAACGGCCTGCGTCAGCAGGAGCAGACCGCCGGATGAGCAAGGCTGCAGCCAGCTCCGTCTCCGCCGACTGGGAGCTGGACTACTTTTCCCGACCGGTGCTGGAGGCCGATGGCAAGAAGCGCTGGGAACTGCTGATCTGCTCCACTCCCGCCTTTGACGCCACCGAAGCGGGGTTTCGCTGGGTCAGCGTCTGTCCGGCCACCAGCGTCAACTCGATCTGGCTGCAGGGGGCCCTCACTGAGGCCCTCGCCGCTGCAGAGCGGGATGGCTACCGCCCCCCCCGGCGCCTGCGCTGCTGGCGGGCCTCGATGCGCACGATGGTGCAGCGTGCTGCCGAAGCGATCGGGCTCGAAGTGGTGCCCAGCCGCCGCTGCTATGCCCTGCTCGACTGGCTGGCAGAACGGGAGCAGCGGGTCTATCCCGAGGAGGCGGGCTATCTGGCGGGCCCGCTGGCGCCGCCACCGATTCCGGTTGCCGCACCGGCTGTGATCCTGCCTGAAGCTGTTCGCGGTGACCGTTGGAGCTGGGCCACCCTCACGGTGGCCGCTCTCCAGGAAGCCTCCGCCTGGGAGATCGGCTTCAGCGGACTGGGAGCTTTGCCGGCCGGTTTGGCAGGTCAGCTTGTTGTTCCCGGCATCCGCCTGTTCAGCGCCAATCGGTCCCTGGCGATCGCCGGCTGGATGGCGGGGCTGGAGCCAGTCCGCCTGGAGATCAACGACGATTCTTTGCTGCTTGAGGCTGCCCTTGAGAACCGCTGGCTGCTGGGCAAGGTGGAAGAAGCGGAGGCTGAAGCGGCCAGGGCCGTCTTTGCCCTCGCCCGCCAGGAGGTGGCTGGCCTGCAGTTCATCGCCGTCCAGAGCACTCCCCAGTCGGAGAGGTTCGATGGTTTCTGGTTGCTCCGCGATCTTCCCGATCCATGACCTCTCCCCAGCAACCCCACCTCCATGGCTGAAGCCGTCGAAGCGCCGTTCGATCGGCCGGATCGGACCTTCAACAGCCTGCCCGGCTGGACCTGGGTGGGGACCTATGGCGGCTATTTCCTCCAGGCTGATCGGCTGGCCGATTTCGAACATGGCTTCTTCACCCGTCAGTGGGGCGGACGGGGCCCGGAGGAACTGGCTGGAGCGATCAGCGCCGGTGTGAGTGTGCACCGCACCCGACAGGTGCATGGCGCGAAGGTGCTCGGGGCCGATCTTGCGACAGGGGAGCCCTGGCCCGCCGCCGATGGCCTGTTCAGCCGGGAAGGTGGTCAGAGCCTCTGGGTCTGCGGGGCTGATTGCACCCCGGTGCTGTTCGCCGATGGCGCCACCGGCCAGGTGTCGGCCTGCCACGCCGGCTGGCGAGGTGTGGCGGGTCGCATCCTGCCGGAAGCGATTGAGCAGATGGAGCGACTCGGCAGCCGGCGCGAGGACCTGCAGGTTGCCCTTGGCCCAGCCATCCGTGGCGCGGCCTATCAGGTGCACGCCGATGTGGCCCTGGAGGTGGCGGCCAGCCTGGTTTCGGCAGGCCTACCGGATCTGCTCGATGCCTCAAGCGATCGGCTGGCGAGGCTGGAGCCGTTGCAACGCTGCGGTGCTCTGTCCGACGATCCCCAGCCCGATCGATTCAGGCTTGACATCCGTGCGGCCGCCGCCCAACAGTTGCGGCTTGAAGGCTTGTCCGCCGATCAGATCAGTGTGTGTCCGCTCTGCACGGCTGCTGAGCCATTGCTGTTTCATTCCTGGCGCCGAGATCAGGTCAAGGCCGTGCAATGGAGCGGAATCGTGGCCCAGGCCTGAGCCTCCTCTGGTCATCCTTTCTGGATAGAGAGTTGTGTGTGGATTCCTGTCGCCGCTGGCTTGCCGGATGGCGGATGATCTTATAGAATCCTGAAGATATCTGAACCGTTCAACATGCTTACCGGCGCCGATCTTCTTGCCAAAGTAAAGGAGATGGGAGACGTCAGCAAATCCGAGATTGTACGGGCTTGTGGCTACGTCTCGGCCAAGAAGAATGGCAGTGAACGATTGAACTTCACAGCCTTCTACGAAGCCCTGCTCAATGCCAAGGGCGTGGATTTCAGTTCATGGAGCAAAATCGGCAAGGGTGGTCGCAAGCTCAGCTTCTCCACCAAGATTCAGTTCAACGGTAATCTGATGGTGGGTAAGGCTTATACCAGCCTGCTTGATCTCAAGCCGGGTGATGAGTTCCAGATCAAGTTGGGACGCAAGCAGATTCGCCTGATTCCTCTCGGCGCTGACGACGAAGACGAGTGAGGGCCAGCGCCTCCGCCACCTTGATGCCATCGATGGCTGCGGACAGAATGCCGCCGGCATAGCCGGCTCCCTCCCCAGCTGGATAGAGCCCCCGGACATTGATGCTTTGCAGGTTTTCCCCCCTTGGGATGCGAACCGGTGAAGAGGTGCGCGTTTCCACTCCGGTCAAAAGGGCAGTGGCCATGCTGAAACCGGGAATCGTGCGATCGAAGGCAGGCAACGCCTCCCGGATCGCCGCCGCCGCGAAGGCCGGCAGGCAGGCTCCGAGGTCGGCCTGGTTCACTCCAGGCCCGTAGGAGGGCTGAATCAGATCCGCAGCTTCCCCCATTTCTGCCAAACCCGTGCTGCCGGTGCCGATTGTGGTGCTGGTGCTGGTGCTGGTCTGGGACCCTTGCAGGAAATCCCCCACCCGCTGGCAGGGGGCGCGGTAGCTCCTGCCTCCGAGTGCGAAGGCCTTCGCCTCCCAGTGGCGCTGGAAGGCGATGCCGGCGAGGGGGTCGTTGGCTCCCTGGCCGAAGGGTTCCAGGTCAGCGAGCTGCAGACCCACCACGATGCCGCTGTTGGCATTGCGTTCATTGCGGGAATGCTGGCTCATGCCATTGGTCACCAGATGGCCCGGCTCCGAGGCGGCAGCCACCACCAGTCCACCGGGGCACATGCAGAAGCTGTAGACACTGCGGCCATTGGCGCAGTGGTGCACAAGCTTGTATTCCGCCGCGCCGAGGCGCGGATGGCCGGCGAAGGCGCCCCACCGGGCTTGGTCGATCAGCGACTGTGGGTGCTCGATGCGCAGCCCGATCGAAAAGGGTTTGGCTTCGATCGCCACACCCTGCTCCAGCAGCATGGCGAAGGTGTCCCGGGCGCTGTGACCCACAGCCAGCACCACCTGATCGGCGGCTAAACGGCTGCCATCAGCCAGCCAGACCGCAGCCATCTGCTGGGCCGGGAAGCGATCGTCACCGATGCCGGCGCTGACTGCGCCAGACCGGCCGGCGGGCGGCAGTGTTGTGAGTGGACCTGCTTTGGCTGGGATTGTTTCCAGTCGCACCACCCGGCTCTGGAAGCGGATTTCGCCACCGAGAGCCTCGATCCTGGCGCGCAGGCCCCGCACCACGGTGGCCAGTTTGAAGGTGCCGATGTGGGGGCGATGCAGATGGAGGATGTCGGGATTGGCCCCGCAGGCCACCAGTTCCTCCAGCACCTTGCGCCCATGGTGCTGGGGATCTCGGATCTGGCTGTAGAGCTTGCCGTCGGAAAAGGTGCCCGCCCCCCCTTCGCCGAACTGCACGTTCGATTCCGGATCGAAGGGTCGCTGGTCTCTCCAGAAGCCGAAGGTGTCGGCGCTGCGTTCCTTCACCGCCTTGCCCCGCTCCAGCAGCAGCGGTTTGAAGCCCATCTGAGCCAGCAGTAGGGCGGCGAAGTAACCGCATGGACCGGCCCCGATCACGATCGGACGCGGGCGGCCATCCGGGCATTCTGCGGCGCGACCCACAAACCGATAGGTGGCGTCGGGGCTGGGCCGGAACTGGGGATCACGGCCGAGGCGTCGCCGGGTCCCTGGCGATAGGGCGAGGTCGAGATCGAGGCTGTAGCTGAACTGCACGGCGGAGCGGCGACGGGCATCCACGCTCCTCTTCACCACCCGGAGAGCCAGCAGGGCCTCGGCTGAAATGCCCAGGCGATCGAGTACCGCCTGACGCAGCTCCGCGTCGGAGTGATCCAGGGGGACCTTGAGTTCGCTCAGCCGGAACACGCTGCCTGCTCGCCGGTGGAAATGTCACTTCCCCACCATTCCAGCAGCCAGGGCCCAGGTTGCTGCCGGTCGCTGCCAAGCTTGGAGTCACTGAATCCTTTGCAGCCCTGCGCAGCCAGCCCATGGGACTGACCCACTGCCCCCTTTGCATCGGTCTGGCAGTTCTGTGTGCCGTGCGCTTCAGTTCCCATGCACTCCTTGTCTGGCAATGGCGACGGCCGGGCTCTGAGGATCCGCTGGAGGTGCTGCCACGTCCCTGTCCACAGGCGATCTAGGGTCTCGGCTCAGTCCAGGATCGGCCAATGGCCTTGCATGCCACCTATTACGGCGCCAATGGCTGGTTGCTTGAATTCGGTTCGTTGCGGGTGTTGCTTGACCCGTGGCTGACTGGCAGCCTGGAGTTTCCGCCGGGTCCCTGGTTTTTCCAGGCCACCCTGGCGGATCCGTGGCCGGCGCCCGAGCGGCTGGATCTTCTGCTGCTCAGCCAGGGTCTTCCCGACCATTGTCATCCCGCCAGCCTTGCGCTGCTCGATAAGCAGTTGCCGGTGGTTGGCTCCACCACCGCCGCCGTCCGGGCGCGTCAACTGGGTTTCACAGCGGTGACAGCCCTGGCGCCTGGCGACTGTCTGGACTGGCGAGAGCTGCGGATCACTGCCACTGCAGGAGCCCCGGTGCCGCAGCTGGAGAACGGCTACCTGCTCGAGCATGCAGAGGGTCGGCTCTACCTTGAACCGCATGGATTCCTGGCAGCTGAGCTGCCGGCCCAACCCCTCGACGCGGTGATCACCCCTGTTGTCGATCTTGGTTTGCCCGTGGCGGGGGCCTTTGTGAAGGGTCGTCAGGTTTTGCCTGCCCTGCTGGAGCGGTTTCAGCCACGCACCGTTCTGGCCAGCACGGCCGGCGGCACGGCCGAGTTCTCCGGGCTGCTCACCCGTCTCCTCTGGCAGAAGGGTTCGGTGCAGGCGGCGGAAGCCGTGGTCAACGCCCACCAACCCGCCGGTTCGCTCCGCCCGGCTGAGTCGGGTCATGGCTGTCTGTTGATTGATCCTGTGCCCGGCAGGCGCTATGCCCTGGCGACAACGGCGCTCGAGGCTGCCAGGCGCCCCTGAACATGCCGGCCTTGCCTCAGCCATCCCGCGCTGGCTGGCCACCATGCTGTGCTCTGTCTCTCCCTGTACCTCCGGAGTTTGTCCTGCCACAGACCCCCCACGGATCAGCCTGACGGATCAGCCTGAGGGATCAGCCTGGAGGATCTGCTCAGGGACGCTTCAGTGGCTTCAGGGCCGTGAGTTTCCACTCACCGGTGGGAGGATTGGCAGCCGAGAGTTCAAGCCGACTGGCGGCTCCCTTGAGGGCAAGGCTGGATCCTTTGGCGCGGGCCTCCAGAGCCGCACACAGCCCAAGCGCCGGGGTTTTGGCATCGAGCCCGTCCAGGGCCCAGGCCTTCCGCTTGGCGGAGCCGTGGGCGGCGAGGGCGGTCAGCTGGCCGGTATCATAGCCGGCCGCTTCTACCAGGCCTGGATCAAATCCATGGGCCGATCTGAACGCCTGCTCGAAGCGGTTCCAGCCAGGTCCACGGCTGAGCGGCTCAATGCCCAGCTGGGGATTGGGGCCTGGGGTCACCACTGGAAACGGCCAGACGAGGGTCAGAGTCTCCGGCAGGGATGCACGGGCCACCGCTTTGGCCAGGGGCGATCCGGGGGAGGTCATCACGATCAGCGCTTCAGGTTGATACCAGCCGATGTCGTCGCGTAACCGGTCGAGGCTCTCCTGGTCGGGCTTTTCCATCCCTGTCGGCTCGTTGGCCGGTCCCACCACCCAGCCACCGCCACCGCTGAGGGTCTCGGCCAAGCGGTCGGCCAGGACGACCAGCTCGATGGAGCCGTCATGGATCACCATCGCTTTTCCCTTGTCCTGTTCGATCAGTGCCCGGGCCAGACGATCCGCCTCCAGGCTGCGGGCGGGCAGCACTGGCCAGAGTCGATCGGAGCCCGGCTGGCTGGGCAGTCCTTGCAGGGAGATGCCCCGTTGCAGAGGAAGCAACACACTGATCTGGAGCTGTTGCGCCAGCAGGCCGTAGGGCAACAGCGACACGGCCGGAGGTGCGATCAGCAGTTTCGGCAAGGTTCGGCCCTGCAGGAACGGCCTGGGATCCTCCCCTGTCGGCAACCAGCCCAGTTCCAGCGATGGTGGGTTGATGCCGCAAGCTCTGGCTTCGTCCATCGCCAGGCCGTAGCCCCGCCGCAAGCCATCGCCGATGCCAGCCACCTGGCCATCGGCGGGCAGCATCATCAGCACCTGGGCACCGATGGCACCGCTGGCAGCGAGGCTCTGAACGCCGAGCAGGCTGGCGGCCAGACCGAGCGCACCCCAGCGAAGCTTCCCGGGACAGCCCACCTCTGAGGGTGTGCTGGGATCAACCTTTCCCGTGCCCATCATCGATTGCGTCCCGCCGAGGCAGGTTAGTGGTGAGCCTGCAGGCTTTTCCTTTCAAGGCCCATCAGCATCTGGCTGCTGAGCTTCGCCAGGATCCTGCTTGGTCGGCTCCGGCAGCAGCTGGCTGAGCAAACCGGTTGCCATCAGGATCCCCCCCAGGGTCGCCGCCAGGGTCCGGTTCGCCGCCGCCTCTCCCTGGTTCCAGAGGCTCGCCGCCAGAAAAGCGCCACCGAGCAGGAGGCTCGGGACAAGCACGATGCCCTTGGCGGTGCGATTCAGGCTCATGGCGTTGGCGGCGGCTCAGATGCCGGGCAACCCAGGGGAGCGCCGGGCGGGGTCAGGCGGGTGGCCAGACCTTCCCTGACCAGGCCTGTTCCGAGGTCGGCGCCCCCGGGGAGAAGCTTCACCTGGGCCAGCAACACACCATCGACGCTGCCGAGCGGCCTGAGATTCACCTTTGTGCGGCGCGGTAGCGCCCTGCGCAGCCATTCGGTGGCAGCCACGGTGTGGGAAGCATCCACTTCCACGCAACCGAGCCGAACGGGATAGCTGCGATTCTGATCGCCCACCTGGAGCAGATCTGCGCTGCGCACCTGCAGCACTTCAGCGGCCAGGGCCATCGGCGCAGCCGAGAGCATCGTGATCAGGCAGATCGCCAGTGCCATCGACCGGCTCCACTGGCTGAACCATCGCAGGGATCGGCTCGGGGAAGTCAGAGCTTGGCGCCGCAGGTGGGACAGAACAGGTGGGCGCTGATTGTGGTGGACCCACAGGAGCCGCATTGGCGGGTGGTGTCGATTGCCAGCTCCGGATGGCTGGGCAGGCCGACCATCTGGGCATTGCTGGCTCCCGGCGGCACCATCGGGTAGCAGTTTTCGTTGCGGCGCACCCGCACATCAATCAGGGCTGGACCTGGGTGGGCCAGGGCGGTGGCCAGATCCTCCAGCAATCGGTCGCGATCGGAAATCAGCACCCCCCTGACCCCGAAAGCTTCGGCAAGGGCAGGGAAGTCGGGCATGCCGGCCTCCATCTCAGAAGCGGAGTAACGCTCTCCGTAGAAGCTTTCCTGCCACTGGCGCACCATGCCCTGCCAGCCGTTGTTGATGATCACCACCTTCACCGGCAGCTGGTACTGCGACAGGGTGCCCAGCTCCTGGATGTTCATCAGGATGCTGGCGTCGCCGGCCACGCAGACGACCGCATCAGTGGGGTGGGCCACCTGGACCCCGAGGGCTGCCGGCAGACCGAAGCCCATCGTGCCGAGGCCGGCGCTGCTGATCCAGTGCCGGGGAGGATTGTTGAGAAACTGGGCCGCCCACATCTGGTGCTGGCCGACGTCGGTGGTGATGTAGGCATCCGGGGCAAGCTGCCGCAGGGCGATCAGCACTTCCTGGGGGGCGATAGCCCCCTGCGGTTCTGGAATCACCAGGGGATAGTGGGCCTTCCAGCTGTCGATCCGATCAAGCCAGGCTCTGGTGCGATGGGTGGCCGGCTCTTCGGCGGAGCAGAGCAGCAGGGCGTTGAGGGCTTCGCGCACATCCGCCACGATCGGCACCTCCGGCACCCGGACCTTGCCCACTTCCGCCGCGTCGATGTCGATGTGGATGACCTGGGCCCTTGGCGCAAAGCTGTCGATCCGGCCGGTGACGCGGTCGTCGAAACGGGCACCGACGGCAATCAGCAGATCGCATTCGGTGACGGCAAAATTGGCATAGGCCGTGCCGTGCATGCCGAGCATGCCGACCGCCAGCCGATGCCGCTCATCGAAACAGCCCTTTCCCATCAAGGTGGTGGTGACCGGCAGGGCAAAACGCTCGGCGAGCTGACGGACCGCCTCGTGGGCTCCGGAGCTGACGGCTCCGCCGCCCACATAGAGGAGGGGACGCCGCGACTGCCTGATCAGCTCGAGGGCCCGCTGGATCTGCTGGGAGGCTGGCGGAGCGGGCAGGCGATACCCGGCGGGAACAACGCTGCCGGGCTCGACCGGCTCGTAGAGAAACTCCTCAAGGCCCACATCCTTGGGGACATCGATCAGCACAGGCCCGGGCCGGCCGCTGGAGGCGATCAGAAAGGCCTCGGCCACGATCCTGCCGATGTCCGCCGGATCCCGCACGACCCAGGAGTGCTTCACGATCGGCAGGGTGATGCCGAAGATGTCGGTTTCCTGGAAGGCATCGGTGCCGATCGAGGCCCGGCTCACCTGGCCGGTGATCACCACCATCGGCACCGAATCCATCTGGGCGGTGGCGATGCCGGTGACCAGATTGGTGGCTCCAGGCCCGGAGGTGCCGAAACAGACACCCACCCGACCGGTGGAGCGGGCATAGGCATCGGCCGCGTGGGCGCCGCCCTGCTCGTGGCGCACCAGAATGTGCTTCAGCCAGCCGCGGCTTTCCGCCTGATGCAGGGCGTCGTAGATCGGCAGGATCGCGCCACCCGGATAGCCGAAGATGTGGCGGACGCCATGCCGGTGCAGCGCATCCATCAGGGCCTCCGCACCCCGGATGGGAGCCGGATAGGACGATTCGGCGGTGGTGGCCGCTGGAGAGAGGGATGTGAGGGTCACGGCAGCTGGGACGCACTCAACCAGAGTCACAACATTAAGGTCTGACCTGGCGCGGTGGGCGACTTCTTGCCATGGCGCGCAAGATCGCTGCCGGATCGAGCCAGCGGCCGCGGTGGCTGATCGCCCAGTGCAGGTGCGGTCCGGTGCTGCGTCCGCTCATTCCCACATGGCCGATCAGCTGGCCGCCGCGCACCTGTTGGCCCACCACCAGGCGCAGCCGGCCACTCGTGTAGGTGCGACCGCTGACCTGGCCGGCCAGGTGGCAGTAAAGGTGGCGGTAATCGCCCGAGCGGATCAGCACGCCAAGGCCACAACGCCCATCGCTGAACACCGACTCCACCACCCCACCCCACCAGCTCAGGATCGGCGATCCCAGCGGGGCTGCGATGTCGAGACCGCCATGGTGCTCCTGGATTCCGTCAGGTCCGATGCGGCCACCGAAGGGGCTGGTGTAGGCCAGAAAGCGGGCCACAGGGAACACACCCTGGCGCCAGCGCTGGTCAGCCAGGGCTACCGGAGTGGAGGCCACCAAGGCCAGCAGAGCCAGGCCAGTCAGGCCAAGGCGGCTCGCTTTAGAGCAGGCCCAGGGCATGCAGGGGACCTTTGCCACTGATCAACTCCAGCAGGAAAGCAGAAAATCCCAGCATTGCCAGCCGGCCATTCCAGACCTCGGAGCTGTTGTTCCAGCCCCAGACCCATTTCTCCTGGGGATAGAGCTTGACCTTGGTGGGCAGGGTGGCGGCCTGGTCGAGGTTGACCTCCGGACCGGCCAGAGCGATCTCAACGAGGTCGGCGAGGCCGCGGATGAAGGTGGGATAGGTGTCGAGGGCGGGCACCCGGCGGAAGGTGGTGATACCGGCTTCGGTGGCGATTTCCCGGTATTCGATGTCGATTTCCTCGAGGGTTTCGATGTGCTCGCTCACGAAGCTGATCGGGATCACCACCAGCTGCTTCACCCCCTCCGCACCGAGGCGCACCAGGGCCTCATCGGTGTAGGGCTTGAGCCATTCCACCGGTCCGACCCGGCTCTGGTAAGCGAGGGTGTGGGGGTTGGGATGGCCGAGCTCCTGCTCCAGTTCGGCCATCACCAGCGCGGCCGAAGCCTCGATGTGCTGCTGATAGGGATCGCCGGCTTCCTCCACGTAGCTCTTGGGCACACCGTGGGCACTGAAGAAGACGTGGGCGCTGGCAGGATCCCCGCAGGCGCGGATCTCGGTGGCGGCCAGCTCGGCCATCGCCTTGACATAGCCGGGATGGTCGTACCAGCTGCGGATGCAGCGGATCGGCAGGCGGCTGAAGGCCGGATCGGCCTGGCGCAGCCGCTGCAGTTCACGAAAACTCGAGCCGCTTGTGCTGATCGAGAAATGGGGATAGAGAGGCAGCACCACCACCTCATCGACGGCATCGGCCTTGATCGCGGCGACGGCGGATTCCGTGAATGGATGCCAGTAGCGCATCGCCACATAGGTGGTGGCATTCACCTGGCGCAGACGGAGCTCGCTCTGCAGCTCGCGGGCCTGCTGCTCGGTGATGCGCCGCAATGGTGAACCGCCGCCGATGGAGCGGTAGGCCTCCTGCGACTTGCTGCTCCGCAGGGTGCTGATCAGCCAGGCCAACGGTTTCTGGAGAAGCGGAATCGGCAGCCGGATGATCTCGGGGTCCGAGAACAGATTGAACAGAAATGGACCGACATCCTCGATCCGCTCGGGTCCGCCGAGGTTCATCAGCACCACGCCGACCCTGGCCATGCCCGATCTTTCCGTTGTTAAGGCCGAGCGTAACGCTGTCACCAGACCCCCTGGCCGCTCGAGGCTTCGATCGATAAGGTCGGCCCAACCCGGACGATCGGTTGGTGGTGGAGGGCTGGGGAGCAAAGGGGTTGGACCCGGCGGCGGCCATCGATGCGGAGTTGCAGCGGCAGAATGGCCTACTGGGCGCCAGCGGGGTGTCGCTGCGACTTGAGCGCCGCGGTCAGCGGCTCGGCCTGCGGGGGCCGCTGCCCTGCCGGCGCGGTGGTGGTGGCTTCCCGGTGCAGCGGATCAGCCTTGGACTGTGTGCCAGTGAGGGTGGCCTGCGCGAGGCGCAGCGGGCTCTGCGCCGACTCCAGCAGCAGCTTCAGCACCAACGCTTTGACTGGCGGGACTGGGCTGTCGGGCAGGAGCGCTCCCCGGCAGCGGCCGCTGATCCCAGCCGCGTCGCTGAGGGTGTGCTGGAGCAGTTCAAGGCCGGCTTCTTCGCCGACCCGCGCCGGCGGCGCAACCCGGCCGGCTGTCGATCCACCTGGCTGGGTGCCTACCTCCCCTACCTCAGACGGCTGCTGGCGCTGGCGGCAAGCCGCCAGCGGAACCTCGATGCGGAGCTGTTTCTCGAGGTGCTCGAGGGTTACCCGGCCGCCAGCCGCAGCCGTCAGCAGTGCGGCACCGCCCTGGCCGCCCTGGCCCGGCAGCTGGGCCTCAGCCTGGCTCCGGACTGGGCGGAGCGGGCCGGTGGCTATGGGCTGCACCAGGCCCAGTTCCGCCAGCTGCCGAGCGACGCCGCGGTGCAGGATCTGGTGGAGCGCATTCCCAACCCCCGCTGGCGGTTGGCCTACGGGCTGATGGCCACCTACGGACTGCGGAACCACGAAGTGTTCTTCACGGATCTTTCCAGCCTTGCTCCCGGCGGTGATCGGGTCCTGCGGGTGCTTCCCACCAGCAAGACGGGCGAGCATCAGGTCTGGCCGTTTCAGCCGGAGTGGGTGGAGCATTTCGAGCTGCCGAAGCTGGCCGAATCCAGTGCGGCTCTGCCATCGGTCTGCACCGACCTGCGCCGTACCACCCTCCAGCAGGTGGGTCGCCGGGTGGCGGAGCAGTTCCGGCGCTACGACCTGCCGATCACCCCCTACGACCTGCGCCACGCCTGGGCGGTGCGGACCATCCACATCGGTCTGCCGGACACGGTGGCAGCCCGGATGATGGGCCACTCCGTCACGATCCACACCCGCACCTACCACCACTGGATCACCCGCCGCGACCAGCAGCAGGCGGTGGATGCGGCCCTGGCCCGGCGGCGATAGGCACGGGCCGCCCTGGGGGCCGCTCCACCGGTTCGTGCGGAGGGTCGGTCAAAGTGCATCAGCAGTCGGGTCCGAAGTCCGCATGGTTGAACCTGATCCCATTGCCCCGGCCGCCGACCAGTCGGCGTCGCTCGACCAGCGTGCCGCCGAGCTGGGTCCGGGCGGCGTGCTTGCGCCGGAGCCAGATGCGGCGGGCTATCGGCGCCGCATGGAGCGCCGCCGGGAGGTGCAGCAACAACGGGTCGGCGAGCGCAATCTCGAAAAGGGCCTGGTGCTGGTGTTCACCGGCGAGGGCAAGGGCAAGACGACAGCGGCCCTGGGCCTGGTGCTGCGCACGCTCGGCCACGACGAGCGCGTGGCGGTGGTGCAGTTCATCAAGGGGGGCTGGCAACCCGGCGAGGCCAGGGCGCTCCAGGTGTTCGGCGAAGCCCTGCAATGGCATGCCCTCGGTGAGGGTTTCACCTGGGAGACCCAGGACCGGGAGCGGGACCGCCAGCTGGTCCAGCAGGCCTGGTTGCAGTCTCTGCTCTACCTGGCCGATGCCAGCTTCAAGCTGGTGGTTCTCGATGAGGTGAACGTGGCCATCAAGCTGGGCTACCTGGAGCTTGACCAACTTCTGGAGGGGCTGGACCGTCGTCCACCCCTCACCCATGTGGCCCTGACCGGACGGGGTGCGCCCGGCGCGCTGGTCGAGCGGGCCGACCTGGTCACCGAGATGCGCCTGCTGCGCCATCCGTTCCGCGAGCAGGGGGTCAAGGCCCAGGCCGGGATCGAATATTGAGCCCTTGCGGTTGCTACTGTTCGCCCGTTTGCATGAGCTGAGCGCTCGATCAGATGGCTTACAGGCGTGTCCTTCTCAAGCTCAGCGGCGAGGCGCTGATGGGTGAGCAGGGCTACGGCATCGATCCGGCGATCGTCAAGTCGATCGCCAACGACGTGGCCGAGGTGGTGGCCACCGGCACCCAGCTGGCCATCGTCGTGGGCGGAGGCAACATCTTCAGGGGACTCAAGGGCTCGGCGGCCGGTATGGAACGCGCCACGGCCGATTACGTCGGCATGCTGGCGACGGTGATGAATGCCATCACCCTTCAGGACGCCCTTGAGCGCTATGGGGTGCCGACCCGCGTCCAGACCGCCATCGACATGCAGGAGCTCGCCGAGCCCTACATCCGTCGCCGCGCCATCCGCCACCTCGAGAAAGGCCGGGTGGTGGTGTTCGGGGCGGGCTGCGGCAACCCGTTCTTCACCACCGACACCGCAGCGGCCTTGCGTGCTGCGGAAATCAATGCCGATGTGGTGTTCAAGGCCACCAAGGTGGATGGGGTCTACGACCGGGATCCAGCCCGCTATCCCGATGCCGTTCGCTACTCCACCCTGACCTTCCAGGATGTGCTCAGCGGCGAGCTGGCCGTGATGGACAGCACCGCGATCGCTCTCTGCAAGGACAACGCCATTCCGATCCTGGTCTTCGACCTGTTCGGACCGGGCAACATCGGCAAGGCGGTGGCCGGTGAAGCGATCGGCACCAGCATCACTCCCGCCGGCTGACCCCGGCGCTCACCACCCCCCTTCCCGCCATGGACATCGAAGCCAGCATGCGCAAGTCGGTGGAATCCACCCAGCGCACCTTCAACACGATCCGCACGGGCCGCGCCAATCCATCCCTGCTCGACAAACTTTCAGTGGATTACTACGGAGCGGAAACCCCGCTCCGTTCCCTGGCCACCCTCTCCACGCCCGACTCCCAGACGATTCAGATCCAGCCGTTCGACCGCGGCTCGATGGCCCTGATCGAAAAGGCCATCGCCATGAGCGACCTCGGACTCACCCCCAACAACGACGGCAAGGTGATCCGCATCAACATCCCACCGCTCACCGAAGACCGGCGCAAGGAGTTCTGCAAACTGGCCTCCCGCTATGCCGAGGAGGGGAAGGTGTCGCTCCGCAACATTCGCCGCGACGCGATCGACCAGGTCAAGAAGCAGGAGAAGGAAGGCGAGCTCTCCGAAGATCAGAGCCGGGATGCCCAGGAGGCTGTCCAGAAGCTCACCGATCGCTTCATCGCTGAACTGGAGAAGCATCTCGCCGAAAAGGAAGTCGACATCCTCAAGGTTTGAGCGTCCCGGTCCTGGCTGAGGCCGGTGCGGGTCGCTTCGATGCCGATGTGATCGTTGTCGGTGCCGGGGTCGCCGGTGCGGCAGCGGCCTACCACCTGGCCGCCAGGGGGCACCGGGTCAAGCTGGTGGAGGCCCGACGGTTGCCCCGCGCCAAGCCCTGTGGTGGTGGCATGGCGGCATCGGTGCAGCGCCTCTTTCCCTTCGACCTCTCCCCCGCCGTTGATCAGGTGATCACCCAGGTGCGGTTCACCTGGTGCCTGGAAGACCCTGTGCTGGCCGATCTTCCCGGTGAGGCTCCCTTCTGGATCGTGCAGCGCACCCGCTTCGACACGTTCCTCGCGGATCAGGCCGTGCAGGCCGGAGCCGATCTGCTGGATGGCTGCCCGGTGAGCGGCCTGCGCGATTGCGGTGATCACTGGCGGGTGGAACTGGAGAACGGCCCAGCGCTGCTGGCCAGGGCTGTGGTGGTCGCCGACGGGGCACGCTCCCGGTTCAATGTTCCGCTTGGGCTCGGTTCCCCCAGGCCGCGCTATGCCGCCGCCCTTGCCGTGGAGGTGGAGGGGGCGGTGCCGGATCCCGGCAC